>CAUHHV010000021.1 GCA_959606065.1 uncultured Collinsella sp.
CGTCGCGCACGTCCGGCAGGGCGCGCGCCGTGATGACCGACATCGAATACTCGATAAACGACTGCTTCATCTCGCGGCCGAACTCCGAAATCTGGAGCTGGCCGCCGTTGATATCCTCGCCGGCCGAGGCGCCGCGGTCGACTTCGCCAAAGCTCTCCTCGAGCTCGGCGTCGTCGTCCTCTTCCTCATCATCATCGGCATCGGGGTTATAGGCGTCCGGATCGCCGTCCTCACCCTGCTCAGCGCGGGCAAGCAGGCGCTTCAGATCATCGGGCATGCCGGCGTCGCCGGCCTCGTCCATACCCTCGTTATTGTTGATATCGTCTGCCACGTTACCTCCTCTTAAGCGTCAAGGAATCGTGCATCATGTGCATGTTTTTCAATGTACTCGCGGCGATAGCCGACCTCGGAACCCATCAGCTCGCGCACGGCGCGGTCCGCCACCACGGCGTCCTCGATCGACACACGCTGCAGAATGCGGGTCTTGGGGTCCATCGTCGTCGAGGCAAGCTGCTTGGGGTCCATCTCGCCCAGGCCCTTGTAGCGCTGGACGGTATAGCCCTTGCGCTTCTTGGTGATCTTGCCGTCCTTGGCCTTGCCGTCCTCGTCGTTGTCGTCGGGGTTCAGGCCCAGACTCTGGATGGTGTCGCGCAGGATCTCGTCTTCGGGCTGGCGGCCGTTGGGATACACGTAGTGGATCTTGTTGCGCACCTTAATGCCAAAGATGGGCGGGCAGGCAACATAGACGTAGCCGGCATCGATCAGCGGACGCATGTACTTGTAGAAGAACGTCAGCAGCAGGATGCGGATATGCGCACCGTCGACGTCTGCATCGGTCATGATGATGATCTTGTGGTAGCGCGCCTTGGTGATATCGAAGTCGCCGCCGTCGCCGGCACTCGTCGTGACGCCGCAGCCGATCGCGGTAATCAGCGACTGGATGGTGTCGCTCGAGAACGCGCGATGGTCACCAACGCGTTCGACGTTCAGAATCTTGCCGCGCAGGGGCAGAATCGCCTGGATGTCTCGGCGACGGCCGTCCTTGGCCGAACCGCCTGCCGAGTCGCCCTCTACGATGAAGAGCTCGGTCAGCTCGGCATCGCGCACTGAGCAGTCAGCGAGCTTACCGGGCAGGGACGCCGTCTCGAGCAGGCTCTTGCGGCGGGTCGCCTCGCGCGCCTTGCGGGCGGCGTTGCGCGCCTTGCAGGCCTGTTGCGCCTTCTTGACGATCTCGCGGGCGGGCTTGGGATGCTCCTCCAAGTAATCGGCGAGGCCGTCGGTCACGATCTTGAGCGTGAGCGCGCGCATATAGGAGCTACCGAGCTTGGCCTTGGTCTGCCCCTCAAACTGCGGATCGGGCAGCTTGACCGAGATAACGGCCGAAAGGCCCTCGCGCACATCGTCGCCGGTCAGGTTGGCGTCTTTTTCCTTGAGCAGGTTCTGTTTGCGCGCGTAGTCGTTGATCACGCGGGTGAGCGCGGTGCGGAAGCCCTCAAGGTGCATGCCGCCCTCGGGAGTGTAGATGTCGTTGGCAAACGACATGACGTTCTCGCCGTAGCCGCTATTCCACTGCAGGGAAACCTCGACCTCGCCCATCTTGGCCACGGGAGCGTCCGGGTCCGATTTGCCCTCGATGTAGATGGGCTCCTTAAAGGCCTCGGGGACGTCCTTGCCCTCGTTGAGGAACTTGACGAAGTCGATGATGCCGCCCTCGTAGCAAAACTCCTCCACGTGGGGAGTCGCCTCGCGCTCGTCGGTCAGCACGATCTTGAGGTTCTTATTGAGGAACGCTGTCTCCTGCAGACGGTTGTGCAGCGTATCGAAATCGTAGATGCAGGTCTCGAAAATCTCGTCGTCGGGCCAAAAGGTGACGGTGGTGCCCGTCGAATCCGAGGTGCCCACGACCTCCATCTTCTTGACGGTCTTGCCGCGCGAGAACTCCATCTCGTAGGTGTTGCCATCGCGACGAACCTGAACGACCACGCGCTTGGACAGTGCGTTGACGACGGAGATGCCTACGCCGTGCAGGCCGCCCGAGACCTTATAGGCCGAGTTATCGAACTTACCGCCGGCGTGCAAGATCGTCATAACGACCTCGAGCGTCGGGATCTTTTTAACAGGGTGCTCGTCGACGGGGATGCCGCGCCCGTTGTCGACGACCGTGATGGAGTTGTCGGCGTGGACCGTCACCTGGATCTCGGTGCAGAAACCGGCCATGGCCTCGTCGACGGAGTTGTCAACGATCTCCCACACCAGGTGATGCAGACCGCTGGCGCTCGTCGAGCCGATATACATGCCCGGGCGCTTACGAACGGCCTCGAGACCTTCGAGAATCTTAATCTCGCCGCCATCGTAATCGTTTTCGTTTGCCACACGTCCTCCTTCAGTCAAGAAAATGTGTACAGCCTTACTAGTTTATCGTAAAAAAATACCCTCGGGACCGAGGGTATTTGGCTCTACAAGGCCACCAGATGCGATTTAAGGCTCTTTTTTGCTTTGCACGCCCTTGGCCCACTCGGCACTGGCTCTCATGGCATTCTCGAGGGCCTCGCGCAGTTTTTGGTCTTCGATGGGCGCCACTTGGCGCTCAATCTCGGTGCGCTCGGCCTCACTTAGGTCGGCATGCGGGGCCGGCGGTCGCTCGGTCGTCGCCGGGCGCAGGCGCTCCTTGGCGGCGGGCGGCGTGTGACCGGGCGCGGTGGTTTTGAACACCAGGCCGTCCACATGCGCACCGGCGCGCTCCATGCGCGCGCGGATGATCTCGCGCAACAGCGTCATTTCCTGCGTCCACGAGGGCGAGTCGAGATACACCAGCAGCTCATTGGACTCGGGCAGGTAGCGCAGTCCCGTCACATGCCGCCCCTCGCGCGTGCCCGAGCACACCGCGTTCCATGCGCGATAGACCGTGCGCGACTCCTCGGCGGCCTCCATCTGCGCACGGCGCTTAGGCGTTGCAGCCGCCAGGATGCGCTGGCGCTCTGCGTTCAAAAACCCGCTGAAGGCGACTGTCTCGCTCTCGCGCTCGTAATTAGCACGTCTCACCCATGCTCACCACCTTGGCTCGATCAAGCAGGTCATCGGTAAAGTACCCCAGGTTGGTCGTAGTTATGACCGTCTGGATATCATCGCCGATCAGCCGCAGGAAAGCGCCGCGACGCTCGCCGTCGAGCTCGCTCATCACGTCGTCCAAAAGCAGCAGTGGGGCGGTGCCCAGGACATCGCGAGCCACGGCAACCTCGGCCACCTTCCAGGACAGCACCAGCGTGCGCTGCTGTCCTTGGCTGGCAAATGAACGGGCGGAGCGACCCGCCACGGTAAACTCAATCTCGTCGCGATGCGGTCCCACCAACGTCACGCCGCGGCGAATTTCCTCGTCGGCATGCTCGTCAAGGGCGGCCAGCATGCGCTCGTACGCCCAACCCTTCAGCTCTTCGCGATCCTCGACCTGGGGCAAAGCCCCCAGCGTGGACGCATAGGTCACGTTGGCGGCCTCACCTGACGCTACTTGCCCGTAGGCAGTGTGCACATGGCCCGCCAGCCGGTCGAGCAGAGCCAACCGGTGCACGAGCAGGGCCGAGCCCGCGCGGGCAATCGAATCGTTCCACGCGCCGAGCATCTCGCGGCAGCACCAGGTCTCCTTGAGCAGGGCGTTACGCTGGGTCACGCAGCGCCCATAGGTGCTCGCAAGATCGGCATAGCGTGCGCTCAGTTGCATGCCAAAGTCATCGAGGGCGGCGCGGCGCACACTGGCGCCACGCTTAACCATGTCCAGATGGTCGGGGCAAAACAGCACGCTCGGAAGAACCCCGCGCGCACCGGCGGCAGAGCATCTCTTGCCGTTGCGGCTAAACGAGCGCTTACCGTCCTCCGCGCTCAATCCCATATCAAGCACGCGGCCGTCGCCCTCGAGCCTCAGCTCGATCTTGCACGAGCCCACGCCGTCATGGACGAGCTCGGCTGCGGTCGGATGCCTAAACGAGGCGCCGCTCGTCAGCAGCTGCAGCGCCTCTATGAGATTGGTCTTTCCCGCCGCGTTGGGTCCCGCAAGTATCGTCACGCCCTCGTCCAGGGCAAGGTGATAGCTATCGAAGCTGCGGTAGTGCGCGACGGAAAGATCGCGGGCGAACATGGTCATGGCGCAGCGCTAGATGCGGACCGGCATGACCAGGTACAGGTAGTTGATCTTGTCGTAGGACTTAAAGATGCCCGCCTGCGAGTAGCTCTTGAGCTCCAGCGTGATCTCCTTCTCCTTGGACAGGGCATTGAGGCAGCCGAAGATGTAGTGGTAGTTGAAGGCGATGGTACCCGACTCGCCCTCGGCCTCGACATCGATCGTCTCCTGCGCAAGGTCCTGGTCATTGGAAATGGAGGACAGGCCCATCTGCCCGTTCTCGACATCGATCTCGAACTTGACGGCGGGGTTGGCGCTCGCGATAACGGCCACGCGCTTGAGGGCGGCGTTAAAGGCGGCGACGTCGATCTTGACGCTCGTCACGCACGAATCGGGGATGAGCTGCTTGTAGTTGGGGTACACGCCCTCGATGCGACGCGACACGTAGGTGGTGTTGCCGGCCTCGAAGACGACCTGGGTGTCGGTAGCCCCGATCATGATGGTCGCTTGGCTGGCCATGATGTTCAGCGCGTCGTTAAAGGCGTCAGCCGGAACGTTGAGCTCAAAGGAGCCCTCGAGGGTCGAGGTCTCGACCTGCGTATCGCACACGGCCAAGCGGAAGGAATCGGTCGCTACCAGGCGTACGGTGTTGTTCTCGACCTTCATGTGCACGCCGCCCAGGATGGGGCGAGCCTTGTCGGTCGAGGTGACGCGCCACACGCGGCCGACCATTTCGGACAAGACATCGGTCGGCAGCTCCACGGCACTCTCGATGGCATAGGCCGGAAACTCGGGGAAGTCATTGGCATCGAGTGTGTTCAGGCGGAAAGAGCTCTTCTCGCAACCAATCAGCACCTGGCGCTCGGACAGCTCAAAGGTGACCGGGGCATCGGGGAGGGTCTTGGTGATATTGGAGAGCATCTTACAGGGAATAACCATCTCGCCCTCTTCTTCGACATGCGCCGCGATGCGATGACGGATCGAGATGGTGTAGTTAGAGGTCTGGAATTCCAAGATGCCGTCTTGGGCCTTAACGAGCACGCCCGACAGGATGGGGAGGGTGGATGCCGAAGCGACACCCTTCATAACGACGCCGATGGCTTGTGTAAGCGAGCTCTGGCTGACGGTGAACTTCATCTTTTAATACCTTTCTATAGATATAAATATCTTAATAATAGTAATAGCACTGACGAAACTGTTGATTACTCCCAAAGACGCAGGTCAGACCCAGAAAGAGAATCGACAGCAACCTGTGTGCAACAGGGGTGGTTTTCCACGTTCAAAACCTGCGCAAAACTTTTCATCACCGCGGGTTGGGTTTTAGACACCTTATGCCCGTGGTTTCGACAAGTTTTCAACAGGTGTCTCTATTTCCCTACGAGCGCAGTGTAATTTTATCGCGCAGCGACTTGAGGTCTTCGGTGACGGTGCGGTCTTCCTGGATCATCTTCTGGACCTTTTTGTAGCTCGTGCTGACGGTCGAGTGGTTGCGGTTGCCAAATTCGGCGCCCACCGCCGTGGTCGTCATCTCGCACATCTCGATGGCCAGATAGATGGCAATATGGCGTGCTTTGGCGATATTGGCGTTGCGACGCGGGCCGATGAGCTCCTCGTGCGTCACGCCGTACTGCTCTTCGATGACGGACTGAACCGTCTGGACGTTGATCTTTTTGGCCGATGTGTCGAAGTACTGGCTGGCGATGGCGTCGATATCGTCAAAGGTGAGCTCCCCGCCCTCGCGCTCGCGGTCGCCCGCCTCGCCGGCGCAGCGCTCGCAAAAGCTCTCGAGTTCGCGGATGTTGGTGCCCGAGACCTCGGCCATGTGTTTAAAGTGCTCGTCGGTCAGGTGCCCGCCGTCGCCCCCATAGGCCGCCAGCAGCGAGTCGTCGCCTGCCTCGGGAGCGGCGACGATGGTGTTCTCGTAATAGCGCTGCAAGATCTTGTATTTCATCTCGTAGCTGGGCTCTGCGACCAAGCAGAGCATGCCGGCGTTGAAGCGGCTGGTCAGACGCTCGTCCATGCTCAGGTCCTTGGGGGCGCGGTCTGCCGCGATGACGACCTTCTTGTTGTTGCGGATGAACTCGTCCATGAGCTGGAAAAAGTAGTCCACGCTCGCGCGCTTGCCGATGATGTTTTGGATGTCATCGATGATGAGCACGTCCACGCCGTGGTATGCCTGCATGATGGGGGCGTTGCTCTTCTTTTGGCGGTCGAACTCGGTCATCAGGTCGTCCAGATATGCCTGGGAGTTGGCATACTTGACCTTGATCTCGGGCGACTTCTCGGCGAGCTCGTTTTTGATGGCAAGCAGCAGGTGCGTCTTGCCCAGGCCCGATTTGCCGTAGATGAACAGTGATGTGCACGTGCCGCGCTCGTCCGCGAGGGCGGCAAACTTGAGTGCCGAGCGATAGGCATGGCTGTTCTCGGGGCCGTAGACAAAGTTCTCAAAGGTAAATTTTGAGTTCGCGGCGAGCGGGGCTCCATCCGCATTCTGCTCGGCCGGTACGGTCGGTGCCGGCATGGGTGAAGCGGGGGTCGCAGCTTGCGTGGACTTAGTCGGCGCTCCGCCCTTCATCTGGTTCATCATGCGACGAAAATCATCGGCCGAGAGCGTGTTCTTGATTGCAATGCCCGAATCCGCGCCCGCCGCTGCGTCGTGAGCGATAGGCATGTGCGTGACGGGTGCGTTCGTTGACGTCGCCGCCGCGGTCGGCAACGGTGCCATGGTTTCACGGGAAACATCGCCGTGCTGGTGCTCGATTGTCGGCACGTCGCCTGCGGAGGCCGGCACCGCCGGGGAGGCAGCGGGAGCCGCGGCGGGCGCCGTCGCAGCAGCGGATTCGGCCGTTGCGCCTTGCGGTGCCGCGATATCGAGCGCGATCGGCGCAAAGGCGATTTCTTCCAGATAGGCCTCAATGGTCGGCTGATGCTTTTTGAGCTGCGCGATGGCAAAGCGCGAGGGGGCCTCGATCGTGAGCGTATCTTCGGTTAGGCTTATGGCGCGCGATTGCCCCAGCATGTTGATGAGGCGTGCATCTTGGCCGTCGCGCTGGCAAAAGGCGATGGCATCCCCCAGGATGATGCTTGCTTCCTCGTCCACTATCTCTCCCGTTCTTTAGCTCTGAGCTCGCACGCGAGCGGCGCCGAGTTCGGTCAGATGGTATTTCTGGCCATGCTTGATGACCAAGCCGGCCTGCGCCAAGTCATTGAGCGTGCGTGACCAAGTGGGGGCCGAGTTTCCAAACGCCCTCGCCAGATCGGTAGCACCGCACGCTTGATTTTGCGCCAGATAGCCCAGCGCGGCGTTGCCGCGATCGCTTACGAACACGTCCGGTTGTGGCTGCGCATACTGATTTGCTGCATTAGGATACATCATTTGAGCTGCTGGTTGTTGAGAACTCTGCATCGGCGGCATTTGCTGTTGAAAACTTTGAGGCCACTGTTGGTAAGGCTGCGGAGGCATCTGCTGGGCCCAGGGGTTGTACTGCTGCTGCGGCATCTGCTGGTACGGCTGCTGATATCCCTGCTGGTACTGCTGCGGGAACTGCTGGCCATACCCCAGTGGCTGCATCTGCTGATATGGATATCCCTGTTGGTACGGCTGATATCCCATTTGCTGGCCACCCGGTGCCCCCGTCGCCTGCTGCATTGCTGCTGCATCCTGATCCGCCAGCGGCATGGCCTCTGGCACGTTTGGCGGCATCGACATCGACGCCGCCTGGGACTCTTGTGTAGGAAGCATTCCGGGCTGCTGCATCTGTCCCACGCGGGGCTGCATCTGTTGCGTTGCCATGGGCTGCTGCGCAAAAGCTCCCGGCAGGGGATATGCGGACTGCTCCGTCTCGGGCCGCACGGCAGCACCGCGCCCGCCGGCGCGTTCGATTTCCTGCACGCGTTTAGGATCCAGGCTTACCGTAACCACGGTGCCGTTGCCCATGTTGTCCTCGATGGACACGGCCCCGCCGGCGTTTTCCAAATACTCCTGCACCATGGGAAACCCTGCTCCGGTTCCACGGATATAGCGCTTCATCTTGCTGTTTGCGCTGGTAACGCCAAAGTCGAAAGCGCGCTCCTTGTCGTCGATGCCGGGTCCTTGATCAGCAAAGCGGATGGTGTCTCCGCCGTCCAGAATCGAGATGATGGGCTCGGCAAAGTGCGCGTGGATAAAGTTTTCGACAATCTCGCGGATGACCATGAGCGAGATATGGCCACCTTGTTCTTTCATGCACTGGTAGACGGTGTTGGTCGTCTCTTCCAAATACGTGCGGACATCTTGCGGATCAATGACGATCACACGCGGTGTCGACAGCATGTCGTCATAGACGGCGATGCGCGCGGCGTACATGGCTTTTGGCGCCTGCGTGGTCGTCTGCTCGCCTTCCTCACGCTCTTCGCGCACGCCGGTGATGTGCTCGTTGTCGGGTGCCGGGTCTCCGGAATCGACCATGGTGTAAAAGTCGTCAGACATGCCGCTCGCAATCTTTCAAAAGGTTTCGAACAAATAGTAGCTCACCGTGCAATGTTTCTCATCTTTCGACAACTTTTCAAAACCTGTTGAAAACTTTGGAAAACGGACGAAAAGTTCTCAACATTGCCAACATGACCTGTTGAAAACTCGATGAAATATCGTGAAAAGTTGCCATGCACCGCTAAATCGAGCTCGGCTTATGGGGGAACCGTGTGAACTGCGCAACCTTTTACCTTTGATTTCTTGACATTTGAACATTGATTTCCCTACAATCTTCAAGCTCACGTGTCTATATCTGCGTCCGCGCCCCCGCGGACACTCGAAATGCAGCAGGAGGAACTTAAGATGAAGCGTACGTATCAGCCTAATAAGCGTAAGCGTGCCAAGACCCATGGCTTCCGTGCCCGTATGGCCACTAAGGGTGGTCGTGCCGTGCTCGCCCGTCGTCGCGCCAAGGGCCGCAAGCGTCTCACTGTCTAGCAGCGATACACACATCTCGCATGAAGACTATTAAGTCTCGGCAAGATTTCGAGCATGTGTTCAGTCAGGGGCGTCGTTTCAATCACCCTCTGATTCGAATGACCATATGTGAATCGGTTGGCGAAGGCGACTCCGGAAGGGTCGCCTTCGTTGGTGCTAAACGGCTCGGTTGTGCTGTCGTGCGCAACCGTTCTAAGCGTGTGATGCGCGAGGCCGCCCGCAGCTGTGGATTTCCCGTTGCGGGTTATGACATCATCTTGTTCGCAACTCCCAAGACGAGGGTTTCTTCGCCTCAGGAGATGGACAATGCATTGCGTTCGCTTATGAAACGCGCCGGCGTTGCCGGGGAGGAGCGATGAGCAATCACGTTTTGCGACGTGTTGCCATCGCTCCTATTCGCATATATCAACAGGTTATTTCGCCCTTATTGCCTGACGCCTGCATTTATTACCCAACGTGCTCGCAATACGCCGTCCAGGCGATTGAGAAGTACGGTGTTTTGAGAGGCTGCTGGCTTGCCGTGAGGCGCATCGCTCGCTGCAATCCCCTGCACGTCGGCGGTTATGACCCTGTGCCCTAGCGGGCACTCGCTATCGGAGGAAAACTTACATGTGGGATTGGATCGTTAACATCCTTTTCGAGCTGCTCAAGCTCATCCAGACCTTTGCGGTCGACTGGGGCCTGTCCATCATCATCCTGGTGGTCATCATCCGTCTGCTGCTGACGCCGCTTATGCTCAAGTCGACTAAGTCGACGGCACGCATGCAGGTGCTGCAGCCCAAGATGCTCGAGATCCAGGAGCGCTATGCCGACGATCCCCAGCGTCAGGCCGAGGAAATGCAGAAGTTCTACAGCGAGAACAAGTTCAACCCGATGGCTGGTTGTCTGCCGCTGTTGATTCAGATGCCTGTCCTGTTCGCCCTATTTACGCTGCTGCGTAACCTGCCGGACTACTTTAACGACGGCGCGTTCTCGTTCTTTAATATTCTGCCCGACCTGACCACCACGCCGAGTGCCTCCTTTGCCGATGGCTTTATGGTCGCGCTGCCTGCGCTGGTCTGCCTGATCCTGTTCGCTGTCCTGACCCTGATTCCGCAGCTCTATATGTCGCGCAACCAGACCGGCCAGCAGGCTCAGAGCATGCGTATGATGGCCGTTGTCATGACGGTCATGATGCTTTGGATGGGCTGGAGCCTTCCCGTTGGTGTTCTGCTGTACTACGACGTCTCGTCTGCTTGGCAGGTTATCCAGCAGATTTTTGTGACGCAGAAGGTCATCGACAAGGCGAAGGCCGATGAGGAGGAGCGCCTTAAGAACGCGCCGCTGCAGGTTGAGGTCACTCGTCGCGAGAAGAAGCCGCGCCCGCACAAGAAGAAGTAGCGGGATATCAATCTTATTTAGGTACCTAACTTTTGGAGTACGTTATGTCTGAAGAGATCATCGAGGATATGCTTGAGGAGGTTGCCCCGCAGGTCGCGGGCGATTATCCCGAGATTGCACAGCGCTACAAGGCCGGTGAAGAGCTGACCGACGAGGAGCTCGACACCATTGCCGATGTCGCGATTTCCATCCTGCGTTCCATCCTTTCGCACTTCGATGCCGCCAACTCTCCTATCGATGAGTATGAGGGCGATGAGGGTGAGCTGATTCTGGATGTAACGGCTCCCGACCTTGCTGTTCTCATTGGCCGTCATGGTCGCACCCTTGATGCCCTTCAGGTTATGTTCTCTTTGCTAGTGAGCCGCAAGCTTGGCTTTAGGTATCCGGTTGTAGTGGACGTCGAGGGATACAAGAGCCGCCGTCAGGACAAGGTTGCCTCCATGGCTCAGTCTGCAGCCGAGCGTGCCATCCGCACTCATAAGAGTGTTTCGCTTCCGCCCATGAATGCCTATGAGCGTCGACTGGTTCACATTGCACTTCGTGGCAATGATGCCGTCGATACTCATTCTGAGGGTTCTGACCCTGATCGCCATGTGGTGATTGTTGCTCGATAATCTGCTCGAGCTTATGCTAAGGGGACGTGGTTTCCACGTCCCCTTTTTTTGTCAAAAGTTCTCGATACACTGATTTTTGTCAGAAAGGAGCTTTCGTTGTTAGTACTTACTGATCAGCAAGCTGACGAGATGTTGACTCGTCTAACTTCCTATTGCAAAGAGTATTCCTTGAGCGTATCTGATGTTGAGCTGAGGAAATGTATTCAGCATTTGGATTTGGTTCTGGAAACAAATAAGACAACTAATCTCACCCGTATTCTTAACGTAGAAGATGCTGCGGTACTTCATATCCTCGACTCACTTGTTTTGCTCCCCTATATCAATAAGGCTCCTGAGGGAGCTTTGCTCGATATGGGGACAGGTGCGGGCTTCCCTGGTATTCCGTTAACCATAACCACGCATCGTAAAGCTACTTATATTGACTCTGTTGGTAAGAAGGTTGATGCCGTCAATTCTTTTGTTCATGCTCTTGGGTTGAAACATGCTCATGCGATTCATGATCGCCTTGAAGAATATGCTCGAAGCCATAAGAAGCAGTTTTCTGTCGTAACCGCCCGCGCACTTGCCCCTCTACCGATTCTTGTTGAGTATGCGGCTCCGTTCCTCAAGGATGGAGGGCTATTTGTTATCACCAAGGGCAATCCTTCGGATGAGGAGCTTGCTTCCGGTATGTCAGCAGCTAAGATTTGCGGCTTCACTTTGTTTCTGAATGACGCAATCGATTTGCCTGAGGGCTTGGGCCACAGGGAGTTCATTGTTCTTAAGAAGAGTCATCCAGCATCTGTCTCATTGCCTCGTGCAAATGGCATGGCAAAGAAGAATCCGCTTGCCTAGATGTTTCACGTGAAACATAATGGATACTAACAACTTGCAGTGTTTCACGTGAAACATGGCGGTTGATATCGAATCGGAATGTTTCACGTGAAACATCCTCCGTTTGACAGCTTTAATACACACCAGGAGGGACCGTGGGATTTCGCGACGTTAAGCGTTCTAAGAGCGCAAAAGACACGCGTATCATTGCAATCATCAATCAAAAAGGCGGTGTCGGTAAATCGACGACGGCTGTAAACCTTGCAGCAGCACTGGGTGAGCAAGGTCGTAAGACACTGATTGTCGATTTTGATCCGCAGGGAAACAGCACCAGTGGATTCGGAATTGAAAAAGAAGACCTTGATCACTGCATCTATGATGCATTGTTGAATGATGTGCCGGCAGAATCGCTTGTTCTTGATACAAATTGCAAAAAGGTATTCGTAATTCCAGCTACGATTCAGCTTGCAGGTGCCGAAATTGAGCTCGTAAGCGCAATTGCTCGTGAAACCCGCCTCAAAGATTTGCTTGAGCCGATTCAGGACGAGTTCGATTTTATTTTCATTGACTGTCCCCCTTCGCTCGGCCTGCTTACTATCAACGCCTTGACCGCGGCAGACAGCGTTTTGATTCCGATCCAGTGCGAGTATTATGCACTCGAGGGCGTTACGAAGCTGCTTGAGTCAATGAAGATGGTCAAATCACGTCTGAACAAGGGCTTAGACACCTATGGTGTGCTTATGACCATGTATGACTCGCGTACTTCTCTATCGAATCAGGTTGTTGAGGAGGTTCAATCGTACTTTGGTGATAAGGCGTTTAAGACGCTGATCCCCCGTACGGTTAAAATCTCCGAAGCTCCGTCTTTTGGAGAGCCGGTAATTACCTATGCACCTCAAAATAAGGGTGCAAAAGCGTATATGAACCTTGCAAAAGAGGTGATCAAGCGTGCCTAGTGTAAAGAAACGTGGAGGTTTGGGACGTGGACTCAATGCTTTGGTCTCAGAGGCCGAGTATGAGACCGGTGGTTCGGCTGCATCTGTTTCAAATGCCGCATCTGAAACAAAACTACCTATTGAAGATATCGTTCCTAACCCTAATCAGCCGCGAATTCACTTTAACGAAACTGAACTTCGCGAGTTGAGCGAGTCAATCCAAGAACATGGCGTTTTGCAGCCGCTTTTGGTTCGTAAGCGTGGAAACGGCTATGAGATCATCGCTGGTGAGCGTCGTTACCAGGCGTCAAAGCTTGCTGGTCTTGAGGAACTGCCTGTCATCATTAAGGAAGTTAATGATGAGGAGATGCTCGCTCTTGCTCTTATCGAGAATCTTCAGCGTTCTGATTTGAATCCCGTCGAAGAGGCGAAGGGTTATCGTCAGCTCATTGATGCTAGCGGTATGACACAAGAGGCGTTATCAAAGGCTGTCAGTAAGTCTCGTTCTGCAATTACAAATTCACTTCGTTTGCTAGATCTTCCCGAAGTCGTACAGCAGATGATTTTCGAGGGCAAGCTTACTGCTGGCCATGCGAGAGCGATTCTTGCAGTTCCATATGAAGATGCAAGGATTCGACTTGCTGAGAAGGTTGTTGCAGAAGGCCTTTCCGTTAGAGCGACAGAAAATCTTGCTCCGTTGTTTTCTGCCGGAGAGACACCTAAGACACCAAGGCCTGCAACGCCTCAGTCTTTTAAAAAGGCTGCCCGCGTGCTTCGTCAGGTTTTTAATACCAACGTGCGTGTGAAGAGCTCGCGTGGAAAGAATAAGATCGAGATTGAGTTTAAAGACGAGGAAGAGCTCTCTCGTATTCTTGGCGAAATGATTCAGTTTGATCAAGGAGGCCAAGATGAGGAATAAGCTTTTAACTGCGATTGCATTGGCGACGACTGTCGCGGCTGGTGCCTTTGCTGGCTATAAGATCGCGACGGACGATGAACTTCGAGGTCGTTTGCTTCGTGGCGCGCAAGATATCGTTGATACGTCCAAGAAGAAAATGGATGTTATGACAGAAGATGTTGCCATGCGTACTGCTCAGGTAACGAAGAATCCCAAGATTAATCAAGGTTGGGTTAGCAACCAATGGGAAAATGTAGGCTATTAGGTACCTAACAATTACCCTGCATATTTTAAGGGGCCCTTGTCTGATTTATGAGACAAGGGCCCCTTATTTTGTCCGTAAAAAATGGGAAAGGTAGCAGCTGATTCAAAATTAAGGTCAATAAATGAAACGACCCCGCTTGCATATTCTGCAACCGGGGTCGTTTCATGTTTCACATGAAACGTTTTGGGGTGCGACTCCCCTATGCGTTCTTCTGAACTTTGAAGCGCTGCTTCAGCTGTCCGCAAGCGGCGTCAATATCGTTACCACGGGAGTTACGGATCGTGGTCTCGATGCCACGGGACTCAAGACGACGCTGAAGATCCTCAACCTTATGAATCGGCGACGGCTTGAGCGGGCTGCCCTCGATGTCGTTAAGCTGAATGAGGTTAACGTGGCACAGCGTTCCCTCGCAGAAGTCGCAGAGTGCCTGCATCTCGGGATTCGTATCGTTGACGCCTTCGATCATGGCATACTCATAGGTCGGGCGGCGGCCAGTCTTCTCGGTGTAGAGCTGAAGCGCCTCGTGAAGGCGAAGCAGCGTGTACTTCTTAACACCGGGCATGAGCTTATTGCGCGTCGACTGGATGGCGGAATGCAGGGAAACGGCAAGCGTGAACTGCTCGGGGATATCGGCAAATTTGCGAATACCGGGAATAACGCCGCTGGTAGAGACGGTGAGGTGACGAGCGCCGATACCGATGCCATCGGGGTCGTTGAGGATACGCAATGCCTTGAGAACCTCGTCGTAGTTGGCAAACGGCTCGCCCTGGCCCATGAAGACAACGCTTGTGGCACGCTCGCCAAAGTCGTTGGATACATGAAGCACCTGGTCGACGATCTCTTGAGCGGTCAGAGAGCGCTTGAGGCCGTTGAGACCGGTAGCGCAAAAGGCGCAGCCCATGCCGCAGCCTGCCTGGGTGGAAACGCAGACGGAAAGTTTGTTGCGACGGGGCATGCCGACAGTCTCGACGGAAATGCCATCGTGGTACTCGAGCAGATACTTGCGCGAGCCATCTTTGGAAACCTGCTTGGTGAGTTCAGTCGGCGTATCAAAGGCAAAAGCCTCTTTAAGCTGCTCACGGAAAGCCTTGGGAAGGTTGGTCATATCGTCAAACGAACAAACGTTCTTCTCAAAGACCCATTCGATGAGCTGCTTCGCGCGGAAGGCGGGCTGGCCAAGTTCGGCCACGAGCTCGCGAATATCGTTTTGGCTCAAGTCGCGAATGTCCTGAGATTTAGTCCTGGGATTCATGGAAGCCTTTCGATTTTGGGGAAACGTAGAGGGTATCGCTACAATATGGTATCAGCTGCAGAAATTATAGAGGAGGAGTCTGCCCATGCCGGGTAAAAGCCTAGAGAACATGCACGTAGCGGTCTTGGCGGGCGGTCATTCCGCCGAGCGCGAGATCTCGCTCGATTCGGGAAAGAACGTTGTGGTGGCACTGAAGGAAGCCGGCTACACCTCGGTGGAGCTGCTTGACACGGCTGCTGATGACTTTATGGTAACCATGGCGACCGGCGGATTCGATGTGGCATTTATCGCCATGCACGGCGCCGGCGGTGAGGATGGCGCCATGCAGGGTGCCATGGAGACCCTGGGTATCCCCTACACGGCCTCGGGCGTACTTGCCAGCGCCTGCGGTGCCGACAAGGAGGTCTCTAAGCTCCTATACGCCAAGGCGGGCATTCCCATTGCCCCCGGCCTTGCGCTCGAGGTGGGCGATGAAGTCGATATCGATCATATCGTCGAGGTTTGTGGCGAGCGCTGCTTTGTGAAGCCGGCCGTCAACGGTTCCAGCTATGGCATTTCCCTGGTCCATGAGCCCTCCGAGCTGCCCGCGGCAATCGCCAAGGCGTTTGAGTACGGCGACAAAGTGCTGGTCGAGAAGTGCATCGAGGGTACCGAGATCACCGTCGGCGTATACGGCGAAGATGACGTACGCGCCCTGCCGATTGTCGAGATTCGTAAGCCCGAGGACTGCGAGTTCTACGATCTGGACGTGAAGTATGTCGACCCTACGGATATCCATCGCATTCCGGCGCAGATTTCACCCGAGAATTACGCTCGCGCTCAGGAACTTGCCTGTGCCGCTCACAAGGCCCTCGGTTGCCTGGGTGTCTCGCGCAGCGACTTTATTGTGAGCGAGGACGGCCCCGTTATCCTCGAGACCAATACCATTCCCGGCATGACCGATACGTCGCTGTATCCGGATGAGATCCGCCACACCGACGACATGACGTTCCCGCAGGTCTGTGACAGCCTGATCCGTATGGGCCTTCGTCGAGCGGGCATTGCATGCTAATCGAGGACGCGGTTTCGTCAGGAACGCCGCAGTTTGTCATCGATTCCTATGCCACGCTTGCCGAGCGCGCCAAAACCCAAGCGTTTGGTCTCATCGAGGAAGATGTTATCGTCCTCGATACCGAGACCACGGGTCTTTCGGTGCAGGACAACGAGCTGATCGAGATCTCGGCGGCCCGTCTTTCGGGCCGCGAGGTCATCGACCGCTTCGATACCTTCGTGCATCCCAGGCAGCTGATTCCCGCCGAGATTACCGAGCTCACGAGCATTACAAATGCCGATGTTGCAGATGCCCCGTCGGCGGTTGAGGCCGTCGCCGCTCTCGCCGATTTTGTCGGTGGCTGCCCGGTGATCGCACACAACGCCACGTTCGACCGCTCGTTTATCGAGTCGGTCAAAGGCGGCGTCAACGTGAGCGATATTTGGATCGATTCGCTGGCGCTGTCGCGCATCGCGCTTCCGCGCCTGGCCTCGCACAAGCTGTCTTTTATGGCCGATCTGTTTGGCTGCGACTCGGTATCACACCGTGCCAATGCCGACGTCGACGCCCTGTGTGGCGTATGGCGCGTGTTGCTCGTGGCGCTCACCGACTTGCCCCAGGGCCTCATGGCGCGCCTAGCCGACATGCATCCGGACGTGCCTTGGTCCTATCGTCCTATCTTCTCATTCTTGGCAAGGCAGAACCCTGGTTCTATCTTCTCTCTCAGCGCCGCTCGTGCTGACGTTCTCAAGGCCGATCGCGCCGACGATCGGGTGGACGCCGATGAGCTGCCGGTTCTCAAGATGCCGAGTCGTGAGGAGATCGAGGCAGACTATGCGCCAGGTGGCCTGGTCAATCGCATGTATCCCACCTACGAGCCGCGTGATGAGCAGATCGCGATGGCACTCGAGGTCCGCGATGCGCTGGTCACGGGCACTCATCGAGTAATTGAGGCAGGCACAGGCGTCGGCAAATCGATGGCCTATCTGGTGCCTTTTGCCGAGGCAGCACGCCGTAACAACATCACGGTAGGTATTGCGACCAAATCGAACAATCTTGCCGACCAGCTCATGTACCATGAGCTGCCAAAACTTGCCGAGCAACTGGACGGTGGTCTGTCATTTTGCGCTCTCAAGGGGTATGACCACTATCCGTGCCTGCGCAAGCTCGAGCGCATGAGCCGCGGCCAGGTCGAGATTACCACCAAGCGCGATCCGGCGGACACGCTCACGGCGGTCGCGGTCATTATGGCGTACGTCTGCCAATCAGCCGATGGCGACCTCGACTCGCTCGGCATTCGGTGGCGCAGCGTCAACCGTCCCGACTTTACGACGGCCTCGCGCGAGTGTGCTCGTCGCCTCTGCCCGTTTTTCCCTGATAAATGTTTGGTCCACGGCGCTCGCCGTCGTGCGGCGCATGCCGATGTGGTGGTCACCAACCATTCCCTGCTGTTCCGCAACGTCGCGGCCGAGGGCAGGATTTTGCCTCCGATTCGTCATTGGGTAATCGACGAGGCCCATTCCATCGAGCGCGAGGCGCGCCGTCAGTGGGCGCGTGTGGTGTCGGCGGACGAATCGCGCGTTCTGTTTGAGCGTCTGGGTGGCTCGAGCACCGGCGCGCTAAGCCAGGTTTCCCGTGATTTGGCAACCTCCGAGGGCTCTACGCTCTATCTGGGCCTTACTGCCAAGGCGACGTCGACGGTTGCGCGCGCGAGCATGGCGATCGCCGGCGTGTTCGATGGCGTTCGCGAGCTCGGCCGCCGTGCGCGTGGGGGTTATGACAATGCCAATCTATGGATTGGCCCCGAGCTGCGCGAATCTGACGACTGGCATGATTTCTTACAGTCGGCCTACACTGGCATCGACGCATTGGAACAAGCTGACAAGAGCGTCGACGCGCTGGTGCAAGCCGTCGCCGCCGACAAGCCAGAGGTTGTTGTCGACCTGGGTGATATCTCGCGCCGCCTGCACGAGCTGGCCGAGAACCTAAAACTCATCATTGATGGTACCGATGAACACTACGTGTATTCGCTGCAGGTCAATCGCAGGCTGCGTGCCGGCGGAGAGTCAATGACCGCAGAGCGCATCGACATTGGCGAGGCCTTGGCAACCGAGTGGCTGCCCGAGGTTCACACGGCTATCTTTGCCTCGGCGACCATGACGGTGTCCAAAAGCTTTGAGCACTTTAACCATGCGGTCGGCCTTGATCGCATCGGTGCTTCAACGTCGTCATCGCTGCACTTGGATTCGAGCTACGACTTCGATTCGAACATGGCTGTAGTCGTTGCGGGCGATATCCCCGATCCGCGCGATCGTGAGAGCTATCTTACGGCGCTCGAGCGCGTACTGGTCGACGCCCATCTTGCCATGGGCGGATCGGTGCTCACGTTGTTCACCAATCGGCGCGACATGGAGGACCTATACGCCCGCGTTGAGCCCAAGATGGCCCGTGCGGGTCTGGAGCTCAACTGCCAGCAGCGCAACTCATCTCCTCGTCGCCTGCGCGACCGGTTTATCAACGAACCGGCCTCGTCGCTTTTTGCGCTCAAGGCCTTCTGGGAGGGGTTTGATGCCAGCGGCGAGACGCTGCGCTGCGTCATCATTCCCAAGTTGCCGTTCTCGAGCCCCACGGACCCGCTCTCGTGCGAGCGCAACCTGCGCGAAGACCGCGCATGGGCGCGCTATTCGCTGCCCGAGGCGGTGCTCGAGGTTAAGCAGGCCGCGGGGCGTTTGATTCGCTCGTCGACCGATAGCGGTGTGCTGATCTTGGCGGATCCTCGCCTGGTGACGAAGGGCTATGGCAAGAAGTTCTTAACGTCGCTGCCCACGAGCTCCTACCAGCGCATCGAATCGGCGCAGATCGGGCACTATCTGCAACTGTGGCGCGCACGCCACGAGCGGCGGCGCTAAAGCGGACAGACGAGAGTTTTTGCCATATCGCACAGACGCTTTGACAGGGTGGGGCTATCCAAGATGCGGATGGCTCCGCCCGCTGCGATTATCTGGCTCAGTAGCCAACGCTCGGAGCCGTAATGCACGGTTACCGTTGCCATGTCTGCCCCGCTGCGCTCGATGAGGGTGATGCCGGCCCAGTCCAGATGCTCCGCCATATCGAATGGCATCAAGAGCTTTGCGCTACGCTGCGTCCGGGCAAGGGAATCGTGGAGGGATGCGACGTCCGGTGCGTGAGGCACGACGGAGTCTTCCGTCAAGGTGAGTCCCTCGATTTTATCCATGCGATAGGTGCGCTGCTCATCGACTGCGATGTCCCAGGCAATCAGGTATGTTTGGTCGCCGTTTGCCGTAATGCGCAAGGGGTCGACCAGACGCTCGCGTGGCCGTGCATCGTCCATCGAGCGATACGAGATGAGGCAGCGAACGCCGTCCTGAATGGCGCAGCTCAGCTGCTGCCAGTGCGACCCGTGGTTGACGGTGTCAAAGACGCGCTGGTTATAGCCGAGCTCTTCGGGTAGAAGAGCGTGTCGAATCCGAGCTGCCGTCTGCGGCTCGATCCCCAACGATTCAAGTTCGTGGTTGAGCACAGCGCCCTCGGCGGCACTCAGGCGCAGCGGTAGTACACGCCCGGCGTCACCGGTGAGGACCACGCGCTCGCCGTGGCATTCGCAGATGATACGCGCACCCGATTCTCGGTCCGCGAGCGTCGAGACGATCTCGAGAATCTCGTCGAGCGACGCCCCCGTGATGTCAAAGCGACTGCAAATCTCGGTTCGTGTCATGCCGCTCTCGCCGGCGGCGTAGAGGGCCTCCATGATGTCGATGGCGCGCGAGAGCCTCTGCTCGCTGGTGAGTTTACGCACGGGCATGCTCGTGCACCGTCCTTTCAATGAGGCGGTTCCACGCCTGCTTGAGCGATTTGGGGGCCATGGGCCTCATGCCGTCCATGGCGCGGGCCATGCAAAATGAGGCGGCGGCTTCAAGGTCGCGCACGTCAACGGTCCAGATCCATCCCGCATCGGTGTGTGCGAGCTCACCTCGCCCGCGCGTGAGGCCGTTGATCATATCGATCTGCGTCTGAGGGGCGAACGAGAACGTGGCTGCAACGGGCGGTCGGTCGGCGAAATCGAATTCAAAGAACAGATAGTCGTTGAGATTGAAGTCCGCAGGGATGGCGTAAGCCTTCGAAGGACGCCAAGCGCGAACGATACGGTCGCAGCGGAATGTCCTGATGTCGTCGGTGGCATTGTCGAGGCCGCAGAAGTACGCCACGCCCTCGCGCTCGAACATGCCGTAGACGCAGACGGTACGCTCTTTTTGCCCACCGCGTCCGTTCTGATATAAAAATCGCAGCGCACATCGCTCGGCAAAGGCGCTCCATACCGCATCGACGGTGGGAGAGCGGCGGATCGGTGCTTCGTCCACCGCAGATATGCCGGTGAGGTAGGCAATTTTGGAGCGAATGTCGGCAAGCGGCGCGGCAAAGGTGGAAGAGCCGGCCGCTATTGTCTGGTCGATAGCGTTGAGCAGGATATCGGCGTCGTCTGCGGTGATGAGGCCGCCTGCCGCAAACGTGTGCTCGCGGTCGATTGTCCACGAGCTTTCCTCGGTCTCCTGCGCACCGGCGGGGCGAACCTCCTTGATTAAGATGCCACGCTCGAGCAGTTTGTCACGATCGCGCCGAAACTTGCGCTTATCCGAGTCGATGTTGCCCGAGCC
The DNA here is from genome assembly GCA_959606065.1 of uncultured Collinsella sp. Lineage (GTDB taxonomy): Bacteria > Actinomycetota > Coriobacteriia > Coriobacteriales > Coriobacteriaceae > Collinsella. The sequence goes on from CAUHHV010000021.1 coordinate 20,920, forward strand.
ATATCCCAGGTCAGAATCCAAGACGATCTGCTCGGTCGTCAGCGGTTCGGGGGAGCTGTTGAGCACAAAGAAAAGATTGAGGATGCGCTGGGCCGTTTTATCGAAACTGGGCTCCGAATTCCCCTTTTTAATTGTCGCGGTCGCGTCGCTTGCCGTCATAGAGTCCTCGCATGAGAAGGTGGTTTGCTGCCATGATTTTAGTCCGATATGGAGATTAGGCTATATCCTTGTCCGCTCGGGGCGTTAAGATGGCCCGTATTCGGTCGTTTGCGCTCGCTCGGGGTATACTTTCGACTATATACGGTTCTAATGTGCATGCATTGGGCCTATTTGTCGGATTATGGATGTGGAGCGCACATGGCGAACACCCAGAACTATATTAACCACCTGCTGCAGAACACCGGCATCACGCCGGCATGCAGCGAAGAAGAGCGCTTGGCTGCCGAGGATATCGCTCAGATCTTCCGCAACCACGGCTTTGATCCCGAGGTTCAGGAGTTCAATGCCCCGGCGCCCAGCAGGTTGGCATTTGCCGTTACCGGTATTCTTGCGTTTGCCGGCGCCCTGCTGATGGGCATCGGCGGCGGTATCGGTTTGGTCGGCACCTTGCTGGCCATCATCGGCGCCGTTCTTTACGTGCTCGAGCGCACGGGCCACCCCGTGATTTCGCGCCTGGGCAAGACGGGCGTGAGCCAAAATGTCATCGCCTACCACAAGGCCTCGGGCCCGCTCGCATCTCCGCGCAACCGCCCGGTGGTCGTTGTCACACACTACGACTCTCCCCGTGCTGAGCTGCTCGCCCGCGAGCCTTATGCTTCGTATCGTGCGCTCATCGCCAAGCTGTTGCCCGTTGCCACGGTTGCCCCCGCTGCCGTTGCCATCCTGCGTATCCTGCCGCTCCCCGGCGCGCTCAAGGTTCTGCTGTGGATTGTCGCGATCCTCGCTTCCCTCGTTGCGCTCGCCAACGCGGCAAACATCATCTCTAACCGCCACATTCTTCCCTATACGTCCGGCGCGGTGTGCAACAAGTCTTCTGTCGCCGCTATGCTCGGCGTTATGGACAACGTTGCTCCCTTCCAGGGCGAAAACGAGTTTCCCGACGATGTTCCGTTCGATACCTATTTTGGGGAGCAGAAGCGTCGTGCCGAGGAGATGGCGCGCGCAGCAGCGGAGTATGCCGCGGCCCAACAGCAAAACGACTACGGCAACACCATCGAGTATGAAGAGCCTACCTACGCCGAGGACGAGTTCGGTCAGCCGATTGCTCCCGACGCTCAGACCGAGCCCGAACAGGGCGAGGCTTTCGACGAGCAGATCGAGGGCTTTGAGGGTGCGTCTGCCGACGAGACGCTGATTGGCGCCATCGTGCCCGAGGATCAGAATCAGGCTGTCCAGGCCGAAGAGTTCAATGACGAGGTTTCCGCTGCCGAGCCGGCGGAGGAGCCTGTCGCGGCCGAGCCCGAGCCCAAGCTCTATCGCAATGCCGCCGGCAACATCCGCTTTGGTTCGGATGCCATCCGTGCGCTCGGGATGCTTCCCGAGTCCTGCACGCTCGATTACGAGGAGGGCGAGGAGCCGACGTTTGAGCCCGAGCCTGCCCCCGTCGTGACGGCGCCTGCGCCCGCCGTCACCGTGGATGATGAGTCTGCCGCGGTTACCGCTGCCGTTGCCGAGCCCGAGGCGGTGTCCGCGATCGATCCCGCGGCAGGACTGGACATTTTGGCCCCCGCCGCGCCGGCGCAAGACGTTGCGGACGAGCCTGACGACGATTACGTTGAACAGCCGAGGCGCGTGTCTTACGAGAGCGATACTGATTTTTCGGCCGAGATTCCCGCGGCAACGCCCCATGCCGATATTGCATCCGCGTTCTCTTCGATTGGCGCCAGTGCTTCCAACTTCTTTAAGGGTGCGCTTGCAAAGGGCAAGAAATTTGTCGACGATTTCGAGGAGAAGCGCGCTGCCGCACGCGAGGCTGCCGAGCAGGAGGCTATCGCTCAGCAGCAGGCAGCCGAGGCGGCACGTGAGCGCGCGGCGCAAGAGCTCGAGCAGAACGAGGCTATGCAGTCCGTGCCCGTCGACGCTGCCGAAGCTACAACGTCCTTTGAGTCCCAGCAACCGGCGTCCACGGATGTTGTTGAGGCGACGACGTCTTTCGAGGCTCAGCAGCACGTCGATAGCACCATGTCGTTTGATGCCGCGCAGTTCGATTCCACGATAACGTTTGAAAAGCAAGGCACCGCGATTGCCGAGCCCCTTCCTGTTTCCGATGAGCAGGGCGACGCGGCAGACGATGACGAGCCCATTGATGCTGCCGAAATTCAGGATGCTGCCGAGGACGAGTCCGTCGAGGTCAACTCTGACGAAGAGCAATACGCGGCAGCCGATCAAGGTGATTCGGCCGAGGTCGAGCAGGAGGAGGTGCCTGCGGTTTCCGAGACTCCCGAGACGGATGAGTCGAGGCCTTACTCCACGCAGATTTTCACCATGCCGACCCCGAGTGGTTCCGGTGCCACGGTTGCCGATGTCGCTCCCACCCAGGACGAAACGGTCGATTCCCTTATGGCCCAGATTTCCTTCCAGGCATCACCGCGTCCGCAGATGAATGTTCCCGATCCGGCGTCGGCTCCGTCGCCTGCACCTTCCTCGTCTCCGCTGGCTTCGGTCCCCGATCCGTCGCTGCCGTCGATGAAGCAGGCAAACGTTGCGTCTCGCACGTCGCTGTTCGACCTTCCCGATCCCTCCGCACAGGTCAACGACCCCTTTGCTACCGCTCAGGGTCCCGAACCAACATCGGCACCCGTTGCGCCTCCTAGGCCCGTTGCGTCGGGCGCTCAGCCGATCGAGACCATTTCGGCTCCCGCCCCGGCGGCAGCCAAGTCTCGCAAGCGCGGCCTGGGCGGCCTGTTCGGTCGTAAAAAGAAAAACGAACAGGACAGCATGAGTGATTGGCTGGGCGTCGAAGACGATTACGATGCCAAGAAGTCCGGTCGCGGCATCGGTTCGTGGGATAATTTCGAGGACGATAACGATGGCTGGAAGGGCGGCGCTACGTCTTCCGACGGCGCTTCTTCCGAAGATATGCTCTCGGCTGTCGCCTCTATGGGCGACGATGAGCTGCTCGGTCACGATATCTGGTTTGTGGCAACGGGCGCCTCGGATTGTGATGGCGCCGGTATGAAGGCCTTCTTGGCTTCGCATCGCGATAAGCTCCGCGGCGTCTTCTTCATCAATCTTGAATCCGTCGGCGCCGGTAGGCTTTCGGTGGTGACGGTTGAGGGCGAACAGCAGCTGCTCAAGGGCGATCGCCGCATCATGAACCTGGTCAGCAAGGTGTGCAAGTCGTTCCATGTCGATTGTGGCGCGCTCGAGATGCCCTATGCCAAGACCGATGCCTATGCCGCGCTCGAGGCGAGCCGCCGAGCCCTCACCATCGCCGGCGTGGACGGCACGCGCCTGGCTTGTGCTCGTACCGAGGACGACCTGCCCCACAATGTCAACCCGACGAACATTGCCACGGTATCCGAGGTCGTGACCGAGGTTATCCGCCGTTCGTAGACGGAGCTCTAAGGAGTCAACGTGTTTTCGTATATTAAGCGCCATTGGCCTGTCTACGTGATTTTGACCTTGATCGCCATTGCGTTAGGATTTGGGGCTGCCTACATCGTGGGTGCGAAGGGCTCGACCCCCGCCTCCGCAATCAGCGAAGAGGTGGAGCAAGAACAGAGCACGGGTGCCGATGGGATTCCTGAGTCCGAGCAGGCAATCGTTGATGGTGGATCTTCGTCTGCAGAGTAGATACGGCGATTTAAATGATTGAAAGCGGGCGAGCCGGGGGACTGGCTCGCCCGCTTTTTTTATCGCGCTAGAGCTTCTTTGGGATCGACCTAAGGCGAGCGAACCATAGGGCTGCGGCACCCGAGGTCAGAAGCGCGGTGATGCAAGCGGCGATGGGGACTGATCCTGTTGCCGGTAGGTCCTGCGGTAGGGTACAGCGTTGAATGACACGGTCCTCGTCATGTGACTCAAGTTTATCGCCGCCGCCGTTGCGGCAAAGATCGACGCGCGCGCTGTTGGTGAGTGCGGTTTGGGGCGTATAAGCCGACGTTGCCTGCATGTGCACGACTGCGCCCTGAGCGTCTGTGCCAAGGATTGCTTTGGCATCGTCAAGGTCGTCGTGCTCATCTTTGAGATCATCACGGGTCCAAGAATCCACATCGCTTCGAGTCGTAAAGTCGGCGGCTACCGCACCGTATTCAATGCGAATGTCCGTTACGACGGTATTGGATGCAAGGTCAAGTTCTTTCGCCTCGAGTGTGGTGGATTCCGTGGTCGAGACATCCGCCTTCCAGAGGTGCCAGCCGTCGTAATCGACGAGGCGGCAATCCTCACCCAGGCTCTCTTTTACTTCGTCGGACTCAAGCCAAAGATTTTCGTGCCCATCGTCAAGTGTCGCGTTTGCCGGCTCATCGACGTCTGTCGAGTCCAACGGCGTCGTGCGATACCACACGTTGCACAGACCGTTGAGGTCGCCGATGGCGACGGGGGTTTCGATTGAGACGAATCTCGCCGTGCCGTCTTTGGCGCACTCAAGATCATCGGTAATCGTAAACTCATCAACCCAAGTAGCGGAATCGTTTCGAGCATCGATGGTATAGGAGAAAAGCCCATCCGTATTGGTTTGCATCGCGGCGCGGTTTTTTCCATCGCCGTTAGCCAACAGACCCTTCCCGATAGGTTGGACAAGTTCCTGACGCTTGTCGACCTGTCCTTTGATCTCGATGGGCGCATCCTTCATCGCGACGGATTGGACTTCTCCCGTATCCTTTATTTCAAACGTTATCTCCTCGGCAAGGTCATAGGTCCGCGGAGACATCGTTTCGCGCAACGAGTAGGTGCCGGGTGCAAGATGTTCGATGCGGTGCGGCTTGTCGGATGAGGTCCAGGAGTCTATTTCGGTTTTATCGGGACCATATAAGGTGAGCTGTGCGCCTTTCACTTCCTGCTCTCCGCTTGCATCGACCTTGGAGATATCAACCTTGGTGTAATCGTCGGATACGTTAAGCCGTGCTTCCACAACGGGTGTTTTCTGGTCGGCATAGGTAAGGTCGACGATATGGTGCGTCCGGTCGAGTAAGAAGCCTGCCGGCGCTTGAGTCTCGACAACCTCGTAGCGTGCGGTGCCAGATCCCAACGGGAGGTCGTCCGCGCGTGCCTCTCCAGTTTCATCCGTCGCGATGGTCGCGACGGTCTCACCGTCGAGCGCGGCAATGCTACCATCGGGGCGCACGATATCACCCGAGGCACGGATCTCAAAGATGGCGCCCGCGAGGCTGCTGCCGTCTACGGCATCGGTTTTAACGATCCTGATGTTTCCGGTCGCGGCGTGGTCATAATACGAGGCGATTGCAATGGGCGTTAGGTTCATGTCGGCGGGTATGTTTACCTCGATCTCTTCACCGACAAGATAGGGCTCTTTGGCCGAGGTTTCGCGTACATAATAGGTGCCCGGCACGAGCGATTCGGGCAGTGTGACGGTGCCGGTCGCGTCAGTCGTAAAGGTGTCCATTACATTATGTGCTGGATACCAGCATGTTTGTGAGACAGGTTTGTGATTGCTGTCGAGGAGTTGGAAGGTGAATCCGGCTAGGGGAACAGAAGCGCCTGTTTGGGCATCGCGTTTTACAATCTGGAGATGCGTCGACAGAGCGTGGTTGTCCACGATATATTGAAGCTCGGCGCCATCGGAAATCTGATTGGCCTCGACGGTCCATTCCCCCGCACGTTTAAAACCCTCGGGGACGGTTTCCGGAACCTCACGAACCGTGTAGCCGGCGCGGTCGTATGGGACGGCTCCGTGGACACCGGCTGGTCGCTTGCCTGTGCCGAACCATGCTTCGGGCTGGTCTTTGGTGGAGGCAAAGCCATAGATGTTTGTAGTCAGTGTGCCAACAACCTGCTGAGAGCTGTTACTGACAACCTCAAAGACAACATCTCCTGCCGGCTGCTCCAGGCCGGATTGCTCGCTATTGCCGTAGTCCTTGAATTTGGAAATCTCAAGGTCAAACGCAATGGGGATATCGGAAACGCGAGATTCGATCTCGACCACGCCTGAATCGCCGAGTTGGTCGGCTCCAACGGTGTAAGACCAACTGTCACCGGAGGGCAAATAGCCCTCGGGCGCCTTCGATTCATAGATGGTAAAGGTTCCCAGGGGGACATCGGTGAGGGTAGCTCGACCGCTTTCATCGGTCCTGAGAGTTTGTGTCCATCCAGGGGTTGATTGCGATACGCACACGAATTCTGCTCCTGCGAGCGAAGCCCCAACTTGGGGGCCTGCATTCGTTGCGGCGTCGAGCTTTACAATGCGCAAGGTAATGGTGCCGGGTTGTTCATCAATGGTGACGTATCCGCCGTTATCCGTCGTGGTAAAGGCAATGCGATCACGACGGGGGGCATAGCCGGCCGGCGCCTTCGTTTCAACTAGGTAGTATGCCGTATTGGGCAGAAGTGTTGCCTGTGCTCGACCGTTGCTGTCCATCTGGATGGTGCCGACACGCGCGCCGCTGGCGCTCTCAAAAACATCGAATGTTGCCCCGGTAAACTGATAGGTATTGTTTCCGCTGGTAATAACAGTGTTCGCAGACTGCTTTTGGAAGGAAACAGAGACCGCCGGCAGTACATAGAGCATGTCTTGACGTTTGCTGCCGCCCGATACGGCTCCTAGATAGCGTCGCGCGCGGTGCGGAGCGGCTTTGATGCTTCCTGATTTTGCGCTGTCGTGGAGCCACCGCGCAGCCGCCACGACTTCATCGTCGGCGGTAAAGTGCCCGCTCTTGGTTTTGCCCTGAGCGGTCGTGTAGGAGTAGGTGCCGTCGACATGGGTAGTGCCGTTGAGCATCCATACGGCAAGCTGGGTGGCGGCGCGGGCGCGATCGGGTGAAAGATGGTAACCGCCAAACGACGTGGCGGTAGGATATCCGTGACAAACGATTGCTGCGAACTCGTCGTCGAGCCACACCCAGCCTTGATCAAAGTTGAGCCATGGGCCGCCCGGCTTGGTGGGGCCGGGGCGCTCCTGGTTCATGCAGTAGGCAATCGAGGCGTCTTGAGCTTCATACTTGCCGATGAAGAAGGGCCCACAATCATCGCTAATAGTGCGGAAGCCGAGCTGGTCGTAGCCATCGACGGCAAATGCGGCTCCCGGTGCCAGGCAGCCGAAAAGCAGGAAGAGGAGCAGGAGCAGCGGGCCTGTTGCGATTGCGCTGTGGACAGAGTGCGTGGGTGCGTTGGACATGGCTGCTCCTTATCCCTCGTGCGCCGCACGGGGAGGCTGCGACGCGTAGGATGAGGCTACCCCCGAGGTTCATGCGGGTAAGTACCGGAGCCTGACCAAAAGCTTGCCCAATTCCTGACAAATTGAGCTCAAATACAACAATCAAGCAAAAGCGCAGGTAGAAGATAGGGAGAACAGGAGGTCAAAGGTCCTCATCTCCACAATTGACGCGATTTTCAAACGAATCTCCACAGCTAAAACAAGTATCACCACCCTTGTATCGAACAAGACAACCGCGTTATACTAGCCAACACACAAGCGGGCATCGCCAAGTGGTAAGGCATCAGCTTCCCAAGCTGACACTCGCGGGTTCGAGTCCCGTTGCCCGCTCCAGAAAAAGTAAAAGCACGACACCGTTCCGGTGCCGTGCTTTTTTCAATAAAGCGCCGGGACTCGAACCCGCCAGGGTGCGAGCGTAAAACAAACGCGAAGCGTTTGTAGCGAGCAAGCGAAGGCGCCGGCAGGCGCCTGAAGCCGGTGCGGATTTGCGAAGCAAATACGCGGACGTCCCGTTGCCCGCTCCAATTCCAAAATGTTAGGTTCATGCCTACTGCCCATACTTGCACCTGCGCACGGTACAATGGTTGGGTTACGACCAACGTGCCAATAACCAAAAAGGAGCCGCTATGATCGATCGCTATACCCGCCCGGAGATGGGACACATCTTCTCCCTCGAGAACAAGTACGCCATTTGGCAGGAGATCGAGGTCCTGGCCTGCGAGGCCCAGGCGGAGCTCGGCAAGATCGGCATTTCTAAAGACGAAGCCCAGTGGATCCGCGACCACGCCAACTTTGAGAAGGCACAGGTCGACGAGATCGAGGAAGTCACGCGCCACGACGTTATTGCCTTCCTGACCAACATGAAGGAGCACATCGACGCCGATGTTCCCGAGGGCGACCCCAAGCCCAGCCGCTGGGTTCACTATGGCATGACCAGCTCCGACCTGGGTGATACTGCTCTGTGCTATCAGCTTACTCAGGCGTGTGACCTGATTATCGAGGACGTCAAGAAGCTCGGCGTGATCTGCAAGCGCCGCGCCTTCGAGGAGCGCAATACGCTCTGCGCCGGACGCACCCATGGCATCCATGCTGAGCCGATGACCTTCGGCATGAAGTTTGGCTCTTGGGCATGGGAACTCAAGCGCGACCTTGATCGTCTTGAGGATGCTCGCAAGAACGTTGCCTTCGGTGCCATCTCCGGTGCCGTCGGCACCTACAGCTCCATCGAGCCGTTCGTCGAGGAGTACGTCTGTGAGCACCTGGGTCTGGTTCACGACCCGCTGTCCACGCAGGTCATCAGCCGCGATCACCACGCCTATCTTGCCGGCGTGCTTGCCACTACAGCGGCCACCTGCGAGCGCATCGCGACCGAGGTCCGCAACCTGCAGAAGACCGATACACTCGAGGCCGAGGAGCCCTTCCGCAAGGGCCAAAAGGGCAGCTCCGCCATGCCGCACAAGCGCAACCCCATCACCATGGAGAAGGTCTGCGGTCTGTCGCGCGTCGTGAAGTCCAACGCCCAGGTCGCCTTCGACAACGTCGCCCTGTGGCACGAGCGCGACATTTCGCACTCTTCCGCCGAGCGTGTCGCCCAGGCCGATAGCTTCATCGCGCTTGACCATATGTTCCAGTGCCTCATTCGCGTTATCGACGGCCTGCAGCTGTATCCGGCCCGCATGATGGCCAATCTCAACAAGACCCGCGGCCTCATCTTCTCCTCCAAGGTCCTGCTTGCCCTCGTCGATACGGGTATCACCCGCGAGGATGCGTACGCCATTGTGCAGGAGAACGCCATGGCCACCTGGCACGAGGTGCAGGATTGTGTCTCTGGCCCCACCTTTAAGGAGCGTCTCGAGGCTGATCCGCGCTGCACCGTCAGCCAGGAGAAGCTCGACGAGATTTTCGATCCGTGGGATTTCCTCACCCGCATTGACACGGTCTTCGATCGCCTGGAGCAGCTGAGCTTCGAGTAGGGTTAGCCTAATTCGACCGCTTGCGGATGCATTTCAACCTTTGGCGCCTTGCCCGTCTTGGGCGAGGCGCTTTTTTTACTGTCGCATATGCGCCCGGGTAATAAAATGAACTTCGACTGCTGTTTCGATGAAAGGGGGCACGTGCCCAGACGCATCAAGCGGGCCACCATCGTCTCGTTCGCGCTCATACTCCTTGTTGCCGTCTGTGCGGGCGCCCTGACGTATACCGTTCGAAGCAGTTCTTCCTCCTCGAATGAAGCCGACAGAGATCTCCCGGTGCTCAAGATTGGCGTTACGGATAATGACCCCTATGTGTATGTCGATACCACAGGCGATTATGCCGGTATCGATATCGATATCGCCCTCGAGGCCTGCAAGCGTGCTGGAATCAAACCGCAATTTGTTGACATATCTTGGAATGATCGCGATCGCCTGCTCAAAAACGGCGATATCGATTGTCTGTGGTGCGACTATTCGCCCAATTATCGCGAAGACGATTATTACTGGACTGAGCCGTATCTGACCGTGACAGTCTCGGTTGCCGCCAAGAAAACGAGTGGTATCAAGGGTTTGGCGTCTCTCGATGGAAGCAAGACCGTTGCGGTGATTGCGGGTTCGGTGAGTGAACGCCGATTGCTTGCCGGGGACCTAGGGATCTCGCCGGATGTGCATATCAAATCATATGGCTCTGCCGAACTCTGCAAAGCTGCCCTGGTCAAAGGTTATGTTGACTGTTGGATGGCGGACGTTCAGTCGCTCGATCCCCTCGTCGCCCAGTATCCCGGCCTGTATCGTGTGTTCGCCGACAACGTTATGACGGTTGACCTGGGCGTTGCGTTTGAGAACAGCTATGAGGGGGAGTACGTCAAAAACCTCAATACCGTGCTGTTCGACATGGACCGAGATGGCACGATTGAGCGCATTGTGGACAGTTACAAGGCAGGGGCGACGACAGGTAGGCAAGGAGCGGAATCATGACAAATGATGAGCGCCGCTTGCATCGAAAGCATTTAGTTACCGCGGCTGTCGCCGTTGTGACCAGCATTGTCTTGTTGGGCCTGCTGTATACGATCGGCACGCATCGCTGCCTCGATAAGACGCTTGGGTTTGGCCGGGAAGCCATGGTGTTTTTACAGGCCGCCTGCGAAAAATATGACCGATATGAGCAGGGAAGAAAAACCGAGGCGACGCACAATTTGGATGCCGCGGTCGAGTCGTTTTCGACGTTCTTGCCGCCTGATCGCGTTGAGGTCAACGATGATCGTGTCGAGGAGTACGTCCATACCGAGCACCTTTCGGGAATGCTGGTCATGGACGCCGACGGCCATATGGCCGCTCATTACGATATCGACGGTCGCGATCCGCTGATGCTGTGGCGAGAGGAGCTGGCCTGTTCGTCGGTCGTATCGATGTATCGAGGCTCCAAGGTGTCCTACTCCACCGTCGTTGAGCGTCGCGATGTCGACTTTGCCGTGAGTGCCGTTCCGTACGGTGATGGCGTAGCGCTGGGGTACCGATCGCTTGCGCCCGAGCCCGCCGATGATTATTCGTACACGATCGCCGACGTGCTCGTGAACAACACATTCCATCAGAGCCCAACGGTGCTCGTGATGCGCGATGCACAAATCGTTTCTTCAAACGATTCGACCGTCGATATAACCCTTGCTCGACTTCTCGTCGATAGTGGAATTGACTGGAAAGACGAAGGACTAACACGTGTCGAATATCGGGGGGCTACCTGGTATGCCGTGCGTGCGGCGTATAAGGACTACCGCCTGTTTGCGCTGTATCCCAAATCTGAGGTCATGTCTGGCAGGATCACATTTGTCGCTGCTGGCGTCTTGGTGAGCCTTGCGTTTTGGGTCGTGGTGCTGTTGGCTCGAAATATCGTTAACCACCGCAATTTGGTCGAAAAGGATAAACAGCTCGGCATTATCAATGCCATAAGCGCCATCTACGATTCGACCTTCCTTTTGCATCTCGACACCCTCGAGATCGAGGGGATCAATATGTCGCCGGCGATAGCGAAGATATTTGCCGAGCACAGCGAGGCATATGACTTTATGGACACGGTCTGCCGGGATATCGTGAGCCCCGAAAGCCGCGAAGCGGTTGTGGGACTCGTAGATGTAAGTTCGCTTCGTGAACGTATGGAGGGCGTACCGTACTTGGCTGCCGAGGTGCGAGATTGTCGAGGCGCTTGGTACTCGCTACAGGTTGTCCCCCAGCATCGCGATGAGCAAGGCCGGCTGGAGTCGGTCGTCGTGGCGACGCACAACATATCGATGGTCAAGCATGCCGAGGAGCTGTCATACCAAGATAAACTGACGGGGCTTCGCAACCGCAACTATCTTGAATCGCGCGGAGATAGCCTGGTAAACGAGGACTTGCCCGTGAGCGTGATTATGTTGGACTGCAATTATCTCAAGCGGACCAACGACATCTATGGTCACGAGATGGGGGATGAACTGCTGCGACGGACGGCGTCCGTGCTGCGGCGGGTGGCTGGTGCGGATTATCTGCCGATGCGCCTTGGCGGCGACGAGTTTTTGCTGGTTTGCCCCCATACTGACAACGAGTCTGCGCTCGGGCTGGAACAGGATCTTCGTCTCGGTCTTGCCGCGGTAAGCGATGAGGCCCTGACGGTCAGCGCATCGATTGGCGTGGCGACCGTCGAGACGGCTGGAAATACGCTGGCCGATGTATATCGTGCCGCCGACCACAATATGTATCGGGAGAAGCGCACGGTCCACGCACAGGGTGCGGACTGCTAATCTTGCCCCCACGAGTCCACGCATCGTAGGATGTTGAATCGGTGCTTGCGATCATAAGTCGGCCCAGGCGGGGATAATAGACGTCTGAAATTTCTTTCTGAGAGGGGATCTCAATGATTAGTTTTGACTACAAGCCTCAGGGTGTATGCTCTCGCAATATTCACCTTGACCTTTCCGATGACGGCAATAAGGTGCTGGGCGTTGAGTTTACCGGCGGCTGTGACGGCAATCTCAAGGCAATCTCCAAGCTGGTCGAGGGTGTTCCTGCCGATCGCGTCATCGAGGTTCTCGCCGGTAATACCTGCGGTATGAAAAAGACCTCTTGCGCCGATCAGCTTACGCGCGCTATCGAGGCCGCTCGCGCCGAGATCGCCTAATGGGTATCGCCGACCACATCAAGAATGGAATATCGCGCCGTGGCTTTGTGCTCGGCGGTGCTGCCGCGGGCGCTGCCACGGTGCTTGCCGGTTGCTCGAAAAAAACGGGCACCAGCGACGATGCCGCCGGCGAGCCGCAGGTTATCAAGGACGATTCGAAGATTGTCTCGATCACTGATGAGTACGAAGCTGTTGATATCGATCTTGAGCCCACGGCCTCGTGGACGCTGCCGCTGGGCACGCTGCTGTACTACTGTGATGGCGACTACGCTGCCGCGATGATGGCGCCTGCTTCTGCCCTGCATGCCAATACGCTTGGTGTGCTCAACCTGGGCGATGGCTCGCTTACCACACTTATCGAGGATCCCATTGAGGGAACCGGTTATGCGTTTTACGACGTTCGCGCGGGTGATGGCGTGTTCGCGTGGGTCGAGATGAACTTTGCCAATGCGTCTTGGAAACTCTATGCGCAAAACCTTGCAGGCTCCTCCCTTACCGGCAACGCTGTCGAGCTCGATCGCGGTGGCGAAAACTACGATCCGCCGCTCTTCACAGCGTATGGGTCGTCGGTCATCTGGTATAAGATGCCCTCGTCCGGCGGCAGCAAGACGAGTAACGATTCGTACTGCTACCGTCAGTCGCCCAGCGAGTCCAAGCCTGAGACTATTTGGAAATCGACGGGCCGCTTCGCATCCGCCCCGCGTGTGAGCGACGGCATCCTGACCATCTCGCCCCGCGTGCACAATGATGAGGGCGTCTATTACGGTATGACGGCGATCGACCTGACTGACGGCAACAACACGAAGCGAGCTCAGCTGGTGCTTCCTTCGTCGGTTTCGCCTTTCGAGGCCGTGTATATGGGCGACACCTTCGTGTTCTCCATTGAGGCGACGTATAACGGTGTGGGTAGCCTGGGCAATATGGGCACCTATATCGGTAACGAGGGCGGGCCGTACCTCTTCCTTTCGCGTGAGCCGCTCGCGTGCGCTGCGGGAAGGAAAAATAAATACCTGGTTAAAGTCCAGGCGTCGCATTTTTTGATTGACACTTCGGCTAAGACCTACGGCTCGCTCCTGTCGCCCGACCGAGCCCTGGAGTATGGCGATTATCCTGCTACGGCGGGTAAATCGAACTCGTTCTTAACGTACGCAACGGTGCGCAACAGCCAGGGAATTCCCGAGACGGTTACCGCTCGCTTGTTCTCTCTTTAGTCTCCGAGGGGTTAAAAAGGCGTCGACAGGGGAATAAGCGCGTTGTGACTATGAGTACCGCCCGCCGAGCTATCGCACCCATGCGATACCCGGTGGGCTCAGGTGCGTTAAAATGAGCTTGTTCTTAGCTAATTGAGACAGGGGGGCCGTGTTATGGCTTCAGATGCAAAAAAGATTCTGCTGGTCGAGGATGAGAAGGCAATCCGTGACGCTGTCGCTGCCTATCTCGAGCGCGAGGGCTATTGGGTTGTGGGCGTCGGCGACGGCCAGTCCGCTATCGAGGAGTTCGAGAAGCATCAGTTCGACCTGGTCGTGCTCGACCTCATGCTCCCTAAGATTCCCGGCGAGCGCGTTTGCCGCACCATTCGCGACACCTCGGATGTCCCCATCATTATGCTGACGGCCAAGGGCGAGATCGAGGACCGTATTATCGGCCTCGAGCTCGGTGCCGACGACTACCTGATCAAGCCGTTCTCGCCGCGCGAGCTTGTCGCGCGCGTACGCGCCTTGTTCCGCCGTGCCCACCAGGCCGATGAGCCGGCCGTCGAGGTGCTCGACTTTGGCGATCTGGTCATTGACATTTCGGGCCACAAGATTTTGGTCGAGGGCAAGGAAGTCGACCTGACGGCTTCCGAGTTCAAGCTGCTCACCACGCTTGCCCGCCACCCCGGCCGCGTCTACAACCGCATGGAGCTGGTCGAGAAGGTGCTCGGCTACGACTTTGAGGGTTACGAGCGCACCATCGACAGCCACGTGAAGAACCTTCGCGCCAAGCTGGGCGACGACCCCAAGAAGCCCAAGTGGCTCTACACCGTCCACGGTGTCGGCTACCGCTTCGAGGCTCCGACCAAGACCGATAAGTCGGACGAGAAATAAAGGAAATCACATATGACACCTGCGCGCTTTGAAATCGGGCAAAAGCATAAGCAGGAGAACGAGGCGGGTTCCAAGGCTAGTTGGAACACGCCTCGTTCCGATTCACGGCCAACGATGAGCTATCCCTCGCGTATGGCCCTGGCTTTTGCCCTGACATCGCTCATGACGGTATTGGTGCTGGTGGGCGTAGTCTCCGTTGTATGGGGCACGGTTTTTACGGATTACACGCGCTCCAATATTGTCGAAATCGCCAATTCCGCAGCCGAAAAGCTTGCGACGTCGTACGAGGAAAACGGCAATTGGACCGCGGGGGAGTTGCGTGCGGTCGCGACATCGAGCTTGGTGTCCGACGATCTTGGCATGCAGGTCGTCAATAAAAAGGGCGTCATCGTCTACGACGACTCGTGGCCCTCGGCAAGCGCTACTGCCGATGTGCGCGAAAATCAGGCGACGACCGACGGTACGAGCGGAAAGAAGGCGTCGCACAGCCCAGTCTCGTCTGCTCCCACCGATTCCAATAGTGTTGCCAACGTTGAGATCGTGACGTCCTCCGGCGAGCACGTGGGTCAGGTCAAATTGTGGGCGATTGGCTCCGATGCCCTGCTCACCAAGGCAGACTCAGCATTCAGAGAGAAGACCTTTAACGCCATGGCCCTTGCCGCGGTTGTGGCCGTCTGCATCTCGGTCGTTATCGGAGCGCTCATGTCGCGCATGCTCACCAAGCCGATTCATCGTATTACCAGCACCGCCAAGCAGATTCGCGATGGAGACCTGTCCGCTCGTACGGGCTTGCGCGGCGATGATGAGATCGATCAGCTGGGAGAGACCTTCGACGAGATGGCCACCTCACTCGAAAAGGATATGAAGCACGAGAAGCGCCTGACCTCTGATGTTGCCCACGAGCTGCGCACGCCGCTCATGGCCATGCTTGCAACGGTCGAAGCCATGCAAGACGGCGTGTATCCCACCGACGACGAACACCTGGAGACAGTCGCATCCGAGACGCGTCGTCTGGCCCGTCTGGTGCAGCAGATGCTCGACCTGTCGCGCATGGAAAACAGTACCGCGCCGCTCAACCTGGAGCCGGTGGATATGGTGCCGTTCGTGCGTTCGATTGTGAATGGCCAGGAGCGCCTGTTTGCCGACCGTGACCTGCGTTTGCGCTTTGCGGATGAGACGCAGGGCCACGATGACGTTGTCGAGGCAGATCCCGACATGATCACGCAATGCGTTATTAACCTCATGAGCAACGCCATGCGTTACACCCCCGAGGGGGGTTGGGTCGTGGTGTCGGTGCTCAGCGACCGCAAGCACGTCGATATCGCGGTTTCGGATACGGGCATCGGTATCGCCAAGGACGATCTGTCGCGCATCTTCGGTCGTTTTTGGCGCGCCGATGCCAGCCGCGCCCGCGAAGCTGGCGGCCTGGGCGTGGGCCTCGCCGTGACCAAGCAGATCGTCGAGCGTCACCATGGCTACATATCCGTGGAGTCGGAGCTTGGAAAGGGTACGACTTTTACAATTCATCTGCCCCGCGAGCACACGGCAGACGCGGCATCTACTACAATGGAGCACTAGCTTTTCGCTATTCGGTGAAGGAGGGGCCGCGTCCCTGCCGCTCCGAGTTTGCGAAAACATGCGGGAAAGAGCCCGCATTTCTGTCGTATTTAGGTAAGGAGTGACTCACGTGACAACGATGGAGCGTCGTCCGGATTCCCGTGGCAAGGTTCGTGATATCTACGATGCCGGTGAAAACCTGCTGATGGTCGCCACCGACCGCATTTCTGCGTTCGACTTCATTCTTCCCGACGAGATTCCGTTTAAGGGAGAGGTGCTCAATCGCATCTCGGCATTCTGGTTTGATAAGTTTGCCGACATCGTCCCCAACCATCTCGTTTCCATCGACCCGGCGGATTTCCCCGAGGAGTTTGCCGAGTATCGTGACTACCTCGCAGGCCGCGCCATGCTGGTCAAGAAGGCTCAGACGATTCCTATCGAGTGCATCGTCCGCGGCTATCTGACCGGTTCGGGCAAGAAGACCTATGACGAGAACGGCACCGTCTGCGGTATCCAGCTGCCTGAGGGTCTAACCGAGGCCTCCAAGCTCCCCGAGCCGCTGTTCACGCCGTCCACGAAGGCCGAGATCGGTGACCACGACGAGAACATCTCGTTCGAGCGTTGCTGCGAGATCGTGGGCGAGGACATCGCCACGCAGATTCGCGACCTTTCCCTCAAGATCTACAAGGCTGCCGCCGAGTATGCAGCGACCCGTGGCATCATCATTGCCGACACTAAGTTTGAGTTTGGTGTCATCGATGGCAAGGTCACGCTGATCGACGAGTGCCTCACGCCCGACTCCAGCCGTTTCTGGCCTGCCGCCAGCTACGAGGAGGGCAAGATTCAGCCCAGCTACGACAAACAATTCGTCCGCAATTGGCTCAAAGCCAACTGGGATATGACGGGGGAGACCCCGCACCTGCCCGCCGAGGTCATCGATGGCACGTCCGAGCGCTATCGCGAGGCCTTCCAGATCATCACGGGCTCCCAGTTCACAAGTATGAAGGAGAACGCATAAGTGAGTACCCGTAGCGCCACGAACAAGCGCACGCAATCCCACGAAGTTACCGGGGTTGCGCGCAAGTCCGCCGCATCTGCTAAGCCCGCCCGTCAGGCAGCGAGCTCTGTCCGCGTCGTGCCAGCTTCGTCTAAAGCTCGCCGCAAAGAGCTCGAGAAGGGCGAGAACCTCGAGGGCCTCTCTAAAGAGGAGAAGCGCGCCCGCAAGGCTAAGCAGCGCGCCAAGGAGGACCGCATCTACACGGTGTCGAATATCCTTCTCAAGCAGGATGAGGACTACACCAAGCGCCGCCGTATTTGGTGGGCCGTGCTCGCTATCGGCATGGTGTTCATCGTGGCAATTTGGGTTTCGTTCTACTTCGTTCCCGGCGGCACGGTGTCCAGTCCTGTTCAGATGGTTGGCATCGTTGTGTCCTATGTCATCATCCTGGGTGACTTTATCTATGACTTCGCTCGTATTCGTCCCTTGCGCAACATGTACCGCGCGCAGGCCGAAGGCATGTCCGAGAACAAGCTCAACGCCCTTATTGAGCGCGCGGCTGCCGAGGAGGACACGAAGGACTCCAAGAAGAAGTAGCGTTTGTATCCATACATATCGCTAAGATATAAGGCGCGTCGTTTTTGCGGCGCGCCTTTTTACTGTTCTATAGATAGATGGAGTGGCACATGATTCGAGCTGCCCTGACGGTCGAAGAAGCTCTGGAGGGCATGAAGGCCCTGGAGCCCAAGATTAAAAACTACGCGCGCCTGGTCGTCCGCAAGGGCGTAAACGTCAAACCCGGCCAGGAGGTTGTCGTTCAGTCTCCGGTCGAGTGCGCATCCTTTGCCCGCGTGGTGGTCGCGGAGGCTTATGAAGCCGGCGCTGGCCACGTGACGGTTATTTGGGCCGATGATGCCGTGACGAGGCTCACGTACGAGCATGTCGATAAAAGCTATTTTGAGCAGACGCCCGAGTGGAAGCGCCTGCAGCTGGATTCCCTGGCCCAGGACGGTGCCTGCTTTATCTTTATCGAGGGTGCGGATCCCGCAGCCCTCAAGGGCATCGATCCAGCCAAGCCGGCCGCGGCATCCAAGGCGAGGAATACGCAGTGCAAAGTTTTCCGCCGTGGACTGGATTACAACATCAATCCGTGGTGCATCGCCGGCGCTCCGGTCGTGGCTTGGGCGCACGAGGTGTTCCCGGGAGACGCCGATGAGGTTGCAATCTATAAGCTGTGGAATGCGATTCTGCACACCGCTCGCGCCGATGGCCAGGACCCGGAGAGCGACTGGGAACTCCATGACGCCGCATTCGAAAAGAACCTGCGTTTCCTAAACGATAATCAATTTGATTGCCTGCACTACACCGCTTCGAACGGAACCGATCTGACGATTGGCATGACGAAAGGTCACGAGTGGGCCGGCGGCAAGGGCAAGACGCCCGATGGCCACCCCTTCTTCCCCAACATCCCCACCGAGGAGGTTTTTACCTCGCCTGATCGCATGCGCGCTGACGGAATCGTCTACTCGGCCATGCCGCTCATCCACCACGGTAACAAGGTCGACGATTTTTGGATTAAGTTCGAGGGCGGCCGTGTGGTGGACTACGACGCCCGCGTGGGCAAGGCGACGCTTGCGAGCATCATTGACACCGACGAAGGTGCCGCTCATCTGGGCGAGGTCGCGCTCATTTCCAAGAACACGCCGATCCGCGAAAGTGGCGTTCTGTTCTACGATACGCTCTATGACGAGAACGCCAGCTGCCACCTTGCGCTGGGTGTCGGCTTCCCCGAGTGCATCGAGGGCGGGTATGACATGTCCAAGGAGGAGCTTCTGGAGCATGGCGTTAACGTATCGAGCACGCATGTCGACTTTATGATCGGCACGGACGACATCGATATTACGGGCATTACGCCTGATGGACGTGAAGTTGTGATTTTCCAGAACGGCCAATGGAGTTGGGAATAGTCCCAGACCGTGGTACAATGCCACCCGCGGGCCGTTAGCTCAGCTGGCAGAGCAGGGGACTTTTAATCCCAAGGTCCAGGGTTCGAACCCCTGACGGCCCACCATAGAATAGAAAAGCGACTGGTGGACGCCGGCCGCTTTTTTGTTGCCGCGCCACGGGTTCGAACCCGTCGGGGCGCGGAGCTGAGTAAACGCGTGAGCGTTTGCCAACGCAGCGCGCAAGGCGCGAAAGCGCCGCAGCGGCCGCCTGCGGAGCAGGCTGAACCCCTGACGGCCCACCCAAAGTAAGGAATACGAAATGAAAACAAATAGATACGGAATTAGCGGCAGCACATTAAAGATAATAGCAGTCATTTCGATGGTTCTCGATCATGTAAGCAGGATCGTCCTGACCAATGGAATCATGACTCACGCATCGTACAGTCAGATATCAGACGAACAGTGGGCGATTCTAAGCGAGGCTTCGGATGTGCTTCATGTTCTTGGCAGAATTGCATTTCCCTTATTTTGCTTTTTGATAGTTGAGGGATTTTTGCATACTCATGACATAAAGAAGTACCTGCGAAATATGCTTGTCTTCGCAATCATTGCGGAGCCCATATACGATTTCGTTCAAACCGGGCAACTATTCGACCTTCGGCAACAAAATGTTATGTGTGAGCTCCTGCTTTCCTTGGTCTTTTTGATTATTCTGGAAAAGATACGAAGCCTTTCAAAATGGAAGAGATGCATCGCAGAAATTGCTCTGATTGTTTTGACAGCACTGGCAGCTGAATACACTAAACTAGATGGCGGTGTGTATGGCATTCTGCTTGTGGCTGCATTCTATTTATTCCACGACAGCAAGGGCAAGATGTTCTTTGCTGCAGTATGCGCAGTGCTCCTTTCGTCATGCCATATAGTTGGCGGCGGATTTGAGCTTGCTGCGGCTAATGTACTTAATCCTGATGTTGCTGCCGCGGTCGTTTCGTTGCTGCTGATTAATCTTTATAATGGCAAGCGAGGGCTGAAGCTGAAATACTTCTTCTACATTTTCTATCCGGCACATCTTGCTCTGCTTTATGGTGTCTCACTTATTGTTTTGAACTGTCTTTAAAAACTCTCAAACAAGTCTCTGAAAGCAGAAACAAATTGACCCTAAGACTGCTTGTGAATTTCCGGAAGACCTGAGAGATGCGAGGATAGACAACGAGGGCTGCAGAAAGATGCTTCTCAGTTCTCTGGCGGATTGCATGTATCTGTATGAGGATCACTTCCACACACTCATTAATAACAGTGATAAACACGGCAGATCCTCAAAACATGAGGCTGCGGAGGTCAAACGATGCTTCGAAAGCATGAATGGCAGCGAGAAAATGAGTTCGGAAGCACCCTTCGGATGCTCCAGCATAGAATAGAAAGCGATCGGCTCCGGCTGGTCGCTTTTTTGTTGCCGCGCCACGGGTTCGAACCCGAACTTCTCTATATAGGAACGCTTGGCGAACAAAACCTGCCTTTTACCGACGGGAAACAAATAGCTGATGCTTTTGGAGTAAAGTGGCGCTCCAGAGATGACCGATGTCTCAATATTCATAAAACAGCTGGTCATCGCCAATATCAGAAGCTGCTGCTTCGAATACGACCTCAGTGAAGCAACTGAGGGTTCTACTCATTTGTGAACAAAATATGGAGTGCTGGATTCCCGCCCACGGGGGCCCTCGGGTCTGGCAATATATCTCCTTGCCGCGCGGCCCGGTCGGACCGGATCAGCCGCAGAGCGTGCACCTTGAGAACCGGATACTGCGAGGATGGACACTTCCGAGTGTCGCATCCGGGCAGACATCGAACCATTTGAAATGGTCTAACTTGGATTTGT
>CAUHHV010000022.1 GCA_959606065.1 uncultured Collinsella sp.
CCTCGATCTGCTCGACGGGGTTGTTGCCGAGGGCGTTGCCGCCGAGGGCGACGACAATACGATCGGGCTTGCCAAGAGGCTTAGACATTGCTGGAATCCTTTCTGTAAAAGGCCTACAACCCATTAATAACCCGCGTCCGTGCAATACGCGAGTTTATTAAGGTTTATATTCTCTTTATCGCTCATTTTATTCATTTTGAAAATAGTTTAACGGTGAACGGTCGTTTTTACCCGCTCAGCGTAAAGAAGCCCAGCTCACACATGTTTACGTCATCTACGTGCGACTTTATTTAATTAGAGCAGAGATTAGGCTGGATTATGCAAACTATATCTTTGCTAAACACATAACGGACAGCGCAATATCTTACTCGCACTATACGAGATTCTATACATTTATTAGACGAGTATGCACCCCTGCAAAAACACGGGGCTTTTCATCCAACAAAAGGGATAGCCAATCGCGCTTCACCCCGCGGCAAGCGGCTGTGAGTTCGCAGTATGGAACTTTACCGTCGGCTTCTGCATGAACGCTGCCGACGCCCTTTCGCTCCTGCGCGCCCAAGCAGCCGAGAACGCTAACGGCGCCACTGCCAACCTGGCCACCCTCAACAACGGCGCCGCCAGCCTTTTCGCAAAGTACCGTGCTGGCTCGCTGGCTTTGAGGCCTAAGTGAGCTTTGCTATTTGCCAATTTTTGTATGATTTGGGTCAAATCTATTTGTCAATTTTTGTATGATTAGGGGCAAATCTATTTGCCAATTTTTGTCAATGAGGTGTTTTAATGCTACGCCGCAAGGTCACTGATAGGCTTTTGAGCTGGAAGAACGACTCCGATAAAGCGTTGCTTGTTACCGGTGCGCGTCAGATTGGCAAGAGCTATGCGATTCGCGCGTTTGGAAAGAGCAACTACGCTTCGTATTATGAGGTCAATCTGCTACTTGATGCCGAGGCAAGAGACGTACTTGTTGGCGCTAAGAACTCCATTGACTTCATCAACCGTGTGGCCCTTCTTGCGGATGCACCGCTTGTTGAAGGAGACACGCTTATCTTCGTCGATGAGATTCAGGAGTATCCGCAGATCGTTACACTTATGAAGGCGCTGGTCGAGGACGGACGCTTTAGCTATGTCTTCTCGGGGTCTATGCTTGGGACTGAGTTTAAGGGGATCTCTTCTTTTCCGGTGGGGTATGTCGAGCACATTGTTATGCGACCGATGGATTTTGAAGAGTTCTGTTGGGCAAACAGCATCAGCGAGAATGTGCTTGCAGACATTCGCAGCTGCCTTGTCGAGAGACGTCCCGTCGAAAACTATATTCATGAGGCGATGCTCAAAAACTTTAGAGCCTATATCGTTTGCGGCGGCATGCCAGAGGTCGTTCAGAACTATATCGATTCGGGCTATTCGCTCGTGAGAACGCGTGAGCTTCAAATTCAGCTAGTCGATCAGTACAAAAGCGATATCTCTAAATATGCATCGACTCGAGCGTTTAACGTTCGCTCCATTTTCGAGCAAATTCCCGTTCAGCTTGAGGCGGAGTCCCATCGCTTTATCGTCTCGTCTCTAGGCGAGGGAGCTCGTCTTCAAAAATACGAGCAGGATTTCCTATGGCTGGTGAACGCAGGCGTTGGATTGATGGTCCCCCAGGTGACGGAGGCACGAAGTCCTCTCAAGAGGACGGAGAAAACGACGGCCTTTAAACTATACGAGTCCGATACAGGTATGCTCGCATCGCGGTATCCCGGCAGCACGGCACGCGCCGTCTACCTTGACATGAAAACCCCCAACCTCGGCGGCCTCTATGAGAACGTGGTCGCACAGGAACTCGTTGCCCTCGGAGCAGATACGTGGTACTACCAAACGCGTGAGGTCGGTGAAGTCGACTTTGTAATCGAAGGTGCCCGCGGGCATGTTGTCCCAATCGAAGTCAAATCGGGCAAGAAAGTTCGAGCACATGCAGCCCTCGACCGTTTGATGAGTGTGGGCGAGTACAAAATTCCCGAGGCCGTTGTGCTGAGCCACGAAAACCTTTGCAAAGAGGGCAAGATCCTTTACGTTCCAATCTATATGACATTCTGTCTCGATGAGTTTATGGAAAAGGACGACCCCAACAACGATTTCTCGTTTGCACCCATATCTCTCTAGGTCATCTGAGTCCGCAAGCCAGCCCCCACGCCCAAAGTACTGCGCCTTTCGCGCCAAAGGCGCGAAACAGCAAGGGGATAGAAGGCAGCGACAACCAACTCCCCCACTATGCCCAAAGTGCTGCGATGTTTCGCGCAAAGCGCGAAACAGCACTGGGGCAGCAGAAGGCCACAATCAGCTAGCCCTCCATGCCCAAAGTGGCGCGTGGTTTCGCGGCCACGCCGCGAAACAGCGACCGGGACAAGGCACCCCCACAGCCACGTCCTTCATTCAGCCCCACAATCCGAGGACGTAGTCGTAGCAGGATCTGAGGGCTAACCTTCGCGGACACTCCGCAGGACGAAAGAACCCCCGTCGCACGTAGTGCGCAGCGGGGGTTCTTTCATGTCCGAGGACGTCCGCGAAGGTCAGCCCTCAGATCCTGCGGTGGGAGACTTAAGCCTCGTTGTACACCGTCTTGAGCTTCAGCAGGTGCTGATAGCGGTCCATAGCGGCCTGCTCGTTCTCCTTGAAGAGCTCCTCGGCGCGCTCGGGGAAGGAACGCGTCAGCGAAGCGTAACGGGCCTCGTTCATCAGGAACTCCTGATAACCGCCCGCGGGCTCCTTGGAATCGAGCGAGAACTTCTTGCCGGCAGCAGCCTCGGGGTTGAAGCGGAAGAGATTCCAGTAACCGCACTCGACAGCCTTCTTCATCTCGGCTTGGCAGTTCTGCATGCCGCCCTTCTTGATGGAGTGCATCTCGCAGGGGCTGTAGCCGATGATGAGGGACGGGCCGTCGTAGGCCTCGGCCTCGTGAATGGCCTTGAGGGTCTGAGCCGGGTTGGCGCCCATGGCAACCTGTGCCACGTAGACGTAGCCGTAGCTCATGGCGATCTCGGCCAGAGACTTCTTCTTGGTCACCTTACCGGCAGCGGCGAACTGAGCGACCTGGCCCAGGTTCGAGGCCTTGGAGGCCTGACCGCCGGTGTTGGAGTAGACCTCGGTGTCGAAGACGAAGACGTTGACGTTGTGGCCGGAAGCCAGGACGTGGTCCAGGCCACCGAAGCCGATGTCGTAGGCCCAGCCGTCGCCGCCGAAGATCCAGAAGGACTTCTTGGTGAGGTAAGCCTTGTCGGCGAGGATTGCCTTGGAAGCGTCGCAGCCGCACTTCTCGAGCTCGGCAACGTAGGCAGCGGCAGCGGTCTTGGAGGCCTCGGCGTCGTTGACGGAGTCGATCCAAGCCTGACCGGCGGCCTTGAGCTCATCGGACGGACCATCGGCAGCGATGATGTCCTGGGTAGCGGCGATCAGCTTGTGCTGAACGGCCTCATAGCCAACGGCCATGCCCAGACCGTGCTCGGCATTGTCCTCGAACAGGGAGTTGTTCCACGCCGGGCCGTGACCGTCCTTGTCCTTGCAGTAAGGAGCGGTGGCAGCGGGGTTGCCCCAAATGGAGGAGCAGCCGGTGGCGTTGGAGATGAACATGCGGTCGCCGGCGACCTGGGTCACCAGACGTGCATAGGCGGTCTCGGCGCAGCCGGCGCAGGAGCCAGAGAACTCCAGGTAGGGCTGCTTAAACTGGCTGCCCTTGACGTTGGCCGCGATGAGTTCCTTCTTCTCGGAGACGTTCTCGACCATGTAGTCCCAAACGGGCTGCTGGTCCATCTCCTGCTCGGTGGGAACCATCTCGAGGGCGCCCTTGGGGCAGACCTTGACGCAGTTGGTGCAGCCCATGCAGTCGAGCGGGGACACGGCCATGGTGAACTTCATGCCCTTGGCCTTGGGGCCCATAGCGTCGAGCGTGCGGGTAGCCTCGGGCGCGGCGGCAGCCTCGTCCTCGGTCATCGCGAACGGACGGATGGTGGCATGCGGGCACACATAGGCGCACTGGTTGCACTGAATGCACTTGGTCTCGTCCCAGTGGGGAACGACCACGGCGACGCCGCGCTTCTCGTATGCGGAGGCGCCCAGCTCAAACTGGCCGTCGGCACAATCGACGAAGGCGGAAACAGGCAGGCTGTCGCCATCCATGCGATCGATGGGCTCGAGCAGGTTCTTGACCTGCTGGGCGATGGCAGACTTGGTCTCCTCGGAGAGCTCGATGGGGGCAGCATCCTCGGCAGTTGCCCAGTCGGCCGGAACCTCGAACTTACGGAAGGCGGTAGCGCCGGCATCGATAGCCTTGTGGTTGGCGTCGACGATGGCCTGGCCCTTCTTCATGTAGGACTTGGTAGCCGCGTCCTTCATGTACTGCAGGGCGTCCTCGGCGGGCAGGACCTTGGCCAGCGCGAAGAAGGCGGACTGGAGCACCGTGTTGGTGCGCTTGCCCATGCCGACCTTGGCGGCCAGGTCGATAGCGTCGATCAGGTAGACGTTGACGTTGTTGTTCGCAATGTAGCGCTTGGCCACAGCGGGCATGTGCTCGGCGAACTCCTCGTCGCTCCACTGGCAGTTGACCAGGAAGGTACCGCCCGGCTTGACGTCGCGGACCATCTTGAAGCCCTTAACGATGTAGCTGGGGTTATGGCAGGCGACAAAGTCGGCCTTGGTCACGTAGTACGGCGAACGGATCGGGGAATCACCAAAGCGCAGGTGCGAGACGGTGACGCCGCCGGTCTTCTTGGAGTCGTACTGGAAGTAGGCCTGGACGTACTTGTCGGTGTGGTCGCCGATGATCTTGATCGAGTTCTTGTTGGCGCCGACGGTACCGTCGCCACCCAGACCCCAGAACTTGCACTCGATGGTGCCGGGGGCTGCGGTGTTGGGCGCATCCTCGGCCTCGGGCAGGCTCAGGTTGGTCACGTCATCGACGATGCCGATGGTGAACTCGCGCTTGGGCTCGTCCTTCTTGAGCTCCTCGAAGACAGCGAACGCGGACGCGGGAGGCGTGTCCTTGCTGCCCAGGCCGTAACGGCCGCCGACGACCTTGATGCCCGTCTTGCCGGCCTCGTAGAGAGCAGAAACGACGTCCTGGTAGAGCGGCTCGCCGATGGAACCCGGCTCCTTGGTGCGGTCCATGACGGCAATCTTCTGGACGGTCTCGGGGAGAACGTCGACAAAGTGCTTGATGGAGAACGGACGGAACAGGCGAACCTTGACCAGGCCGACCTTCTCGCCGTGAGCGTTGAGGTAGTCGATGACTTCCTCGAGCACGTCGCAGAAGGAGCCCATGCACACGACGACGCGGTCGGCATCGGGAGCGCCGTAGTAGTTGAACAGGCCGTAATCGGTGCCGAGCTTCTCGTTGATCTTCTTCATGTAGCCCTCGACGACGGCGGGAAGCTCGTCGTAGACCTTGTTGCAGGCCTCACGGTTCTGGAAGAAGATATCGCCGTTCTCGTGGCTGCCGCGGGTGTGCGGGTGCTCAGGGTTGAGCGCGTGGTCGCGGAAAGCCTGGACGGCGTCCATGTCGCACATCTCGGCCAGATCCTTGTAGTCCCACATGGCGACCTTCTGGATCTCGTGGCTGGTGCGGAAGCCGTCGAAGAAGTTAAGGAACGGGGTCTTACCCTCGATGGCGGCAAGGTGAGCCACCGGCGAGAGGTCCATGACCTCCTGGACGTTGCCCTCGGCGAGCATGGCGAAACCGGTCTGGCGGCAGGCCATGACGTCGGAGTGATCGCCAAAGATGTTCAGGGCGTGGGAAGCGACGCAACGCGCGGAGACGTGGAAGACGCCCGGGAGCTGCTCGCCCGCGATCTTGTACATGTTCGGGATCATCAGGAGCAGACCCTGAGAAGCCGTGTAGGTGGTGGTCAGAGCACCGGCGCCCAGCGAACCGTGAACGGTACCGGCTGCACCTGCCTCGGACTCCATCTCGACGACCTTGACCGGGGTGCCGAAGATATTCTTGCGACCCTGGGCCGCCCACTGGTCGACATGGTCGGCCATCGGGCTGGACGGCGTAATGGGATAGATTCCCGCTACCTCGGTGTACGCATACGAAACATATGCGGCCGCCTCGTTGCCGTCCATAGACTTAAACTTACGCGCCATATACCCCTCTCCTCTCATATAGGTATACAGGCCCCGGCGATCGCCGGGATGTTGGCGTGATGGGATTTTCGCTGTTGCTTCCAATCATCTGGCAGGCAGGCTCAGCAGCAGGTACATGGCGTGGAGAGAAGGCATGCCGAGGCGAGGAGGGCTGCACGCGCTCCACAAGCCCAGCTACCCGTCTTGCACATGACCGAGCGCCGCAAAGGCCGCATGCCGGATGCTCCCGGGCACGCCCCGGCGATGGGAAGCGCCCGCAACGGAAATCCGCATGCGGGTTTATTGTACCCCGCCGTCAAGTGTAATTTCGGCAAATATAGGCGGGCGGTAAAGGTTTACCTTGGGTGACCATCAAGGGCAAAATTGATCCTTCCGTCACCGAGGGACCAAATGGCAGCTGCGGTGAAATAGGAACTGTTTTTGCCGGCCGTAGCCTTAAACAGCCCCTATTTCACCGCAACTTATTTAGGAGATGAGTCAGAGGGCGCCGAGGAGGATGGCGTAGGTTGTGGATTCTCCGAGCTTGAGCTCGTCACCGGGGTTGAGCTGGGCGGAGCGGCCGGGCTCGACCTGGGTGCAGACGTTCGTCGCGTCGTTTACCACCACGGTTCCGTTGGTGGACGACAGGTCCTCAACGTACCAGACATTTTGGTCATCGCACCACACGTGGGCATGGCGAGCCGAAACGTCATCGCCCACATCGGTGATGCCGCCCTCCCCCGTTGCCAGCGCGCCGATCTCGACGCCTTCCTCACTCGGCTGAATCCAGCGCGGGACGCTCACCGCGTAGCCGTTTTGCACGCGCAGCAGTCCCAGCGGATGCGCCGGCGCGACCTCGTGCTCGCCCGACTTGGAACCAAGGCGGGCGTGAGAGCAAACGGCATAGGGAACGAATCTTGCGGATGTACTCCTCGACGTCAGGCAGGTAAGCCCCACGAAGTCACCGGGGAGGCCCAAGCGGCCCGGCACCACTTCCAGATTCTGACCAGGGCGAGTCGTTCGCCGGTGGCTGAAGGCTCGCTCCCACCCAAAAGGGGAGATTCGCGTTGTTCCCCAATCGCTCTCGCATCTTTCATTTTGCTCGAGGTGGGCTATAAAAACTTTCCTGGTGAAAGGCGGCGATTGGTTTCCTTTCTTTCTAGAGGAGCGCGCCTGTAATCTGTTTTCATCCTAAATCAAGTTGAGATCGGACCTTCCAGAGGCAAGTCGACTCAAACTGCGAGGCTCCATGTTGGAATAAAGAGCGCTGTCGAAGTGCCAACAACACAAAGCTTGCCAGTCTCAAATAGAACCTTTTGGGAGTCCGATTGGGCCGCACACCGAATCCCCGCTGGTGGTTTTTTATAGCTGCGTAACAATAAACAAGGTTAGTGCCAGTCCAGCATGAAATTGAGGAACGTATGCATTTTTTCTCAGTAAGTGATCGTCGTTACTGCTTCGATGAGGTCACTCGCAATTGCTTTCAGGTTGACCAAGCATCAGAAGATGCGCTTCGCATATTTGAAGCATCGGGAAGAACGGTCAACTCGAAGTTGCTAACAAAGTCACTTGCTGCGAAAGGCTACGACCAAACGACCATAGCAGAACTTGAAGACGACATTGATGAGTATCAACGATTGTCTGAGCGGACTTTCTTAACAAAAGACACGCCTCGAAAACTTAGATCCATCGAACTCCACGTTTCACATGCATGCAACCTTGGTTGTAGTTACTGTTTTGCCGGTAAAGGAGATTATGGAACGTCTCCTCTGCTGATGACAGACGAGATAGCCTTCAAGGCGGTCGACTACCTCGTCGCAAGTTCATCGGAAAACGAAACGCTTGCAATCGTCTTTTTTGGTGGGGAACCCATGATTAACGAGCCGCTGATATGGAAAACGGTCGACTATTCAAAAAGAATATACCCCAATAGAAACTTTACCTATTCTATTACGACCAACGGAACGCTTTTGAATGACACTGCTGTGAATTCTTTCAAGGAGCACGGGTTTTCTGTTCTGATTAGTCTCGATGGTACAGGATGCAAGCACGATGCATCGCGCCCGTACAAGACGGGAGGCGGCTCTTTCTCCGATATCGACAAAAACGTTCGTCGTTTTTCCGAGTCGTTCCCCTTCGGCGCAAGAGCGACCTTAACAAATAATAACTGTAACCTTGTTGAAGACTATCTTCAGTTTAAAGAGATGGGCTTCAGAAGGATTTACTTCTCGCCCGTGAGCTCATTCGATGAGAATATCAAACTCGACGAACACTCATTAAACAAAATCAGGGCGGGCCTAATAGATTTGGCGGATCAATATCTCAAACAGATTGATCAAGGGGAAAAGCCCTTGTTTAGAACATTGAAAACTGCAGTTGATTTGATTATGAGCAACAGGATCGCCTTTGTCGGATGCGGGGCTGGCAGGCGTTTTATTTCCGTGACTCCCGAAGGGGACGTATACCCCTGTCACAGGTTTGTCGGGATGATGCGATTCAAAATGGGCAACATCGTCACCGGAATTGACGAAACTAGGTATATTGAAAACTGGAGTCAGGGTGTCGAAAAAAGAATTGACTGTACGGACTGTTGGGCTCGGTCTTTCTGTGGTGGGGGCTGTAGCTGGGAGGCTGCAGACGAGCACGGCTACTTGCCCAAGAGTCTACACCCTGCATCATGTGAATATAGAAAAATGTGCTACGAGATGGCTTTTGACCTTATTTCCCGCCACTCATCTTCGCAGGAGAAAAATCAACGAGAAGCTACTGTATCGGAATAAGCGGTTCAGCGCATTGCTGTCACCATTGTGGAGGTGTTCGTTCTTCTGATTACCGTCTGCGAAGCTTATTGCTACGTTCGCCGAAACCATTCTAGAAATATGGTGAACTAGACATCTTGGTTTGTTATACACAATATTGAGGTTTTTCTGCACTCAAAGGGAGGTAGTCGTGAAGCATATTCATCCGATTAATCCAGGAAGTGGCGACGAGGCAGGCGTGAAGCCGATGTCTTTTGACTGCCTCTTGGGCATTACTGACATCTGTACTGTTTATGATAAAGCAGATGGCTGTGGTGCATACGATTACTGCGACTATGACATGGATGGCGGCAGCATCTGCGTTGTAGATCACTGTGGCATTGATCAAACGTAGTCTCTAATTGGATTAAGGTGAGGAGCTGTTATGAAGCATATCCATCCTGTTGGTTCAAATGAACATACTCCCGTTGAGCCTTGTTGTCTTGGAGTTGATATATGCAATTTTTACGACATCGCCGAGTGCCCTGTTGCGGATTGGTGCTATGTCGATAAAGAATCAAGCTGTGTTTTGCCAGCAGATTGGTGCGATCCAGTTGACGAGTAGTTTTTGTGTCTAGGAACTATTTGGTCCAATTCAAAATAAGATGGGGACAAATACCAAAATCTCGTGTCTGGGAGGAGTTATGCCATTATTGCAAGGTCTCGTTGGATTAACCTTTGTACTTGCTTTATATCTGGCACCTTTTTTATTGTTATTCTTCATTATCCGATTCTTTCTTCGGAAAAAATAGGAGTATCACGCAAACATTAGCGTAGCTTTCTTCCAATATGAGCCGAGCATTGGCAAGTGGAATAAGAAGCCCGACCGTTCGTCACATGAAAGTGATCGGACGGGTCTCTCAATTTAACCCGGGCCGCCACCCATAGCGGCTTTCCGGGCGTATTTTCGGTGCAAAGCAATCGTCAGTTTAATCCTATGCGTCGATACCGCATTTCATTTGTTCGGCTCGTATTCTACGGCCTTGTAACCCTCGCACTCTCCGGCAAACGGATTGAACACGAAGGCAGAGATGATGTGTGCGTGGACATCGAGGCTGCTGTAGGCAACATACTGGGGCATGGACCCCCGCTGCGCGTGGCATGCGGCCCGGCATATTCATTGCCGTCCAACCCCGTGTAGTTGCAGCAAAGGGTGGAACCTCAATGCTCAGCTCATGTTGTCCGTGGGACACGAGAATTGTAAGTACACTTTGGTGTGATTCTCACGATGATACTGAGCCACCTGGAATAAGATACGTCGCGACAACACTTCGCTTCACCTCTGTCTCGACAAGACAACGTAGACTAAAGTTTCCTTTAGTAAGAGAATGAGAACTATATCTGAAAGCGTTGCGATGGCGTGAAGGCACCGAGTCCGAACCGACTGAATGCTACGTGCATCTGCATCGCTTTTTTGTTATCTCTGTCAGTTGGGTAGCACTACACTTGTCAGCATTTACCCCGGTACATGCTGCCTAAATCCACTACCCCTTCTACCGCGCCGACCATCTCGTCATCGTGAGAGACAATGATGATCAGCTGGCTTTGCTTGTTGCGCTTAACATAGGCCGCAAGCTCGGCGCGGCTTACAGCGTCTAACCCAGTCGTGGGCTCGTCGAGTACCAAAACTGACGACTTGCGTGAAATCGCCGACCATAAGTACACTCGGCGCAGCTCACCGCCCGAAAGCGCGGAGCAACGTTTCCCGAGCAACTCCTTCACGCTGTTTTCCAGCGAAAGTAGGCCATCTACACCCCGGTGATAGGAAGAAAAGGGCGTGTCGAAATACTCTAACAGCTCTTTCACCGTTTCGTCCGGCGCGAAGCACGACTGTGGGCAGCACGATATCTCTCTCGCACGTATGTAATCCAAGTCGCATTCTTCGATTGGCACGCCGTTGTATTTTACTTTGCCTTTCGATGAGTATAGCCCGAGCATCAAGTAAAGAAGTGACGTCTTGCCTCTTCCGTTTTCCCCAACTATGCAATATGTACCAGGACCGGAAAACTTGAAAGAAAACCCGCCGAGGACCTCTCGGACAGATCCGTCTGGAAGGGCAACCGAGAATTCCAAATCAGATACCGAAATGTCATTTATTTCATCGAGTTTAGCTAAATCGGTCCGATTCCACCCCGATCTCTCCTTTTCTCTCGTCGCGATAGCCGTCCTATCCCATGATGCTTTGGCATCTTGATAGGATTTGAACAATGACATCATACTTTTCAAAGTCTTAAAGAGAACCGCGAAGTATGTACCGATGATAGTGTACTCGCCTATTGACATAGTTCCGTTAATGATTCGTACTCCGGAAACAACAAGTATCACCGCTTGAAACAACGCTGCGAAAAGACCATCGAGCGATGTCAGAGAATATGATAGCTTTCCGGAGCGCAAAACTTTGGGAAAATAGCTCTTAAACCCAGCGTCGAGCGCTTGTTCGCTCTTGCCGTACGAAGATGTCAGTTGAATGTTGAGAATCTGATTAAGCTGCGATGCAATTGCGGCGTAAAAGGCGCTGTCCGCCTCTTTCTTCTCATACGTGACCCTATACAAAAGTTTCCTCAACCCAGTAATTACACAGAAATACACGATGAGGAGAATGATGGAAAACACCGCGAGAGTTGAATCAATTGACCATATGATAAGCAATACGATGGGAATGGCTACAATGGACAGCGGCGCACTGATAAAATTCGCCAAAACGAAGGATGAGACCACGCTAGAGTCGGAAATAATCCGTTGCGTTGTATAGGCTGGATCGATGGTCCGACTCACCAAGTAATCGTCTCTTTCAAAACGCAAGACGGCCTCCCTGAGAAGATCAAAGGAAAGTCTCGTGGTTATGCGAATGGAAAGTGTTCCTGCAAAATAAGTAAAGAGGGTGGAGAAAACTCCTATTGACGCAACCAGGAGCGCGAAGAGTACGGCGTCTCTTTCGCTGCGGTTACCGAGAAGAAAATCTAAGAATTTCCCGTTCACGTATGGCATGGCATAGGAGAGAGCGGTTCCAATCACCGTGATAGCAATGAAGACGAAAGCCCCTTTTGCTCTGATGAACCTCGAGAGAACGCATCGAATCAAGGAAGGCCCCAATCTACCCGCCACAAAACATCAATCACTGATACCTTACACCTCAACACAACAGGAGCGAAGATTTGCCAATGAGACTGCTTTAAGATTGCCTTGGGCCAATACGATCTCAAGCTCTTCCTACAAGAGAGTCGGAATCGGACATCTCCTCCGACGAACCTGGCAATCGGGCGGTTGAAATATCTTTTTCAACCGCCCGATTGCCACAATAGATTTGAGCATCCGCCCACAAACGTCCGCGTTTTATACCCATCAAATCCTTTGCCTTTTGTCGTCTAGACTAGAAAAATCGCTCGAAATAACGCAACCGGCCTGCTCGCTTGAAGAAACCTAAGCCCGTAACGTAGATGTGCAAACTTCCGAAACGCCTTGCGCGGCATTGTGCGTATAAACTTCGTCAACCGCCTCAGAAATATCTGAGTATCGCGCCGGGTCAAAAGCATACGATGTCGCAGCTATACCCTGCACCCATTCGGAACGCGGATTAATTGAATAGCCACACAGCATCATCATACATGCATCTAGACCTGATTTCCCAAGTATCCGACGTATTGATGAGAGCATCGCGGGTCGCCCCCGCACCATCGTCGTCACCCCTATTAGCAGTATTTACCGTTTTTCTCTAAATGCGTATCGCCACCCTTAAGAATACGAAGTGTTTTATCCAGACCCGATTGTCCTCCATCTCAAACGAAGGGATAAGGAATCTCATCCGGAATCGGCAGTAACGGAGGATTCACAACGACAAGCGAAAAACATGAGTCATCTCTCAGAGGGGAGTAAAGGCTCCCCTCAAGCACCCTAGTTTCGTCATCCAAAGAGTTGATGGCAGTGTTTTTCTTACAAAGGTCGACAACAAAAGGGTTGATTTCTACAGATGTTACATCCATGCCACAGTTGGTAAGTATCAGGCCCTGTATTCTGGGGCCAGAACACAAATCGAGAGCCTTCCGTGCGCTCTGCGGTGTAAGGCGCCAATCTCAGCAAATCTGTCCCACAATACTGCGCTGAAGAACAACACGGAACCCCTGAGCCAAACTCCCCTATACCTTATTAAGGCTAAGACAGGCAAGTTCACGCACCCGGCATATTCCAGAATAACATCCTATTGTTTTAGATGCTCTACAAGCATGAACAGCCGCGAATCGGAAAGATCTTCTAGTTTCGCCCCGACTGACCGCCAAGGGCCAAAATGGCCTCTCCATCCCCAGGCGACCGGCTCTGGCGCGCCGAGGAGTGTCCCCAAGTGCCGGCAGAAAAGGAACGTCCTTAACTGCCGGCTAGAGGGCACCGAAGAGGATGGCATAGGTAGTGGATTCGCCGAGCTTGAGCTCGTCGCCGGGATTGAGCTGGGCGGAACGGCCGGGCTCGACCTGAATGCAAACGCGCGTGGCCCCGTTTACCACCACGGTTCCGTTGGTGGACGACAAGTCCTCGACGTGCCAGATATTTTGAGCATCGCACCAGATATGGGCATGGCGGGCCGAGACATCGTCGCCGACGTCGGTAATATCGCCCTCACCAGTGGCCAGCGCGCCAATCTCAACACCCTGCTCACTCGGCTGAATCCAGCGCGGGGCGCTCACGACAAAACTGTTTTGCACGCGCAGCAAGCCCAAAGGGTGCGCCGGGGCGGGTTCGCGTTCGCCCGCAGTCAGCGACATGCCAAGCGAACGCGGCGTGGATGTGCCTCCGCCGCAGGTCGCGTTCGCGTAGTCGATGGCATAGTTCACCGAGGACCGCACATCCGCCGAACAACCGACGGCGACAAACAGCACCAGCACGACCTCGGCGCGCTCGGCGGGCATGAGTTCCGCCGCCTGGGACAGGCGATCGAGCGCGTTGCGATAGAGATTCGTGTCCTGGTGGCACTCTTCGAGCGCGCGTACCATCGGTTCACCTGCAGGACCGCACACCATATTGATTACAGCCGTGGAGTCCATGGGATTGCGCTGGCGCAGGGCCAGTTGCGACATAATACGCGCAGCCGAGGTACCGTATTCGGCAAAGTAGCGCTGCTGAAGCGTGCCGACCGGCGCGCGAACGATAAAGCGGGAAACCCAAGAGCGATCGGCGGCTCGGCTCTGCGGGCTGCGGCCGTCGGCGAGCGGACGGGACGAAAGCACCAAGCCGCACAGCTCGATATGGCTCAGATGCGCTGCGCGCTTAAAGATGTCAAACATGGCCCCGCATGGGGTGAGCTCAACTTGAGATGCCATGACCTAGGCCTCCTTGGTCGTAGAAATAGAATCGGACGATACTTCGACAGGTCCGCCAAAAGTACGGACAGCTGCGGCTCCACCGGCAAGCGGAGTCGCCATCTGGGCTTTTGTGCGTCGCGGTGCCGAAACGGGAAGTTCAAAGGCAAAGCCCATCGCAAGCAAAAACCACGTAAGCGTATAGGTTGCAACCAGAGCGGCAACAAGGCCGCCCATCACGGCGCGTTGGGAAAATACGCTACATGCAGCCACAACCAGCACCGGAACCTCGCAGGCAGAAAGCGCAAGCACACCCTGCAGGAAGCCCGAGCGCCGATCGCGCGCAAGTGCCCCCGCGGCAACGCCGGCTATGCCTGGCAGCGCCAACGCCAGTGCGGCAATAATACCCGGTAGCGACCCAGACCACACGAGCGATCCCAAAGTCGCCGTCACGCGAGCGCCCGACGCCAGCAGCGCGGCCGAAACCACGACCACAGCCCAAACCACGCCACAGACGACCGTCGCGCCGACCATCAGCGCGCGACGAACCGCGCGGCCAGACGCATCCATGGGGCACGGCGTGAGCGGCTCGCCGCGGAGCGAACGACCGACATTTTGCGCATAGTGGTCACAAAACGCCGAGAGCGCCGCCTCGACCGCCGCCGGCTCGGGACGATCTTTTTGATGGCTGGACAGACAGGCCATCACCACGTCGAACAGCTGGGCATCGACAAACGCCAGCGCATCGCGTAGCTCCTCGGAATCCGGCTCAAGCCCCAGCTGCTGGGCCTGCTCGGCCGCAGCGAGCGCCACATCGGGCTCACGACGAAGCAGCTGAGTCAAATCGCAACCGGGCGCATGGGCACCAATGGGATAGTCGGGCAGCGTGTCCATCTTGAGACGGTAGGGGCTGGCGATGTCGCGCGTCTTTTTGCGCGAACCCGAGGTGCCCGAAGTGCTCGGCGCGGCTTCGTATGGCGCGGCGCCGGCAATGAGCTCGTAAACCGTGCTTGCTGCGGCATAGACGTCGATCGCCGGCGACATACGCAAAGCGCGCAGGTCGGGAATATCGTCGGTGAGCATCTCGGGCGGGGCATAGGCAACCGTCGCGCGACGCAGCGTGGCATAGCGCTCCGTAAACGACGCCTTGCCGCCGGTACCGGCCACGGCCGACGCAGGCTCAAGCGCCAGCGACGAGCCAAAGTCGATCAGGCACAGGTCAAAGGTGCCCTCGGCAAGCTGCCGGTCAAGCGGTAGACGCGCCGTACGCACCATAATATTAGCGGGCGAGATATCGCGATGGACAAAGCCCTCGCCCACCAGGCTCATACGGCAGAGCAGATCGAACAGGTCGCGACCCAGACGCGCCGCCACAAGCGGCGATAGGCGGCCGGCATCGTCCACGGCAAAGCGCGAGCGCAAGCGGGCGAGCGTCTCGCCCTCGACCCATTCCATGACAATTGCAGGCACACCGTCGACCTCGCCCCAGCCATAGAGGCGGGGAAAGCCCTTAAGGCCCGAAAGGGCGCGATGGCATTCGTATTCCTCGCGAAACGCCGCTTTGAACTTGGCGACCAGCGCCTCATGGGCGGCGGCATCGTCAAACTCATCGCACGTTGGCAAGATGAGCTGCTTGAGTGCCACGGCCTCGCCTTGGGCGTTGACGGCACGCGTCACGCGGCCGATACCGCCACGGCGCATGGTGGCATCGTCGGCAAACAGTATCGTAAAACGACGCAGATAGGCAGGCAGTTCGTCCTGACCGAGCGCAATGGCCGGCTCAAACCCGTCGACACGCGCCAGGCGCAGGCCGACCATGGGATCGCGACCGAGCGATTGTGGTGTGGTGGATGCAAGATCGGTCATCATAGGGCAAGCGCCGCCACGTTATTGTTGAAGTTACCGAGCGCGACGTCATCATCGCCGTAATGGCCGACCCATTGACATAGGTTGGTGTAACAGCCCCACAGATTGGCATACTGCTGATACCACTTTGACCGGGGCGAGAATGTCTGACGACCGAACTCGGCTCGAATGACAAACATCTCCCCGACCAGGCTGTCGCACGGCCTGGGATCTCCCGTAGAGTTATAGGTCGAGACCACGTCATTGGCACGAGAAACATAGCCGTCGAGCATGTTGTACTTGGTCACAAGCCAGCTGTGAATGCTCTCTTCCTCAGCAGCGGAAAGGCCACCGGAGTTTGCATCGTTGTCAGTGTTGCCGCCCGTCGAGCCGCCGTTTCCAGACCCTCCGGCAGAGGAACCCGACCCAGAGCCACCGCCCGAACTCGACGAATCCGAGCCGGAGCCAGAAGTATCCGAGCTACCGGGCTTTCCGGACTGCTGGGCGTCCTGCTCCTTCTGCTGCTCGACCTTATTCACCGTTGCCGCCACGCTATTGTTGGACAACCGATCGATGATCTTGGTGTTGGTGAGCACGATGGTTTTGCCATTGGCAAGCGTGACTTCGTTGTCCGGGGCCTCGGCGCCGTCCGCGTCGTCAGTGCCAAACACAATATGCGCGACCACACTTGCCCAAGCATATCCAGTCGTGGTGCCCAGGTCACTTTTGACCTCATGCCCTACGCGCGGTTCGCGTGCGGCATGTGCCTGTATCATGGACGGCACGGTCATGCCATAGGCAGAAACGCCAGCTATGACCAGCACCAGCGAGCACGACAGCAGCGCGTACGCCCGAGGCGCCAAGCCCAGTCGGCGTCGCATGCGCACCGCGGCGCCGCGCTTTGTCTGAGTGCCACCGGGCCGCATGCGTTCTCCTCCAACAAAAACACGCCGCTCGGGAGCGGCGCATTCATTCGAATCCACATTTGAGTGTATCAGCGAACCCAAAAGGTTGCGCAACGAATGGGCGAATTAAGGACGCGGGCGGAAGCATCCATGCGATAAGCGGATACGAAGCATCTTTGTTGCACAACAAACTCATAGTCGCACGGGGAAATTATGACTGCCCCGTGCGTCGCCAGGAAAACATACGGCAGGAGCAGGCTCGCCACCTAAATCGTGCGACGGGCCTCAATGGCGCGTCCAAGCGTAAGCTCGTCGGCATACTCCAGGTCGCCGCCCACGGGCAGGCCGCTCGCCAGACGCGACACCTCAACGCCCAGCGGCTTGATAGTGCGGGCCAGGTAGCTCGCCGTGGTCTCGCCCTCAATATTGGGGTTGGTGGCGATGATGACCTCATGGATATCCTCGTGGCCCAAACGCGCCAGCAGCTCGCGGATGTGCAGCTGCTCGGGACCAATCTTGTCCATGGGGCTGATCACGCCGCCCAGCACATGGTACAGGCCATGGTAGCTGCCCGTGCGCTCGATTGCCTGGACGTCGCGCGGCTCGCCCACCACGCAAATGCGAGTAGTGTCGCGCATCGAATCCTGGCAGATGGAGCACTCGTCGGCCGTGGCGTAGTTAAAGCAACGGCTGCAAAAGTGGACCTCCTGCTTAACCTCCAGGATGGCCTCGGCCAGGCGGCGGGCCTCCTCGGCATCGGCCTCGAGCAGGTAATAGGCGATGCGCTGGGCCGACTTGGGACCAATGCCCGGCAGACGGCCCAGCTCATCGAGCAATTTTTGCAGACTATGGTTGGCACTCATATATATGCGTGTCTTAGAACGGCATGCCCGGGATGTTGAGGCCGCCGGTGATGGCGCCCATCTGCTTGTTGGCAAGCTCGTTGACACCGCGGACGGCCTCGTTGACGGCAGCCATGATCATGTCCTGCAGCATATCGACGTCCTCGGGATCGAGGGCATCGGGGTCGATGGTGAGGTTGACGAGCTCCATCTCGCCGTTAACGGTCACCTTGACCATGCCGCCGCCGGCAGAGGCGTCGACGGTCTGGGACTTAAGGTTTTCCTGCGCGGCGGCAAGCTGCTCCTGCATCTTGCGAGCCTGCTTCATCATTTGCTGCATGTTCATACCGGCCATGATGGCTCCTTTACGTGCGGCCGCGCGACAAGCTGCAAGGGCAGCCGGAGCGCGACGGGACTTTCAAACTCAAAAATCGTACCACGGCGCGGGGCAAGCAAGCGGGGCGGACACGCTACCTCAGTCGATATACATGTCCTTGAGCGTGACGCACGCCCAAGATTATGCAAGGTCGAATTATGCAAGGTTGCATAATTATCTCAAGCTACATCTAGCAGAGCTGGAACCAGGCAGTTTATGCGTAGGGCTACAAGGCTACATGGCAAAATGCCGAGCCGCTGCTCGAGGCGGCACGCATGGCGGCTGGGTATAATTTGATTGTCATAGATGACGATTTGGAGGTGCCCTCGTGAATGTCCCAGCCGTACTCCAAAACATCCGCTCAAAACACCCCGTTGCATATGTGGTTCTCTATCTCTTTGTCGTCTGGGTATTACTGGTTATCATCACCCATGCCATAGCTTTTGGAGCAGAACTGCTGATAGCCAGCTCGGACCAGCCCGTCGTCAAATGGGAGACGACCGATGAATGCACCGACGGAACCCGAACCATTTACTACAACAGCCCGTCCCTCTACCAAGAGTTCAAGGT
The DNA here is from genome assembly GCA_959606065.1 of uncultured Collinsella sp. Taxonomy (GTDB): domain Bacteria; phylum Actinomycetota; class Coriobacteriia; order Coriobacteriales; family Coriobacteriaceae; genus Collinsella. Next base: position 18,721 of record CAUHHV010000022.1, read on the forward strand.
CAAGATAAAGGACTCCAAGATTGTCGATGCCGAACTGGGCTCTTTATTTACAATCGGAGCAACCGTCAACGCCGAGCAAGTCGAGTACACGGACAGCCATGCGACGTATCGTATCGACCTCAGCATCCTAGGCCGACCGTCACGCGCCTGTCTGCTCGAATGCGATATACGCGGCACCACGTTGCACATGTCCGAAATACAGATGCGCCCGGGCAAGGGGTTCTCTTCTTGAGCAGTATACCCGCCTGCGCAGCTACTCCACCGGCTTGAAGATGGTGGACTGGCCGAAGACGCTGCGGATGAGGGCTTTGGCCTCGTCCTCGGTCTGCGGGATGCTCGGGGCTGCACCCTGATGGCCGAAGGGGCCGCCCGCACCGGAGTTGGACTCCCAGGGAGCTGCAGGAGCGTCCTCCTCTTTGGGGGCAGTTGCAGCGGACTTGGGCGCGGACGCCGCACCCGGCACGTCGAACGGAGGCAGATCGTCCCCACCAGCATCGGCAACAAAACCGCCAACCATGGCATCGTCGTAGGGAACCTGCTCGGATTCCCATGGCGCAGACGGCGCGGCGGGCTGGGCCTTGGGAGCGGACGCGCGCTCGGGCGCTCGGGGCGCGGGCTCGGTCGGGAGCTTGCCCGTGGCAGGAGCGCCGGCGGGGTTGTCGGAGCGCAGCCAGGGGGCTTTGCCCAGGTCAGACGACTTGGGCGCGGGCGAGGCAGGCTTGGGCGCGGGTGTCGGAGCAGCCGGTTTGGCCATGACGGGCTTAGGCGCCGACGGGGTCGGCGCCGCTATCGGTGCTGCTTTTGGCTGCGTCGCGCTGGCGCTCGAGGATGCAGGGGCCGCCGAGGACACGGGTTGCGGGTCCGCAGATACCGCAGCCCGTGCAGATGGAGAATGCTCCTCATGTTGAGGAGCCGGCGTGCCACCCCCATCCAGGACATAGTCGACGGTACGACGACCGAAGACCGCACTGACTGTCGGCAGGACCACCGACTGCGTGTCGGCGCGTCCAAGCATCTTGATGGCAAAGGTCGAGCCCGCGGGGAACGAGACCGTGAGCCTGGAGCCGTCGTCAGCCGTGGCGCGGGCATTGAGCAAAAGCCCCGCGTAGGAAGCCTGACGCGCCTTGACACGCTCGACAACCTCGGCCCATTTGCGCTGCAGCTCTCCGGCATCCTCGACCGCGGGCGTCTCGGCAGTACCGGCGGCGGCAACCTGGGCGGCATTGTTGGACTGGGGCTTAGGTGCCGGAGCGGTGGCAGGCGCGGGAGCCGCAACGGGCTGAGGCGTCGGAGTCGGCGCAGGCTGAGGTGCAGGCGCTGCAGGCTTGGAAGCTGACACGGACGCAGAACGGGACGCAGGCTGGGCAGCCGGAACAGCAGCACCACGGTCCCAAGGCATACCGCCCTGGCGCGCGGACGTAGCAGCGGGGGCAGCGGATGCCGCCGGAGCGGCAGCACGAGCGCCCGAAATTAGCGTCGGCTGTTGGGCAGCAGCGGGTACGGATGCTGCAGGCGCGGCGGCCTGAGCAGCAGCCACGCTCGCCGGCACGGCGCCGTTGGCAACCATGGCCTCCAAGCGGGCCACGCGCTCGGCCAATGCCTCAATCGTTAAATCGGCCTCGGGACGTGCCAGGCGCGTGCAGGCGATCTCGAGCACCAGGCGCACGTCGCTCGCGCCCCTCATCTCCAGTGCGGCATCGTCGAGCACCGTCAGCACACGGGCCAGGCGGTCGGCAGGATGCTCGCCAAAGGCAGCGGCCTCGGCAGCAAGCGCCTCGGCCTGCTCGGAGCCGCCCTCAAACAGCTCGGCACGGGCACCGGCAACGCAGGCAACGTACACGTCACGCACATGCGCCACCAGGTCGCGCGTCAGCTCCAGCAGGTCGTTTCCTTCCTCGACCTGCGCACGGATCAGTCCATAGAGCTCGGCAACATCGCGATCGGCAATGGCGCGGGAAAACTCGCCCAGAATCTGGTCCGAAACCTCGCCTAAAAGCGAGCGGGCGTCGTCCGCATGCACAGAACCGTTGCCAAAGACGCTCAGCTGCTCCAGCGTGGACAACGCGTCGCGCATACCGCCCTTGGCATGGCGCGCCACGATAGCCAGCGCCTCATCGTCGTAATCGAAGCCCTCCTGCTCGCACACGTATGCCAGGCGACGCTCGATATCCTCGTTGCCGATGCGATGGAAATCGAAACGCTGGCAGCGCGAGAGGATGGTCTCCAGAATCTTTTGCGGGTCGGTGGTGCACAGCACAAAGATCACGTGTGCCGGCGGCTCCTCGAGCGTCTTGAGCAGCGCGTTGAACGCCGCCGTCGTGAGCATGTGGACCTCGTCGATGATATAGATCTTGTACTTGCCGCGCACCGGGGCAAAGTTGACGGAGTTGATGATTTCCTCGCGCACATTGTCCACGCCCGTGCGGGAGGCGGCATCGAGCTCGTAGACATCGGGGTGGTTACCCTCGGCAATGAGCTCGCACTCCTCGCAAGTACCGTCGGGCATGCAGCCGCTTGCACCCTCGGCGCGCGCCGCCTCGGCATTGCGGCACAGCAGCGCCTTGGCCAGAATGCGCGCCATGGTGGTCTTGCCCGTGCCGCGCGGTCCGCAGAACAGGTAGGCGTGGGACAGGCGCCCCTCGGTGATGGCGTGCTCGAGCGTCGAGACGATATGCTGCTGGCCCACCACGGAGTCAAAGGTGAGCGGGCGATACTTTCGGTACAACGATTCCATGGGTGCTCCCCCGGGTATACTGAGTCTTGTTGCCGCGGCGGCCATGCGGTCGCACGGCATACTGCATTCCATAATAACCCGTACGGCGAGCCCGCCGCGATAGGAGTCCAAAGAGCATGGCAGACGCAGAGAGCAACCTCGTTCCCTCCGAAGCAGCCGACCAGGTCGAGGTCGCGCTCGAGGAGCAGGCCGCAGCCGACGACGGCATCCTATACCTCAACGAGTACCAATACGAAAACGACCTCGTCACCGACTTCGCCCGCCTGGTCGCCTCGCCCAGGCGTCGCGGCTCGCTGTATGTCGCCGCGGCAATTGCCGCGCTCATCGGCATCGGCATGCTGGCGGCCGGCGGCAACTGGATCAAGTTTGGCGTCGTCTTGATCGTATTCGGCGCCTTTTTGGCCTGGTGGAGCAAAAACCTGCACCACACCCTCGCCCGCGACTTTATCGACGCCGTTGAGGCCGACGAGTCCATGGGTGGCCGCTATCGCCGCGTCGCCGCCAACGAGGACGGCCTGATGGTTTGGGGCACGAGCGGCAAGTCGCAGTTCTTCCCGTTTGAAAAGCTCGACCACGTGCTCGACGGCGAGCGCATCTTTGTGGCCATGTTCGCCGACCAGGGCGTGACGATCCCTAAGGACACCTTTGTCCGCGGCGATGCCGAGCAGTTCGGTCCCTTCCTTAAGGCGCGCATCAACAAAAAACTCCGCATCGAGACCAAACGCAAGAAGATGAAGGCAGAAAAGGCCGCTGCCGAAGCAAAACAGGGCGACAAGCCCCAGGAGACCAAGGGCAAGCAGCGCAAGCAGAAGAAGAGCAAGAAGAAGCGGTAGGCCGGCCGACACCGAAGGCGCCTCGTCCCGCGCCCGATTCCGGGCCGGGGCGCCTGGAATCGGGCGCGCGTACCGCCAATGGACCCGTTTTGCCTTGCTCTCGAGCTATTTCACTTCAAACCTTAAGAGCCTCCGCTCCGGCAGATCGGTCATCTTCATCGTGTAAGTCCCGGGAAATGCTTTCTCAAAACGGACGGTCTCGTAACCTTCGAAATAGTCGTTGGTGTTCTGCATCATAAATGGGACGAGCAACTCGTTTTCTGCCCCAACCTCCACGGCAAACGCAGCAGAGCCGCCAAGGACCGGCATGGCTTGCGTTATCAGATCGGTATTGACTACAAAATCATAGTTTGGCGCAGACTCCGGAACCAGATGCCAAACATACGCTTTGATTCCACCGTCGATATTATCCCTATTTCTGACACGCATCTTTACGGCGATAACGCACGTGATGTCGGCATCCTTCAGTCTCGTTTTCGTATCCACGGTGCCATATTTTGAATAATCGTCATGTGCTCGTTTGAGATACTCGCGCGGCGTGAGCAACTCTGCCCCGTCTATGCAAAACGAATACCCATCAGTCACCACATCCTTCGACCCCAGAAACGCTCCATCCATCGAGAGCCATTCGCCCTCCGCGTAATATTTCTCAGGAATGACCGTCCGGTTCCCGTTAACGACGCTCACCCTCATGCCCGCAAGGCCGGCAGCAGCACAGCAAAAAAGCGCGAGCGCCGATCTTCTCGTCCACAGGGTCTTCTTCATCGCGCTCACGACCTTTCCCGAACTTTCACAACGGCACCGTCGCGCATGCAGTAAACCCGATCGGCCAGTTCCTCGAGCACCTCTCCGTCATGGCTGGACAGAAGGACCTCACGACCCGTTGATGCCGCCATCGCCACAACGCGCTTGAGCATTTCAACGCCCGCTTCGTCGAGGGCATTCGTTGGCTCATCGAGAACAAGCAGCTTCGGCTTCTCCATAATTGCCGCAGCTATCCCCAGACGCTGCTTCATCCCAAGCGAGTATGCTCGGAACTTCTTTTTTTCGTCTGCATCGAGCCCCACGAGCCGCAGGGCAGAGCGAATGTCCTCGGGGGTGGCAACGCCCTTGATCTGAGCGATGAGCTTCAGATTGTCGTAGCCAGACAGATATCCCAAAAAGGAAGGCGCCTCGATCAACATCCCCAGACTCGGCGGGAACGAGATGTCCGCCCCAAGCCTTTGGCCATCGATAGAGATTTCGCCTTCGGTAGGCTTGATCAACCCGCAAACCGCTCGCATGAGCATGGTCTTACCCGAACCGTTTATCCCCTGAAGCCCGACCACAGTCCCAGGGTCAACCTCGATGGACACGTTGCGCAGGACATCGTTTTTACCCATGCGCTTCGATACGCCCCTTACGATCACACTCATATCTTGTCCCCCTTTTCTATAAGGTCGGCCCTTCGAAACCACAGTCCACCCAACGATAGGCATAACGACATAAGCCCAATTGATGACAAGACACTCGAGCCCGCCGCGATTCCCTCTTTGACAATTCCACCCCAGCGCAACAGCATCAAGGCGTTACCCAATAGCGCCCAATGTCGTGCATATGCCGAGCAGATCAGGTAGCTCATTAAAACCACAAACGAGACTGACGACCCAAGCACAAACCCAACCGCTGCCTGCGCAAACGCAAGCGCCTCAAAAGCAAATAAGAGACCTATGAAAAACGGCAGCGCATCTGCCTCGGCAGCTTTGAGAAACCACGGCGCCAAATTAGCCAGTTGAAGCGACTCACCATGAATGACCGCGCTGAACGAGGAGCTCACCACCAAGCTCCAAATCACAACAGAGCAAACCACCACGAGCAGCGAAAATGCCGTTACTGCCGCCACCAAGATAAAACGCGAGACCCACCAAAGGGTTCTTGCCCGGCATCGAACAAGCGCTTGCAAACCAAACCCGTGCAACGATTCGGTCGGATAGTCGAGTGTTGTATAGAGAATAAGCAGAATGAGAAATAGCCATCCTAGCGGAGGCACAAACATGACCCCGGGCCTAGGCTCAAACGGAGCAGATCCGGCAAACACGAGCGCAAGATTATCCGCAAACCCCAAGGTATCCGTTCTAACCCCATACACAGAAGACAATCCGTAGGCGTACACCAAGTTCGCAACGGTCACTGCCGCAATTGCAATAAAAGTGATGATGTTCTTCTTCAAAACGGTCCTCAGGTCCGCGGCGACCAGCCTAAACAGCATCAGACCACCTCGCGTCTTTTCCACGCCCCAGAAAAAGCCAACGAAGCAAGGGTCAATAATATGATTTCCGCAAAACCGGCTCGAATGTCTGGCCAGTTATTCAGCGATTCCGACCTGATGCTGTTGAGGATATTGCAGTTAAACCCCACACAAGCCATTACGCCGAAGATCCAGCCATTTGCAAAATGCCACGCAACCATTAGCAGATACGGGACAATTATCGCTTTGATTCTGCTACGAAACAAAATTGAGAAGCCAGTTACAGCCATGGATAAAGTCCCGAGCGTGACAGCATCGAACAGCGTGTATGCGAGCACATATGACAAAGGATGCGAATAAAATAGACCGGAGAAGTAGCTATGCAGGTAAAGTCCTACGTAAGTCGACTCATCGACCCGAGGAAGATACGCAGGAAAAAGCATCGAGACGATCAGGAAATTGACGAGCAGAGGAATGGCAGTCACTGTAAACGCGGAGAGGAAAGCAGACAGCATCTTTACGTTCACGTACGCCTTTCTGGAAACGCGCGTGCATATCTGCATGTCATAACCACTCAAACGCTCAAAGAGACACGACCAAGATCCAGCCAACATTGCAAGCAGGGGCAGTGCATAGAAAAACACCGACGCAGACAGTGGCGCGTTCGCGCTCACAACAATCCAGTTACCGAAGCTGCTTTCACGTGTTTGACCGAGATAATTTTCGGCTTGCACGCCAACGCCGTAACCAAAAGAAAGAAGGTTGTGGCGCTCTTTTTCCAAATTTGCCCACGGCTCCAGCGCGGCAGCTATTGCAACTGCGACCGCAATCAAGAGAGCAAGGATAAAAGCTGGACGTCTAATCGTTTTCGACAGTTCGTATCTTGCGAGCTTTTGGTTCATACGTCCTCCTCCCCCTTCCGACCCAGAAAGCCGGAAGGGAGCCATTTCAAACAACTATGCGGGAAGCTTGTGGAAATGCCCGACGCAGTCGGGGCTCCATACGCCAATAACAGTGCCGTAGCCAGACTCCGCCCATGCAGTCAGTCGCGCCGCAGATCGCCCGTTCTCACGGACGAGGTTATACATTTCCCACTGTCCCTTGTGATTCGAACGATACGTTCCCTGAGTACAATTCATGCTGCCGCTACCGCTTGTGTTATACGCACCGTCTGTATATAACCGAAGCGGATTTCCCGTATGGCCCTGGATATCCAGATAGAGCGATGAGGAATCATCCTTTTGACGGTAGCCAGTTGCACTCGTCCCGGCACATTGAAAACTAAATGCCTTATCGGCATTGTTCGTACAGGTCGTAATTCCCGTATCGGCGTTTTGAGTAATGCTGGAAACCTGAGAGGTGTCAAACTCCTCTTGTGCAAACGATGCAGCGGGAACCCCTAGGGACAGACCAGCTGCAATCACCAAGCCGACTCCGATTCGAGCAATAGCGCTCCTTGGCTTAATCATGGCCTTCTCCAATCAAAAGCGGTTAACAATGCGTCGACGCACGGCAACCTTCGCATGAATAGAGAAAGATGTCTGTAAACACCCGCTATTGAGTTGATTGCTCAGGCGTTTACACGTTATTTACCTGCGATAACAATAAAATTAGCTCCGCCTTATTCTTGATCTTCAACTGGCGGTAAGATGCAGACCGCAGCGCTTGCACCGTAGATGCAGCGTAACCGACATCCTCCGCAATGGCCTTTGTCGTTGCCCCCTCTGCCGTCATCAGCAAAATTTGCGACTGAACATCAGAAAGGGAGCGCGACGTAAGCAGGGCCAGCTGGCGCACGCGGGCCGTTTCGGTGGACCCGTTCGCCCGGTACTCCAAGACGGCCTTCTCGTCCTCAACCGAGCGGGCGAGCGCGATGTGCGTAACGAACATGGGCACAGACCAGCAAACAATCACCGTTGCCACGACGACATTGACAGCCGAACTTTGCCCCAACAACGACGCGAGGAACAACGGCTCGAAAACCGTCAGATCCTGCACCATATTGAGCAAGACAGCCCAAACAGGAGCCGTCGCCCCGAAGCAAAGCATCCATATCCCAAGCATTTTGCGCTGCGGACAGCTTCGCATCACTATATATGTGAGCAGCACCCCCGTCAGCACCGCAAGTCCATGGATTCGCCCCCTAGCGACCGCATAGATTAAGGCAACCATGCCCATTGACACCAACGGCACGATAGCCCGAGCATGGGCATGCACCTTAAACGGACGCAGCCCAACAGCGAGCGAAGCCGTAGACGCCACGCCGCAAAACAGGACCGGCACAGCCATCAACGGAACGCGTATGCACATCAATGCCGCGATATAGATAAAAGACCATTCCACAGCAGATAGCACCGCCCATACGTACGGGCTTCCGAGCCAAATCGCTTCACCCGCTCTATCCAGCGCAGCGCCACGATTCGCTTTTCCACCCGCGTAGCGTAGCGACAGAAGCAGTCCGAGACCCAATGCGTAGCTTAAGAGGGAAAAGGCGACAGCCCGCGAAACACCGGACCCCCAATCGCTATCCGCCATTACCAAGGGCCCCGCCGCAAGGAGGATAAAGAATAATGTGAGCAGGTATCGAAACAGCCGGCGCGTTCGAGCTGATGCCACTATATCGTCAGCATGCCGCTGCGGTAGCTCATGCCCTACAGTATCGCCCTCACCCGCAAACAGCGCCACGAGCTCGCGTGAGCCCGCAACCGACGCCTTCCCGTATGCTCGGTGAAGCGTTGTTCTCACCGTCGATGGCTTCGTATCCGTCTCCTTGGCAATTTCCGCCGGCGTTTTCCCTTTGAGCAGCAGTCGAACAAACTGCTCTTCTCTAGGCGACAGGGCAGGGGAAAACACCCCCGCATCGAATGTGTCGGACGCACAGGCGATATCCGAATTGTTGTCCCGTTTCCCCCTTAGCAACATGCATACGAAGGCAGCAGCGATAACGGACCCCATCGCCAGCAATGCAATGACCACGGCATCGCTTGCGAAGTATGCCGCCTCAACAGCCGGAATAAGACCAATAGGAACTGCTACGAGCACAGAACAGGCAAACACGTCGCGCCGCCCATGGCCAAAGGCACGAGGGCGGCAAAACGGCGGGGCCACAGTCAATGCGAGATAGACCAACGGAATTAAAAGCGCAAGGCCAATTGACGCGGCCGTTACAGGGGGCATCCCCCATGGCTCGGGAACGACTCTCCATGAAACTCGACAGCAAAACAGCAGGCAAGACATGACGGCTATTGTTTCTGTAAAAATCGCGTCCTGCGGGTGACGAGTTTCCCTTTCGTCAGTCCGTGTCGACCTCTGCGTCAAAGGAGAGTCCGCCGTGCCCCAAATAACATATGAGAGAAGCAGCGACCCAACAAAGCACGAGACACACGAAACGCCATGTAACAACCAAATCGGTGCAAACACGATTGGAATAGAGTCTCCGCGAGCATAGAAAGCCAGGTCGGCCCATTCGGGAACCGTTGCAATAACACCAAGGAAAACACCGATGGCACCGAGATGCCTCGGCCTTCTCATTCCCCCCTTGCATAGCGCAGCACCATGAACAAACGCCGCGAGGCATGCGCCCAGGATAACGAGCCAGGTCATTGCACCTGACGCTAGGCCGATTGAAGATGAAAACCGGTGATAAGGGGTGACCGCCATTACGACAAGCGCAATGGCGCAGGCAAATGTAGCAGAACGGCGGGAAAAGAGCATACGGCCTCCATAGCGTGTCATTATATCGCTCGAGCCGCTCGTTTATCTCTGTTCTCACACCAGCCAGCATCAATGATTCAGGCGAACTCCAATCCGCGCCAGATCACGGTCCGGCTTTTGTTCGCAGTCCCCACATCAAAGCGGGATGCGGTTTCCTTTTGGACGCCGGTTCGGAAAGCGCATCCCGTTCCAGGGCAATATTCTGGGATGCAGTTTCCGCAGCCCACCCCATTTGGAAAGCGCATCCCATAATTTGGCTGAAAACTGAGATGCGCTTTCCAAACGAGCCGAAACGGGCCGAATCGATCGGGCCACCTCGCATCCCGCTATCCTCGCCATCTGCCCGAGCGTGCTACACTAGCAGCATCTATGCCACCGCGAACGGCTCGGCCCCGCGCCCGCCGCTCGCAAACGAACTTTAAACGCACGAGGGTTGGCCATGCCGCTTTTCTCGCAACATACCGCCCGGTTCTCGCCGGACGTTCCTTTGGAGGGCACCAGCTCTCGCGAGCTGCTCAAGCGGTACCAGCCGCTCGAGACACTTGCGACCGGCGGTTTTGGCTCCATCGAGATCTGCCGCGACACGCACCTGCGCCGCCGCGTCGCCATTAAACGCATCCCCCTTATCAACGGTGCCGGCATGCCCGCTAGCGACATCATGGATGTCCTGCGCGAGGCGCACACTGCCGCCATGCTTCAACATCCCAACATCGTGCAGGTTATCGACTTTACGCACGACACAGCCTATGCCTACCTGGTTATGGAATATGTCGATGGCATGTCGCTGGCCGAGTTTTTGCACCGCGCGGACGGCCACTCACTTACCTTTGACGAGGCCGCGGCCATTGCCGATGCCCTGGGCCAGGCGCTCACCTTCGCCCACAGTAATGGCGTACTCCACCTGGACATTAAGCCCGCCAACGTGCTCATCGACCACTCGGGCAATGTAAAGCTCACCGACTTTGGCATGGCGCGGCTGTCGTCCGCCGGTGGCTTTGGCGGCTCACGCGGCGGCACCATCGGCTACATGCCGCCCGAGCAGCTCGATATCGAGACCGGCACGGTCGACGAGCGCGCCGATGTCTTTGCCCTCGCCTGTGTGATCTACGAGGGCCTGTGCGGCAGCGCTCCTTTTATGGCGGCCACGCCCGCCGACTCGCTCGGCCGCATCATCGGCGGCGCCACCTATCCCAGCGAGCTGATACCACACTTTCCCCCGGGAGCCGAGGCCGCGCTCATGAGCGCGCTCTCCCCCATGCCGCAGGACCGCCCCAACAGCATCGAGGCATTTTGCGACCAGCTCCTTGCCGGTCTGGGCAGCGTGCGCGAAGGCCGTCGCAGCCTGGAGCAAATGGTTGGCGAACTTTCGGATGACGAGCAGGAGCTCGACGATATCGAGCCGTCGCACTACGAGGACGACGCCATCGAGGTCGACCCCGCACTCGGCTGGGCGGGCACGCGCTGGAGCCATGCGCGCGACTACACCATGCGCGCTATCTCGGCGCTAACGTGCGGCACCTTTAGCTTTTTGCTGATGCAAACGGCCGGGGTCGCGGCGCTTCCCGGCCTGGTCATTGCGGCCATCGCGATCGGAGCGGCGGCTGGCCTGGCCCCCCAGATTGGCTCGGCCATCTCGGCTGTGGGCTTTTTGGTGCTCATGGCCAACGCCACCATGCAGGCACAGGGCATCCTGTCGATGCTGCCCGTCGCGGTGATCTTTGCCGCCGCCATATCCGGTTGGTGGATCGCCTGGGGTCGCACCGAGACTGCCGCGAGCGCCGCGCTCACCTGTGCGCTCGCGCTTGGCTGTCTGACCGGCAATACCTTCCTAGCAGCTGGGGTCGCCGCCGGCGTCGCGTCATTTTGGCTCGGCCCGGCAAGCGCCGCTGCGGCAACGGGCATGGGCGCGCTTTTTGCCCGTCTGGCCACGGTCGCGCTTTCAGCCGGAGGCGTACTGGGGCTCGGTAACGTTGCCGCAGCGCTGGGAGACCCGCTCCTTTGGGCTGCCTTTGTGCTGGTCGCGGCAACTGCCGCAGCGTCATCCGCGCTGCTCAATGCCCATGCCAAGCGTGTCGATCAGGGCTCAAACCTTGCCGCAATCGCCGCCATCGCTGTCACCGGCATCGGCTGCGCAGCGGCGTCCTGTCTTGCACACCATATGGAAATTGCCAGCCTTGCAGCCGCGGTCGTCGCCAAGGCGGCGGTTGCGGGAACCCTATCCTCTATAATCGTTGGGATATGCCTATATTTGCTCGGATACCAAAGAACCTATACGGAGAGTGATCTTTCGTGAACTTCCTGAACATCTTCGAGGACCACGTGGCCGGCATCTTCGGTGCCACCTGTGCCCCGTTCTCCTTTAAGAAGCTTGCCAAGCAGGCCGCTCGCGACATGGAGGATCAGACTCTGGTGATCAACGGCGTCAACACGGCGCCGGCACTCTATACCATCCTGATCGCCGCCGACGACGATCCCATGCTCGCCCCGTTCTACCCCGAGCTTTCGCGCGAGGTCCGCGAGTTCGTGAAGGCGCAGGCCGAAAAGCGCCGCTATGTCTTTGTCGGCGAGCCCCTCGTGCGCTTTATGATCGATCCGCAGCTGCGCGCCGGCAAGTTCTCGGTCTTTGCCGAGAACGTCGATGCCCCCACGCTCGGCCGCCTGTACGAAGAAGAGCGCGCCTATCAAAACGGTCTGGGCCAAAACAACTCCGCGGCAAGCCGTGCCGCCAGCGCCCCGCGCGCCGGCCAGCAGCAGTTTGCTGCCCCGCAGCAGCAGCGCCCCGCCGCCATGCCCCAGCAGCAGCCGACGCCTCGCGCCGCCGCTCCCGACCCGCTTGCCGTGGCAGACCCCCTCGCGCCTAGCGTCCCCGACCCCGCCGCAGCACCCATCCCGGTGCCGCAGACCGTCTCGCGCGACGCGCTTGCCGGCATGGGCGGAGCCGCCGCGACCGGTGCCGCCGTGGGCCTAGGCGCCGCAGCCGGCATCGCCTCCAACATGGCGAGCACTCGCGCCCCGCAGCGCCCGCTCGCCCAGCTCGTCGACGTCGTGAGCGGCGAGAGCCATAGCATCACCTCCGCACAGGTGACTATCGGTCGCGAGCGCTCGGTTTCCGATATTGCCCTGCGCGACCCCAACGTGTCGCGCCGCCACGCCCAGCTCACCTTTACGGGCTCGGATTGGTCGATCGAGGACCTCAATTCCACCAACGGCACGCTCGTCAACAACCGCCGCATTACGCGCTGCCCGCTGCGCAACGGCGATCTGCTGACGTTTGGCCTGAGCACCTTTGAATTTAGGGGATAGTCGCTTATGAACATCGATATCGTCCTTTTTGCAGGCCGCATCGTCCTGGTCGCCCTGCTCTATATCTTCCTGTTCGCCGTCATGAAGACCGGCGTGGGACTCGTGCGCGGGCAGCGCCGCGACTCGGCTATCTGGACGATCGATGTGGACAAGGGCCCGCGCGGTATCCGCGGCATCCACGTAGACATGCTCGGCCCCGTCATCGTCGGTCGCTCTCCTTCTTCGGACATCTGCATCAACGAACCGTTCGTCTCGGCCTCGCATGCGCGCTTTTCGCTGCAGGGCCCGGCGCTCATCATCGAGGACCTCAACTCGCTTAACGGCACGCTCGTCAACGGCCGCCAGCTCGTGGAGCCCGCGACGCTGCGTGAGGGCGACGAAGTCCAGATTGGCGACGTGGTCATGAAGGTGAACCGTCGATGATCGACGAGGAGAACAAGTCCGCAACTATGACCGAGGCACCGGCCGCCGCCACAGCTGCGCCGGCCCACGCCGCTCCGGCGGGCTCCGCACCCGTGGAGCCCGAGGACACCGTGTTCTCCCTGCCTCTTTCGCAAGTAACGCATGATATTTCGGATCTCGCCGATAACGAGGACGAAGAGGATGCCGTAGCGGCGCCCATCGGCGCACATGCTGCGGAACAGCCCACAGCGCCCGAAGCAACCCCGGCGCCGGCTCACTTTGCAGAGCCCGTCGCCGCGGCAATCAACGAGAGCGCTGCGGTGTTTGCGGCACCCGAGCCCGCCGCGCCGGCGTTTCCCATAGCCCCGGCATCCGAGGTTGCGCCCGCGTCTACGCCGGCGCCCGAGCCTATAGACGTCAGCCCGCAAGACGACGAGTCGACCGCCCGCGTTTCCGAGGAGCCCGACTCCCCGGACACCGGCGATTCCGAATCAAACGCCGAGACCGACACCGTCTCTCCCGGTGACACAGCCGAGATCGACGTTGCCGCCGTTGAGGCCAAGCTCAAAGACCCCGGGTCGACCATGAGCTTTGAGCCCCTGACCGAGGAGCGCATCGAGACCGACTCGACCTATGATGCCGGCACCACCACGCAACTCATGTGGGGCGCCCGCTCCGACGTTGGCTGCGTACGCCCGCACAATGAGGATTCCTACCTGGTGCAGTCGCCGCTCTTTTGCGTATGCGACGGCATGGGTGGTCACGCTGCCGGCGAGGTGGCCTCTTCCATCGCCGTCGAGACCATCGCCAAGACAGCTCCTCAGTCTGCCGACGCCGCACGCCTGGCGGCAGCCGTCGAGGCCGCCAACGCCGCCGTAATCGAGGCTGCCCTGAATGGCCTGGGCAAGCCTGGCATGGGTTGCACAGCCACTTGCGCCTATATCGAAAACGACACGCTCGCCATCGCCCACGTGGGTGACTCTCGCGCCTACCTGCTCCACGAGGGCACGCTCATCCGCGTGACCCGCGACCACTCCTATGTGGAAGAACTCGTGGACGCCGGCGAGATTACGGCAGACGAGGCTCGCGTCCACCCCAACCGTTCGGTCATCACCCGCGCGCTGGGCTCGGACCCCGCCATGTATGCCGACCACTTCACTCTGCATATCGAGGAAGGCGACCGTCTGATCCTGTGCTCCGACGGCCTTTCGAGCATGATTCCCGATAGCGATATCGAGAACATCGCCACGCAGTCCTCAACCGCGCAAATCTGCGTCGACAACCTAGTGGACGCGGCGCTTGCCGCCGGCGGCCACGACAACGTGACCGTAGTAGTCGTTGACCTGGTTGACGATGGCGTTATGCGCGAGGCGCAACGCGTGCGTCGCCGCAACGTCACCATCGGCGTCGTCTTAGGTCTCGTCTTGGTGCTGGCGGCTTCCATCTGGGCCTACACGGGTGTCACCGGCTCGTACTACCTGGGTACCTACCAGGGCAATGTCGCCGTCTGGCGCGGCCTGCCCGGCAAGCCACTCGGACTCAAGCTCCACTGGCTCGAAAGCGAAACCAGTATTAAGCTGTCCGACCTGCCCGAAGACACGCAAAACCGCCTCAAGGCGGGCATTCCGCAAACAAGTGTCGACGATGCGCAGGACACGATATCCAAGTACCGCCACCAGATCGACGAGGAGCAGACCCGCCAGGTGATTGACGCGCAAACGATTCGCGACAACACCAATCAGGGATCGACCTCCGAATCAGATTCCGAGAAAACCGCCGAACAGTCCGCCGAGGCCGAAGCCTCCGAAAAGAACTAGAAAGGGAGTGCCGCTTATGAGTCGCCGCAACACCGAGCTGCTCTTGCTCATCGCCTCGGCGTTCCCCGTCATCCTGCTGTATGCGATGTACGTGCTCACCGCGGGCGCTGCCATCTCCTTTGAGACGCTCGCCGTACCGATCGGCCTCTTTGCCGCCTTTGCCGCGGCCCACATTGCCGTGCGCATCTTGGCGCCCGGTGCCGACCCCGCCATCCTACCCATCGTATTTATACTTTCGGGCATCGGTATCACGTTCGTGACACGCCTCGCCCCCGCTCTCGCGATCTCACAGCTCATCATCCTGTTTGTCTCGGTGGCCCTGATGGTGGGAACGCTCGCACTGGTCAAAAACCTCGACGTGGTCATGCGCTACAAGTACACCTTTGGCATCATCGGCATCATCCTGCTGATGCTGCCCATCTTTATCGGCACCACGATCTCGGGCTCCAAGCTGTGGATTCGCATCGCGGGCTTTACCATCCAGCCCGGCGAGTTTGCCAAGGTCTTTATCGTGCTGTTCCTGGCCGGGTACCTGGCCGAGAACCGCGAGCTGCTCTCCATCTCCAACCGCAAGATCTTAGGTCTTAAGATCCCTCGCCTGCGACTGCTGCTGCCGCTGTTTGCCGTGTGGGGTGTGTGCCTGCTCGTCGTCGTCTTCGAACGCGACCTGGGTTCGGCCGTGCTGTTCTACACCATCTTCTTGCTGATGCTCTACGTTGCCACGGGGCGCTTTTCGTATGTCGTTATCGGCCTTGCGCTCTTAGCCGTTGGAGCTGTGGGCGCCTACAAGTTCCTGTCTCACGTTCAGGTGCGTTTCCAGGTTTGGGTCGATCCGTTTAAGGACGCCCAGGGCCAGGGCTACCAGATCGTACAGTCACTTTACTCGCTGGCTGACGGCGGCCTGGTTGGCGTCGGCATCGGCAACGGCATGGCAAACAACATCCCCGTCGTCGAGTCCGACTTTATCTTCTCGGCCATCGGCGAGGAAATGGGCCTTTTGGGCGGCGGCGCCGTGCTCATCCTGTTTATGCTTTTTGCCGTGCGTGGCCTCACCACGGCAGCCCGCGCCAAGTCCGACCTTGCCGCCTTTAGCGCGACCGGCCTTACGGCGGCCATCAGCTTCCAGGCATTCTTAATCGTTGGCGGCGTAACCCGCCTGATCCCGCTGACCGGCGTCACCCTGCCCTTTATGAGCCAGGGCGGCTCCTCGCTGCTGGCGAGCTTTATCATCGTCGCGCTGCTGCTGCGCGCCGGCGACGAGGCAACCGGACGCGAAGCCGAGCTCACCGGCACCGGCACCATGGCCGCCATCACCGATGACCAGGTCGCATCCGCCGCTGCCCCGACCGGTACGCGTTTTGCCAGCGCACCTTCCTACGGCCACGGCAACCACTCCGCGGGTTCTCGCATGCGTCGTCGCCTGCTCGACACGCCTGAGTCCGGCGTGCTCGGCCGCGTGGCACTTGCCAACCGGCTGACTCGTGCCGTGTTTGCCTTTACGGCGCTGTTCGCCATCCTTATCGGCAACCTCACCTATGTCCAGGTCATCAAGGCGAAGGACTACCAGGACATGCCGACCAACAACCACACCATCGCCCGCTCCAAGTACATCCAGCGTGGCTCCATCATCACGTCCGACGGCGTGACACTAGCCGAGTCGCTGCAGCAGGAGGACGGCACCTACGCCCGTTCCTACCCCAACGGCAACATGGCCGCGCACGTGGTGGGCTACGTGAGCCAGCAATACGGCACCGCCGGCATCGAGAGCGTCATGAACGATACGCTCACCGGCTCCAAGGATTACTCCAGCTGGAACAACGCCATCGCGTCGCTCGCGGGGCAGACCCAGCCGGGCAATACCGCCAAGCTCACCATCGACTCGCGCATCCAGACGGCTGCCGAGCAGGCGCTCAAGGGCTTTAAGGGCGCCGTGGTGGTCATGGATCCGCGCACCGGTGCGGTCCTTGCGTGCGCGAGCTCGCCCACCTACGACAACACCAACATCGATGCGCTGCTCCAGTCGGGCGGCGGCGAGGACGGCTCCATGTACGACCGCGCCATGGACGCGCTGTACACCCCGGGCTCGACCTTTAAGGTCGTCACGCTCTCCGCGGCACTCGAAACCGGCACCGCCAGCCTTACCAGCACGTACCAGGCGCCCGGCTCCATGGATATTGGCAACGCGCCGGTCACCAACTCTGGCAACGAGAGCTACGGCACCATCAGCCTGCAGCAGGCCTTCGCCGTGTCGTCCAACGTCGTCTTTGGCCAGGTGGCAAACGAGGTCGGCGCCAGCTCGCTCGTCCAGTTTGCCAACGCCTTTGGCTACGGTCAAAAGCTCGGTCAGGATCTGACCACCGCGGCTTCCATCATGGCCGACCCGTCGCTTATGACCGAGTGGGAGACCGCTTGGGCAGGCGCCGGCCAGCCCGTCGGCATGGACCACACGCCTGGCCCGCAGACCACCGTTATGCAGAATTGCGTGATCGCTGCAGCTATCGCCAACAGCGGCGTGGTCATGGACCCGTTCTTTGTGTCCCAGATACTCGCCCCGGACGGAACCGTTGTTAAGACCACGCAGTCCCGCTCGCTGGGCCAGGCCGTCAGCTCTGCCACGGCCGACCAGGTCAAGCAGGCCATGCTCGCCGTCGTCCAGTCCGGTACCGGCACCGATGCCCAGATTCCGGGCGTCAAGGTTGCCGGCAAGACGGGTTCGGCCGAGACCGGCGGCACCAACGTCAACTCTATGTTTGTTGGCTTTGCACCTTACGATTCACCCACGGTTGCCATCTCGGTGGCCCTGGAGGATTTCGACAAACACGACGTCGAGGCGGCCAAGATTGCCGGCATCGTCCTGACCGCGGCGCTCGCCGCACAGGGAGCGTGATGCCCGTGATCAAAGCGGATACTTGGGGCGCGCCGCGGCCGATGAGCTAGCGGCTACGCGCCACACGGCCCCAGCGGCCACACATTTGGTACTACACACATCGTTGAGCGAATAGTTATGTTAGGAGCAGGAATGGAACAGAGGGTCCTCGGGGGAAGATACCTCCTCAAGGATAAGGTGGGAACGGGCGGTATGGCGACCGTCTTCCGTGCACAGGATCAGGTCCTCGACCGCACGGTTGCCGTCAAGATCATGCTGCCGCAGTATGCCGGCGACGCCACCTTCGCCGCCCGCTTTAAACAGGAGGCTCAGGCAGCTGCCGGCCTGTCCTCCCCCTATATCGTGGGCGTCTACGACTGGGGCAAGGACGGCGACACCTATTACATCGTCATGGAGTACCTGCGCGGTACCGACCTTAAGAGCGGCATCAAGAGCCACGGCGCCCTCGATCCCAAGAAGGTCGCGCAGATCGGCTCGCAGATCAGCTCCGCACTTTCGGTCGCACACAAGCACGAGATCATCCACCGCGACATTAAGCCGCAAAACATCATGGTGCTACCCGACGGCAACATCAAGGTAATGGATTTTGGCATCGCACGCGCCAAGAACAGCCACCTCACGCAGGATAACAACGTTCTGGGCACCGCCCACTATGTAAGCCCCGAGCAGACCCGCGGCCAGGACCTCGGCCCCACCTCGGATATCTACTCGCTGGGTGTCGTCATGTACGAGTGCGCCACCGGCCGCGTGCCCTTTGACGGCGACGACGCCATCTCGGTCGCGCTCAAGCAGGTCAACGAGCTCCCCATCCCGCCGAGCCAGATCAACTCCGGCGTCGATGCCGACCTTGAGCGCATCATCCTCAAGTGCATGGAGAAGGACCCGGCAAACCGCTTCCAGACAGCCGACGAGCTGCGCCAGGTGCTTAACAGCTATCTGTCCGGCCGTGCCGTCAATGTCTCGGAGCCCACGCGCATCATCGGTGCCGCCGGCGACCTGGGTGCCACCAAGACCCGCGAGCTTTCCGACTCAACGCGCGCTATGGTTCGTCCCGTCTCGGGCGTGAGCGGTCAGAACACCGCCCGTAGCGCTGTCTCGGGCTCCACGGGCTCCTACGAGGTCGAGAAACCCAAGTCCAACAAGAACAAGATCATCGCCGCCGTGATTGCCGCCGTCGCCGTGATTGGCGTTGTAGTGGCCTTTGCCACGGGCATGTTCAGTGGCGAACAGGTCACGGTGCCCGACGTGCTGGGCAAGGACCAGGAAACCGCTATTGAGCTGATCAAGGAAGCCGGCCTTGAGGTAGGCACCGTCGACCAGAGCTACAACGACGATGTCGACGAGGGAAAGGTCGCCGAGCAAACCCCCAACGGTAACACCAAGAAGGCCAAGGGCACGAGGGTAAACCTGGTAATCTCCAAGGGCCCTAAGCCCTCCGAGAAGGTTGAGGTCCCGCAGCTCGTCGGCCTGACCAAGGACCAGGCCGAGGCCGCACTGGCAAGCGTGGGCCTGAAAGGCAGCGCTTCTGAGGAAGCCAATGAGGCCGAAGAGGGCCAGGTCTTTGAGCAGAGCACCGTTGCCGGCAAGGAGGTCGAGAAGGGCACGACTATCTCGTACAAGGTCTCCAGCGGTCCCGACACCACCTCGGTGCCCGATCTGACCGACATGACCGAGGCCCAGGCACGCAACGCCCTCGACGTGGCCGGTTTTGGCGTCAACGTGAGCTACCAGGAGAACGATTCTGTCACCGAGGGCACCGTCATTAGCTGGAACCCCAGCGGCAAGCAGAAGCCCGGCGCCACGATCACTGTCGTCATCGCCAAGAAGTCCGGCAAGGCCAGCGTTCCGGGCAACCTGTACGGCAAGAGCATCTCCGCCGCAGTCACCGCGCTCAACAATGCCGGGTTCTACAACATCGCATTCTGCGATCAGAGCGGCAACCCCGTGAGCGGCAACGAAAACGCCACCGTTACGGGCGTCTCCCCCACCGGCAAGCAGTCCACCGACAGCACGATTACGCTGACGGTTGCACTTTCTGGCTCGGGTTCGGGTTCAGGCACGAGCACGGGCGACGATTCCGGTACGACCAACTAGTCGCAACCCAACCGCTCATTACGGCTCTCGCCGCAAACATATTCGCTCACAGGCGCCCGCTTGCTCCCCCAGCAAGCGGGCGCTTCGTTTTTGACATGGCATGAACCAGAAGAGCCCGGCACCGTGGCGGTGTTCCGGGCTCGACAAATCTCTGGTGCCCCCGGGCGGATTCGAAAACTCCCCCCGCGGGGAAATTGGTGACGCGGGTGTCGACGGTCCGAATCCGGCCTTTAGACCAGAAGAGCCCGGCACCGTAGCGGTACCGGGCTCGGCAAATCTCTGGTGCCCCCGGGCGGATTCGAACCGTCGACACCCGCTTTAGGAGATATGATTTAATGCTACCCCCTACTATTCATCAAGCATCATTGAACACCATATAACCGCAGATAAACATAGCAGTTTGTGTCTTTTACCTCCGGTAGCTGCGCCTACGCTTTTACAAACATATTACTAACAGCTTTAGCTAAACTGCACTCAATGAATTGTTGAAAACTATTCAAAGAAACGGAGTGCAAAGATGTCAGAACAGCCACTAATTAGCGGAAGAGGCACGTGTTGGAAAGACAAGAGATCACCTAACACCTATCGCTATTATTTTTCCCTTGGGGTCAAGGACCCTAAGACAGGGCGTTACAAACGATCCCCAACTTATACAGTTCGTTGCAAGACTAAAACAGAAGCTAAGGCTGCAATGCAGGCCAAGCTGGCTGAAATCAACTCCTCTGGCACGATCACTAAAACTAAAAAGCCCACTTTGCTTGTGTCCTACTGCTGGGCCTTTCATGAAAATAGGGACACCGAGCTTGCGCCAACGAGCTATGAAAGAGAAGCGTACGATTGCAGGCATATCGAAGACCTATTCGGTGCGTTTCAGACAATTGAGGGGCTAACTCCCGATCTAATCGAAGAAACATATGCCGAAGCTCGTCGTACGGGAAAATACAAACCATCTGAGCTTGTACGAATCAATGCGAAACTGCGCCAGATTCTGTCGAATGCAGTCGCAAAGAGAATAATTGACCGAAACCCCTGCGCTACCGTTCATGTTCGCAGACCACGCAACAAAAGAGAATCACTGACAATCGAGCAAGTAGCTACCCTATGCACACATCTTCAACACATTGAGCTCACCGCCGAAGCTGTTGGTACGCTAGTACTAGTGTATACGGGTATGCGAAAAGGCGAGATGCTGGGCCTCGAATGGCGCGATTGGGACCCCGCCAATAAAACCTTGAAAATTGACAGGCAGTACACCAACGATCATGAACTGAGGGCACCCAAGTCACAAGAAAGCCAACGCAAAATCCCCGTTGGAGAAACCCTGGCCGAACGTCTTCAATCATGGTCAGCCATACAAAAAGAGCTCCTGGCCTCTCTGGGGCTGTCCCAGACTGGCAGCACTCCCATCATTAGCGATATTGCTGTCGAGCAAGGGATCCCTACTGTCTGTCACATGAAGAACTACATCTTCAACCATTGGTTTCGCGATTTCGCAGTTAGCTGCAATCTTGGAATCTATGAGCCGAATAATTCGACTGGCGGAAAACTATATAAGGGCATCTGCCCGCATCAGCTCAGGCATTGCGTAAGCACTTTTATGCTGGCGAACGGATCGGACGTTAGAAGCGTGCAAGGTATTCTTGGCCACGCGGACCCCAATATCACGCTCAAAACGTATACAAGCCTCGTTCAACAATCAGAAATAAAAGCAGTTAAAGGCTACGAAGACTTCATCAACGCCTATATACAGAGAAGCGAGAAATAGCATGTTATTCATTCATCGTTTTATTCATAATATTACGGTACTATAATACCGTTTCCGCAGGTAGATGCTATATTTGATTGACAACTAATGAGTTTTAATACATGCTAAAGCTGTCAGATGGCTACGCATGTAGTCATAGAAACCGGCCCCCCAAGTGCTTATGAACCTGGTAAGTCTTACAAGCACAGGGAGGGCCCTCATTGAAAGGATAGCTCATCATGGCTACTCCAAAGATTAGCACTCAGGCGTCCACACCGACTTTCCCCACTGGTGCCGCTCAGTGCGATCGGTTGCTCCGCGTTAACGATATCCGCGAACTCACTGGCTGGAGCGAAAACACCGCACGCAAATTCATGCGCGAGTCCGGCAAGCTCATCCAAATCCATCGCTCGAATTACATGTTTGAAAGCTCGTTTTATGAGCTTTTCAAGCAGCTTGAAGGTCGTACCGCCCACCTTGACTAGGTGGCAAACATGAGCGAGCTACCGTCGATTTCCGACAAATTTTCCGATGATGTTACTGAGCAACGAGAGATTAGAAGGAAAATGGATAACGCGAATTTTATTTCGGTGCCCGACTGGGCGTGTTGTGCCACCACTGTCGCTGCCGAGCGCCTCATCCTCGGCCTCGTATGGAAGCTTGGAAATCCTTCCAAAAACAAACGAGCCATGGGCTTTTACGCAAAAAGCAAATGGATTGAGGAGCGCTACCACCTAAGTAAGAACACGATCTCCCGGGCCTATACCTCTTTGAAGAATAAGGGGTTTATTCAAAAAGCGGGTGATGGCAGCTGGATGCTTAATTACGCTGCAATCTACCGCGCCGCGATCGAAAACGCTTGGGAGCCCCCGAAATCTTAAGTCCACAGACCGACTATCGACGTGGGCTTCTGTCAAACAACCGAGTTAAAAACCACTGAGCCAGAATCCGCTTCAATAGAAGAGGATTCTGGCTCAAATGATATCCGGCCGTTCGCGCAGCGATGTCCACCGCAATCTGACAAGAATCGAGGACGGGGAAACCGTCATCGAGGTCGTGAAGGTCGGTAATCGCCAGGCGTCTACAAAAACATGCCGCGGATGTAAAATGAAGCAGGGTCGAACCGGAACAGTTCCCGGACAATTGGCGTCCGGCCAGACACTTCGATTCGACCCTTTCTCA
>CAUHHV010000023.1 GCA_959606065.1 uncultured Collinsella sp.
AGTTTAAAGCCTCGCGCGGACACGAATTGCTGTGCTGTCTGGCACCTTCGCATGGAGGCCTTGCGGTGACTAAAATTTGGCAATAGAGACAGTTTTCACGAACCCCATGGGAGTGACATGCATGGACAACAACACCTTGCTGTTTCAGGACAAGGGCTCGGGTAGGTTTAAAGACGTCAAGATCTACCCCAACCGTATCGAGGTGCTCAGGAAGGGCACTTTCGGCGGCAAGCACACCGAGATTGTCTATCTTAAGGACATCACGGGCGTCAATAGAATCAAAGGCCGTGATGTTTTTCTGCGTAACAGGCTGTTGACCGCTTGCGTCTTTAGCCTGAGTAGCCGTGCGAAGGCCCAGGAATTTGTGAACGCGCTGAACATGGTGATGTAGCCGATAACGGCGTTCGGTCCAAGGTAAAAATCGGGGCGCAGAACGGTATTCTGCGCCCCGATTGAGTTGATGCGCCCAAAAAACTGGCTTGCCTATTCGTTAACGTCCTCGGTATTGTCGTGGTCACTGGCAAGCATTGCTGCGCCGGCGACCGTCGTCGCTACGGCGGCGGCAGCGAGCCCGGCGGCAACGCCAGAACCGTCGCCCGTGTTGGCGAGCTTTCCGCCCGAGCTCTTGCCCTGGTCTCTCTTGTTGCCCTTGCCGTTCTTGTCGGCGCTGCCTGCGTTGGAACCCGTGCCGGCGCCGGTGCCGCCTGCACTGCTCGAGGCCGCTACGGTAAAGCTTGCGGCTCCGTCGCTGGCGAGCGTGTAGTTCTGCGCCGCGTCGCCCAAGAGACCGTTCACGCGCACCCAGTACGTTCCTGCGGCAAATGTTTCGCCCTCGACCATTGCCGTGCCCGGAGCGCCGTCCGCGTCGTGCACAAACTCGAGCTGGGCCGTGCAGGCATCGGTTTCGAGCTTGCCCTCGAGTGATGCCGCAATCTTGGCGCGCACGTCTTCGCCGGCCTTAAGGCCTTCGAGCCCCTCAAAATGGGGCGTCAGCGCGCGTGGATCGATATCGATGGGCACATGACCCCGCAGCTCCGTAACGGTCTCGTTGCCCAAGGCGTCGACATCCACATATTCGATGGTAAACGTTTGGCCCGAAGCCGCCACGTTGAGTACGTTGCTGCTGTCGACAAGGCGGAAATGGCCCTCGCCAACGGTCTTGCCATCCTGGAGCGAGGCATCGCTCAGCGAGTCGCCGTACGTCATGCGCATGCGGGTTGGGAGGTAGTACGAAGCCGTCTGCTTGTGCTGCGTATCGTAATTGCGCTGGTAGATGCTTCGCGCCAGCGCCGCATCAACAAAGTCGGATGCGATGATGCCAATGTGCTTGAGGTAATCTGACTTTGTATCCTCGATGCCGCTGGGATTGATGTACGGGCTCTTGTACAGATGCTCGTTGACCACTCGTGCTGCGGTAAAAGGATTACTTCCTTGCTTGTGATTCGTGCAGCTGGTGTAGTTGATAGACCAGCAGCGCTCCAGGACTTGCTCCTTGGCCCCGTTATCGTCCTCGACATCTACCTCGTTGCGGGTGAGCTTAGCCGTCTCCTGCAGGGCCATATCGACCCAGCTGATCTTGTCGGTTCCGGTGCATTCGTAATGGTCCTGGGCATATACCTTGGTGCAATAGGCTTTTTTGTCGCCTGTTTCCCCTGCGGCTTCAAAGCCTTGCGCGTTTTGGACGAGACACATAGAGGAGCTGCTGGGGTGTGCTGCGATTATGTTGTCCCATTCGGTTAGGTCGAGGCCCCACGTGTGGCCGCTTACGCTGTCGCCGGCGAGTCCAAATCGGCGCAGCAGGACGATCTTTCCGCGCACCTCGTTCAGCGTGGGAACGCGGCTCGACGTATAGAACAGTTTGGGGTTGTCGTCCAAAACCTTGGCGAAAGCCGTCGTAAGGCTCTCGTCAGTAGCCTCGTTGTTGCCTCGGGATACAAGCATGATGAGCGCTTCTGACGGTTTTTCGTTCAAAAACTTTTTGAAGTAGCCAACGACATCGGAGAGATGCATGAAGTGCCCGTCTTTTTTGAGCAGGTAGCAACTTCCATGGTCGATGCCGGGGTCGTTGCCTTTTCCGAGTCGGATATCAAAATAGCGAATGCCTTCGAGCAACTGCGTGGGGATGTAGTCCTGCTGGCACTTTGCTTGCGAGGATTGGGGTTCGGTGTCGTTGTCCACGCTGCAAGTTCCCGAATCGTGCGTGCCCGGGATGCTCAGCTCGTCGAGGTACTTGTTGCCTTCGACGTGGCTCATCCAACATGGTCCGTCGACGTAGCTGCTATACGTGGTCCAGTCGATGCTGCTAACTGTGGCATTGGTCTTGTCCATGCTGTAGCCGACAAGCTCGAGCTCCCACGGAATGGAATATTTCTTTTGGCAAATCTTGTTGTTGTCTTGGTCTTTGCCTTTCGATTCTATGGCCAGGTAGTTAATACCGTTATTCGTGTATATGCGGTCTCGAATAATATAAGTTCCGTCGAACTGGCGGTCGAACGTATAGGCGCGGCTGTCCTTATGGTCGTACTCGCCACTCCATACGTGGATGACCTTTCCATCTTTGTCCGAGTCGCCATCGACCGACCAAATGCTGTAGCGCGTCTTCTTGTGCTCTTCGAAATTGAGCAGGGTGCGGATGGCATACCAGTTTGTGCCGTCCGCATCGGTCCCTACGTGCTCAAGGATGAGCTTGCTGGACGTGCCGTCATTAAACAGGTGGCAGACGTTGCCGATGACGTTGCCGTCTTCGTTGACGCTCGCGGTGCGAAAATAGCCCGCGGGGCGAAGGCGAATGACGAACTTGTCGAGGGTGGCCGCTGACTCGGCCGTGCCGTCCGCAAAGGCTGTCCGCGGACTTAATGCCCAGCATGGCGGTTTCGGGCAGGCTTGCCAGAGGCGACAACGCTGCAAGTCCAAGGCCCAGCGTAAACGCTCGGCGACTGATGGCGTGGTGTTCGGTCATAACTCCTCCATTCGCAGGGTGCGGTTATGCACTCATTTTGGTCACTATACTGCCCGGATGTTTAAAGGCGTCGGCTTAAATTGTGCGCGCGGCGCTATAAATCGGCGGGTGGACGTGTTGGGGTGCTTGCCGTTTTCGTACCGTTGCCACATTTGGGGTGGTTTCGGCGTCCGGCATCCTGCGTTCGTCGGCTACCGGCATAAGAAAGGGAGGGTCGGTTTACCGGCCCTCCCTTAGTACGAAACGCTGGGCCACCGTCGCTTGCTTGCGCTGCGCCCATGTTTCCCGTTGCGCTCGCCAGTCGCTTAGCGCTTGATCTCGATATCGTCGAGCTTGACGTCCATGGCCTCAGTCTTGGCCTTGGCGATGTCATCGGCAAATTCCAGGGACTTCATCATGGCTTCGACGGCGTCCTTGTGCTCCTCGACGTTGTCGATGCGCACGTACACGCTGCCGCCCTCAACGTCGGTGAAGTACTCAGTCGTTACGCCGCCCGAGTGCGTGAAGTAAGCACTGCGCCAGGTCTTGCCGTTGTATTTAACGGGGTCGCTTTCGGTCCATCCGGAGTTGGCCTTCCACTTTGCCTCGTAGTCGAACAGCTCGTCGGCGTTCTTGTCGGGGTCGAAGACAGGAATGAAGCGGTCGCTCGCGTGTTCGCTTTCGGTGAACTTAAACTGGGCCCTGTCGGCCGTGTCGCCGGCAACGTCGGTAATCTCGACGCCCTCGGGGACCTCGACCTTAAACCAAATGAAGTCGGTCCTCATATCCACGGCTGACTTTTCTGCTCCGCCGCCACCGCTGCTGCCGGTAGCGCCACCGCTTCCGCCACAGCCCACCAGGGCAACCGCGGCAAAGAGGCTGATGCAGAGGGCGAGAATCGCTAAGGCCTTCTTTTTCATGGTCGTGTCCTCCTCGATCTGTAACCGCCCATGGATTACCTGCCTTTACTGTACGCGTGGACGGCTCGCTAGGGTGGGCCATGTGTCCCATTCTGAGGGCCGGATTTGCGCCGACAAGTGGCAATATGCGCGGGTCCAAAAGAGGGGAGGGCCGATGCCTGTCGGCCCTTCCCGGGGTTGGGTGCCCGTTGCTTTAATGGGGCGCATGTGCGCAGGTGCGCGTAGGCGCGTGCGGGTGTCCCGTTACTTGAGCTCGATGCTCGAAATCTCGACTTCGCGCGCCTCGGAAACTGCCTCTGCCATGTCATCGGGGAATTCGATGGAGTTGAGGAGCGCCTCGGCTTCTTTCTTGTGCTGGTCGAAGTTCGAGATGAGGACGTAGACGCTTCCTGGTTCAACGTCGGTAAAAAGGATGGTTGAGATGCCGCTGTTGTCTTCGTACGTTCCGACGAGCCACGTCCTGCCGTTATACTCGACGGACCCGCCGTCCTTCCACTGGAACGTATCACCTTTCTTTTCTGCCTGGTCGGCGTGGGATTCCTCGGCAGTCAGCGCTTTTTTCCAAACGGGGATAAAACGATCGGCCGAGGCGTTCTCGTCTTCGGGGAAGGTGAGCTGGACCCTGTCGGCATTCTTGCCGGCGGAGTCGCTTACGCCGACGCCCGCGGGCATCTCGACCTTAAACCAGATAAAGTCGGTCTTCTTGGCGACGGGGGCCTTTTCCTTGCTCTCGCTCTTGGCGGTGCTGCCGCCTCCGCCCGATGCGCTCCCGCCGCAGCCGACAAGGGCAAATGCGGCAAAGAGGGCGATGCAAAGGGAAAGGATCGATAGGGTCTTTTTCTTCATGGTGGCGTCCTCCTTGTCTGCCAGGGACATCGTGTGCCGCGGATCGCTGGGGCGGCGGTTACGCATGCACATGATGTCTTTGTTTACTGTGCGGTTATTCCTCCATTCGTCGTCCGGTGCCGTGATGAGCTTGCCCCAACATAGGGCTCCTTACCTATATGTATGCCCCAGTTGCCGCTGCCCGGAAGTCTCGAAAGGTGGGTCATGTGTCCCATGTTTGTGTCGCTGCCGCCTATCGTGTGCCATAGAAATCCGCGATGGCCAGGTGCGCTGACGCCCATGTGCTTATGGGCTAGACTTAGCACCATTATGTGATCGATGCGGTCGGTCGGCGGTTGCCACCCGACCGATGTATATGACTTGAAGGTGCATGCGTATGAGCCAAGAGATGATGGACAAGACCTGCCGCGGGTTTGCCGAGGCGCTTGCCGCGCGCGAGCCGGTGCCCGGCGGCGGCAGCGCGAGCGCCTTTGTGGGTGCGCTGGGCGCCTCGCTGTGCGGGATGGTCGCGCGCTACGGCGCGACCAACCCCGCGCTTGCCGATCGCGCGGATGACCTGACGCGCGCGTTTGCCCAGGCTGATGAGCTGGCCCAGGAGCTTGTCGAGTTGGTTGCCGAGGACGTTCGTGCCTATGGGCAGGTGTCCGCGGCGTACGGTATTCCGCGTGACGATCCGGCTCGAGCGACCGCGATTCAGGATGCGCTGCATGTGGCCGCTATGCCGCCGTATCGCATTATGGATGCCTGCGGGCGTGCGCTGGCGCTGCTCGAGGACATGGCCGACAAGGGTTCGCGTCAGCTGCTGTCCGATGTGGCGTGCGGCGCCGTGTTCTGCCGTTCCGCTATGCAGGGCGCGAGCTTGACGCTCTTTGCCAACACCACGTCTATGAAGGACCGGGCGCGCGCCGAGGAGCTCGAGACCGCGTGCGATGAGCTGCTGGACACGTGGTTGCCGCGCGCCGATGCGCTGGCGCGCCGCGCCGCCGACGCTGCAAGGAAGAGAGGGTAGCCATGGCTGAACTGCTGAAGGGCGCTCCCGTCGCCCGCGCGTTGACTGAGGAACTTGCTGCTCGCTGCGCAGCCCTGCGCGAGCGGGGTGTTGTTCCGACGTTGGCTATCGTGCGTGTGGGTGAACGCGAGGACGACCTATCCTACGAGCGCGGTGCGCTCAAGCGCTGCGAGAAGGTTGGCATTGAAGCTCGCCGCGTTTTGCTTCCCGCCGATGTTTCGCAGGACGAGCTGTTGGCGGCCATCGAGGACATCAATACCGATTCGTCTGTTCATGGCTGCCTGATGTTCCGCCCGCTGCCCGCCGGCCTTGACGAGGACGCGGTTGCCGCGGCACTCGATCCTGTCAAGGACGTTGACTCCATGACGCCGGCTTCGCTGCTCACCACGCTTTCGGGGCGCGGCGAGGGTTTTGCCCCCTGCACAGCCGAAGCCGTGCTTGCTTTGCTGGATCATTACGGCGTTGAGCTGGATGGAGCTAAGGTTGCTGTGGTCGGGCGCTCGCTGGTGATCGGGCGTCCTGTTGCCGCCATGCTTACGGCGCGCAATGCGACCGTGACGACGTGCCATACGCATACGCGCGACCTTGCTGCCGAGTGCCGTGCTGCCGACATTGTGGTTGCCGCCGTTGGACGCGCGCGTACGATTGGCGTGGATGCGGTTCGCGAGGGCCAGACGATCATCGATGTTGGCATTAATTGGGACGAGGCCGCTGGCAAGCTGGTGGGTGACGTCGATTCTAATGCTGCGGAGCCGGTCGTTAACGCCATCACGCCCGTGCCGGGCGGCGTGGGCGCTGTGACGACGGCGATCCTCGCCAAACACGTGATCGAGGCGGCCGAGCGCGCATCGAAATAGGCGTTTTGGGCTGTTTGAGGGGGTTAGCTCTATACCCCGTGGACAGAAAATGCCAAATATGAGTACTGTTGCCAAGATAGTCACATATATTTTAGGCCAAATAGGCTCTCTAACGATATTTATTATCGATAGAGAGCCTATTTTATTGGACCTATGAGGAATTACATCATCTAATTTTTGAACAAATGTAGACTTTCGACACCCATACGTAGCAAAATTGCTGTTACTAAATTGGTGACAGTACTCATATTTGGCATTTTTTGACCACAGGGGTTGCCAGCGCCGCGGTTTCGCCCTTTCTGCGCCGAAGCGATACACTGTTATCGTTTGATTTCTTCGCTCAAGGAGGATGCGCATGCCGTGCACAACGATTTTGGTTGGTAAGAACGCGAGCTACGACGGGTCGACGTTGGTCGCCCGCAACGAGGATTCGTCCAACGGGGTGTTTGAGCCCAAGCGTATGCGTGTGGTGCATCCCGACGAGCAGCCGCGCGTCTATACGAGCGTTCTGAGTCACCTGACCGTTGAACTGCCCGATAACCCCATGCGCTACACGAGCGTCCCCGATGTTGTCCCGGGCCACGGCATCTGGGCCGAGGCCGGTTTCAACGAGCTCAATGTGGGCATGTCCGCAACCGAGACGCTCACCACCAACGAGCGCGTTCGCGGCGCCGACCCGCTCGTCGACTACGTGCCCGCCAAGGGCAACGAGGACGAGGACGGCTATGTTCCGGCGCAGCCCGGCGGTCTGGGCGAGGAGGACATGGTGACCCTGGTGCTGCCATATGCCAAATCCGCCCGCGACGGCGTACGCATTCTGGGTGACCTGCTCGAGCGTTATGGCACCTACGAGAACAACGGCATCGCCTTTAGCGACGTGGACGAGATCTGGTGGCTCGAGACCATCGGCGGCCACCACTGGATCGCCAAGCGCGTGCCCGATGACGCCTATGTGACCATGCCCAACCAGCTGGGTATCGACAGCTTTGACCTGGATGACGCCGAGGGCGCCCAGGCCGACCACATGTGCTCCGCCGACCTGCGTGCCTGGATGGCCGAGTGGCATCTGGACCTGACGCTGGGCGTCGATGGCGACGGCCCGGCTGCGATCTTTAACCCGCGCGAGGCCTTTGGCTCGCACAGCGACAGCGACCATGTCTACAACACGCCGCGCGCCTGGTACATGCAGCGCTGCCTCAACCCCAGCGATGTGTGGGACGGTCCCGAGGCCGACTACACGCCCGAGAGCGACGATATTCCCTGGAGCCGCGTGCCCGAGCGCAAGGTGACCATCGAGGACATCAAGTACGTACTCTCGAGCCACTACCAGGGCACGGAGTACGACTGCTACGGCAGCAAGGGCACGCCCGCCACGCGTGGCGCCTATCGCCCCATCGGCATCAACCGCAACAGCCAGCTCGCTGTGCTGCAGCTGCGCCCCTATGCGCATCCGGCCTACCGCGCCGTGCAGTGGATGGCCTTTGGCTCCAACTCGTTTAACGCGCTGGTTCCGCTGTACGCCAACGTCGAGACCATGCCCGAGTACTTTGCCGACACGCAGGCTCGCGTGACGTCCGAAAACTTCTACTGGGCCAACCGCCTGATCGGCGCGCTGGCCGACGTCCGCTTCCATGAGTGCGGCCGCGCAGTCGAGGATTATCAGGAGAAGGTCGGCGGCATGGGCCACAAGCAGATTCATGACGTCGACGCTGCCGTAGCCGTTCTGCCCGAGGCCGAGGTGCCTGCCGAGCTTGCACGCGCCAACGAGGAGTTTGCCGAGCTCGTGCGCGTGGAGACCGATGCCCTGTTGGGCAAGGTGCTCTACACCACGAGCTGCGCCATGAAGAACTCTTTCGCGATGAACGACAACGTGAGATAGGGATTTCCCGTCGATCGAATAGCGCTAAAACGCTTTGTCGCTTTCACTCAATCTTGGGTACAAGAACGCCAATGCAGTTGTTTGTGATTGGAGACAACCATGGTTATGAAACTCGATCAGCTTGTTAACGGCGCCATCAACGTGGGCTTTGGCGCTGCCGCCGTTGCTGTCGAAGGCGGCAAGAAGGTCCTCGACGACCTTAACACCAAAGGCGAGCAGGTCCGCAAGGACACCGCCACCCCCGATATCGCCCGCAGCGTGTCCGACATGTTCGAGCAGGCCGGCGGTACCATCTCCGATCTGACCGAGCGCTTGGGCATGCAGGGCGAGACCGCGGCCCAACGCGTGCTCGACGAGCTCATTCTGGCTCGCGTCCGCGTTATGACCGCGCCCGAGCGTACGGCCTTCCTGGCCCATGTGCGCGACATCGTCGATTCGGTCGAGGACAACGTGACCTCGGTGCCCGTCGAGTCCGTTGAGCCCGACGATGCGAAGGATACCGAAGAGGCTGAGTAGCAGCGCAGATGGCAGATTCCACCACCGATTACAACAATCTAGATCCCTTGGGTGACGAGGCGGCGGTTGTCGATGAGGTCGACGCCGCCGTCTCGGGCGCTCGCAAGAAGCCGCGCGCTGTCGATATGGTGCCAGAGGAGCCCGACGCGATGGCGCCGGACGAGGAATACCAGCTCACGCCGGCGGGTCGCCGCGAGCGCATCGGGCAGATTGTTCGCCTGGTCAAAAAGTACCGCGTGTGGGACAACCTCACGCCGGTTCGTTTGCGCCGTCTGCTCGAGGAACTCGGCCCCATGTTCGTCAAGATGGGGCAGATTCTGGCTAACCGGTCCGAGATTCTGCCGCAACGCTTTTGCGACGAGCTGCGTCGTCTGCGCTCCGACGTGGAGCCGGTGCCGTACGAGGTCGTACTCAGTTGTCTGGAAGAAGAATACGGCCTGCGCCTGGGGGAGATGTTCGATGCGATCGACCCCAATCCGCTTGGTAGCGCATCGCTCGCGCAGGTGCACCGCGCCCGTCTGGTGACGGGCGAGGACGTGGCCGTCAAGGTGCAGCGCCCCGGTGCGCAGCAGGTTATGGCACAGGACATCGATATCATCCGCTCGGTGGTGCGTATCGTTTCCAAGTTCGTCAACACCGATCAATTTGTTGACCTGCACGGCGTAGTCGAGGAGTTGTGGACCTCGTTTCGCGAGGAGACCAACTTTTTGGCCGAGGCCAAAAACCTCAACGACTTCTACGAGTTCCATAAGAGCGTTCATGGCGTGACGTGCCCTAAATCCTATCTGGACTTGTGCACCGAGCACGTGGTGGTTATGGACTACGTCGACGGCATTTCGATCGCCGATCCTGAACGCTTGGTGGCCGAGGGCTATGACTTGGAAAAGATCGGTGCCGCGATTGTCGAGGACTACTCGACGCAGGTGCTCGACGACGGCTTTTTCCATGCCGACCCGCATGCGGGAAACATTATTCTCAAGGACGGCATCGTTTACTTTATCGACTTGGGCATGGTCGGACGCATGTCGAGTCACGATCGCGGTATCGTCAAGGACATGATTTTCGCCGTGGCCGAGGGTGACGTGCCCAAGCTCAAGGATTCGCTCATGCGCTTCGCCGTGACGCGTGGCGATTCGGCCGAGCTCGATCATTCGGCCTTTTTGTCCGATTTGGACTTTATCGTCGCAGACTTTGCGGGCCTTGACCTGAAGGATCTGGATATCGGCGAGTTTTTGACCTCGCTGCTAAACCTGGCGCGCAAAAACGATGTTGAGCTGCCGAGCGTGGTAACGATGTTCGCGCGCGGCATGGTGACGCTCGAGGGTTTGCTGACCGAGTATATGCCCAACGTCAACATGATCCAGATCATCCAGACGCACATCAAAAACGAAAAAAGCACCTATGCGCGCGTGCGTGATATGGGACGCGATCTGGCCGCGAGCAGCTATCGCGCGGCAAAAGGCTCGCTCGAGGCGGCCGAGTATTTGGGCTTGGCTTCGCGTATGCTCACGCGCGGCCAGCTTAAGGTGAACACGCAGATCATGAGCAGCGATAAGGCGCTGCGACAGCTGGGCGGAATTATCGACCGCATGTCGATGGCTATCGTGATCGCCGGTCTGTTTATCGGTTCGTCGGTGGTGTACTACGCACGCATCGAGCCGGTTGTGTTTGGTATCCCGGTCATTGGCTTTATGGGCTACGTGAGCGCGCTGGTGCTGGCGCTTATGCTGGGCCGCAATATCTGGCTCAACAGCCACGGCGGCAAGCACTAGAGGCTGCGGCCGTCACCGCATTTTCCTATCGCAAACAATAGCTTTTACCTTGGGCTTCGCCTGTGTGCGAGGCCCTTTTGCGTGATACCATTTTGACGGTAATAATCGATGGCCTAGATGGTGGTGCGGAGACGCACGAATGCGCGGTTTTCCTGCGCGTTTGGGAGAATCGGGGTGCAAGTCCCCGGCTGTACCAGTAACCGTAATTCCTCTTGGCTCGGGATGTTCGCGTCGCAGATCGGACGGCGCGCCCGAGTCGTTAAGGTTAAGTCGGATCGCCTCCCATCTTGCGTGCGGCTGCGGCGTATGCCGCCGGTGTGCATAGGGCTCTGGAGGGAAGGGGGACCCCGATGGGGGAACTCGAGCGCAACATGCGCGATGACGTGGGGCAGCCTCAAGGCAACGCTCCAAGTACAGACAATGGGGGACAAATGGATATGTTTGAGGACGAGCGCGAGCGCGCCTCGTTGCATCGCCGTGGCGCGATTGCATGCGGCGTAGCCAAGCGCGGCCTGGCGGCATTCCTGGCCTTCGCGATGGCCTTTGGCACCACGCCGGCTCAGCTGTGGGCCGAGGGCGCCGAGGGCATTGCCGAGGCTGTGGCTCAGGCTGCGACGCCGGGCGAGGGCACGGGTGCCGCGGACGGTGCTGCCGACGGTGTCGTTTCTGAAACCGGCTCTAACGCGAGCGATGCGTCGGTTAACGATGGCGCTTCGGCGAATGCCGCAGATAGCAACGGTGTAGCGTCGGACGATTCTGCCGCAGTCGAGGCTTCTACTGCTTCGCCGGATTCATCCGAACAGAACGTCAAAAGTGTTGTAGCCGCTTCCGATGAGGCTGAATCTCAGCCTACCGAAGCCGCAAGCCAAGAGGTCGCGGCCACGTGCTCCGTCGTCGGCACCGACGCCAAGGGCGCCCAGCAGACCTGGGCCGCCGCGCAGCAGATCGCTCTGAAGGAGGGCTCGACCGCGGCCGACCTCTCCGAGCAGCTCTTCAGGCAGGCCGGCCTCAAGGCCGACTACGACCCCAACGGCTCCTGGGGCTGGGCGCTCAACTCGATCACGTCGCCCTTCGACGCGGGCCGCACGCTCGCCTACGACCCGGCGACCGGCGCGCGCTGGCAGCTGTTCGTCAACGGCAGCGTCTCCGCGGTCGGCGCCGGCGGCTACACGCTCAAGGACGGCGACTCCGTCGTCTGGTGCTACTCGAAGTACGGTGACCCCGCGCCCGCCAATCAGATTTCCGTTAGCTGCACCGTTGTCGGCCAGGACGCCTCGGGCGCTCA
Source organism: uncultured Collinsella sp. (assembly GCA_959606065.1). GTDB lineage: Bacteria > Actinomycetota > Coriobacteriia > Coriobacteriales > Coriobacteriaceae > Collinsella. The sequence continues at coordinate 12,023 of CAUHHV010000023.1, forward strand.
GCAGACATGGGCGCAGCCCACGACAGCTTTGGTGGAAGAGGGCACGACCGCTGCTGATCTTTCCGAGCAGGCCTTTAAAAAGGCCGGCATTGGCGCCAAAACGGGGAAAGGCACGTACGGCTGGTATCTCGAGTCGCTGACTTCACCGTTCAACAAGACCGTGACGCTTTCGAGCGAGAAAGTTAACGAAAACACTTGGAAATTCTGGCAGTTCTTCGTTAACGGTCAGGCGGCCAATGTCGGCGCGGGCAATTACACACTCAAGGCCGGGGACAAGGTTACCTGGGTCTATGGCTTTGATGGAACCATGCCCGGCCAGGTTTCCGTTTCAATGGAGATCATCGGTAAGAAGGATGAGAAGGCGCAGCGCTGGACCGATCCTTCGACGCAGGTGTTTGTCGAGGGCACGACGATCAAGGACGCTTCCGCTGCCTACTTTGATGCCATTGGCATTGAGTCCAAGATGTACGACCAATTTGGTTATTGGGGTGTTCATAGTCTTGTCTCCCCGCTTGATGGCACCGAGCTGTCGGGTGCATGGTCGTTCTTTGTCAACGGCGTTCCCGGGCCTCAGCTCGATAGCGATTACGTGCTCAAGTCGGGCGACAAAATCGTCTGGGCTTACGCCCCTGGCGACACCGTTCCTAATCCCGATGAAGTCGTAGTCGATCCGAGCGCTTCGCGCCCGACCGATTGGAAAGCCGACTGGAGTGGCAATTCCAATGCGGTGGTCAAGAACGTGTCCACGCCTACGGGCGCGCTGGCAAGCTCTTGGACGTTCGATTGGAGGGCCTACTCGGGTGCCACGTATCCCAATGCGAGTGAGCCTATTGTCGTGAACGGCAACGTTTACCTTGCCGTGAACAAGCGTTTGCTTAAGATCGACGCCGAGTCGGGCAAGGTGCTTGCCGAGTCGAACCTTCAGACTGCGATTGGCTACACCACGCGTCCGATTTATACGAAAGGCTTGGTCATCGTCCCGCTCGACGGCGGTGCGGTCCAGGCTCTGACGGCCGATACGCTGACGACGGTTTGGGTCACTGACTCTGTGAGCAAATCTGCCCAGTCAAATTCCCAGCTGACGGTCGATGGCAACTATCTCTACGTTGGCACCGTTGATGTCGACTATGGAACGAGTACGTACAATAACGGTCATCTGACGCGTATTAATATACTGACCGGCGCTGTTTCTTGGCAGCATGTTAATGCTGATGAGGGCTACTACTGGACGAGCGCTACAGTGGGCGACGGCTATATTCTGGTTCCGACGAGTGCAGGTACCGTTGAGATGCTGAGCAAGTCGACGGGTGATGTGCTCGGCAGCGTTTCGGTTGGTGCCATCGTCAACTCCGGCTGTGTACTGTCCAAAGACGGCAAGCATGCCTATGTGATCTCGCGTGACGGCAAGCTCCACGTGCTGGCACTGTCGGACGCAAACGCAAGGGCCTCTTCGCGCATTTCCGAAGAACGCGTCATCGATCTTGGTCTTACGGGTTGTGCCTGCATGCCCACGCTGTATGGCAATAAGCTGATTGTCGGTGGCGAGGTTTCTGGCGGTTCGGCGCTGGCGATTGTCGACCTTGATAATGACTTTGCTACGACGTTGGTTTCGTCTGCCGATGGCTCCGTGCTTCCTGCCGGTGGCATTAAGGGCGCACCGCTCGTGAGTGTCCAGGCGGATGACACGTACGTTTATTTCACTGTCAACTATGGTGCGACTTCCGACTATGTGAACTACACCTCGGGCGGTGGCGTGTATCGCTACAAGATGGGTGACGCACAGGCGACCGGTGCGTTTAGCGCGGCGGGACACAACAATTACTGTGACTCGCCGATTGCCTGCGATGCCAAGGGTAACCTCTACTACATCAACGATTCCGGCACGCTTTTCAAGCTGAGTGGTGGCGTTAAGGTCTCGTTTGAGACTGGCGAGGGTTCTAAGGTCGACTTCCAGACTACGGCCGATGGCAAGCTGGTCAAGCCGGCCGATCCGACGCGCGATGGCTATACTTTCGGCGGTTGGTATACCGATGAGGCTTGCACGCAGGCGTATGACTTTAGCGCGCCGGTGACGGCCGATCTGACGCTGTATGCCAAGTGGACCAAGAATGCTGTTAACCCTGGCGGCAATGGCGGCTCTGGCTCCAATGGCGGCAATGGTGGCGCTGGTAACGGTTCCGGTGCTGGTGCCGGCACTGGCACGGGTTCTGGCTCCGGCACGAAGGGCCAGCAGGCCGGCGGCGCTATCGCCCCGGGTCATAAGCCGACGACCAAGACGACGGTGTCGACCAAGACCGAGACCAAGGACAACAAGTCCGACAAGAAGGACTCCGATAAGTCCGATAAGAAGGACGAGAAGAAGTCTGACAAGAAGTCCGATTCCAAGTCCGATACGGGTGCTGCTTCCACGACCACTGCTAAGAAGTCCTCTAGTGCTTCTGAGCAGGAGACTGGCACCAATCCGCTCGCCATTGTTGGCGTTGCCGCCGGCGTCATCGGTCTCGCCATCGTCGGCGTGTTCGTGTTCACCAAACGTCGGTAGGTGAGGGCTGTGTCCAATAAATCCAAGGACGCTGACCCCAAGCAACCAGATTCCTCGTTCATTCAGTTCGACGATACAAAGCAACAGGGCGCCGCTTCGGCGGCGTCCGCCCCTCGTCGCAAGGCGCTCCTCGGCGTTCTGACTGCCGTGTGCACCATTCTGATCGTCGTCTCGCTGGGTTTCGTCCATCCTTCCACAAGCGGTGCCTGGTCCATCGACTGGATCATTCAGACCGTGACGGGGGAGAGCGTCGTCGCGAAGGACGCCAAGGGGTCTGACTCGACTACGACTTCGGGCGAGGCCAGTTCCAAGGATTCCAAGTCATCGAATGACGCAAAAGATGAGTCCAAGGATTCTAATGAGTCCAAGTCCAAGGACGATTCCGAGTCTTCAAACAAGGAATCGGACAAAAACTCGGATAGTAAGAAGTCCGAGGAACAGGACGGCAAGAAGTCTGGCGATAAATCCGCTGCCCAGAATACGGGAGCCGGCGATACTCCCAATGTGTCTGGCGGTGCTTCTTCGGGCGGCGGTCAGTCGTCTGATGGAGCCTCCAGCTCTAATGGCGGCAGCGCTCCCTCGGGCGGACAGGGCGGCTCGCAGGAGTCCAGCTACGTAACAGTGACGGTTTCGGTTACATCGAGCGCTGTGGGCAATCCTGTGTCCTCTGGTGGCACCTTTACCTTTAACGAAGGCGCTACCGTCTACGATGCCCTGTGCGCGCTGGGCCTTTCTGTCAACGCACATGGCTCGTCGTACGGCACGTATGTCTCCGCGATTGGTGGTTTGGCCGAGAAACAGTACGGCGGCACGAGCGGCTGGATGTACTCCGTCAACGGCACAACGCCCATGACGGCCTGCAGCAACTACGTTCTCTCCAACGGCGACACCGTGGTCTGGTATTACGTAACGGGCTAGAGACCTCGACATATCGCATCAAGCGGGCGGTTCGGACAAACATCCGGGCCGCCCGCTTTTCATGCGTAGAGGACTTGGTCGCCGGGGACCTCGGCAAACAAAAAAACCGGTTGGAACGGGAATTCCAACCGGTTATACATTCAAGCAAATAGTGAATCGACTACGACCGTGCGCCCTCGAGGAAGAAGCGGCGGCTGAAGTAGTTGTACCAGGTGACGAGGAACGTAGCGATCGCTTTCATGGCCTGGTAGCCGATGCTCAAAAACGTGACGCCCACAAACATGTACAGGTCGTTGAGGCCCAGGCCGATCACCGACAGGATGGTGAAGATCGTGAACTCGCGCTTGCGGCTCATGCCCTCGCGATGGTCGAACACGTACTTCATGCTGAGCCAGTAGTTGACCACGACGGACGTGATAAACGAGATCGTGGTGCTCATCAAAAAGTCGAGATGGAACAGCTCGACGAGCGCAATGAGCATGCCCCAGTCGATGCCAAAGGAGATAAGACCCACGACAGCGAACTTGAGGAACTGCTTGGTATGAGGTTGTGCCAGTGCCTTGCGCACGTAATCACATCCAATGCGTTGATGAATCGAGCAGAGGATACTTTAGAGCTTTTGCAAGGGAAGCGTAAGGTCTTTGCCAAGAACTATACGAACTCGCCAAATTATCAAGTGCTAATCCGCAAACGTTGAAAATTTGCCCGTAAACGAGCGGCACCCACGGACGATACTGCGCTGAGCGCGCGTCGTCCGTGGGCGCCGTAATGCTGCAGGGGTGTCGAGCTATTTGGTCTCGTCGCCTTCCAGGAAGATCTTTCGGGTCACAAAGTTGTAGACCATGACAAGCGCGGTGGCGCAGATCTTGGCGATATTGGCCTCGAGTCCCAGGCCGGCGTTGAGTGTCAACACGATACCGTCGTTGAGCGCGAGGCCGATCACGGACAGCACGACAAAGATAATGAACTCGCGACGGCGGCTCATGCCTTCCTTGTGCGCAAACACGTATTCCATGCTGGCGAGGTAGTTAAAGATGAGTGAGATGATAAAACCGCTGGTGTTGGCGATTAGGATGTTAAGGCCTAGACCGTAGTGGAGCAGATTCATGATGCCAAAGTCAATGACGGTGGCAATGACGCCGACGACGCCAAACTTCATAATCTGCGCAAGGAGCTTTTGCATGGTACCTGCCTTAGGGTGGCGCTGGGGCGCCGTGGGGATGACAAACCCAGCAAGTTTAGCCAATCCCCGCGGGTGGAGCTAGGCGCGCTCCTCGATAGCACCGTTTCTATATGCATCGAGCAGTTGGCGTAGGTCCTGGATCTGGCTGCGGATCTTGGCGCCGGTATCGGTGTCGCTCACCATGCGGCGGCGGTCGGCCTCGTCAAAGCGGTTGGTCTCGCTTTCGATATCGATGTTGCGGGTGAGCGCCTCGGCAACGGTGGTAAAGGCCTGGTGCGACTTGAGGCGGCACCCTCGCGAGCTCGAGATAAGCGTGTAGCCGGCGATGCCCGTCTTGGGATGGTAAGCGCGGCAGAATCCGCCATCGATGACCAGCAGCTTGCCCTCGGCGCGGATGGGCTGCTCGCCCTTGGTGGTTTTAACGGGCGTGTGGCCGTTGATGATGTGACCGGTCGGTGAGCATGCCATGGGCGCGACGCCAAACTCGCGCATGATGTCGTCGCAGACCGAGGGCGACTTGGTAAGCGTAAAGTACGGGTCCATCGGCTCGACCCAGGTGCTCTTGTCGGCGATATAGGCGCGCTCAAAGGTACGCACCAGGCGTCCGCTGGCGGGTGAGTTAAAGCCAATCCACAGGTACCACATCCAGTCGAGAGCGTCGCGGTCGCCCACGCGCCAGGCGCGGCGGGCGATGTGGTCGCAAAAATCGAGATAATCGCGGCCAGCGTGCCAGGTGCCCAGGCAGTTCATGCTGCTAAAGGTGCCGTCTTCGTTGAGCGGCACGCAGCCATGGAACAGCAGGTTGCCGTTGGCGACCTTGTACATCGAGCCGTGGGAATAGAGGAAATCGATATGGCGATGCAGGTGATCGGCGGTGACAAACTCGGACACGAGCTTGTCGATGATGTGCTGCTCTTGGGGCGTGAGCGAATAGGGGTCCGCCGGGTCGACGGTGGGGAAGTCGTTGGTCGTGAGCGGCCACACGCTGCCGTCGGCGAGCGTGACCGTGCCGGTGTCGTGATCGATTTTGTCGAGTAACAGGCGGTCGGTCATATCGAACTCGGGGTGGCGCTGGATAATCTGGCCCTCGAGCTTAAAGAGCAGCACGTTGATGGCCTTGATCAGCGGGGTGATGGGCTCACCGTCGGTGTAGGTGGCATCGGCAAAGGCGACAAGCTCACGCAGCGAGATGCCGTAGTCGTTCTCCAGGATCTCGTAATTGTCGTAGCGTAGGTTGTTGCGCAGCACCGTGGCGATGCAGGCGGGCTCACCGGCCGCAGCGCCCATCCACAGCAGGTCGTGGTTGCCCCACTGGATGTCGAGCGAATGGTAGGTGAGCAGGCGGTCCATAATCTTGGCCGCGCCGCCGCCGCGGTCGAAGATGTCGCCCACCAGGTGCAGGTGGTCGACGGCCAGGCGCTTGATGAGCGAGGCAAGCGACTCGATAAAGTCGTCAGCGCTGGCGGTCTCCAGTATGGACTCCACGATGCGCTCGTGATAGCGCACGCGATAGTTGTTCTCGTCCGGATGCGTGTGCAGCAGCTCGTCGATGATGTAGGCGTAATCGCGCGGGATGGCCTTACGCACCTTGGAGCGGGTATAGCGGCTCGAAAGCGAGCGGGCAACCACAATGAGTTGGTCGAGCATGGTCTTGTACCAGGTGGGCGAGTCCTCGTGCTGGCTGCGGACCAGCTCGATCTTCTCGCGCGGGTAGTAGATGAGCGTGCACAGCTCGCCCTTTTCGTCAAAGGTGAGCGTGTCGCCAAAGATCTCGTCGACATGCTCGCGTACGACGCCCGAGCAGTTGTTGAGGATGTGCATGAAGGCTTCGTATTCGCCATGCAGGTCGCTCATAAAGTGCTCGGTGCCCTTGGGCAGGTTGAGGATGGCCGAGAGATTGATGATCTCGGTAAACGCGGATTGCTCGGTGGGGAACTGTCTCGACAGCAGGCGCAGATACTTGAAGTCTTGCGGATTGCGATCGAATGCGACCATGAAACACCTTCCGATATGGTTGGTAAAACTGATAAAACAGCGTCAAGCGTTTACCAGTATGCGCCGGCTTTGTTTCGATTTTGCGCCGGCGGCTGAATTGTCGGCTGAACGGTTTGGTAAATCGATTTAGTTGAGGTAGATATGGCGGTTGAGTGGAGACGAAGCGGGTGATTTTGCCCACGTTGGCCCATGGCGGGGATGAGGATGTTCATAATAAAGATATTCAATACAAACGGTTCGCATTGGTAAATAGTGGACATTTGTACCGTATTCACGCTTGCTGTGCGATAATTTGCGCAGCAATGAGTAAGGAGCCTCATATGAGTGATTTTGTCCTGACCTGTGAATCTGCCGCCGACCGAACCCGTGAGTTCTTTGCGTCGCGCAATATCCCTGTCGTGGGTTTTCATTATGAGATCGACGATGTCGTCTATACGGACGATCTGTATCAGTCGATTACGCCGGACGAGTTTTTTGCCCAGATTGCCGCGGGTGCCATGCCCAAGACGTCTCAGGTGAGCGTGGGTGAGTATAAGGAGTTTTGGGAGCCGATTGTTGCCGAGGGTAAAGACGTGCTGCACCTGACGTTGTCGTCGGGTATTTCGGGCACGTATGGATCGGCCTGCGTTGCGGCGCAGATGCTCGCGGATCGCTATCCCCAAGGCGGCAAGGTGCGCGTCATCGATTCGCTGGCGGCGTCTTCGGGCTTTGGCCTGTTGCTGGAATATGCCGCCGACGTGCGCGATAGCGGCGCTTCGCTCGACGAGACGGCCGCTTGGATCGAGGAGCACAAGCTCAACCTGCACCACTGGTTCTTCTCGACCGATCTGTCGAGCTACCTGCGCGGCGGTCGCATTTCGGCTGCGAGTGCGATCATCGGCACGGCGCTTAAGATTTGCCCGCTTATGACGGTCGATTGCGACGGCAAGCTGTCGCCACGTGAGAAGATTCGCACTAAGAAGCGCGCGATTTCCGAGATGGCCAAGACCATGATGGCACACGTGCAGGACGGTGCGGATTATTCGGGTAAGTGCGTCATGTCGCACTCGGCGTGCCGCGAGGATGCCGAGGCAGTTGCGGCGCTGATCGAGGAACAGATTCCGCAGCTTAAAGGCAAGATTGAGATTAATAACATCGGTACTCTGATTGGCTCGCATACCGGACCTGGTACGGTGGCGCTCTTCTTTATGGGCGACAAGCGCGTGGATTAGCGTTCGTGCGCTGACTGTCAGTTTTAACAGCTGCGCTTGTCACTCCTGACATTCGAAAACAGAAAAGGCCCGTCCCGTTGTTTGCGGGGCGGGCCTTGCTGTTGCGGTTAGCGTTTCTTTCCGCGGAAGAAGAAGCCGTGCAGCGAGGGCTTGAGTCCGCGGTTGGCGCGACGTTCCTCGATATGATCGTGGATCGAAGCGACGCGCTCGATGACCTCGTCGGGAATCGGCACGTCGGGATTCATATTCTCGACCTGGCTGACCTCGGCGGCGGCGACCTGGTCGATAATGGGCACATCGTCGCGCGAGATGACAGGCGTGGCGTCTTCCTTCATCTTGCGGTAGCGCTGCATCATGTCGGTCTGCAGCTGCTGGGCCGAAGGCGGCGTCCAAATGATGGCGTTGGCGCCGGCGGCGATGGTCTCACGGATGCTCTCGGGCGTCTTGCCGCCCGGTGCGATGAGCGGCAGGTTGGGATAGTGCTCGCGCAGCTCGCGCAGGACCTGGGGCGTGTTCTTGCCGGCCGCGATGTTGAGGATCTTGGCTCCGGCGCGCACTTTGGCGTGAGCATCGTCGTCGCAACGTACGACCGTGGCGATGACGGGGATGTCGGCGATGTTGGTGATGTGCTCGATCATTTCGGCAGTGGCAGGGGAGTTGACCACACAGCCCGCCGCGCCCTGCATCTCGGAGACGGCTGCCATCTGTACGGAGCGCTTACCGGTCGTAGTTCCGCCGCCCACGCCTACAAAGACCGGGCACTCGGCAACGGTCAACAACGCCTGCGTAATGGCCGGCTGTGGCGTGAAGGGGTAAACGGCAAAGACGGCATCGGCGTTGGAGTTGCGGATGACCGCGACGTCGGTGGTGTAGATAAGCGACTTGATGCGACGACCGAAGAGCGTAAAGCCGCTGGCCTCCTCGATCTCATCGGGCATGCGGAGAGCCGCCTTGCGCAGACGCCCGTCGATGGGCAGCGGCTCCATGGGCAAAAGGCCGTTGGGAGTTACGGCCACCTGGGGCTCGGTAAATTCGTCTGCAAGTTCGACCTCGGAAAAATCGACCGAGGCGACGATGTCCTCGTGAACCTCGGCGGGAACATCGATGGGGGCTTGGTCGTTTGCCGTGACCGGCGTGTCGAAGGAGCTGGTGCCGACGAAGGCGTCGACGCGCTCGTTTAGGTCGTTGAGGGTATCCATGGATCCTCGATTCTATGCGATGGTGGCCTGCAAGGTGCCGGCAGCGTTGTGCTTGCTAAATCGTTTGACGAGTTGATTTTTCCCCGCCGTGCCATCCGTTAGACCGAAGGGCCGGCGAACGTGAAGGAGCTGTGGTGGCGGGTATTGAGGTGCTATCTTGAAAGTCCCGTTTAAAAGAGAGGTGACGCGGAATGGAATTTACAGCAATGTTGGGCTCGATTGGCCTGTGTGTGGGCGCAATCGTAGCCGCCGCGGTCATCTACTTTGTGGTTACGGCCATTAAAGGCAAAAGAGCCGAGCGCAAGGAACGTGAGACACTTAAGCAGCACCGTGACCAGTAGGACAAGCGCGCACAGAGATAGCTTGTTGAGTTTTGAATCCGTGCGCTAGCTGCGTTTTCGGATCAAGGCGATGTAGAAGCCCTCAAAGTCGCGGCTGGGCGGAATGGTCAGCGTGCCGGGCATACCGTTGGCGATGGACGAGACGTGGCCGGCGGCGATGGCCTCGGTGAGGGCGTTGCTCTCGACGCGTGGCTCTTCGCCAGCTTCCTGGGCGCGGCGCTTTTCACTTTCGCTCGGCGTGCCATCGAGGGGGATAAGCTCGCAGTCCATGTGCTTGTCGAGGGCCTCTTGCAAGGCGTCCTCGTTTTCCTGCGGCAAGATCGAACAAGTCGAATAGACGAGCGTGCCGCCCGGTTTGAGGGCTCCCATGGCGCGATCCAGAAGTGCTCGCTGCGAGCGGGCGCACTTGCCGAGCAACTGCTCGGTGAGGCCGCGCAGACTCTTCTCGTTGCCGCTGATGACGGTGCCCGTACCGGTGCAGGGGGCGTCGAGCAGGATGCGGTCAAAGCGGAAGAACTCGTCGAGCTCGCGTGCGTCGATGCGCATGACGGGCACGTTTTTTGCGCCTTGGCGGTGGAGGTTGGCTTCGAGCTTCTCGGCGCGGGGAATGCTCATCTCGCAGGCGGTAAGGTGCGCCTGCCCCTGCGTGAGGGCGGCGATCTGCGTCGTCTTGCCGCCGGGGGCCGCGCACATGTCCAGGATGTCCTCGCCGGCCTGGGCGCCCAAGACCAACGGCGGCATCATGGACGACAGACTTTGCAAGTAGATCTTGCCGTCGCGGTAGATGTCGAGGTCCCACAGGTCGGAAACCTGGGCGTCGGGCAGGATGAAGGCATCTGGGTACCAAGCGACGGTTTGGTGGGCGATGCCGGCTGCGTCGAGCGCGGCGGCGATGTCCTCGGCGGTCGCCTTGAGCGTGTTGGTGCGCAGCGTGACCGGGCGTGTGGCCGCGGCGCCGAAGCCCCCGATCATGAGCTCGGCATCGGCAGGCGTATAGGCGCCGGCAACCGTGTCGACCATAAAGCGCGGCAGGTCGGCAGCGCAGGGGAGGGCGGCAAGCTGGTCGGAAAGCTCGGTGGCGGCAAACTGCCTGAGCTTGAGCTCGGCCTTGACCTGCTTTTTCTGCTTACGACGACGCGGCTTGGACATCCGTCTTTCCTTCCCATTCCATTACATGTCGAGTGTTTAGTACTGGCTCTCGTGCTTGCTAAAGAAGTCGAAGCGCGGGGGCAGCGGCTTCACGCGGTGCTCGCCGGGCTTCTCGCCCAGGATCTCCACGAACTCGTCCGTGGAGGCAAAGATGTTATCCCAGCTAAAGAAAGCGACCGGGTCGACGTCGAAGTACTCGCAGATGAGCTCGCAGCCGGCCGGCACAATACCGTGCATCAGGACGGTCGCCACGCGCAGCTCGGTAAAGGCGTCGACAAGGGCCTGCGTCATCGCGGCGTTTGCCTCGTTACCCTCGAGCTTGTTGGCGGCCTTGGAAGCGTCGCTCCAGCGCTTGTTGGCGGCGCGCAGGTAGTCGTCACACACGGCAAGCGCGCGGTGCGTCTCGAACTTGTACATGGCCTGCTCAAAGGCGAGGGCTGCCTGCTGGGCGGCTTCGACCACGGTGTCAGAAGCGGCACCGGCGGGGATGCAGCCGTTGCGGTAGGGGCTCTCGTCGCCTTCCTTGACGGCGACGCCGTAGAAGCAGCTGCGGGCCAGACGGTTGAACACGCCGGTCAAAAGGGCGCTCTCCTTAAGGGCCGGGTCGATAACGCGCTTGTCGTCGCAGGCGCGTACCTCGTTGCCGTCCTTGTCCTTGCCGGTCACACGCGTGTCGTATGCCTTGGGGCTAAAGCTCACCGGCTTTTCGGATAGGCCGAGCGACAGCCAGTGCGCGCGCATCTGCTCGCAGGTGTAGTGGTTGAGCAGGTCGTCTGCCGGCGGGGGAGGCGTCTGCGAGGACGAGCTGGCCTTTTTGCCCATGTAGAGCAGGTGGTAGCAGGCGCTGACGGTGCTCTGCGTGAGGTCCCAGCCCAGGGCCTCCCACATGGCGGTCTGCGCGATGCAGTAGAAATAGATGTTGTCCTGACCGATGAACTGGTAAATCTGAGCGTCGTCAGAGCACCACCAGTCGCGCCAGTCGAGCGAGCTGTGCTGGTAGGTGGGTGCGGGCACCTGCGTGGAGTCGGCGGCGGGCTCGCCCATGAGGGCGGCATCCTGGGCGGCGACGCCCTCGGTCACGCCGGCGGCCTTGGCATCGCGCGCGAGCACGGTACGCGTATAGCTGATGGGCGCCCACAGGCTCTCGGGCCAGCACCAGCAGGTGACGTCGGAGACGCCATCGACCTCGGGCACCGGAACGCCCCAGTCGATGTTGCCGGTGATGCGGAAGGGCACGAGTGCCTTGCCGCTGCGGAAGCGCACGCCACCGTTGGCGAGCACCGCGTGGGCGTCGTCGCGCTCCTTCCAGCTGGGGAAGGTGACGGTAAAGCTGCTCTTGTTGCCCTCGGGCTCCAGCACGGTGTGCTCGGGGAGCTGGTCCTCGACGGCATCGAAGGCCTCGCGGAACTTGTTCTGGATGTAGAGCTGAGCCGGCAGCAGCCACTCCTCCATGGTCTTGGAGACCACGGAGCGAACCTGCGGGTTCTGGGCGAGCTTGGCGGTGTAGGTCTTCATAAAGTCGAGGTAGGCCGGCAGGTCAAAGTAGAGATTGTCGACCGGGCGCAGCTCGGGCACCTCGCCGGTGAGCTGGCTCTTGGGCGCGATGAGCTCCTCGGGCTCAAACTGGTGGCCCAGATCGCACTCGTCGGCATAAGCCTTCTCGGACTTGCAGCCCTGGATGGGGCAGCGGCCGATGACCTGGCGGCCGTTGAGGAACGTGCCGGCCTTGGCATCGTAGAACTGCAGCGTGGAGCGCTTGGAGATGGTGCCCTGCTCGTGCAGGCGCTCGATAATCTCCGCGGTCACCTCGTTGTGAATCTGCGCAGCCGGCTCAAGGCCCGAGCCGCCGTAGATGTCGCAGCTGATGTTGTAGTTGTTGAGGGTCGCGGCCTGGCGGGAGTGATTGGACTCGACATACTCGCCGATGGACTTGTCGTAGCCCTCGTTCTCCTTGAGCTTGCGGTAGCTCTCCATGATGGGCGAACCGTAGCAGTCGGTGCCCGAGGTGAAGATGACGTTTTCGCGGCCCAGGCGGTCGCGCAGGAAGCGGGCGAAGAAGTCGGCCGGGACAAAGACGCCGCCGACGTGGCCAAAGTGCAGACCCTTGTTGCCGTAGGGCTCGCCGGCGGTAACGATGGCGCGGCGCGGCCAGCTGGGACGGTCGTTCATGGAGTATTTGGATGCCATGGGACTCCTTCGCATATAGGTAAGAGCGCGGCCGGGCACGGGGTTCGGCGGCGCGGTGGTCAATTCGTGCATATCGTTCGACATTATCGCACATGCGGGCGGGTGCGTGGCAGGGGCGCTATCCTAAGATGCTATGAATGAGATTTCCAACATACATGCGTTTGAAGACGAGGATTTTCTGCACGCCTGCTTTGTGTGGGGGATGGTCGTAGTCGGCGTGTTTGCCGTGTGCCTGGTGCCGGTGTTTATGCTGCTGGGCGGACCTGCAGACTTGGATGCGGCTGACGCGGGCGGCTGGATGGCGGTCTTGGGCTGGATAGTCGGCTTGGCTGCGGTCTCAATGGCGTCGTTTGCCGTGCACGAGCTGGTGCATGCGGTGTTTTTTAAGCTGCTGGCGCCTGCGGGCGCGCAGGTGACCTTTGGCGCGAATCGTGAGACGGCGATGATCTATGCCTGCGCCGAGGGCGTTGTGTATTCGCGCCGGCGGTACATGGCGGTTTGCCTGGCGCCGACGGTTGTTGTGACGACAGCATTTGCCCTGGGGTTTGCGTTCTCGGACTATCCACTGCTGTGCTACCTGGCGGCTGGTCTGCACCTTTCGGGATGCACGGGCGACTGGTATTACGTGCGGACGATCCTGCGCGACCGCCGCATTGCCGCCTGCGAGGACACGTCCTTTGGCGTGCGCTTTTTCGCAAAGTAGTCTTTTTGGGACGGGGCTATTTTAGCTGCCATGATGTCGGTGTGAGTTTTCTGGGACGGGGATGTCGATGAAGTCGTTGTTGCTGCATGCGTGCTGTGCACCATGCTCGCTTGAGCCGGTTCGCCTGCTGCGCGAGGAGGGGTTTGAGCCCACGATTTGCTGGACCAATCCCAATATTCAACCGCGCGATGAATGGCAGCGTCGTTTGGACGAGCTGCGCCGGTGGTGTGCCGACGGCGACATCGAGCTCATCGAGGCCGGGGAGGACCGCGAACGCTGGGAGACCGGCGTGGCCCCGTTGGGTGCCGATCGTCCCCGTCGCTGTCGCGTGTGCTATGCCTTGCGCTTGGCCGAGGCATGCCGCGTTGCCCAGGAGCGCGGGTTTGAATATGTGGGTACGACGCTCGCCGTCTCGCCGTACCAGCTGTTCGACACGTGTAATGATGTGCTTGAGCGCTTGGCCGCCGCCCGCGGGCTCACCCCGGTGATTCGCGATTTTCGCCCGTATTATCCCGAGGCCACGCGTCGTTCGCGCGAGCTGGGCATGTATCGGCAGAACTACTGTGGCTGCCGCTTTTCGGCCGTTGAGGCGGCCATGGACCGCGCCCGCATCCGCGACGAGCGCAAAGCGTCCAAAAAGTAGTTCTTTTAGGCTGTCAGCCTGCTAGGATGTAGAGCGGACTTTAGCTATATAAGGAGAATCCGACGTGTCTATGCGTACCGATGATTTTGACTATAACCTTCCTGAGGAACTGATTGCCCAGGCTCCTGCCGAGCCGCGTGACTCCTGCCGCCTGCTGGTGGTGGATCGCAAAGGCTCCCAGGCAGGAACGCCGCTGGAGCATGGTGGCACCGTCGAGCACCGCATCTTCCGCGACATCATCGACTATATCGAGCCGGGCGATGTGCTCGTCATCAACAAGACGCGCGTGATGCCGGCCCGCCTGATCGGTCGCAAGGCAGGCTCGGGCGGCGTGGTCGAGACGCTGCTGCTCAAGCGTCGCGAGGATGTTGATCCGCTGGGCCATGTTTGGGAGTGCCTGGTCAAGCCGGGCAAGCGTCTGAAGCCCGGTGCCCAGATTGAGTATCGCGCCGGTGGCGCCCATGCGCCCGAGGGGGCTCCCGTGGTACTGACGGCCGAGGTCGTCGACTTTGTCACCGATAGCCGCGGCGGCCGTCTGGTGCGCTTTGAGCCGGCCGGTTGCAATGCCGCCGGCGAGCCGCGCACGCTCGACGAGGCCATTCACGCCGCCGGTCACGTGCCGCTGCCGCCCTACATTACCGATTACGAAGGCGATCCCGAGAAGTACCAGACCGTCTATGCCATGAAGGAGGAGCACTCGGCTGCCGCTCCTACGGCGGGTCTGCACTTTACCCCCGAGCTCATGGCCGCTATCGAGGCCAAGGGCGCGAAGTTTGCCGCCGTCGAGCTCGAGGTGGGTATTGATACCTTCCGTCTGGTGGAGGAGGACGACCCCACGCAGCACGTCATGCACACCGAGCGCTACCACGTGTCACAGGAGGTTGTCGACGCCGTGCATAAGGCGAAGGCCGAGGGGCACCGCGTGATCGCCGTCGGCACCACCGCAGTACGCTCGCTCGAGAGCGCCTTTGACGCTGAGGCACCGGTGTCTGATCCGGCCGTGACGGCGCGCTATTTTGAGGGCCGCGAGGATGGGGCCGACACGCTCGGCCGCGGCGACATCGTGGTGCGCGAGAACGCGACGACGCAGCTCTACCTCATGCCCGGCTCGACCTATCACGTGGTCGACGCGCTGATCACGAACTTCCACGTGCCGCGCTCCACGCTCATGATGCTCGTGAGCGCACTTGCCACCCGCGACCAGATCATGGATGCCTATGCCGCCGCCATCGAGGAGCGCTACCGCTTCTTCAGCTTTGGCGACGCCATGCTCATTTTGTAGGTTACGGCGTTTTGCAAACGCCGTAACCGGCCGACGCTGCAAACCCCCCTAAGCGGCAATCTGACGTTCAATCGTCGGGCATGACCAGAAGGTCAATGCCCTCCTCTTTCACGTCACCTTGCTCGCTTAGGGGCGTTTTCGCTGACTTTGCCAAAGCATCGGCAGGTACTCATTGGGGACGTACTTAAATGAGTGCCTGCAGAATGAGAGTGGATAATCTCCCGTTTTTTGCCTGCTTGGGGGCTCAAAGTGGGAGATTATCCACTCTCGTCATTGGGCTTGTCGTTGGGGACGTTCTTGTTTGACTAGTCGTTTAAGAACGTCCCCAATGACTACTTGCTTGCGAACAGCCAGACTAGGATGATCACCAGGATTGCGGCGACGATGCAGACGATGGCGCCGGTGAATTTGATGCGTGAGTCGCGGGTACGTTCGCGCACCGCGTCCTCGGTGGCCTCGAGCTGGGCGACTTCTCGCTCGGTCTCGGTGTGTTCGGCTTTGTCTCGGGCCAAGGATCCTGCAAGCGACTCAGTGATCTCTGGGTGGTCGTGCACTTCGGTCGCCTGTTCGATGATCGACTGCGCATGTGCGGCATCTGCTTGGGCGTTGGCGATGCTCTGCTCCTGGTCGCGGCGTGCCTTGTCCTCGGCAGTGATCTTCTCGCGCAGTTCGCGCTGACGAGTCGCGGCGGCTGTCTTCGCCGTCTGCAGCTCGTCGCGCGCGGCATCGGCTTCGGTCGTCACGGCTTGGTGCGCGCGTTTTGCGTCGGCGATAGGGGCTTGAGCCTGCTCGACGGCCTGCTCGGCTGCGGCAAGCGAGTGCTCAAGGTCGGCGGTGATACGCGGGACATCTTCTTCGGCTTTACGCAGGGCATCTGCCGTGTCGGAAATCTGCATCGAGAGCTCGCTGGTGCGCACCGTATAGTTGGCGGGATTTGCCGAGGGATTGCGTTGCAGCTCGGCATACTCATGACGCAGCGTCTCGAGCTGGGCGCGCGTGGCGTCGACGGTTTGTTGTGCGGCGGCAATGCCGGCGTCTCGCTCTGCCTTCACCTTGTCGCGGATGCGCTTGGAATCCTCAAGACGTCGAACGAGGCGGTTGCCGGTCTCGCGCGAGCTCGCCTCGCGGGCCTCCACGGCATCGAGCGCGGCCTTCAGACGGAGCTCAGTCGCGTCATCCTCTGTCTTCATTTGTTCGAGCTGACCCTTGAGCTCTGTCGCTTTGGAGGCGTGGGCATCACGGTCAATCTCGGCGGCCGCTGCAGTCTTTTGGGCCGTGGCAATCGCCTGGCGCTGGTCGGCGACGATCTGGTCGTAGCGGCCTGCGATATCCTGGCGCGTCTCGAGTTCCTCGGCCTGATCGGCAATGCGCTGCTCAAGTTCGGCCAGGTGGGCGCGGGCATCGGCAAGTGCCTTTTTCGCGGCGTTCATCTCGCGCATGGCCGAGGCACCCTGGGCGATAAAGGTGCCCACGGCGTTCGCAGTGTTCGAGACAGCGGTCCCCAGATCGCGGCTCGCGGCGGAGGAGTGCGGGGCGGTCGGGCGAGCGGTGTCGGCAGCGTCCGCATCGGCAGCCTGCGGCACGGCGATATTGCCGGTACCGCCCTCGATTACAGAAAAGCCTGCTGCGTGCGGGTCGACCGCATCGGCACCAATCGTGGGATGCTCGAGCTGCAGAAACGAGGGCATGGTGCTGCCCTGGTCGGCAACCGGAGTCTCGCCGGGTACGAAGGTCGAGGCTGCCTCGGCGGCCTCCTCTTCCTCGGCGTCAACGTCAGCGTCGGCCACGGCGTCTTTCATCGCTTTGACGGCATCCATCATGGAGTCCATGACGGCGTCGAGCTCTTCTTCCGAAGACACCTCGATGGGACCTGCTGCTTGCGGAGCGTTCTCAGCCTTGGGCTCAGTATCGCTCGGGTCCGGCTGCTCTAGCTGCTCTTCTTTGTCTTGCTCTGCGGCGACATTTGCGTCTGCGGCCTCGTCTGCGGCGGCAGGAGCCTCCTCGACAGCGGCATCAATGCCGCCATCGCTTCTGGTGGAAGTATCGCAGCCGTCAATGGTGTCTGCGGAGTTATCAATATGCTGTTGAGTCTGGGGGTCCAGCTCGTCTGTCATAGGCATGTGCTCCTCATCGTTGTTTGTCACCCTATGATAAAGTCTCGCGCCGACATCCCGCGCGCTGCAGCAAAGTTTCAAAACGTGTTCGATGGCTCGTGTCGATAGCAAAAACTCGGCCACTTTATCCAGTTTGTACTTGACAATCCCTTCGCCGAAAGACGTTATGCCGTTCGCCTACCGAGGCCTTTTCTATTCACTTGAACACGCTAAAGTTGCATGTCAGCTTTTGGCGCGTGAAGTTGGATGCGCGCAGTCGACGGGCGGGCCCGTCGCGATTTGAAAGGACTTTGTATGGGACTTTTCACTGGTAAGACCGTGATCGTCACCGGCGGCGGCAAGGCCACGCTCAAGGACGGCTCCGCTGGCTCCATCGGTTACGGCATCGATATCGCTTTTGCCAAGGAGGGCGCGAACCTCGTCATCACCGGCCGCAACGTTGCCAAGCTCGAGGCCGCCAAGGAGTCTCTCGAGGCTGAGTACGGCGTTAAGGTTCTTCCTGTTCAGGCCGATGTCTCCGCCGGTCAGGACAACGAGGCCGTCGTGCAGAACGTTATCGACAAGGCGATTGAGGAGTTCGGTCGCATCGACGCCGTCGTTAACAACGCTCAGGCCAGCGCCTCGGGCGTGACCATCGCCGACCACACCATGGATCAGTTTAACCTGGCCATTTACTCCGGTCTGTATGCCACCTATCTGTACATGCAGAAGGCCTATCCGCACCTGAAGGAGACCAAGGGCTCCGTGGTCAACTTTGCTTCGGGCGCCGGCCTGTTTGGCAACTACGGCCAGTGCAGCTATGCTGCCGCCAAGGAGGGCATCCGCGGCCTGACTCGCGTCGCCGCCAACGAGTGGGGCAAGGACGGCATCAACGTCAACATCGTTTGCCCGCTTGCTTGGACCGCCGCGCTCGAGAACTTCCAAGATGCCTATCCCGAGGCGTTCAAGGCCAACGTCCACATGCCGCCGGCAGGCCACTACGGCGACGTCGAGAAGGAAATCGGCCGCGTTGTCGTTCAGCTCTGCGGTCCCGACTTTAAGTATATGAACGGCGAGACCGTCACCCTCGAGGGTGGCATGGGCCAGCGTCCTTAGGGGTTCCGCCGTTCTACCGAACGGCGGACCGGCCGACGCTGCGCGGTCACCAGAGCGACAACTTGTCATTCAAAGAGGGCGGCATGACCAGAAGGTCAATGCCGCCCTCTTTTCATGCCAATTTGTTCGCCCTGGTGACCGCTCGCTGACGTTGTCAAAACATCGGCGTTGTCAAAACATCGGCGTTGCCAAAACATCGGCGTTGGCGTGGCTGGTAAATAGCTCCACTCATCGGGGACGTACTTAAATGAGTGCCCGCAGAATGAAAGTGGATAATCTCCCGTTTTTGGGCTGTGCTTTGGGCAAAAGTGGGAGATTATCCACGCTCATCCGGTAAGCGTCCAAAAATTCACGCTCATTTGCCGTGTCCCTGCCGTATCCTCCTCGCGCCAGTTTCTGTCGAGTCGGTGCTTCTTGCGGGTTGCCCGTATAATGGTTTGCGTATGAACCGCAACCAAGGAGTTCCAGTTTATGGACCAGAACCTTTTTAAATTCGACCTGATTGCCGAGGATCCGACGACGCACGCGCGCGCCGGCGTGCTGCACACCCCGCACGGCGACATCGAGACGCCGATCTTTATGCCCGTGGGCACCAAGGCAAACGTCAAGGGCATTCCTACCGAGACTGTCAAGAAGCTCGGCGCCCAGATCGTGCTCGCCAATACCTATCATCTGTCCATGCGTCCCGGCGAGGATACCATCGCCGAGCTGGGCGGCCTGCACAAGTTCATGAACTGGCACGGCCCCATCCTCACCGACTCGGGCGGTTTCCAGGTCTTCAGCCACAACGATGCCGTCAAGCTCACCGATGAGGGCGTGCGCTTTATCGTCAACGATTACGACGGCCGCCACGTGTTTTGGACGCCCGAGGACAACATGGAAATCGCCATGAAGCTCGGTTCCGACATCTGCATGCAGCTCGACCAGTGCCCGGGGTATCCCGCCACGCGCGCCTACGTTGAGCGCGCCGTCGAGCTGTCGAGCATGTGGGCCGAGCGCTGCTATAAGGCTCATACCCGCGATGACCAGGCACTCTTTGGCATCGTTCAGGGCGGCATGCATCTGGACCTGCGCCTGCGCTCTCTGCGCCATCTGGAGGAGTGCGGTGACTTCCCCGGTTATGGCATCGGCGGCTACTCGGTGGGCGAGGACCACGAGACCATGTTCGAGACGCTGGCACCGCTCGCGAGCGAGTACATGCCCAAGCATAAGCCGCGCTACCTGATGGGCGTCGGCAACCCCACTACCCTTGTGCGCGGCGTGGGCGTGGGCATCGACATGTTCGACTGCGTGCTGCCCACGCGTACCGGCCGCATGGGCACGGCGTTCTCGAGCGAGGGTCGCCTCAACTTCCGCAACGCGCGCTTTGCGCACGACGATGGCCCCATCGATCCCACCTGCACCTGCCCGGTGTGCACGGGCGGCTACAGCCGCGCGCTCATTCGTCACATGGTCACGCAAAAGGAGATGCTCGGCGGCATTCTGCTTTCGATGCACAACATCTACTACCTGCTCAACCTTATGCAGCGTGCCCGCCAAGCCATTATCGAGGGCCGCTACGGCGCGTTCGTGAGCGACTGGATGAACAGTCCTGCGGCGGTGGACTACTAAGAGCGGCGCGGGCGCTTGCAGAGCGCGGGCAACGGCAAGGGGCGAGCGCCGGCCGGTCATCACGTTTGCTAACACCGCTTGCGCGACCGATGACCGATAGCTTGCAAGCACTTGATGCATCGTGGGTACCATACCGAATAGTTGATGTTCGGGCGGGTGTTTGACGCATGGCGTCGACCCCGCCCGTTTTTCTTTTTCTCGATAGGAGTACCCATGATTAAGAATGAGAACGTCGAGGGCGAGCCTGCCTACGACGAGACGTACCGCCGCGGCCCCGTGGTCATGCGCGGCCCCATGATTCCCAAGGACAACACCTACGCCAACCTGCTGGCGCCCGAGGACTCGACCGACTGGTTGCACACCGACCCCTGGCGCGTGCTGCGCATTCAGGCAGAGTTCGTTGATGGTTTTGGCGCACTTGCCGAGCTTGGTCCTGCGGTGACCATCTTCGGCAGTGCCCGCACGCCCAAGACCGATCCGCTCTACAAGGCGGCACGCGCCGTTGGCCGCAAGATCGCCCAGCGCGGCGTGGCGGTTATCACCGGCGGTGGTCCCGGCGTCATGGAGGCGGCCAACAGGGGAGCGGCGAGCGCCAACGGCAAGTCGGTCGGCTTGGGTATCGAGCTTCCGCACGAGCAGGGGCTCAATAAATACGTGAACCTCGGCATGGACTTCCGCTACTTCTTTGTGCGCAAAACCATGTTCGTTAAGTACAGCTCGGGCGCCATCGTATTTCCCGGCGGCTTTGGCACGCTCGACGAGATGTTCGAGGTTCTCACGCTGGTGCAGACGCACAAGGTCAAGCGCATGCCGCTCGTGCTGGTGGGCACCGAGTACTGGCAGGGCCTATTCGACTGGCTCAACGGCCCGGTGATGAGCACCGGTATGATTAGCCCGCTCGATCCGGATCTGGTACACATTACCGACGACCTCAACGAGGCCGTTGACATTGCGCTCAGCGGGCTGATGTAGATCAATCGTGCCCACGCGACATGAATACGCATGGCAATCTGATGTTATCTAACATCAGATTGCCATTTATATTGGGTATACTGGTGTAAAAGACGAGGGCGAGGAGGTCGCAAATGTCTACAGCAACAGTTAAGCCTACGACGGTTCGAATCGAAGAGGGGCTCAAGGAGCAGGCGACTGAGTTCTTGGATTCGGTCGGCCTCAGCCTCAATTCCTATCTCAATCTTGCCGTTCGGCAGCTGGTAAATCAGCGAAAGATTCCTTTTGAGATTGTAGGAAGGGCGGAGGTGCCCAACGAGGTGACGAGGCGCGCCATGGTGATCGCCGAGGCTCATGAGCTGGGGATTTTGCCGGACGATAGCCTGTCATTCAATAACGCTGATGAGCTTATGTCATTCCTCGATGAGGAATAGCGATGTTCGAGATTAAAGTCGAGGCTCAATTTAAGGTGGACTACAAACGAACGATGCGCATGCATCCGCAGCTAAAAAGTGAGTTTAAAGCGGCGGTTGCAGAGCTTGTGGCTCATGGGTCACTTCCGGCGGAGTATGGCGCCCACGAGCTCTCAAACCCGGGCGGAAACTACAACGGCCACATCGATTTCCACCTATCCGATGGCTTGGTCGATGTGGTCGTTCTTTATCTTCCCCATAAGACTAACCCAGTGATTAGGCTGGTGAGAATGGGCACTCATCAGGAACTGTTTCAGGGTCCGCTGGGCTGATCGCCGATTTCTAAGTTGCGGTGGAATAGGGATTGATTGGCGGCTAATAAGCCAAAAACAGTCCCTATTCCACCGCAAGAGGTAAAGGTGCCCCTAGTGGATGGGCTGGTAGCGGGGGCAGTAGCTGATGGCGATGGCATCGACGCCTACGTGGGTGGCGATGGTGCAGCCGATGGGGCCAGTGCCGGCGTCTACGTAGTCCTGGCCCGCGAGCGCCTCGTTGACAAGTTCCTGCTCCTCGGCGGCGCCGGTCGTGAGCACGCGCACGCTGGAGCCCGGATGCTCGGCCAAAAATGCGAGGCAATCGGTCATGGTGTTGGCAACGATGCGCTTGGCGCCGCGGCCCTTTTTGACGGCCTTGATCTCGCCCGATTTCCACTCCGGCGAAACGGCCAGGCGAATGTTGAGCATCTGCGTCAACTGGCCGGCGAGCTTGGGCGCGCGGCCGTTCTTAACGAGGTTCTCGAGCGTGCGCGGAATCAGCAACAGGTGGGCGTCGGGCAGGGTCGCGCGGATCTGCGCCTCGGTCTCGTCCAGGCTGCGGCCGTCCTCGCGCATGGCCAGCGCGTACTCCACCAGCAGGCCCTCGGCGCCCGAGCCGGTGCGCGAATCGATGCAGCGCACGTCGAGCTCGTGGGTTTCGGCCGTCAGGCATGCGTTGGCATAGCAGGCGGACCACTCGCTGCATAGCGAGATAAAGATCGCGCTATCGTGGCCGTCGGCGCGTACGCGGTCGAAGAGTGCCTTGAACTCGCCGGCGCTCGGCTGCGAGGTGTGCGGCAGCTGCTCGGAGCCGGCCATGCGGGCGACGTACTCCTCGGCGGTAATCTGCACCTGGTCGAGCAGGTCCTCGCCCTCGATAATCACATGCAGCGGAATCACGTAAATGCCGAGCTCTTGGGCGCGGGCGGGGGAGATGTCCGACGTGGAGTCGGTTATGATGGCAAAAGACATAATTGCACCTTTCGTTGGGGCGCGGCAGCGCCGCCTTCTGAAAGCAAAGTGCGACAAGTATAGTGGAGTTGCTCTACATTGCTAGGTTCAATTGTTGAATAGTCAACAGTTTGAAGCGGTGGTGTGGAAATCATCAACTGGGGAA
This sequence comes from uncultured Collinsella sp., assembly GCA_959606065.1. Classification (GTDB taxonomy): domain Bacteria; phylum Actinomycetota; class Coriobacteriia; order Coriobacteriales; family Coriobacteriaceae; genus Collinsella. The sequence continues at coordinate 34,991 of CAUHHV010000023.1, forward strand.
GAAGGGTGCCGATGGCGGCATTGCAACTTTGCGAGCGGCCGGTTGTGCTGTTCGATTTTGACGGCACGGTGGCCGATACGGGTCGGGCAGTGATGACCTCGACGCGCAAGACGCTGGCTGCGCGCGGGTTTTCGGAGACGCAGATGGGTGATCTGCGCCGCATGATCGGGCCGCCCCTGTGGAAGAGCTTTCACGACTTTTACGGCTTTTCCCGCGAGGAGTCGCTTGTGGTGGCCGACGAGTACCGCGCCTTTTTTGATGAGCTGGGACCGGAGGAGTACCCCGTGTTCGATGGGATTCCCGAGCTGCTGGATGAGTTGGCCGCCCGGGGCAAGCGTATGGCCGTGGCGACGTCACGCATGGAGGCCAAATGCATCGACATGGTGCATGAGCTTGGTCTTTCTCAGTTCGAAGCCGTGGTTGGCATGAATCCGCCGCAGGGGCGCGAGACCAAGGCCGATTCGGTTCGCGATGCCCTGGCGGCGCTCGGCGCGACGGCGGACGATGCCGTGATGATCGGCGATCGCTTTAACGACGTCGAGGGTGCGCACGCGATGGGCGTGCCGTGCATCGGCATCTATTCGGGCGCGGCGGCGCCGGGTGAGCATGAGGCGGCGGGTGCCGATGCAGTGGTGCACTCGGTGGCCGAGCTTGCTAAACTTTTCTCTATCTAGGAACTAAATGTGAGGGGCGGGTACGCTTGCCGCTCATTGGTAAGGAGGCAGTCTATGAATCAGGTGGAGCAGAGCGTCGCTGAGTATGTCGACGAGGTCTGGGAAGATGTCGTCGCCGATATCGAGCAGCTGGTGAGCTATCCGTCTGTGGCCGTTGCTGCCGATGCGGAGCCCGGTGCGCCGTTTGGCCGCCCGGTTCGTGATGCGCTCGATTGCGCGCTCGGCATTGCGCAAAAGCTCGGCTACCAGACGAGCGATGACGAGGGCTTTGTGGGCATCGCCGATATTCCGGGTCGCGGCGATAAGCAGCTCGCGACTATCTGCCATGTGGACGTGGTGCCTGCCGGCCCCGGCTGGAATACCGACCCATTTGCGATGGAGCGTCGCGAGGGCTGGCTGCTCGGCCGCGGCGTGATCGACGACAAGGGCCCGGCGGTGCTGTCGCTCTACGCTGGCGCTTATCTGCTCAAACACGGCATTGTGCCGCGCTATACCTTCCGCGCGCTGCTGGGCTGCGATGAGGAAGTGGGCATGTCCGACGTTCACCATTATCTGGAGAACCACGCAGACCCCGACTTTCTGTTTACGCCCGATGCCGAGTTCCCGGTCTGCAATGCCGAGAAGGGCCAGTTTGGGGCGACATTTGTGAGCTCCAAGATCGACGGCGGCCGTATTGTGTCCTGGAGCGGTGCCGAGGCGAGCAACGCCATTCCGTCGCAGTCTATCTGCGAGCTTGCGATTGACGCCGATGAGCTGCCGGCACCGGTCGAGAACGCCGACCGCCTGGAGATCACAGCACTCGACAACGGACATGCCCAGATTTTCGCCCACGGCATTGGCGGTCATGCCTCGATGCCCGAGGGAACGATCAATGCCGTCGGCCTCATCGTGGCGTATCTGCGCGAGGCCGAGGATGCGTTTGGCGCCCGTGACGAGCGCCTGTTGACGCCTGCGGAGCACGAGTTTGTCAAGTTTTTGGCTTTTGTGCATGCGGACGCCTATGGCCGCGGCTTGGGCATCGATGCGACGAGCCCCGCGTTTGGCCCGCTCACCAGCAATCCCGGCGTCATCCGTGTGGTGGATGGCCACATCGAGCAGGTCATCGACGTGCGCTTCCCCGACAGCACGAGTGCCGATACCATCCGCGAGCAGCTCGATCCGCTCGTGGGCCGTTTTGGCGTGACGTGCCGTGTGGGTCGTGCGAAGGTGCCGTTCTCGGTCTCTGCCGACGATCCGGCCGTGAAGGCGCTTATTGATACCTATAACGAGTTTACGGGCAAGCATGCTGAGCCCTTTGCCATGGGCGGCGGCACGTACGCACGCAACTTTGCCCGCGCCGTCTCGTTTGGCCCCGAGGAGACCGGCCTGGAGCTGCCCGCATGGGGCGGCCAGATGCACGGCCCCAATGAGTGCGCCAACGAGGAACAGCTCAAGCAGGCGCTCAAGATCTACATCGTGGCAATCTTACGTTTGAACGAGCTTGAGCTTTAAGGCTGCGGCGTTTTAACAACTTAGCACCCCTTTCGTCCGGGCTTTTTAAGTTGCGGTGGAATAGTTCCTAGAATGGGCCATTTGATGGCCAAGCAGGAACTATTTCACCGCAACTTTGTTTTTATTGGTGTAAAAGGCGGGTCATGCTTGGTGGCGGGTTTGTTATTCGTTTGTAAAGCCGAGCCGCGCTTGCGGTAAGGGTCTATCAGATGCCCGTAAAAAACCGCAGTTGGCGCGGGCGCTGCCCGGTCGGGGCCGTATCTTTCCAAACAGCAAAGCGGGCAGGGTGCCCGCGAGTCGCATGTATGAAAGGAAGATCATGCTCGATCAGGCTTATTCTCGTCGTCAGTTC
>CAUHHV010000024.1 GCA_959606065.1 uncultured Collinsella sp.
GCGCATAAAGAAAGCCTCCCATTTCTCATGTCCAAGAAATGGGAGGCAGTTCACATTGGACGGGCTTCTGCGCTCGATATAAGGGTTAACGAAAACCACCACAAAGGTGCCTGTCCCCTTTGTGGTGGTTTTCTAGGTCGTTAGCTCAGCAGCATGCGGTCGTTGGCGAGCTCGCCGCCCGAGACCTCCTCGAACTTCTGGAGCAGGTCGGCGACGGTGAGCGACTTCTTCTCATCGCCGGCCACGTCGTAGATCACGTGGCCTTCGTGCATCATGATCAGGCGATTGCCCAGACGGATGGCGTCGTTCATGTTGTGCGTGACCATGAGCGTGGTCAGGTGGTTCTCGTCGACAATCTCCTCGGTCAGATTGAGCACCTTAGAAGCCGTCTTGGGGTCGAGGGCCGCCGTGTGCTCGTCGAGCAGCAACAGGCGCGGCTTGGTGAGCGTGGCCATCAGCAGGGTGAGTGCCTGGCGCTGGCCGCCCGAGAGCAGGCCGACCTTGGCGTTGAGGCGCGTGTCCAGACCGAGGTCCAGGCGCTTGAGCAGCTCAACGTACTCGTCCTTCTCGGCCTTGGTGACGCCCCACGAAAGACCGCGACGCTGGCCGCGGCGCTTGGCGAGGGCCAGGTTTTCGGCAATTTGCATGTCGGCTGCGGTGCCGCGCATGGGGTCCTGGAACACACGGCCCAGGTACTTGGCGCGCTGCGACTCGCTCAGACGCGAGATGTCGGTGCCGTCGAGCTCAATAACACCCGAATCAAGCGGATACACGCCGGCGATCATATTGAGCAGCGTGGACTTGCCGGCGCCGTTGCCGCCAATCACGGTTACAAAGTCGCCATCGTTGAGGGTGAGGTCGACGTCGGTGAGCGCGCGCTTCTCGGTGACGGTGCCCTTGTTAAAGGTCTTCTTGACGTGCGAGAGCTTAAGCATCTGCCTCATCTCCCTTCGTGTAGGAGCTGCGGAGCTTATAGCGCTCCCAAACCACGGGCACGCACAGGGCCACGGCGACGATCACGGCGGAGAGCAGCTTCATGTCGTTGGCGTCCATGCCCAGTTGCAGCACGATGGCGCGGATGAGGAAGTACACCACGGAGCCAAAGACGGCGGAGGCCAGACGGACGGAGAACTGCGTGAGACCGCCGGGCAGCAGGCGGCCGAGCACCTCGCCGATGACGATGGCGGCAAGACCGATAACGATGGCGCCGGTACCCATGCCAATGTCGGCATACTTCTGGCTCTGGCAGATGAGCGCACCCGAAAGGCCAATGAGGGCGTTGGAGAGCACGAGGGCGATCATTTTGGTGGAGTTGGTGTTGACGCCTAGGGCGCGGATCATGTACTCGTTGTTGCCGGTGGCACGCAGCGCCGAGCCGATCTCGGTGCCAAAGAACCAGTACAGGATGGCGACGATGGCCACGGCCAGCACAATGCCTAGGATAATGGCAACAGTGGACTGCGGCAGGCCCGTCATGTTGCTGACGGATGAGAAGATAGTGCCCTTGGCAAGGATGGGCGTGTTGGACTTGCCCATGATGCGCAGGTTGATGGACCACAGGCTGATCTGCGTCAGGATTCCGGCAAGGATTGCGGGGATCTCAAAGACGGTGGCCAGGATGCCCGTGACGGCACCGGCGATGGCACCGGCGCACATGCCGGCCAAAACAGCGAGCAGCGGGTCGACGTTATTGTTGACGATGAGTACGGCGCAGACACAGCCGCCGAGGGCAAAGCTGCCGTCGCAGGTCATATCGGGGATGTCGAGCAGGCGGAACGTGATAAACACGCCAAGCACCATAATGCCCCAGAGGACGCCCTGCGAAACGGCGCCCTGCAATGCAATGAGCATGCTTCATACCTCCTAGGATAGGGTGGACACGTGAGTCACCATGATAGCGGTAACAATGCATAAAAGAGCTGTGGCCGGATGTTTTGTCTCATCCGTAACAAGCAGGGCGAACGCCGGTCTTTGGCGTTCGCCCCTATGGCTCAGATATTGAATAGCACGGCAACGGCGCGAGTATGGGCCCTAGGCGCATCGCCGCGCATGCCGCTACTCGTCCAGAGCAGAGAGGTCGATGCCCAGCGCCTCGGCCATCTCGTCGTTCTTGACAACGACTAGGTCCTTGCTAGAGAGGTGCTTGATCGGCATATCCTCGGGCTTGGCCTCGCCCTTCAGAATCTTGACGGCCATCTCGCCCGCGGCGTAGCCCAGGTCCTCATAGTTGATGGAGAGGGTGAACAGGCCGCCGGCCTTGCACATGCCCTCCTCGCCGGTCACGAAGGGGAGCTTGTTCTCCTTGCAGATCTGGCCCACCTGCGAGGCGCCCGCGGCGATCGTGTTGTCGGTGGGGGAGTACAGCGCGTCGACCTTGCCCACGGCAGACTCGACAACGGACTGAATCTCGTTAGAGCTCGAGACGGTGAAGTCAGTGTACTCCAGGCCCAGCTTGTCGAGCTCCTTCTTGGCGGCCTTGATCTGGACGTCGGAGTTGGACTCGGCGGTGCAGTAGAGCAAGCCGACCTTCTTAACGTCGGGCAGGACCTTCTGCATCATCTCGAGCTGCTCGGCGACCGGGGTGAGGTCGGAAGCGCCCGTGACGTTGGTGCCGGGTTTGTCGTTGTCCTGGACCAGGCCGGAAGCGGCGTAGTCGGTGATGGCGCAGCCAACGATGGGGATATCGGCCGTGGCGCCGGCGGCAGCCTGCGCGGCGGGCGTAGCGATGGCATAGATCAAGTTGACGCCGTCGCCTACGAACTTGTCGGCAATGGACTTACACGTGGACTGGTCGTTCTGGGCGTTCTTCTGGTCGATCTTGACCTTGAGGCCGCTCTTCTTGATGGCCTTGACAAAGCCGTCGTTGGCGGCGTCGAGTGCGGAGTGCTCAGTGAGCTGCAGAACGCCGACGGTGTAGTCGGAACCGGCGGCAGCAGAGCCGGAACCAGAGTTGCCGCCGCATCCGGCGAGCGGAGCGAGCGCGAGCAGGCCGGCAGAGACCAGAAGACTCCTGCGGCTGATGGTGATGTCCTTCATATCATTACCCCCAGTATAAAAATGGCTGGAAACACTGCACTCAAACAAAGTGCAAGTGGGTCTATAGTAGCGCCGATGTCCATTTTTTCAACAACCTGTCGGGTTTTTTAATACTGAACCGGATGGGCGGCGGGGGATTCGGCGGGCAACGGCAGGACTTAGGCGGCGGGCGCGGGCTGCTCCTCCTCGTCCAGGGCAGCAAACAGTTTCTTGCCGTCGAGCAGACGCGTGCAGACGTTTCTCATGCGGTTGACCTCTACGGTGCGCAGGGTATCGTCGATGACCCGGTCGTCGTGGACGGTACCAAGCAGATACGAGATTCCGTCTCGCTGCCTGATGGCAAACGGCTGTATGGTCACCCTGATTGCCGCATCCGTGCCATGGGGCCCGGATCCCAAGAGGTCAAAACTGACAGAGGTTCCCTGGTCTATAGCCTGTTCGATCAGCTCGCAGGCGTCGATGCGCGTGACGGGCGGCTTGGTGCCCTTGGCGGGTGCGCCGGAGACGACCGGTGCCGGCTCGGGCGCATTGAGGTAGCCGCGAACGTCGACACTCGCCATGTCGACAAGGTGCTTGGCCATGCGCTTTCTAATCGCGATGGGGGTGGAACGGTTGCGCATGACCATGCCGTGCAGGCGAACGATCTCCTCGTCGGTGAGCGGGCGAGTCAGCAAGCGGTAGCCCACGCCGCGCTTGTATTCGATTTCGTATCCGGCATGACGCAGTGCGGAAATGGCGGTGTAGATGCTGCGGCGTGCTGCCGAGATGGGCATCTGGGCGGGATTGTCGGGATGGGCGAGATGTTCTGCCAGCTCATCGGGAAGCAGGGCTTTGTCTTCGCCGGTGTGGTCGCTCAGAACCTGCAGGATTCGCACGGCGCGGTAGGCGGCAAGCGAGGCAGCTCCCCTGGTGGTGGTCCCGTAGTTTTCAACAGCGATTTCGGTCATGGCGCCCACATCCTTTCCGTTCCCGGGCGATGGCGGCTTTGAGCCTAAGATGTCGCCGCCGCCTGGGGGTGCCGGGCGTCTTGGACGGTCGGTTTGTGCCGGCAGACGGTAGAGCAAGTTTTCAACAGGCCTGCCCAACTGACCAAAAGCTTGCCAAAAGCTTGACGGATGCTGTTGAAAAAAGCGCCCCTCGGCTTGCCGAGAGGCGCTGGCGTGATGCGCTGGAACGCGTTCGGTGGCGCTGTGGCGATTAGAAGTCGGCGTTGCCCACGGTGCGCGGGTGCGGCAGGACGTCGCGGATGTTGCCCACGCCGGTGAGGTACATCACCAAGCGCTCGAAGCCCAGACCGTAGCCGGCGTGCTTGCAGGAACCGTAGCGACGCAGGTCAAGGTAGTACTTGTACTGCTCGGGATTCATACCCAGGTCCTTGATGCGGGCCTCGAGCAAATCCAGGCGCTCCTCGCGCTGGGAGCCGCCGATAATCTCGCCGATACCGGGAACCAGGCAGTCGGCGGCGGCGACGGTCTTGCCGTCCTCGTTCATGCGCATGTAGAAGGCCTTGATCTCGGCCGGATAGTCGGTCACGAAGGTCGGGCGCTTAAAGTGCTCCTCGGTTAGGAAACGCTCGTGCTCGGTCTGCAGGTCAATGCCCCAGCTCACGGGATAGTCAAACTTGTGACCGGCGGCGACGGCCTGCTCCAGGATCTCGACGGCCTCGGTATAGGTGACGCGGGCAAAGTCGGAGTTTGCCACGTGGTTCAGGCGCTCGATCAGACCCTTGTCCACAAACTTGTTGAGCATATTAAGCTCGTCGGGGCAGGTTGCCATGACGTCCTTGAGGACATACTTGAGCATGGCCTCGGCGTTGTCCATGTAGTCGTTGAGGTCGGCGAAGGCCATTTCGGGCTCGATCATCCAAAACTCGGCGGCATGGCGCGTGGTGTTGGAGTTCTCGGCACGGAAGGTGGGGCCAAAGGTGTACACGTCGCCAAAGGCCATGGCGAAGTTCTCGGCGTTGAGCTGGCCGGATACGGTAAGGCTCGCGTGCTTGCCAAAGAAGTCCTGGCTCCAGTCGACCTCACCGGCCTCGGTGAGGGGCGGGTTTTTGGGGTCGAGCGTGGTCACGCGGAACATCTCGCCGGCGCCCTCGCAGTCACTCGTGGTGATGATGGGGGTGTTGACATAGACAAAGCCCTGCTCCTGGAAGAAGCGGTGAATGGCGGCTGCGGCAACGGAGCGGATGCGGAACACGGCGCGGAACAGGTTGGTGCGCGGACGCAGGTGCTGCTGGGTGCGCAGGAACTCGACGGTGGCGCGCTTCTTCTGCAGCGGGTAGTCCGGAGCGCTCGTGCCCTCGATCTCGATTGAGGTGGCGGAGAGCTCAAAGGGCTGCGGGGCGTCGGGCGTCAGCTTGACGGTGCCAGTGCAGATGAGGGCGGCCGAGACATTTTGGTGAGCAATCTCGTCGTAGTTGTCGAGCGCCTCGCGGTTCATGACGACCTGCAGGTCGCGGAAGCAACTGCCGTCATTGAGCGTAACGAAGCCAAAGTTCTTCATGTCGCGGACGGACTTGACCCAGCCGGCGACGGTGACGGTTTGGCCGCCGAGCGACTCGGCATCGGCATAGAGCTGCGCGATTTTGGTGCGGTTCACGTATCCTCCCAGAGCGGTTGTACGGATTATTTCCAAACAGTTAACCATTCTAACCCGCGAGCGGGAGCGTAGCAAAACGGCGGTGCCGATGTATGGGCGTGGCGTGGGCGCTGCGCGGGTGACGATTATTGCTTTCGAAAAGGTTGCGCAACAAGATGCCCAAAATCGCCCTTAGCCTTATCGATAGTAAAGGTAGCCAGGGGAGAGGGCGGATGCCATGAAATGCAAGAAATGCGGCAAGGAAAACCTCGAGGAAGCTCGGTTCTGCGCGGCGTGTGGATCGGCGCTCAATGCCGAAGGGGCGTCGCCCGAGGTGCCCAAGGCGGGATCGACGAGTCATCGGGGACGTACGGTCGCTATTGCCGCGTTGGCCGCCGCGCTCGCCGTCGGGGGCGGTGGCGCGGGCTACTACCTTGGTGTATACCGTCCCGAGCAGGATCGGATTGCACAGGAACAGGCGTTAAAGACGGAAAAATGCGGCGTACGCGTTGCGGTTTCGGCTGCGGGCTGGGACACCTCGGCGGGAGGAAGCCGTCTTGCCCTGCACGTCCAGGGCGAGCCATTGGCTGGGAAGCGCATCGATCGCGTGATGTATGTCGATAGCGCAGGCAAGGGTATTGAGCTTCCTCGTGGCTCCTACGAGATTTCTGCTGTAGGCTCGCCGATTGCCGCGGACGGCACGATTTACTCGTTGCCTGAGACAATTGCCAAGGTCAAGATTTCGGAAAAGACGAAAAAAGGCGCAACGGTCGTCGCCTCGTCCAAATATAAGTTTGAGCTTACGCCCGTTGAAGCACTTGATGTGACCGACGACATGCTCGCCGCCGCTCGAAAGTACGCCGAAGAGGATGAGGGCGCCAAGAAGGATGGTTATAGCTACGATGTCGAGGCACTCGTGGCTGCTGCCACCAAGCGTCGCGACGACGCCGTGTCCGCGAAGCGGGCTGCCGATGAAGCGGCGGCAAAGGCAGAGGAGGAACGCAAAGCGGCCGAGACGGCAGCGCAGGAGCATGCTGCCGAGGATGCCTTTGTGGCAACGGCGCGCAAGGGGCTGGGCATTCCCGATGATCTTGAGGGCGTGACGTATAAGCTCTTGGGTTCAAGTTATTGGGAGGGCGCTGCCATGGAGGTCTATGCCATCCAGTTCTACAACAGCGAGGGCAAGGTCATCGCCGAGGCAGATTGCACAAAGGATGGAATGCCTGCAACGAGCATCCATGGCTACTCGCCGGATGGCTCGTATTGATGCGAGGCTGGTGAGTTGATGCACAGAAAACCGAATGACCAAATGAGTGCAAAAGAGGAGCCGGAACGTATTCCGACCCCTCTTTCTTTTACGGGGCAAACTCTGTCTAGTGCCCGCAGATGGCTTGGCGGATGAGGGCTGCATAGGTGTCGATTCCCGCCTGGGTGAGGTGCGTGCCGTCGTCGACGAGGTATTCGCTGTGGCCCTCGGAGGCGCCGTTCCAGTCGATGACGCCGGCGTTGTCGTTTTGGGCGCATGCGTCGCGGATCGTCTGGTTGTTGCGGTCCTGCAGCTCGAGCGGCACGCGCACGGTCACAAAGTAGATGGGCTTGCCACCCACGGCATTGATCACGTCCTGCACTTGCTGCGGGTCGCGAATAAGGCCATTGGTGCCAAGGGCGCAGATGACCACACTCGGGTCGTAGTTGGCGCTGTCCTGCGCGTAGACATCCTGGAAGGTGTAGAACTGGCGGCTTACCACGCCGTCGATGTAGGCGTTGGGAAGCGCCGCCTGAATACCGGACTGTGCGCCCGCGGTGACCGAGTCGCCGATCATCAACACACGGGCATCGCAGGTTCCGGACGCCTCGTCGTAGGTAAAGCTCTTCCAGTCGAGGTTCTTGGGGACCTTTTCGGCGATGGGACCTTCTTTGGGCTTTTGTTGAGCGGCGTCGTTGGGCTGAGCGTCTTGGTTGGATGCGGGCTCGGCACTCTTGTCGCCGGCGCCGTTGTCCTTGGGTGAGGTTGCGCTTTGGGCAAGCTCGGGGCGGAGCTGCTCGGCGCGGGCGGTGGCGATACCCGTCCAGTCGAGCGGTGCGAAGGCGAGTGCGAGGACGCATGCGGCGCCAAGCGCAGAAAGTGCCACGGCGGGCGAAAGGACGCGTGTCTTTGCCGTGCTGTCCTGCTGGGCGGGCTTGCGGGACCAAGGATGTTCGACGAGACGATAGAAGACCTCGGCCACCGCAAGGATCACCACAAGCTGTAGCGCCTGCTCCCACCAGGCGATGCGGGTGGTGCGGGTTGCGGGGTTCATGAGAAGCAACAGGGGATAGTGCACCAGGTAGACCGAGAACGAGCGCTGGCCCAGCCAGACGAGTGGCTTGACCGACAACAGACGACGCACGATACATTCCGTGTTTTGCACGCAGACAATAAGGAGCCCCGTGAGCAGGGCGAGTAGCAAAAAGCCACCGCGGTAGAGCAGGGAGTTCTCTCCGGTCAGCGTGAACGCGCCGACTATGACGGCAGCGAGCCACGCGAGGGAGACCACGTTAACCTTCGAGATACCCTTGCTGGCGCCGGGGGCAGGGATGTTGCCGCTCAGTATCTCACGCAGGCGCGGAGCGGCGATGGCGGCCAGGGCTCCGCACAAAAGTTCGGCGGCGCGGGCATCGGTTCCGTAGTAGACACGCGATGTGTCGGCAGCGGGGTCGAACATGAGGGCCATCGCTGCTGTTGATATAAGTATGAACGTGATCGTGACTCCGATGGCGGTGTTGCGCGAGCGGGTCTTGCTGCAGAGCACCATAAGGATGACCGGCCATACCAGATAGAACTGCATCTGGACGCCGCAGAACCACAGGTGCGTGAGCGGCGAGGGGAGTCCCGCGGCGGCAAAATACGAGACGTTGCGAAAGATATAGAACCAATTGCTCAAGAACAATACCGACGGCAGAGCGTCCTGCTGCACTTTAGGCGGCAGGCTCGGAGCCGCGATATAGGTTGCTATGGCGGTGAGCGCGATGGTTGCAAGAATCGGTGGCATAAGGCGTGTGGTACGGCGGGCGATATAGTGCGGGTACGAGAAACCGTCGCGTGCCGTTGCTCGCATAATGCTTTTGGTGGCGAGATAGCCACTCAGCGTAAAGAAGAGTGTAACGCCCAAAAAACCGCCGGTCAGGCGGCTGGGGCGAAGGTGATATAGGACGACGCCGGCGATGGCGAGGGCGCGAAGCCCGTCGAGTGCGGCGATGCGTTGGCTGCGTTGGGGCACTGCGTGTGCGGTGCCCGTGGGTGTGTTTTGCATCGTTCTTTCCTCCAATGTCGACCTAGCAGTCTAGCGCTCTGCGCGGACAAGGGAAGGGGGTTCGTGCGGTTGAACAACATGTCACAGGGCGATGCTTCGCTACGCAAAAGCCGCACCTGCGTTGATGCTTAGCTGTCTAGGTAGAAACGTTTCAGAACCTCTACATAGGCAAAAACAACAACACAGATGCGGCAAAGATGCACAGGCGGTTGGCCCGTTATGTGATGACGGCGGTTTGCTACTTGGTCTTGGCAACCAACAGCGGATCGCCGAGCTTGACGAGCGGATTGCCGCCGATAAGCGTGCCAGACTCGCCGACATGGTCGATACTCTTAAGACGATCGAGCTCGGAGACGATGACGGTCACGATGTCCTCGTGGCCGGCGGCCTTAATGGCGTCGCGGTCGAAGCTGATGAGCGGCTGGCCGGCCTTGACCTCATCGCCCATCTCAACAAAGCGGGCAAAACCCTTGCCGTTCATTTCCACGGTGCCCAGGCCGACATGGATGAACACGCGAAGACCGTCCTCGGTAATCATGCCGATGGAGTGGTTGGTGACGGTGGTGGCGCCGATGCGACCGTTGGCGGGCGCATAGATGGTGCCGGTAATGGGCTCGATGCCATAGCCCTGGCCAAGCATGCCCGAGGCGATCGTCTCGTCGGGAACCTCGTCCAGGTTGACGAGTACGCCATTGACGGGGGCATAGATGACGCCTTCGCGGGTGGCGAAGCTTGCTGCGGGCGGAACGGACGCCTCGCCGGTCGAGGTGAAGGTGGACTTAAGCGAATCGAGCAGACCCATAGTTGCCTCCAACTTAAATAGGCGCATATCGCGCGTTTGGTTTGCCGGAAACGTTTCATATGTGTTTCGCGGCTTGGTCAACGCCCCCTATTCTACGCTGCTCAGCGATACCTCTGAGCTGGGATTATGTGATATATCAGTTGGAGGGAAACTTATTGCCGGAGAGTTTCTGCGTCCTGCACCCAACTGGGGTACGCTTAGATGCGAAAAAAGAGTGCGCATAATTTGCGCGAAGGGAGCACATATGATTGTCGAGAACCATGCGCTGTGGGGCGAGGAGCCGACCGAGGATTATCCGGCGACGTTTACGTATTTGGGTGCCGAGCCGCTGCCCGACAAGCCCAATGGCCGCCGCCCCGCGGTGATCATCTGCGGCGGAGGCGGGTTTACGCATATCGCTCCGCACGAGCAGGACCCGGTGGCGTTTGCGTTTTTGGACCGCGGCTACCAGGCCTTTGTGCTCAACTATGTGACGAGTGGCACGGGTGACGTGAGCTTTCCGCACCCCCAGGCAGATCTTGCCAAGATGGTCGCCACGGTGCGCGCCAACGCCGACGAGTGGCATGTCGATCCTAAGCGCGTGTGCGTCGTGGGATTCTCAGCGGGCGGCATGATCTGTGCCTCGCTGGCAACGCAGTGGAAGACCGGCCCCTTCGCGGCACTTGCCGGGGCGCGTCCGGACGACATTCGTCCCGATGCCGTGGTGCTGGGCTATCCGCTGCTCGACTTTGCCTATGTGCGCGATATGCAGACGCGCGATCCGCGCATTGACTTGCGTGTGCCCAAGACGGGCGGCAAGACGGGGCGCGATCTGCTCAACGACTACCTGTCGATGGTGACGGGTGGCGAGGCAACTGACGAGCATTTGGCCGATATCTGCCCCACCACGCATGTTTCGCGTCAGATGCCGCCGACCTTTGTGTGGGGCGTGTCCGACGACAAGACGGCACCGATCGCGCAGGTCTACCCGTTTGCGCAGCGCATGGCCGAGGAGGGCGTTGCATGCGAGATGCACGTCTTTGACCAGGGTGGTCACGGCCTTTCGCTCGGCAACGCCAATACCGCAGTCGACAACGAGGACAAGCAGGTGGCGGTCCGTCCCTGGATCCGCCTGGCCTTCCGCTTTTTGGAGCGCCACGGCTTCTAGACCGCGCAGCACGAGAGTGGATAATCTCCCATTTTTTGGTCTGCTTTTCGACAAAAACGGGGGATTATCCACTCTCGTGAGATGGGCGTCTGATAGCTTTCCTTGTTGCTTTCCTACCAGACGGTGAACTGGGCGTTTTCCGTGTTCCAATGGACATCGCGAACGTAGTCGCGCACGCCCGTCGCGTCTCGTGCTTCGAACAACTCAAGAATATGAGCATGTTCGTTGTTGGCTTTATTGAGCAGTTTGCAAGCCGTCTCTTGGTCAACAGTCTCGTAATCGCGCTTGATAAAGCAACGCTCGAGCTGCGAGATCATATCGCGCAGACGGTCGTTGCCACAGCGGTTGAAGTACGTAAGGTGAAAGTCTCGCTGAATGTCGTCATACTTACGGATGAGACCGCCTTGGATCGCGAGGTCCATGGAGCCGACGAGAAATTTCAGCTGCGTAATATCGTCGTCAGTTAGATTCGGACAGGCGAGATATGCGGCCTGCCCGTCGAGCGGTCCCATAATCTCAAAGACTTCAACGGCGTTTTGCTGATCGAACCCACGGACGCGGAATCCGCGGCGGGGGAGATTGTCCAGGTAGCCATCGCTTGCCAGCTGGATGAGCGCTTCGCGGACCGGCGTGCGCGACACGCCCATGGCATCGCAGATCGTCTGCTCGCTCAGCCGGTCGCCGGCGGACAACTCGCCGGCGTCAATACGGCTCGAAATATAGTCGTATACGTGGTCCTTCAGGGGCCTTCTGAGCGTTTCCATGAGCTTATGTTCCTTAACTGTATATTTCTAAAAATAAATACGTTTCGCTTGAATAGCTCAATTGAATTATAGAACGACCAGCTAAATCGTGCTACTTTGCGCCGATACGTAAGAATACGCTTACCGATGAATATCTACCGTTCAGTATTGTATACAATATACAAAACAGGAAAACCGCACTAAGATAAAGCCATCGAAAGGAAGGCGGGCGCGAAGAAGTCCCGCTCTCTGCTAAGAGATCCAAGGAGGATCATCATGACCAAGTTCAGCCACGTCATCATCCGCCGCCCCGGCAAGTCCCTGAGCAATGGCATCACGAGTGCCCCCGAGCTTGGCCAGCCCATCTACGAGCGCGCCATCGAGGAGCATTACGATTACGAGCATGCGCTCGAGCAGTGCGGCGTGGATGTCTCGGTGCTGCCGGCACTCGAGCAGTATCCTGACAGCTGCTTCGTCGAAGATCCGGCCGTTATCACTCGCTGCGGCGCCATCATTACCAACCCCGGCGCCGATAGCCGCAACGGCGAGAAGGACGAGATCGAGCCGGCCGTCCGTCGCTTCTTTGACGACGAGCATGTCAAGCACATCGTTTCTCCGGGCACGCTCGACGGCGGCGACGTCATGATGGTCGGCGACCATTTCTACGTCGGTCGCTCCGCTCGCACCAACGAAGAGGGCATCCGCCAGTTCTGCGAGATTCTCGAGGGCTGGGGCCTCGAGGGTTCCGAGGTTCCGCTGGAGGAGGTCCTGCACCTCAAGACGGGCGTTAACTACATCGAGGACAACAACATGCTCGTCTCCGGTGAGTTCATCGATAAGCCCGACTTTGCCCAGTACAACAAGATCGTCGTGCCCGAGGACGAGGCTTATGGCGCCAACTGCATCTGGGTCAACGGTACGGTCATCGTTGCCGAGGGCTATCCGACCGTGCTCAAGGCCGTGCAGGATCTGGGCTACAAGACGCTCGTCGTCGATACCTCCGAGTATCGCAAGGTCGACGGCGGCCTTTCTTGCCTGTCACTGCGCTTCTAACGCGATGGCTGTAACAGTCTGATGATCGCTTGACCGATGGCCCGGCACCCGATTCGGGACGTCCGGGCCATCTTTCGTTCGATCACATGATGAAGGGGGTGCACATACAATGGCCTCTAAAGCTCAAAACGACGAGATTATCGACCCTAATGGCCTCGATCTCTTTCGTCTGACCATGATGGTCATTACCGCCAGTATTTGTGGCGGCATCTTCTCGCTTGCCGGCGATATGGCAGCGGGCGGGGCAAATACCGGTGCGGTTATCGTCTCGTGGGGAATTTGCTTTATTGGCGTCTTTGCGCTGATGATGGTGTTCAACGGTTTGTCTCAGGCCCGTCCCGACCTGACCGGCGGCATCTATGCATACGCTGCGGCCGGTTTTGGCGATTACATTGGATTCAACTCCGCCTGGGGCTACTGGATCAGCGCATGTCTTTCCAACGTGAGCTTTGCGCTCTTGCTGTTTAGCGCGCTGGGCTATTTCTTCCCTGCGTTTGGCGCGGGCAACAACTTGCTTTCCATCGTCTGCGCCAGCGTGTTTTTGTGGTTCCTTACCGCCCTTGTGCTTCGTGGCGTTAAGGAGGCTGCGGGCATTAACACGATCGTTACGTTGGCGAAGCTGGTGCCGTTGGGACTCTTTGTGCTGAGCATCGTGCTCCTGGGCAAGTTCAACGTCGATATCTTTATGGACAACTTCTGGGGAGAGCCGGCTGGTCCTGGCTTTGGCGAGCAGGTTGTCTCGACCATGATCGCCCTTGTCTGGGTCTTCACGGGCATCGAGGGCGCTGTCGTTATCTCGGGCCGTGCAAAGTACGTGCGTGACGTCGGCCGCTCGACGGCACTTGGATTCGCGGCTGTGTTCACGCTGTATCTGATCATCTCGATGCTGTCACTCGGCATTATGCCGCGCGAGGAGATGGCACAGCTCGCAACGCCCTCCATGGCGGGAATTCTCGAGTGCGCAATCGGTCCTGTTGGCGCTGCCATCGTAAACCTTGGCGTTATTCTCTCGCTGGTCGGCGCGATGCTGGGCTACGTCATCATTGCATCCGAGACGCCGTTCGAGGCAGCGCGCCAGGGGTCCTTCCCTCTGGCGTTTGCCAAGACGAACAAACACGATGCCCCGGTGGTAACGATTCTCGTGAGCTCCGGCATTACGCAACTCTTCTTGATCGTGTCGTATGTGGCGGCGAGCACCTATCAGTTCTTCTATAGCTGCGCAGTCAATACGATTCTGGTTCCGTATGTTTGCTCGGCTGCCTATTACATGGTGATTGGCTGGAAGAACGAGCATCTGGACGGGCCGCATGCGCCAAGCGTCGGCAAAGCTCGCTTCTTCGGTACGCTCGGCTTCATCTACACATTGTTCCTGGTGTGGTCGACGGGTCTTCAGGGCGTTATGATCACGACGATCCTTTTTGCTCCGGCCATTCCCGTCTATATGCTGGGCGAGCGAGGCCGCGGTAAGCCGGTGCTTCCGCATCTGCACGACAAGCTGATCGCAGCGGTGGTCATTGTCGTGGCAATCATTTCGCTGTATCTGCACTTTGCCGGCATTGCGCCGATTGTCTAAGGCTATGGCGAGTTTCATTGCTTGGTAAGCCGGCGGGCATTGCGTATCGGTGCTACTTGGCATTCCATAGCTGGTGTGGGTCTCTATAACGTGCCTATGTGAGCGCCCACCAAGCCCGCGCAGGTGACATTTGTTGCCAGCGCGGGCCTTTGCTGTTGCGGCGAAATGCTGCCGGCAGCTGGGGACGTTCCTGTTGTGCCGGCGCCTTGGGACACTCCTTGGTTGTTTTGCATGCGGCGAAGGGAATGGATCATTTTGTCGAGGGGGCGGGCGGCTTTCGGTCCTCGGGGAAACCACGGCCCAGAATTCCCATTGCACCGATCTGTCGATTGAACATCGTTGCGTGTTCGCGCTATCATGCGTGGTTAAATGGTTAGCCATGGCAAACGGTTAGCCAAGATAAACAAAATGCAACGCCCTGTGGGCGCCGGGGGAGGAACGCGGACGTGAGACTCGATACACTCGAGATTGGAAAGGATGCCGTTGTCGCATCGGTGGCATCGGACGATCAGGCACTCCGACAGCATATTTTGGACATGGGCCTAACGCCGGGCACCGAAGTCACCATGATGAAGTACGCCCCTATGGGCGACCCGCTCGAGATTCGCCTGCGTGGCTACGAGTTGACGCTGCGCAAGGACGATGCCGCTCGCATCGAGCTCGTGGGCATTCACGACACCGATACGGGTCCGCGCGCTAACGCTGCAATCGGCACGACGGAGCATCCGGCCCTGGGCGAGGGGACGTATTCGCCCCGCGCGGCAAAGACGGCCGTGCCCGAGGGCGCACCGCTGCATTTTGCCCTCGCCGGCAACCAAAACTGCGGCAAGACCACGCTGTTCAACCAGTTGACGGGCTCCAACCAGCATGTCGGTAACTTTCCTGGCGTGACGGTCGACCGCAAAGATGGCACCATCCGCAACCACCCCGAGGCAAGCGTTACCGACCTGCCCGGCATTTATTCTCTGTCGCCGTACACGGGCGAGGAGATCGTAAGCCGCCAGTTTATCCTGGATGAGCACCCCGACGCCATCATCGATATCATCGACGCCACCAACATCGAGCGTAACCTTTACCTGACGCTGCAGCTTATGGAGCTCGATCGACCCATGGTCATCGCGCTCAACATGATGGACGAGGTGACGGCCAACGGCGGCGCCGTGGACGTCAACCTGCTCGAGAGCCTGCTGGGCGTGCCTGTTGTTCCCATTAGTGCTGCCCGCAACGAGGGTATTGGCGAGTTGGTGGATCATGCCTTGCACGTGGCGCGGTTCCGCGAGCGTCCCGGTCGCCTGGACTTCTGCGCGCCCGATGGTCCGGACGGCGGCGCGCTGCATCGCTGCATTCACGGCATCGCCAACCTTATCGAGGACCATGCCGCGACGGCGCACATTCCCGTGCGTTTTGCGGCGACCAAGCTGGTTGAGGGCGACGAGCTGGTGACCGAGGCGCTTCACCTGGACCGCAACGAGCTCGACGCCATCGAGCACATCATTAGCCAAATGGAGGGCGAGGCCGGCACCGACCGTCTATCTGCGCTGGCTGACATGCGCTTCGGCTTTATCGGCGACGTGTGCGGGCGTTGCGTCGTCAAGCCGCACGAGAGCCGCGAGCACGTGCGCTCCGTCAAGATCGACCGCATCCTGACGGGTCGCTATACGGCCATCCCGGCGTTCCTGGTGATCATGGGCCTCGTTTTTTGGCTGACGTTTGGCGTGATCGGCGCGGCGTTGCAGGGACTCATGGAGGACGGCATCGCTGCCATCATCGCCTCGGCCGATGCGGGTCTCAAAGCGTTCGGCACCAACGATGTGGTGCGTTCGCTGGCTGTCGACGGCGTGCTCGCGGGCGTGGGCAGTGTGCTGACCTTCCTGCCGATTATCGTCGTGCTTTTCTTGTTCCTCTCCATTCTGGAAGACTCGGGCTACATGGCGCGCGTTGCCTTTGTCATGGATAAGGTGCTGCGTCGCTTTGGCCTGTCGGGCCGCAGCTTCGTGCCCATGCTCGTTGGTTTTGGCTGCACCGTGCCGGCTATCATGTCGACCCGCACGCTGCCGTCCGAGCACGACCGCAAGATGACGGTCATGCTCACGCCGTTTATGAGCTGCTCGGCCAAGCTGCCGGTCTACGGTCTGTTGTGCGGGGCGTTTTTCCCGCAAGCGACAGTTCCCGCCATGGTCTCGCTCTATCTGATCGGCATCGTGGTCGGCTGCATCGCGGCTTTGGTGCTCAACCGCACGGCATTTAAGGGCGACCCGGTTCCGTTTATCATGGAGCTTCCCAATTACCGCCTGCCGAGCGTCAAGACGACGGTGATGCTGGCATGGGATAAGGCCAAGGACTTCATCACCAAGGCCTTTACCATTATCTTTGCCGCTACGGTGGTCATCTGGTTCCTGCAGACGTTCGATATCCGCTTTAACGTGGTCGCCGACCAGTCGCAAAGCCTGCTTGCTGGTCTGGGTAGCATCATCGCGCCGGTGCTGGCCCCGCTCGGTTTTGGCGACTGGCGTGCATCCACGGCGCTCGTCACCGGACTTATTGCCAAAGAGAGCGTCATCTCGACGCTCACGGTGCTTTTGGGCGCAACGTCGCCCGCGGCGCTGTCGACCATGTTTTCGCCGTTTACCGCCTACGTGTTCCTGGTCTTTACGCTGCTGTACCCGCCCTGCGTAGCGGCAATCGGCGCCGTCAAGAGCGAGTTGGGCGCGCGCTATGCCGTGGCCGTGTTCGCGTTTCAGGTGACGGTCGCCTGGATCGTGGCGTTTGTCGTGCATTCGGCGGGCATATTGCTGGGGCTGGCTTAGTTATTTATTGATGGCGCAACCTCTGTGTATTGAGTTGATTACGGCCCCGCATCTGTTGCTGACGGATGCGGGGCCGTTGCTATATAATCGCCCATCGCTCAAGACAATCGGAGGGGGTTCCTACATGACTCAGGCAAGACAAGATGGCATCTCGCTCAAGCAGTGGCTCCCGCTTATCGGGCTTGCCTGCTGTTCGTTCGTGTTCAACACGTCGGAGTTCATGCCCATTGGCCTTCTGACTGATATTGCCGCATCGTTCTCGCTCACCGAGGCCCAGGCAGGCATCATGATTTCGGTCTACGCCTGGGGTGTCATGCTGCTGTCGCTGCCACTCATGGTGTTTGCCTCGCGCTTTGAGTTCAAGCGGATGCTGCTGGGCGTTTTGGCCGTGTTTTCGCTCGGCCAGTTCTTGTCCGCCTTGGCGCCCACCTATCCTATTTTGGTTTGCGCGCGTCTGGTGGTCGCCTGCGCGCATGCCGTGTTCTGGTCGGTCGCCTCGATCATGGCTTCGCGCCTGGTCGACACCCGCCATGGGGCGCTCGCCATCAGCATAATCGCCACGGGCTCGTCCATCGCGCAGATTTTTGGCCTGCCGATCGGCCGCGCCATCGGGCTGGCCGTGGGCTGGCGCATGACATTCGCCGTGGTCGGTGCCTTCTCTGCCGCCGCGGTGGTGTACCAAGCCGCGGTGTTTCCGGCTATGCCGGCGGGTGAGCGCTTTACCGTCAAACAGCTGCCCGTGCTGCTCAAGAACCCGTTCCTGATCGTGCTCTACGCGGTCACGGTCTTTATGGCAACCGGCTATTATGCGGGTTACAGCTATATCGAGCCGTTCCTGGCGCAGGTCGCGCACGTCGACGCAAGCGCTATTACCATGACGCTGACGGCGTTCGGCTGCTCTGGTCTGCTCGGAAGCTGGCTGTTCGGCCGTCTGTTCGATGGGCATCGCTTCCCGTTCTTGGCTATCACGCTCTCCGGCGTGCCGGTGGCTCTGCTGCTCATGGGTCCGGTTGCACCGTCGCTCGTCGCCGTTCTCGCTGTTTGCGCGCTATGGGGCTGCTGCGCCACGGCCTTTAACGTGGCGTTTCAGGCCGAGCTCATCAAGTACACACCGGCGGATTCGTCGGCCGTCGCCATGTCGATCTTCTCGGGCCTGTTCAATCTGGGTATCGGCACGGGCACCGCAATCGGTGGCGCCGTGGTTTCGGGTCCCGGTATCGCTTGGATTGGCTTCGCGGGCGGGGCGATTACCGTCGTGGGCGTCATCCTCGCCATCACGGTGCTGTTCCCGGCCATACGCCGCGCAAAGCCCGTCGCCTAATCACGTCCCCTCATCAGCTGCGGTGGAATAGCTCCTGTTTAAGGCCTCTGAAGGCCCAAGCAGGAATTATTTCACCGCAACTTATTTTGGGGGAGGGGATACGCGGCGGGCATACAATGGATGTCGTTGTGTTGAGCTTACCGGGAGGTTGCTATGTGGGCATACGAGACGACGTTCTATCAGATCTATCCGCTGGGCTTTTGCGGAGCTCCGCGCGAAAACGCCGCGCCCGTTGCCGAAGATGAGCTCGCCCAGGCTGCCAACGCAGCGCCCAACCCCGATGCGCCCATCATGAAGATCGCCCAATGGGCCGACTACCTGCAAGAGCTCGGCATCGGTGCTGTGCTCATTAACCCGCCGCTCGAATCCGACGGCCATGGCTACGACACGCGCAGCCTGCGCCATATCGACCGTCGCCTGGGTGGGGATGCCGATTTTGCCGCTGTATGCGAGACGCTGCACGCCCATGGCATCCGCGTGGTGCTCGATGCGGTCTTCAACCATGTGGGCCGTGGCTTTTGGGCCTTCCGCGATGTGCAGGAGCGCAAGTGGGACTCGCCCTACAAGGATTGGTTCCACATCAGCTTTGACGGCGACTCCTGCTATGGCGATGGCTTTTGGTACGAGGGCTGGGAAGGCCATTTTGAGCTCGTGAAGCTCAACCTGCAAAACCCCGCCGTGGTCGATTACCTGCTCGAGTCCGTGCGCCGTTGGGCCGACGTCTTTGGCGTCGACGGCCTGCGCCTGGACGTTGCCTATATGCTCGACCGCGACTTTATGCGCCGCCTGCACGCCTTTGCCCGTGAGCTCAAGCCCGACTTTGTGCTGATCGGCGAGACGCTCCACGGCGACTACAACCAGATCGTCAACGACGAGATGCTCGACTCCTGCACCAACTACGAGTGCTACAAGGGCCTGTACTCCAGCTTTAACTCGGTCAATATGTTCGAGATCGCGCACTCGCTGCACCGCCAGTTTGGCGGTGACCCGTGGTGCATTTATCGCGGCAAGCATCTGCTGTCGTTTGTCGACAACCACGATGTGCCGCGCCTGGCGAGCATCCTTACCGACAAGTCCTGTCTGCGCCCCGCTTATGGCATGCTCTTTGGCATGCCGGGCATTCCGTGCGTCTACTATGGCAGCGAGTGGGGGATTCCTGGCGAAAAGGGCGGCCCCGATGGTGACTGGGCGCTGCGACCTGCGCTCGATGAGCCTGCGCCCAACGAGCTGACGGCCTTCATCAAGCAGCTCGCGCACCTGCGCTCGGCAGACGACGCGGCGGCCCGTGCCCTCAACTATGGTGCCTATCGCAACGTGGTGATTCAGAACAAGCAGCTGCTGTTCGAGCGCGCCTGCGACGACGCGACGGTGCTCGTGGCGGTCAATGCCGTGAACGAGCCCTATACCTTTGGAGCCGGCGAGCTCAACGGCTCCTTTGCCGACCTACTTGCCGACGATGCGCCCACGGTCGAGCTTACGGGTGCCCTTGAGCTTGCACCCTACGAGGTGCGCTATCTGTTGAGGGCCTAGGCCATGCCTGTGTCTGACGAGGGCTATCAACATATTGAGCATGGGTTTGAGCCCGTGTTCGACCAGCACTCGCGCGTTTTGGTGCTCGGATCGTTTCCCTCGGTGCTTTCGCGCGCCAACGCCTTTTATTACGGCAACCCTCAGAATCGCTTTTGGCGTGTGATGGCCGCGTGCCTCGGTGTGCCCGTGCCGCCCAACGAGGGAGACTCTTTGGCGAGCGGCGAGCCCGCGACGCTCGACGCCTCGGTTGCTGCCAAGCGGGCTATGCTGCTCAACGGCGGTGTGGCCCTGTGGGACGTGATCGAGAGCTGTGACATCAAGGGCTCAAGCGACGCGAGCATCAAAAACGTCGTTCCGGCGCATGTCGAGCGCATTGCCGGCGCAGCTCCCATTGAGCAGGTGATATGCAACGGTGGTACAGCTGGCCGGCTCTACAAGCGCTATCTACAAGAACGCACCGGGCTGCCCGCCATCGTCCTGCCCTCGACAAGTCCCGCCAATGCCGCCTGGCGTCTGGGGCGTCTTGTTGAGCGTTGGCACGAAGCCGTTGACTGGGGCGCCCTGTAATTTAGATATCTGATTGAGCATGGGCGCCGAGGCGTTTGATGATGGCGCGCCAGATTAGCGCGGGCACAGCAGGCCTAGCGCGCACCATGCCGTCGGCGTCGACGCTACCGGCATTGCCACCGCCAAGCAGCTGCGCATGCTCAATGGAGCAGCCTATGCGCACGGCGCCCACAAGCTTATCCATCGCTTCCGAAAATGGTCGGCGCAAGAGGCCCATGCGTGGGGAATGGCGAAGCGCTGCGATGCCGCTGCCGGCGCAGATGACAACGCCGCCACACCACAATTGGCCCTGGCGCTCGCATGCCTTGTGCAGACGAACGGCGGCCCCACGCGCCTGCTCAGTGCCCTCTTGTGCGGCTCGAATCACGGCATAGACACGCGTTCCCGTACCGCCAAAGCGATCGAGTGTCTGCTCGACAGCGGCCATCGCCTCATCGTCAAATGCATCATCAACAGCGAGCACCATGCCATCGACCGCAACGGCGTCATTTGACTTCAAGTTGACCGGGCGGGGGAGTGCGGTGCCGGAAAGCCGGGCATACGCCGTGATGGCATCCTGGAGGTCCCAAAGCAAAAACTCAAGATCGGAGCTATTGGGAATGCTGATATACGCAATGGTTTGCTGCGTTTTTGGTACATCGCCGCGTGCGATCGCCTCCATGCCATCTCCTTTCCAGTCCGTTTCCGTTTAGGTTACACCGTTTGGCGGCGCCTCGCCGCGCTATCCTAGTGCAACCCTTACGAAAGGAACGCCATGCGTCTGCCCATGAATACCTCGCTTGCCACGCTCAAGCCCTCCGGCATCCGTCGGATTAACGCGCTCGCCGCCCAGCACCCAGGGTGCATCGCGCTTGCGCTTGGCGAGCCCGATTTTCCCACGCCCGATGTGATTAGCGCCGAGGCGACCGCCGCACTGGGCCGCGGAGACACACACTATCCGCCCAACAACGGTCGCCCCGCCCTGCGCGAGGCACTGTCTGCCTACATGGGGGATGCGCGCCTGGCGTTTTCCGCCGACGAGGTCATCCTGACCGACGGCGCGACCGAGGCCCTGTCGGCAACATTCATGGCTATGCTCAACCCCGGCGACGAGGTTATTATCCCCACGCCGGCTTTTGGTCTGTACGAGAGCATCGTCGTGGCCAATCACGCCAAAGCGGTCTTTTTGGATACGGAACCTGCGCAATTCCAGATTGACGAGGACGCGCTTAGCGCCTGTGTGACCCCGGCGACCAAGGCCATCGTCATCTGCTCGCCCAACAATCCCACGGGTTGCATCCTCGACACGGCATCGCTCGACGCCGTGGCGCGCGTGGCAGAGCAGGCGGTTGTATACGTAGTCTGCGACGACGTATACAACCGCCTCGTCTATGTGGACGGCTACGAGCGCTTCGCCCAGCGACACCCGGAGCTGCGCGAGCAGACGGTCGTCATCGAGAGCTTCTCCAAGCCCTGGGCCATGACCGGCTGGCGCCTGGGTTGGCTCGCGGCAGCGGCACCCGTCATCGCCGAGATCGCAAAAGCTCACCAATACCTAGTATCGAGCGCCGTCTCCTTCGAGATGGACGCCGCAGCCCGAGCCCTCACCGTCGACCCAACCCCCATGCTCAAAGTCTACCGAGCCCGCCGCGAGCGCGTACTCGCAGCCTTAGACGCCATGGATCTCGACGTAGTGGAACCAGCCGGCGCCTTCTACGCCTTCCCCAGCATTAAACAGTACGGCCTGACAAGCGAAGACTTCTGCATCAAAGCCATCAAAGAGGCCAACGTAGCCCTAGTCCCCGGAAACTGCTTCGGCACCGAAGGCTACATCCGCCTCAGCTACTGCGTCTCCGACAAAGATCTGGACGAAGGCCTCCGCCGCCTGTCCACCTTCGTTTCAACTCTGTAGCCCAACGGGACCCAAAATCATCAGCCCACCGACTTAAGGCTTATGAGTGGGGGTGCCGGCCAACGGGAAACCGGGCTGCCCCAAAGTCACCGCAGGCCGCGCCGCCGAAGGCCAGGCGCAAGGTTTTCGTAGATTCCGCACGAGCCGAAGAGCACTTAATGTGCTCTTCGTGCGAGCCCAGGACCTGACCGAGCGAAAACCTTGCGCCTGGCCTTCGGCGGCGCGGCCGGATGGTGGAATTGTGTGCAGCCCGGTTTCCCGTTGACCGACGCCGGGGTCCCCGCCATAATACTTTCGGTTCACGCACGAATCCGCTGCCAGAGACAGCCGGTGCAAACGGGCATCGCCCGCGAGCTTAATGGGATATCCCGCCAGCCGAGGTGGTCGAGTAGATATGTCTTCTCGCCCCCGTCGCTCATGCAGCGCGGGGGCTTTCTTTTTGGACATGCCCCCGTCACGTCCTTGTGGCGGACCGTGCCCGGAAAGAATTCGAGGAGGTGTAATTCATGCCCCAGCAGTACAAAATCGACAAGGTTGCAGAGATCGAGTCCCGTATCGCCGAGAACGCCGGTCTGTTCGTCGTCAACTACAACGGTCTGACGGTTAAGCAGGCTCAGGAGCTGCGTCATCAGCTTCGCGAGTGCGGCGCCGAGATGAAGGTCTACAAGAACAACCTGGTCAAGATCGCTCTCAAGAACCAGGAGCAGCCCGAGCTCGACGAGATCCTCGCCGGCCCCGTCGCTTATGTGTTCTACGAGACCGAGCCGGTCGAGGCCGCTAAGGCCCTTAAGGACTTCTCCGCTAAGTCCAAGGGCGTCCTTGAGATCAAGGGCGGTATCTCCGACGGCAAGGCCGTTTCCGCTGATGATGTTAAGGCTATCGCCGAGCTGCCCACCAAGGATCAGCTTCTCGGCCAGATCGCCGGTCTCATCTCCGGTTTCGCTCGCGACATCGCTGTCTGCGTCAACGGCGTTTCCTCTGGTCTCGCTCGTTCGATCCAGCAGGTCTCCGAGCAGAAGGCAGCCTAGTCGCTGTTTTCACCCGCGGCGGCAACGCCGCACCCCTGGCGCATTCGCGCCGTGTTTTAACTGATCTCCGTGCACACGCACGGAAACCGAAAGGACTTAGAAATGGCTAAGCTTACCACCGATGAGATCATCGATGCTCTTAAGGAAATGACCCTTCTCGAGGCTTCCGAGCTCGTCAAGGCTATCGAGGACACCTTCGGCGTTTCCGCCGCTGCTCCTGCCGCCGTTGTCGCCGCTCCCGCTGCTGGCGCTGCTGAGGCCGAGGAGAAGACCGAGTTTGACGTCGTGCTCGAGGGCTTCGGCGACAACAAGATCCAGGTCATCAAGGCCGTCCGTGAGCTCACCAACCTTGGCCTGAAGGAGGCCAAGGAGGTCGTCGAGGGCGCTCCCAAGGCTGTTCTCGAGGGTGCCAAGAAGGAGGACGCCGAGGCTGCCAAGGAGAAGCTCGAGGCTGCTGGCGCTGCTGTCACCCTCAAGTAATCAGGCTTTCTCGCCAGATTTCTTTGCAGACGGGGTTCGCATTGCGAGCCCCGTCTTTTTTGTTTTGGCCCCTCATTCCCATTGCTCGGCACGCAGAACACCGCTGTCTTCGCCGTGCCAATCCCGTTACCGCTGGGGCGTAAAATTGCACCATTCGAGCAATAATTTGCGTTGACCTGCTGAAGAATTGCGTTTGCCTTACGGCGACGTATGTCTCCGGCGGTAAGATACTTCGGTATCGCAATTTGGTCTGCGGCCGCTGTGCCGCACGCACAGGGCGCATTCTGCGCCTGCGAAAGGATCCTTGAATAACATGAAGGCAATCATCCCCGCCGCCGGTCTTGGCACGCGTTTTCTGCCTGGCACTAAGTGCACGCCCAAAGAGATGTTGCCGGTGCTCGACAAGCCGGTCATTCAGTATGTCGTTGAGGAAGCGCTCGACCCCGAGGAGGTCGACGACGCCATCATCGTTACCTCTCCCGGTAAGCCCGAGCTGCTGAGCTACTTCCAGCCCGATCGCTCGCTCGAGAACCTGCTGCGCGAGCGCGGCAAGAACGCCTATGCCGATGCCGTCGCCCACGCTGGCGGTATGCCGGTCGACTTCCGTTATCAGTACGAGCCCAAGGGCCTCGGCCATGCTATCCGCTCTGCTGCCGACGCCGTGGCAGGGGAGAACTTTCTGGTTCTTCTGGGCGACTACGTTGTGCCTAACCGCGACATCTGCGACAAGATGCTCGCCGTTTCCAAGGAGCACGGTGGCGCTTCGGTTATCGCTGTCGCTGCTTGCTCGCCCGAGGAAGTCAGCCGCTACGGCGTTATCGCCGGCGAGCGCGTCGGTTCGCTCGAGGGCGCCGAGGGCGTTGCCGATGCCGAGCCGGGCGCTGTCTGGCGCATCGGCGGTCTGGTCGAGAAGCCCGCTCCCGAGGCGGCTCCGTCCAACCTGTACATCGTCGGTCGTTACCTGCTGAGCCCGCTGGTCATGGACCTGCTCGCCGATCAGCAGGCCGGCAAGGGCGGCGAGATCCAGCTTACCGACGCCATGGCCCGCTCGCTCGACCGCGAGGCCATGTACGCTGTCGTCATCGATCCACTTTCGGGCTACGACACCGGTACCCCGTCTGGCTGGATGGCCACCAACGCCCTCATGGCCGCAAGCGACCCTCGCTTTGCCAGCGCCTTCTGGGACGCCATCGACGAGCGCGGCGGATTGATGCGCAAGTAAGCCTTTGGGCACCGACATTTACGGGCGTGGACCTCGGTTCGCGCCCGTTTTTTATAAGAGCTGCGATTGCCGGCTCTCTGTTCACAGAAAATATATGAACAGATGTTCGATACACATACATCTACCTGCGTGTTTTCTGTCGAAAAACTTTGCTACTCCAAAAACTCAATCGCGTCAAGGCTTTTCTTGCCCAACGGTCGGTACCTGATAAACTATTAGGTTGCGATAACTGGCGAAGCTATGCCTCGCCAACCCACCGAGCATTTCCGTGAAGGAGGAAAAACCTGGTGACCTACGCATACACTGCCACTGAGCGCAAGCGCGTCAGCTTCGGGAAAATCCCGGAGGCCATGGAGCTCCCCAACCTTATCTCTGTTCAAAGGGAATCCTTTGAGCGTTTTAAGGACGAGGGTCTTCGTGAGGCGTTCAAGGAATCCAGCCCCATCCAGAGTCAGAACCATGTTCTCGAGGTTACCTTCGGCGAGCATCAGTTCGGCGACCCCGCGCACACCGTCGAGGAGTGCCGCGAGAAGGATATGACCTATCAGGCTCCGCTTCTGACCGACGTCCGTCTCACCAATAAGGAGACCGGCGAGATCAAGGAGCAGCTCGTCTTCATGGGCGACTTCCCCATGATGACCGATCAGGGCACCTTCATCATCAACGGTACCGAGCGTATCGTCGTCTCGCAGCTCGTCCGCTCCCCGGGCGTGTACTACAGCTCCGAGATGGATTCGGGCAAGCAGATCTACAAGGCCCAGATCATCCCGTCCCGCGGTGCCTGGCTTGAGTTTGAGGTCGACAAGCGCGACCAGCTCATGGTCTCCATCGACCGTAAGCGCAAGCAGAGCGCCACGATGTTCCTGCGCGCCCTTGGCATTGCCGTCACCAACGACGACATCATCGAGCTGCTCGGTAACTCCGATGTGATCAAGCGTACCCTGGAGCGCGACACCGCTCTCACCCGCGAGGACGCCCTCATCGAGATCTACCGTCGCCTGCGCCCGGGCGAGCCTCCCACCGTGGACGCTTCCCGCAGCCTGCTCGAGGGCCTGCTCTTTAACCCGCAGCGCTACGATCTGGCCCGCGTCGGTCGTTACAAGGTCAACAAGAAGCTCAACCTCACCACCGAGGAAGAGGTCACGGTGCTCACCGACGAGGATATCGTCGCGACGCTGCGCTACCTCCTGTCCCTCGCTGCCGGCGAGCAGGGCTTCAAGGTCGACGACATCGACCACTTTGGCAACCGCCGCATCCGCACCGTCGGCGAACTCGTCGCCAACCAGTTCCGTATCGGCATGAGCCGTATGGAGCGCGTCGTCCGTGAGCGCATGAGCTCCCAGGACATCGACGAGATCACCCCGCAGTCGCTCATCAACATCCGCCCGATCGTGGCCTCCATCAAGGAGTTCTTCGGTTCCTCGCAGCTCTCGCAGTTCATGGACCAGGCGAACCCCCTGACCGGTCTGACCCACAAGCGCCGTCTGTCCGCACTCGGCCCTGGTGGTCTTGCCGGTCACAAGTCCGGCTCCAGCCGCCGCACCAACGTGCCGACGGCCGTCCGCGACGTTCACAACTCGCACTACAGCCGCATGTGCCCGATCGAGACCCCCGAAGGCCCCAACATCGGCCTGATCGGCTCGCTCGCCCTCTACGCCCGCGTCAACGAGTATGGCTTCATCGAGGCCCCGTTCCGTCGCGTCGAGAACGGCGTTGCCACCGACCAGATCGACTGGATGACCGCTGACGAGGAAGAGAAGCACGTCATCGCGCCGGCCAACACGCCGCTCGATCCCAAGACCAACGAGTTCATCACGACCGATGCCGAGGGCAAGATCGTCCGTCCGCACACCGTGATCGCCCGTACCCGCGACTTCGACGGCTCCTTCGGCGCTCCCGCCGACGTGCCCGTCGAGGACGTCGACTACATGGACGTCTCGCCGCGTCAGATGCTCTCCGTCGCAGCCACGCTGATCCCGTTCCTTGAGCACGACGACGCCAAGCGTACGCTGATGGGCGCTAACATGCAGCGTCAGGCCGTGCCGCTGGTTCACCCCGCCGCTCCCTATGTCGGTACCGGCATGGAGCGCCGCGCCGCTCTGGACTCCGGCGAGGTCACCCTGGCCAAGAACGCCGGCGAGGTCATCTTTGCCGATGCCGCCAAGATCATCGTCAAGCATGCCGGCGGCATGGACGAGTATCACTTGGCCAAGTACCAGCGCTCCAACCAGTCCACTTGCATCAACCACCGTCCGCTCGTGCGCGTCGGTGACACCGTTGAGCAGGGCGAGCCCCTGGCCGACGGTCCTTCGACCGATCATGGCGAGCTCGCACTGGGCCAGAACCTCACCGTGGCATACATGCCGTGGGAAGGCTTCAACTACGAGGACGGTATCGTCGTGTCCGAGCGCCTGGTGGCCGAGGACCTGCTGACGACCATCAACATCACCCGTCACGAGATCGATGCCCGCGACACCAAGCTCGGCCCCGAGGAGATCACCCGTGAGATCCCGAACCTCTCCGAGGACATGCTTGCCAACCTCGACGAGGACGGCATCATCCGTATCGGCGCCGAGGTCGGCCCTGGCGACATCCTGGTCGGCAAGGTCACGCCTAAGGGCGAGAGCGCTCTGACCGCCGAGGAGCGCCTGCTGCGCGCCATCTTCGGTGCCAAGGCCCACGACGTCCGCGACACCTCCCTTAAGATGCCTCACGGCGCTTACGGCCGCGTCATCGACGTCGTCCGCTTTAGCCGCGAGAACGGCGACGACCTGGCCCCCGGCGTCAACGAGCAGGTGCGCGTCTACGTCGCCCAGCGTCGTAAGATCCAGCAGGGCGATAAGATCGCCGGCCGCCACGGCAACAAGGGTGTTATTTGTAACGTTCTGCCGGTCGAGGACATGCCCTACATGGCTGACGGTACCCCGATCGACGTTATCCTCAACCCGCTGGGCGTTCCTTCGCGTATGAACGTCGGCCAGCTGCTCGAGTGCCACCTCGGCTGGGCTGCTGCGTGCGGTTGGGATACCGAGCAGGCCGACTCCGACAAGTACGTCCCCGGTCCGTTCTTCACCGCGACGCCCGTCTTCGACGGCGCCAAGGAGGACGAGATCGCCGAGGTCATCCGTCGCGCCAACAAGAACATGCTCAACAAGGCCACCGCTGCCTTTGGCGATCACATGCGCCCCGAGTTCGTCACCCAGCTTGACGAGCGCGGCAAGACCCGTCTGTTCGACGGCCGCACCGGCGAGGAGTTCCGCGAGCCCATTACCGTGGGTACGTCCTACATCCTCAAGCTCGGCCACATGGTCGACGACAAGATCCACGCCCGTTCGACCGGCCCTTACAGCCTGGTTACCCAGCAGCCTCTGGGCGGCAAGGCTCAGTTCGGCGGCCAGCGCTTCGGCGAGATGGAAGTTTGGGCACTGTACGCTTACGGTGCTTCCAACGTCCTGCAGGAGATCCTGACCGTCAAGTCCGACGATACCGTGGGCCGCGTCAAGACCTACGAGTCTATCGTCAAGGGCGAGAACGTTCCTGTCCCGGGTATCCCCGAGTCCTTCAAGGTTCTCGTCAAGGAGATTCGCTCCCTCGCACTGGACATCGAGCCCATGCACGATGCCGACGAGGACGCCTCCGCACCTGTGACCGCCGAGGAGACCTCCGCTCTCGACGACCTGGCTGCGCTCGCCGGCGTTGACGCCGACGTCGAGGCCGAGGACGCCGAGACCACCGAGGCGCCCGAGGCTGTCGCCGCCACGACCACTGATAAGGAGTAGTTGACTGTGGCAGATTTCGAAGCTACTGATTTTGACTCGGTAAAGATCTCCCTTGCCTCCGCCGACCAGATCCGTTCCTGGTCGCACGGTGAGGTCAAGAAGCCGGAGACCATCAATTACCGTACCCTCAAGCCCGAGAAGGACGGCCTGTTCTGCGAGAAGATCTTCGGTCCCGCCAAGGACTGGGAGTGCTCCTGCGGCAAGTACAAGGGCATCCGCTTTAAGGGCATCGTCTGCGAGCGCTGCGGCGTCGAGGTCACCTCGGCCAAGGTGCGTCGTGATCGCATGGGCCACATCGAGCTCGCCGCTCCCGTGTCCCACATCTGGTACTTCAAGAGCCCCACGAGCTTCCCGATGAGCCGTATGCTCGACATCAAGTCCAAGGACCTCGAGAAGGTTCTGTACTTCGCCAGCTACATCATCACCGAGGTTGACTATGAGGCCCGCGAGGCCGACGCCGACGACCTGCGCGAGGAGCTCGCCGCCGATCTGGAAGAGATCGATGCCGAGTGCGCCCGCCAGATCGAGTCCCTCAAGGAGCAGGGCGACCCCGAGAACTTTGACGAGTTCTCCGACGAGGAGCCGCTGACCCCCGAGGAGATCGCCTCCGGCATCGTTGACATCGAGGAAGAGTGCAAGGACGAGAAGCAGCTCCGCACGGACGCTTTCAACGCCTTCATGAAGCTCACCGAGCGCGACCTCATCTCCGATGAGCCGCTGTTCCGCGAGATGACCCGCTACTACTCCATGTACTTCAAGGGTGGCATGGGTGCCGAGGCCGTCCGCGACCTGCTCGCTGCCATCGACCTTCCTTCCGAGGCCGAGAAGCTCAAGGCCATCATTGCCGACGAGGATTCCCAGAAGCAGAAGCGCGAGAAGGCCGTCAAGCGCCTCGAGGTCGTTGACGCCTTCCTGAAGGGTGGCAACAGCCCCGCGAACATGATCCTGGATGTCATCCCGGTCATTCCGCCCGATCTGCGCCCGATGGTCCAGCTCGACGGCGGTCGCTTTGCCGCGTCCGACCTCAACGACCTGTATCGTCGCGTGATCAACCGTAACAACCGACTCAAGCGCCTGCTCGACCTGGACGCCCCTGCGATCATCGTGAACAACGAGAAGCGCATGCTCCAGGAGTCCGTGGACGCCCTGTTCGACAACGGCCGTCGTGGTCGCCCGGTCTCTGGCCGTGGCGGTCGCCCGCTCAAGTCGCTCGCCGAGGCCCTCAAGGGCAAGCAGGGTCGTTTCCGTCAGAACCTGCTGGGCAAGCGTGTCGACTACTCCGGCCGTTCGGTAATCGTTACCGACCCCAAGTTGCTGCTGCACCAGTGCGGTCTGCCCAAGACCATGGCGCTGGAGCTCTTCAAGCCCTTCGTCATGAAGCGCCTGGTCGAGCTCGGCAAGGTCGAGAACATCAAGGGCGCCAAGCGCGCTATCGACCGCGGTGCCACCTTTGTGTGGGACATCCTCGAAGAGGTCATCGACGGCCGCGTCGTGCTGCTCAACCGTGCACCGACCCTGCACCGTTTGTCCATCCAGGCCTTTGAGCCGGTGCTGGTCGAGGGCAAGGCAATCCACCTGCACCCGCTGGTCTGCTCGCCCTTCAACGCTGACTTCGACGGCGACCAGATGTCCGTCCACGTGCCGCTGTCCAGCCAGGCTCAGGCCGAGGCTCGCGTGCTCATGCTCTCTGCGAACAACCTGCGCTCGCCGGCATCCGGCAAGCCGGTCAACATCCCCTCGCAGGACATGATCATCGGTGTGTACTACCTGACCCAGGTCCGCGACGGTCTGCCGGGCGAGAACCACGTGTTCGCCAGCTTCGACGACGCGCTGCACGCCTATGACTGCCGCTCCGAGGTCGACATGCAGGCCAAGATTCAGGTCCGCGTGTCCGCTGCCGACGCCAATGTCATCAACGAGGACGGCACCCGTATCTTCCGCGTCAAGAACGGCAAGAACGAGTTCGTCGACTACGACGTCACCGGCAACAAGACCGCGCGCTTCGAGACCTCTATCGGCCGCATCATCTTCAACCGCCAGTGCCTGCCCGAAGACTATGAGTTCATGAACTACAAGATGGTCAAGGGCGACGTGGCCAAGCTGGTTGCGGACTGCTGCGATCGTTACCCCGAGGCCAAGGTCGGCCCGATCCTCGACGCCATCAAGTACTCCGGCTTCCACTACGCTACCCGCGCCGGCCTCACCATCTCGGTGTGGGACGCTCTCATCCCTGCCGAGAAGCAGGAGCTGCTCGATCGCGCCCAGGCCAACGTCGACCAGATCAACGAGTACTTCGAGGAGGGCTTCATCAACGAGACGGAGCGCCACATCGAAGTCGTTAACGAGTGGACCGCTTGTACCGATAAGGTCGCAGCGCTCATGCTCGACTTGTTCGACGAGGAGAACCCGCTCTACATGATGGCCGACTCCGGCGCCCGTGGTTCTAAGACCCAGCTGCGTCAGCTCGGCGGCATGCGTGGCCTGATGGCAGACATGTCCGGCGAGACGATCGACCTTCCCATTAAGGCGAACTTCCGCGAGGGCCTGCTGCCGCTCGAGTACTTCATTTCGACCTACGGCGCCCGTAAGGGCCTGGTCGATACCGCATCCCACACCTCGGACTCTGGTTACCTGACCCGTCGTCTGGTCGACGTGGCCCAGGACGTCATCGTCCGCGAGGAGGACTGCGGTACGCACGAGGGCGTCACCTACAACCTCATCATCCCCGGCACCACCGACCTCAACACCGACCTCGTCGGCCGTTGCTTCATCGAGGACGTCGTGGCCCCCGATGGCACCGTGCTCTTTGAGCAGGACGGCTACATCGAGAAGGTCGCCGACATCCAGAAGATGGTCGATGCCGGCCTCAAGAAGGTCAAGCTTCGCGCGCTGCTCACCTGCCGCTCCAAGTACGGCGTGTGCCAGAAGTGCTACGGCTGGGATCTTTCCACCCGTCGTCCAGTCGCCATCGGTACCGCGGTCGGCATTATTGCCGCCCAGTCCATCGGCGAGCCCGGTACGCAGCTTACGATGCGTACCATTCACTCCGGCGGCGTCGCTGGCGTCGACGATATTACGCAGGGTCTGCCTACGGTCAGCCGTATGTTCGATATCGTCGGCAACGTCAACGAGAAGATCCTGGGTCGCGAGGCCGAGCTGGCTCCGTACTCCGGCCACCTCTCGATTAAGCCCGAGAAGTCCGAGTACGTGCTGACGCTCACCGACTCCGAGGATCACACCCGTGTCCTCGACGAGCGTCGCGTCCCCGCTTCGGTGCGCTTCATGCCCGAGATCGAGGACGGCTGCGAGGTTCGCGCCGGCGACCAGATCACCAAGGGCTTCGTTAACTTCCGTAACCTGCGCAAGCTGACCGACATCGAGTCGACGATGCACACCTTCGTCGAGAGCGTCAAGGACGTCTACACCAGCCAGGGCGTCGACCTGAACGACAAGCACATCGAGGTGCTCGCACGTCAGATGCTGCGTCGCGTTCAGATCACCAACCCCGGCGACTCCAAGTACCTGCTTGGTCAGTACGTCGACCGCTACGAGTTTGCCGACGAGGTCGAGCGCGTTGCCCGTCTGGGCGGTCAGGCTCCTGTGGCCGAGCCCGTCATCCTGGGTACGCTCAAGGTCGCGTCCAACATCGACTCCTGGCTGTCGAGCGCTTCGTTCATTCGTACCGCTGGCGTCCTTACCGAGGCTGCCATCGAGGGCAAGGTCGACCACCTGCTCGACCTTAAGTCCAACGTCATCGTCGGTAAGAAGATCCCGGCTGGTACCGGCCTCAAGCCGTACGCCAACGCCAAGCTGACGTATCGCACGGCCGACGGCTACGTGGACATCGACGGCCCGGCTTCGCCCAACGCCAAGTCGCTGCCTGAGTGGGCCCCTGTGGAGCTCAAGGACCTGGACGAGCAGCTCCCGCAGCAGCTCGACTGGGCCGGCTACGACGAGTTCGGTGGTGCTGACGGTTCGTTCACCCGCAACGGCCACACCATCTCCGCCGAGAAGGCTCGTCTGTACCTGTTCGACGACCTGGGCGTGTCGCAGCGCTGGACCAACAAGTTCAGCGAGGTCGGCATCGAGACGGTCGGCGACCTGGTTGGCAAGTCCGAGGAGGATCTGCTGCGCATCGATGGCATCGGCGCCAAGGCGATCGAGGAGCTCCGTGACGGCCTGGAGGCCCACGATCTGCTCTACATCCTCGAGAACAACGACGACGTTGCCGACGAGGAAGACCTCTCGCAGCTGCTGCAGATGGTCTTTAGCCCCGACGGTCCGGACGATATCCTGCTGGGTACCTCCGCTCCGACGCATCACGCCGACGCCGACGAGGAGCTCCTGGGCGCCCCGATCGACGACAAGAAGGCTCCCGCCAACGGCGCGATCAACGAGGACATGGCTTCCCTCGACGAGCTGCTCAACCAGCTCGTGGACACCGACGACGCCGAAGAGGCCAAGGACAACGACGAGGAGTAATTAGTTCCGCCGTTCTAACGAACGGCGGCGACCTCCGTCGCTGCGCGGCCCCCAGAGCTACAATCTGTCATTCAAAAGGCAGGGCATGACCAAAAGGTCAATGCCCTGCCTTTTTCATGCCACCTTGTACGCTCTGGGGGCCGCTCGCTTGCGTATGCTCAACTTGTTGCGTTCCGTTGATCACTTGCAAAAAAGGACAGGTTTATTTTGGTAGTTTTTCCTGCTTGAATTTGAAACATTCCGTTTGGTCAAAGCGTATCTATGGTGAGGGCCCCATCAAGAACCATCAGTGTCACCGGGAGGTGATTATGGAAGAACAAGCTTTTAGACAGGCGGTCGAAGACCACCGGGATGTCGTGTTTCGGATCGCATTGACGTATCTGCGTGATCGCGCTGACGCCGACGATGTCGCTCAAGACGTCTTTCTTAAGTTGCTCAAAAGCGACGCGCAATTTGAAAACTGGGAGCATCTTCGTCGATGGCTTATCCGGGTCACGATCAATGAATGTAAATCTCTCTTTCGAAAGCCGTGGAGGCGCGTGGAGGATATTGAGAATCTGGCCGATTCGCTTTCGACGGCGCAGGAGGAGACCAAGGCGGTCCTGTCAGACGTTATGCGACTTCCGGAGCGATTCCGTATTCCTATCGTGCTCTATTACTATCTGGGCTTCTCGACTTCAGAAATTGCCGAGTTACTGCATGTGCCAGCCGCGACCGTTCGAACGCGTTTAGCTCGCGGCAGATCGAAGCTCAAGTTCATCCTAGAGGAGGGCGACCGTGAAATCCAACCAGATCAAGCAGGCCTTCGAGTCCGTCCAAGCCGATAGCGATCTTGCTGACCGTGTTCTTTATGCCGCTGCTGGCGAGCCGCTTCGCCGAAAGGGTCACGCGAAGCCTCTGTATGTTGCCGTAATCGGATGTCTTGCCGGAGTGCTGGCGACCGGAGGGGTCGCCTACGCTGTTGTCAATTCCAGTTATTTTGCCTCTGCCTGGGGAAACCATGGCAACGGAGAGTCCGTTACCTGGACAAATGGCGGCTCGTCGGGGACGAAATATACCTACACCAGAGAGTTTGGTGATGGTATCGCGCCCCAAAGCCTGGAGGGTGCAGTCCAGAAGGTTGATCTGTCCGTCGAGGGTAATGGCTATACGCTCGATATCCATGAGATGGCTATTGACCAAAACGGCTGCGGAGCCGTGACGTTTACGTTGTCCAATCCAAATGGCGTTAACTACTACAAGCCGGCAGCAGAGACAGGCGAACTTGTTCTCTATGGTGAAGAAGAAGGGGGCGTCAGTACACCCAGCATGAACTTCGGCGAGGAATGGGCTGATACACGCTGCACCATTGATAAAGACACATCAAGCGACACGGTCATTAACGGCACGATGTACTTTGCATCTTGGAATCGCGATCGAGATTTACGACATGCGGTCACCTGGAATATCAGTTGGACGGAGGGCAAAGGTGAGGATGCGAAGGTGACCGAGGTATCGACGCCAGAGTTTAACGTCGGAGCGCACGTCGATACAAAAGAACTCCGCTCCGATGACTCGTCTCTCGAGATTAGCCCGTTTTCCATCCAGACGCACATCGATGATCTGGGCTATGAAGCAGTTGATCATAAACTGACCGTCACCTACAAGGATGGGTCAGAGCAGATTATCGAAGATGACGACGCAGGGGCGTACAATTTCTATGTTTCGATGGCACGCAATAGCGGAGAGAACATTTGGGTGCCAACGAAGTTGATTGATGTCGATCAAGTGGTCTCGGTAACCCTCGAGGGCGCGAGGTACACATCAACGGGGGAGACCGAAACGAAAGTACCCTTTACCATCGTCTATTCGTAAGGTCTAGGCCGCTTCCCAAGAGGGGAAGCGGCCTTTTTAGCGTTAAATGGGCGGTTATTTTGAGCGATATTCGTCTAAATTTCGGAAGTATGCGGCAAAATCTTGATGGGTCGACCACACCGCATATGCTCAAGCGTTCTACCTGCGGGTTTGTTATCGCAAAACCCCGGTGTGCTCGGTAAGTTCAAAAGTTGCCGCATACTTCCGAAAACGTCGCCGATTTTCCTATGACAGGTGAGAGCAGATCACCGCTGGAACGCGACGTTTTCCCAGATAAACTGACCAAAAAAGCCTGTCCCCTTTTTGGCAGGTAACGTTGCCCCGACGAGCACGTCGGATCCCCGGCCCGGGCGGCCCGCTGTTTAAGTTTGCTGCTCTACAGTCCTGCGCAAGACGGAAAGCACATTAAGTGCTTTCCTTTGCGTGCGGAACTCGCGACAAACTTAAACAGCGGGCCGCCCGGGCCGGGGATCCGCCAGCGCGCACAGGAGGGGATTCCTTTTGTGTAGGCTTTGCGGAAATGTGCCAATTTTGGGATACGCCCGGCGGCGTGGTCTGTTGACGGCACAGCTAACGCCACGTA
>CAUHHV010000025.1 GCA_959606065.1 uncultured Collinsella sp.
CACTCCCCCATGCAAAAACGCTGCAATTGTTTAACGTTATAGCTCAATTGAGGAGTAACGGCGGCGGGTTTTCGGTCAACTGGGGAGTTTTGTACGTGCGGGGTAAGGAGTCTGTCCGCATTGGAGCAGAGGGGCGGCAAGAAAAATGCGCCCCTGTGGGCGCACCATCCCGTTCGCTATTCCGCCTTTTTAACGCGCGGCTTGCGGCCGCGCGGCTTATCGACCAGCGCGGACTCACCGCTCTCGCGATACTGGCGGCACCAAGCCTTGACTGAAGACTCGCTGGGAATCTTGTGCTTGATCATGGCCTCGCGAACCGTCAGGCCGTTTTCCAGACGGTCCTTAACCACGGCGAGCTTTACGTCGTACGAATAGGTGTGATGACGAGCGCCAGCGTTGAGCACGGCGTCGGCACCGCCCACGGCATATGCGCGGGCCCACTGACGAGCCGTGGCCTGGGGAATGCCAAGCTTTGCGGCGAGGGCGCGGTGACCGACCCCCTCTTGGAGGATCTCGACGGCGCGCTGCCTAACCTCGGGCGCATGCGCGCGAGTCCTTGTTGCTTCTGACATGCCTGCCACTTCTTAGCCTTAACCGTTAATCTGCTTTCTTACGTGCTTGTTAGATAGTAGCATTTTGCTGTTTGCTCAAAGCAGTTAATTAAAATAGACGCGGCGTTATCTGGGCATTTGGCACCAATTTACGACATTTCTTTATCGATTATTTACGCTGGTAGCTGACTCGCAGCCAATCGTCATTCGCCTGTCAACAAAATTGACACCTCTTTATGTCCTTTGCTATAGCGGATATGATTATTAACCCCTCCCCCAATAATTTTGAGTAATCGGCAAGGCAGTAGACGTCCTTACTCCTCATGATTGCCGCGCATTGCCATCCACCGGAGCAAAACAAAAAGGGCGGGGCCTGCTGCGCTTGCAGGCCCCGCACCGGTTGACGCCCGACGGGACACAGCCGGGCGAGGCGGATCCGTGCTACCGCCCCGCCTGGCCGCGATGTTCAACTACAGCTCGTTGGCCGCGTGATACGCCGTGCGAATGGCGCTCGCAATGTCGGCGGTGCGCTCGCCCGAGCAGTCGCCCACGCAGGTCACAGGCACCGTCACGCCATCCAGGTCAAACGCGTTGGCCTTGGATCCCACGGCCATCACCACGTAATCGCAGGCGATCTTCACCGGCTCCTCGGGGCCGTCCTCGGTGGTGTGCACGGCCTCCACGCCCTCGTCGGTAATGGCGGTCAGGCGGGTCTTAACGTGCTGTTCCACGTTGTGGGCGGCAAAGTCGCTCATGATCAGCGGCAGAATGGTCTCGGACTCGCCCGCGGCAATCTTGTCGAGCATCTCGACGATCGCCACCTCGCAGCCGTGCTGCAGCAGGTACTCGGCAGTCTCGGTACCCACCAGGCCACCGCCAATGACGGCGACGCGGCCGCCGAGCTCCACCTTGCCGGCCAGCACGTCCCAGCTCGAGACGACCTTGTCCGAGTCGGCACCCGGAACGGGGATGACCACGTCATGCGCGCCCACGGCCACAATCGCGGCGTCGGCGGCGTTGAGGTCCGCAGGGCTAGCGGCATGGTTGAGCTCGACCTTCACGCCCAGGCCGGGCAGAATCTTCTCGTAATACTCGACCGAGCGCATGATCTCGTCCTTGCGCGGAGGCGCGGCCGCCAGCACAATCTGGCCGCCCAGATGATCGCTCGCCTCATAGACGGTCACGTCGTAGCCGCGTTTGGCCGCCACGCGCGCGGCCTCCAGGCCGGCGATGCCGCCGCCCACCACGGCGATCTTCTTGTCGCCCTCGCCCGGCTTGATGGCGATGGTCGCCTCGTCGCCGTTCTCGGCATTGAGCACGCACGAGATGTACTTGCGGTTTTGAATCGCGTCGACGCAGCCCTTGTTGCAGTTGAGGCACTCGCGGATGGGCTCGCCGGTCGCGGCCTTCAGCGCAATGTCGGGGTCGCACATGAGCGAGCGGCCATAGGCGATAATGTCGGCCGCGCCGTCCTCAAGAATCTTCTCGCCGGCCTCGACCGAAACAACACGGCCGACGGTGGCCACCGGCACGGAGACCAAGGCCTTGACGCGCTCGGCCACCGGCAGCGTCCAGTTGTAGGGCATGGCACCCATGGGCGGAATGGTGTCGCCCATGTTGCCGGTGTGGTTGGCCTGCGCGACCTGGATCATGTCGATGCCCGCGCCCTCGAGCAGCTTGGCGAACTCGCAGGCCTCGTCGGGCTGCAGGCCACCCTTGCCGCGCGGCGTGCCGTCGGGGTTCTCCATGATCACGGGCAGTTTGTACTCCACCATCAGCTGCGGCGCGGCCTCCTTAATGGCGGCGACGACCTCGAGCGCATAGCGAACGCGGTTCTCGAACGAACCGCCGTACTCGTCGGTACGCTTGTTGAGGATGGCCGAACATAGCGAACCCACCAAGCGGTCGCCGTGGACCTCGATGGCGTCAATGCCGGCCTGCTGCGCGCGAGCGGCCGAGGCGGCGATGGCCTCCTTGATCTGGGTGAGCTGCTCTACGCTCGCCTCGTTCACAAAGTGCTGCATATCGTGGTGCAACTTGGCGTAGGCCTGCTTGCGGATCTCGTTGGACTCGGCCATCTTGGCGGCAAAGGTCTCCTCGTCGCCGGCGGCCTTGGCCTCCTGCGCAGCCTTGGCGGCGGCCATGGAACCCATGACCATGCGGCCGACGCCGGGCACATCGTACTCGGGGTGGAACAGCTGCAGCGCGACCTTGGCGCCGTGCTTGTGAACGGCGTCGGCCAGCGCCTTAAACGTGGGGATCTGGGCGTCGGTCGCCAACTTGGGCGTGGGGCTTGCGGTCATAACGGGAGCAACGTCGCCGATGACGATGTAGCTCACGCCGCCACGGGCCAGACGCTCGTAAAAGGCCAGGCTGCGCTCGCCAATGGAACCGTCGCGCTCCTCGTAGCCGGTGGTCAGCGGCGGGAACATAATGCGGTTTTTAAGCTCAAGGGGGCCAACCGTAATGGGCTGGAGCAGTTTGGATGCGGGTGCGGTCATGGACATTCCTCTCTTGTAGGCGCGGCGGCGATGTTGCCGCGTAGTTGTTTAGAGGATATGGCATGGGAGCACAGTGGCGCAACGGAAATCGGCGGATAGCAGGTAGCGGCAGGTGTGTGGGGCGGGGCGGCCCGTCGGTTTGTCTCGATCTGTAACAGTAAGACCCTATTTTGCCGAGCAACTGTTACAGATCGAGACAAACCAAAACCGTCCCGGCAGAAAATCTCAATCTGTAACAGTTACTCGGCAAAATCCATCCCTCGTGTTACAGATTTAGACAAACCGTCCAGGCGGGGACTCAACATCTCAATCTGTAACACCTAGCCGCCCAAATCGGGTCTAGATGTTACAGATCGAGATTTTGTTTGAGAGGCTGAGAATTGGACCGAAAAACACGGTCCCGGAATAACAAAAAAGCTCGCCGGCTAGGCCGACGAGCTGCAAGTTCTTGGTCGCGGGGGCAGGATTTGAACCTACGACCTCCGGGTTATGAGCCCGGCGAGCTACCAGACTGCTCCACCCCGCAATGTCTGGGCGCCTCATGTGCGCAAGAAAGAATATTACGTGGGAGTTCGGTAAACGGCAAGGAAAATCTCGTAGAGCATAATTCCTTCATATTTAAACCTCTCAGCCCTTATCACCGTAAACGAATCACAGCCGAGCGCCGTCGATGGCACGTATACAATGGTGCGCGTCCTTTTATGCCGACACCGGGAGTAGACATGCTGCTCGCTATCGATATGGGAAACACGCAGACGGCCATGGGCCTGTTTGACGGAGACGAGCTGGTGCAGTCGTGGCGCATGCCCACCGACCGCTCCTATACCGCCGACGAGATCCACGTGCGCCTGATGGGTTTCTTTAAGATGTACGGCCTCTCGCTCGATGCGGTCGATGCGATCGCCTTTGCGGGCGTGGTGCCGCAGCTCTCGCGCGAGTGGCACGCCGTGGCCGACCGCATCGCGGCGGATGCCATCGTCATCGGGCCGCAGACGGCTGCCGTGACCAAGCTGCGCGCGGCGCGCCCCCAAGCCGTAGGTGCCGACCGCGTCGCCAACGCCGTTGCGGCCGAGACTTTCTACGGCGCGCCGGCAATCGTGGTGGACTTTGGCACCGCGACCAATATCGACGTCATCGATGAGGACGGTTATTACATTGGCGGGGCGATTGCGCCGGGCATCCGCATCTCCATGGACGCGCTTGCCGCCCGTGCCGCCAAGCTCGCCAGCGTGCCGCTCGAGGCGCCCGAACACGCCATCGGTCGCGACACCGAAGAGTGCATCAAGGTCGGCGCCGTGATGGGCGCCGCCGCCATGGCCGAGGGCCTGGTCACGCGCATGAAGCGCGAGCTGGGCCGCGAGGATGCCACCGTTATCGCCACGGGCGGTCTCGCCGGCATTGTCGCCGATTCGACCGATGCCTTCGACGTGGTCGACGGGCAACTCACCATCAAGGGCATCTGCGAAATCTACCGCCGCATGCAGGAGCTGGGATAGAGTAAACGCCAGGTCGCAGCAACCAGCCGCCAATCCTATTCCTCAAAATCGAAAATTTTTCAGTTTTGAGGAATAGGATTTTTTTGCTAAGCCTCGCCGCACAACCACCTCGCCAGGTCCACGATCTGCACCCCATCGCGATCCGTGGCCTCGTGATGCGTGCGGGCAAGAATCATCTTGGGATACGCATCGCCAATGCTCAGCAGTGGCGAAATCTCGCGTTCAAACGTCTTATCCGAGCTGATGTCGTCGCTCACCTGAATGTAGAGCTTCTCGCTTCGCTTGATTGCTACAAAGTCTATTTCCTTTTTATAGAGCACACCGACGTATACCTCGTATCCGCGGCGCAGCAGCTCGATGGCCACCATGTTCTCGTATACGCGTCCCCAATCCATATCACGTGTACCAAGCAGTGCGTATTTGAACGCGTGGTCTGCCAGGTAATACTTCTCGCCGCTCTTAAGGTATTTTTTGCCGCGAATGTCGTACCGACGAACTTTATAGAAGGCAAACGCATCGCACAGGTACCCCATGTACGTGCCGACCGTCTTGTTCGTAATCTTTAGCCCATCCGCATTCAAAACATCTGTAATGTTGCGTGCCGACGTTATATTGGAGACGTTGTCCATCATGTAATCGGCAATGCGCAGCAGTGCCGATTCGTTTCTCACGTTATGCCGCTGCACGATATCCCTCACGATGAGCGTTTTGAAGACATTGGAGAGATATTGGTAGCGCTGCTCCTGCAGTGGATAAGGGTAAGAGCCGGACATACCGCCGGTTCTCGCGTACTCATCGAAGTCGCGATCGACCTCGCCCTCGTCACTATAGAGGCGATACTCCTCAAACGAGAATGGGAAAACCTCGATCTCGAACGTGCGCCCCGTAAAGAGCGTCGACAGATCGCTCGACAGCAAAAAGGCGTTCGATCCGGTGATGAAGATGTCGTACTGCTCGGATGCATGGAGGCTGTTGATCGCGCGTTCAAAGCCGTCGCACATCTGAACCTCGTCGATAAGCAGGAAGTTTTGCTTGTCGGACACTCGATGCTCTTTCACATAGGCGAGCAGGGCATGATATTCGAGCAGGCCCTCGAACTCGTCGAGGTTGTAATTGATATGGATGACATTCGAATTGGACAGATTTGCCTCCACGTAATCGCGGAGGGCCTCGAGCAATTTTGACTTACCGCTACGGCGAATGCCCGTTATGACCTTGATGTCCGGTACGCCAATAAGGCTCGTCAACGTGTCCATATATGACGTTCTATTGATGAGTTTCATTGGTGCCTCCCTGCGGTCTTCTATCGCTATTCCTCAAAAACGAAAATTATTCAGTTTTGAGGAATAGACTCTGCAACGAATATACCTCGTTAAAGGCCGAGCTGGCTTAATTCTATTCCTCAAAATCGAAAGATTTTCAGTTTTGAGGAATAGGGCGCTGGCAACCCATTCCCCAGACAACAAGACCCTCCCCGGCACAGCCGAGGAGGGTCTTGTTGTCATCGCTATCTTTGAACGCGGGCGCCTCGCGTTACAGTCCGCGAATCCGTACGGCCTCGGGCGGAAACTCCTGCTCGCCGGCATCAGTCTTGATGGTCGCGCGACCCCAGATGTCCAGGCCCGCAAACACACCGACCGCAAGCGGCAAACCGTTGGGCGACACCGCCGCGACCTGACGACCCAGCAGTGGCACCATGTCAAAGTACTCGCCCAGCACCGGAGCCAGCGGGCCGGCAGCGCCCTGCGGTGTGTTGGCGGCAGCCGCCCAGGTGTCCACGCGGACCAGCACGGCGGCGGCCAATGCCTCGACCAGCGCCTTATCTGCCATATCCACGCCAAGCTCGCTCAGTGTCGAACGTTCAATATCAACCGTCACGGCACCGAAGATGCCCGCAGCACCGGCACCGCCGTTCACGGTAACACGCGCGAGCGACGTCTCAAACGCAGGCGCACCGCACGCGATATCGCTCGGCCACTGGATACCCACCTTGCCGGCAAGGCCCAGGCCCGGCGTCGACGCCGTGCCCACG
Organism: uncultured Collinsella sp.; assembly: GCA_959606065.1. GTDB lineage: Bacteria > Actinomycetota > Coriobacteriia > Coriobacteriales > Coriobacteriaceae > Collinsella. Next base: position 6,581 of record CAUHHV010000025.1, read on the forward strand.
AGCGCGTCCATCATGCCCATCGCCGCCACAAACGGCAGGCCGTGGAAGGCGTGCATATTCACATCCGGACGCACGACCAGCGAAAACGTCAGCGAAGCATCGCCCGCGCTCCACGCGCACCAGCCCGCGGACACGCCCTCGCGGCCCGCGTCACGCGCCGCGTCGAGCTCGGTGCCAGCGGCTGCAGCATTCATCTCAATCATCTACATACGCCCCAATTCGCCCACGATATGGCCCACGCGGTCCTCAGGCTCCTTGACCTCGACGCCGTTGTAGCGGAAGAACCGCGCCGGATCGTGCATCAGATCCTCGAGCGGCACCAGCACAAAGTCGCGCTCGCCGATCAGCGGATGCGGCAGGCGCAGCTTTTTGCCGCCGTGGGTCTCGCCGTCCATCCACAGCAGATCCAGGTCGATGGTGCGCGGACCGTTGGCCTTGGCCTTTTTGGAACGGTCGCGGCCCAGCTCGGCCTCGATCTTCATGAGCTCGTCGAGCAGCACCAACGGCGCCAGCTCGGTCTTAATCTCGATGACGGCGTTGGCAAACGCGTCCTGGCGCATCTCGTAGGCCGGCTCGCTCTCGTAGATCTTGGAGGAGTTAGACACGCAGGTGAGTGGAATCTCGGCGATCATGTCGCGTGCGGCGCGGATGTTGTCACAGCGGTGCCCCAGGTTGGAGCCCACGGCCACAAACGCGCGACGCGCCTGCGGCTTGGCAACCGCCCAGTAGCCGTTCAGGAACTGCGCAAAACCCGCGGCGTCGTGCACGCGCACGATGTTGGCACCGGCCTGGATGGCGCCCAGGCACACGCCAAACGTAGCGGCATCGCGCTCGGCGGCCTCGGTCACGCCCGAGACGGCGCCCACAAAGCGCTTGCGCGATACGGCGCACATGAGCGGATAGCCCAGTGACGCCATCTTGGCAGTCTCGCGCTGGATGACGATGTCCTCGTTGGCCGTCTTGCCAAAGCCCGGACCGGGATCGATGCAGATGCGGTCGCGCGACACGCCGGCGTGGATGAGCGCGCGGGCCTGGTCGGACAGAAAGCCCATGACGCGGCGCATGATGGGCGCCGAATCGGGCAGGGTGAAGCGGCGGAGCTGCGAGGTGGGCACGTAGGCTTCCTCGCGGCGGGCGCTGCGGCGCATCATGGCGGCCAGGCGGTCATTGGGCTCCGATGCGGCCTCGGTGGCCTCGGGCGCGGGCGCGACGGTCTCGGCGGCAGCAGCCTGCTCGGCGGCCGGCGTCTCCTGCTCGCTTGCAGGCTCGGTCGCGGGCTCAGGTTCGCCAAACGGCAACGAAGGCTGCACCACGCCACCCGGAAGCTTGGCCTCCGGCTTAGGCTCACCCAGCAACTTGCCGCGACGGCGGCGAGCCGGCTTCTCAGCCTCACGCGCCTTCTCGGCAGCCGCCTCGCGCGCCTTCTCGGCAACAAACGCCGCAGCCGAGGTATCGAGCTGCACCGTTGCGTGCGTGCGTGCGGGCGCGGCGACCTCGCCGGCATGCATCACGATGACGCCGCAGGTGCTCGTCTTAACAAACTCGACCATCTTGGGGTCGGTGAAGCCGGTCACGTCGTTGACGATCGAGGCGCCGCAGCGCACGGCCGCCTTGGCAACCGCCACATGACGCGTATCAATCGAGACGATGGCCCCCTCTTTGGCCAGCGCGCGCACCACGGGCAGCACGCGGCGCGCTTCCTCATCGGGATTGACCGGGGTAAAGCCGGGACGTGTGGACTCACCGCCCACGTCGATGATGTCGGCGCCGGCGTCGAGCATCGCCAGGCCATACTCGATCGCGGCATCCGGGTCGAAATGCTCCCCGCCATCGCTAAACGAATCGGGCGTCACGTTGAGGACGCCCATGATGCGCGGACGGTCAAAGCTGAGCTCATACTTTCCGCACCGCCATGTCTTGCTGTCGTTCGCCATGAACATCCTCCTAAAATGCCCACGCCGCCGAGCTTGGGGAGCTGGCGGCGGGGTCGCTTTGCACTCAGTCTTTCTATTGTATCCGCGCACGCGGGCTAGAACGCAAACGCGGCCGCGATGTCGCAAGAAATCAGCAGGTCGGCATTTGCATCCTGATCGGTGGGAGCAAGGTTGCATATGGCCAGCGTATCGCCGGTAAAGTATCGCGTAAGGCCTGCCGCCGGATACACCACGAGCGAGGTTCCGCCCACGACAAGGGCATCGGCCGCGACGATGGCGGCAACGGCACCGGTCAACACGTGCTCGTCGAGCGGCTCTTCGTAGAGCACCACATCGGGCTTGATGCGACCACCGCACGCGGGGCACACGGGCACGCCCGCGGCGTCCTCGTGCTCGCGCGAGCAAATCCACTCGGCGCTATAGACCGCTCCGCACGACTGGCAAATGTTGCGATGGACCGATCCGTGCAACTCAAACACGCGCTGCGAGCCCGCCATCTGATGCAAGCCGTCGATGTTTTGCGTCACCACGGCATCAAGCTTGCCGACGCGCTCCAGCTCGGCCAGCTTGGTGTGGCAGCGGTTGGGCTTAGCGTTAAGCGCGATCATCTTGGTTCGGTAAAAGTCGAAGAACTCCGCCGGATGTGTCTCGTAAAAGCTGTGCGACAGCATGGTCTCGGGCGGATAGGCAAACTGCTGGTGATACAGGCCGTCCACGCTGCGGAAATCGGGGATGCCGCTCGCCGTGGAAACACCCGCGCCGCCAAAGAAGACCACGCGCTTGTGGGTATCAAAAAGCTCCGCCAGCGCGGCGGAGGCCTGCTTGGGATCCGATATTGCCTGCGTCATATGAGCCCTCCGTCCTTGTTGATCGGGCGGCGTCGGGCGATGTCCCAGCATGCGACCTTTAAGTCAGCATGCGCGGAGCCCACCCCGCCCCTGTTGCGCTAATCTTAAGCCTGCCAACCCCGTCGAAAGGACACCATGCCTCAGACTTACACTTTCGCCTCGTGGAACGTCAACGGCCTGCGCGCCGTGCTCAAAAAGGACCCGAGCTTTATCCAGATCGCGCAAGAACTCGACGTCGATATCCTGGCGCTGCAAGAGACCAAGTTGCAAGAAGGCCAGGTCGATATTGACCTGCCCGGCTATCACCAAACCTGGAGCTACGCCGAGCGTAAAGGCTATTCGGGCACTGCGGTCTTTAGCCGCCAGAAACCGCTGCGCGTGCTGCACGCCGACGCACTGCTACCCTACGCCGGCGAGAACGAGGCGGCCGAGCTCGTCGCCCAAGCCGCAACCGAGGGCCGCGTCTGCGCGCTGGAGTTCGACAAGTTCTGGTTTGTCGACGTCTATACACCCAACGCCCAAAATGAACTCGCCCGCATCGACGTGCGCATGGCCTGGGACGATGCTTACCGCGGCTTTTTGAACACGCTCGAGCGCGAGACCGGCAAACCCGTCGTGACCTGCGGCGACTTTAACGTGGCGCACGAGGAGATCGACCTTAAGAACCCCAAATCCAACCGCGGCAACGCCGGCTTTTCGGACGAAGAGCGCGGCAAGTTTACCGAGCTGCTCGACGCCGGTTTTACCGATACCTGGCGCGCGGCAAACCCCGACGTCGAGGGCGTCTACAGCTGGTGGAGCTATCGCTTTAATGCCCGCAAGAACAACGCCGGCTGGCGCATCGACTACTTCCTGGTAAGCGACGCAATCGCCGACAACGTACGCGACACCGGCATCCGCGGCGACATCTTCGGCAGCGACCACTGCCCCGTCACCCTCACGCTGGAGCTTTAGCCCCAACTGATCCCCTAGGGACGGAGGAAAACGGATCATTTTGGGCCTCGTGAGGGTATCCGCGTGACCCATCCGCCACGAAACACGCCCATCTACTACGTTTAAGCCACCACCCTCAACCACAGCGAACAACGCAAAAAGAAAACCGCAGGTAGAAAGCCTGCGGTTTTTCATAAAACGCGGTTGTGTTTGGGGGTGTCGGGCCAAACGTAGTAGATAGGCCGATTCCGTGGCGGGCGGGTTCAGCTGATTCCCCGGGGATGTCTGGAGACGGAAGAAAACGGATCAATTTGGCTCTTGAGGGCCACGATGCCCGTCTATCAACCGGCCATTTCAAAACTATGCCGGTTTACGGGGCTAAATCGCAAACCCCCAACCATACGCAATTCCGAGATAATAAAACCGCAGGTGAACGGCTTGCTCTATTTCGAAAAACGCCGGCATGGTCTGCCTGCGCCAATCTAGCCCCGTAAACCGGCATAGTTTTGAAATGGCACTTCGACAGTATTGATTCCGCCCCGGCGCAACCAGCCCTACAGCCCGTATTTCACGACGACACGGTTAATGCGATGGCACCAAGGCTTGTACAAGGCGGCCAAAAACACGCAGGTCGCAAGGCCGTGCGTAATATCGAACGGCACTGCCGTGGCAAGACGCGCCACGGCACCCGCCCAAGTAGGCGGCTGTACAAAACCAATGATGTCATATGCGTTGATCACGACGCCATAGAGCAGGCCCGACGCAAAGCCGTACGCCAGCAGTGCTGGCATGCGCACGGTGCCGTCGACGCGGTCGAACGCACCCGCATGCGCTAGCGCGCCGCCAACATAGCCAACCAGCCCCCAGGCATACATCTGCCACGGCGTCCACATGCCCTGTCCAAAAAAGAAATTGCTGGTCAGCGCCGCCAGCGCGCCAACCATAAAACCATTGCGGCGACCAAGCGTCGCCCCCGCGATAATGGCGATAGCGCTCACGGGCTTAAAATCGGGAATGGGCCCAAACAGGATGCGCCCCGCCGCGGCCAGCGCCGCCAGCACCAGCGTGGGCATGATCTGGCGCAGGCCTGGACGTGATGTCTCATAGCCCGCAAAAAACAGTGCGAGCACGAGCGCCACTACAACCAGCATGGCAAGCGCCGCCTGCTCAATGCCCGCCAGCAACGCCGCAGTCATCACCGCTGGCACCGCCAACAACAGCGGGATCTCCATTTTTGTGAGTAGGCGTGAGGCGCGATGATCCGTCATCCCATCACGCCCTATAAAACACGTTGTCGGCAAAGAAATCTGCCGGAGGCTCCATGCAGGCGATCTCGCCGTCGAACATCATGGCGACGTCGTCGGACACCTGCTCGGCAAAGTCTAAGTCGTGCGTGGCCATGATGACGGTACCGCCGGCGTTCGCATGCTCGCACAGGGCGCGGGCGATGATGCGGCGGCTGGCCAAGTCCAAACCCTTGGTGGGCTCATCAAGCAGCAGCAGCTCCGGACCAATCAACAGCAGCTTTGCCAACGCAAGCAGCTGGCGCTGACCGCCCGAAAGATCATACGGGTGACGCGCCTCCAAGCCCGCCAGGCCCAGGCGCGCTGTCTGCTCCCGTGCTGCGACCTCGTCGTATCCGCAAGTCGAAGCCCATTCCATCAGCTCGTCGCGCACCGTTTCGGCAACCAGCAATGCCTTGGGATTCTGCGGCAGCAGCGCCGCCGAAGCCGTCCCGCGCACCATGCGGCCGCGCTGCAGCTTAGCCGTCTTGGCCAGCACCGAGAGCATCGTCGACTTACCGCATCCGTTGCCGCCCACGACCGCATGCACCGCGCCGGCTGAAAACGTCACATCGAGCCCGCGCAGCACCCAGCCGCCAACGCGATCGTAGCGAAACCAGCCTTCCGACAGGGTGGCAGCCGATCCGCCGTGCATTTTTTGGAGTATTCTGCGTCCACCGGCACGCGACGGCGCCCCCGAGTCGTTCTGCGGCTGAATTTGTGCCTCAAATTCAGCCGATTTGCCCGATTTCAGTCCCATTTTTGCACCCGGAGCGACCCCGCGCGGGTCCAAAGAACCCAGCTGACCACTGGCGCTGCTGAATACTCCGTTTTTTGCACATCGGACGGCACCCCACCCCAACATGTCGTCGGAAAACAACGATTCTCGGCGTCCCAAAGAAGCCATATCCGCCACCTCGCGCACGCGACCGTCCTCAATCCGGTACGCACACGTCGCATACTCGAGCATTGGGCGCGGTTGATGCGTAGCCACAACAACCGTGCAGCCCAACTCACGGTTCACGCGAAACAGCGCGTGCAGAAAATTCTTCTCGGCAACGGGATCGAGCTGAGACGTGGGCTCGTCGAGTAGCAGCACACGCGGACGCAGCGCCAGGACGGCGGCAAGCGACAGCAGCTGCTTGCGGCCGCCCGAAAGCGTATCGGTATCGCGATGAAGCCAGTCCTCCAGACCAAAGAAATAGCTGGTCTCAGCTACGCGACGGCGCATCTCATCACGTGCTAGCCCCAAGTTTTCCAGGCCAAACGCCATCTCGTGCCACACGGTCTCGCACACAATCTGGTTCTCGGGATCCTGAAACACGTAGCCCACGCGCTCCGCAGACGCGCGCACGTCCATGTCGGCAACGTTCTCGCCCAGCACGCGCGCATCGCCAGTGCACTCGCCCGCCGGAGCGATCTCGGGCTTGAGCAGCGACAGCAGCGTCGACTTACCCGATCCGGTACCGCCAACAAGCAGCGCAAATGCACCTTGGGGGACAGACCAGTCGAGCCCCTCGAGCACCGCAGCATCAGCCCCGGGGTAGGTAAAGCTCAGGCTCCGCGCCTCAATCGCCGGCATATCCGGGTCGCACGCCGCGCCCGACACCGGGCCACTATCCAACCGAGCCATCAGCCGAACCTCTTCTCGTCAATCGCATGCAGCACGCAGGGCAGCACCATCCAGGCAGCGTACACGACATAGCCCAGCCACGGCGCGGGCACCGAAAGCTGCGGGTAAAACGAATACTGCGCTGTCGCGGTCCATGCCACCGCCACCGCGGCGGCACCAAACACTGCAAGTCCAACCAGCGCGGCAGCATCGCCGCGCCTCAGCCGATACCGCGCATACGTCGTACGGCGCGACGCAGCACCCCACCCGCGAGAGCGCATGGCATCCGCGCGCTCAAGCGAATCTTCCATGCCCCAGCCCATCAGCACGCTCGATGCCCGCAGGCGCGAGCGCACGGGGTCAGCCGGCGCGCGTCCCGGTACATCAATCGCGTCCTGCACCGCCAGCACCGTGCGGCCGCGGCGCAAAAACTGTGGGATAAGCCGCATGCACATCGAGATCATGAGCGCGATCACCGGCGCGGCGTTGCCCAAAAGCGCAAGCACCTTGTCGTAGCCAAGCATCGACGCCGCGGCCTCAAACCACAGCACGCTCGCCACAAACAGCCCACCCATGCACAGGCCGTACATCATGCTCTCCAAATACACCGCGCGCATGCCAATATGGAAAAGCTCGGTCGAGCCCGATGCGCTAAACAGCGGGTTGACCAGTGCAATGATCAAAATCACCGGCAGCTGCCAGCGAAGCGCGCCCAACGTGCGGGCAGCCCCGCGCGTCGCAAATCCATACGCCAACCCGCCCGCGAGCGACAGCGCGATCAGCACCGGTTGCATCGAGAACATGGTGAGCCCCAACGTCAGCACCATGTAGAGTGCCGGCACCGCCGGATGCGACATCGAGAATGCCGCGACGGGCTCGTTGCCCGATTCCTCTCGCATGATATCCACGGGCACCCCCGTCCCCTCGCTCAAACGACAACGCCGCAGCGCCTCCGCCATACACAACCAGCGCAAACGCCGCACCGCCGGCCCAAGCATCAGCTGCCGCAAACCAATCGTTACGCGCTCATCATATGCCTGCGGTATCATATTGCGCCGTGTATCGTTTCCAAACACACGTCTCTAATAACGTAACAGGAGATCACATGGACGCAACCGCAATTATCCTCGCCGCCGGCGAGGGCACCCGCATGAAGTCGAACCACTGCAAGGTTTCGCACAAAATCCTGGGCAAGCCCATGGTTCAGTGGATCGTCGACGCCACCATCAAGGCCGGCTGCAGCCGCGTCGTGGTCGTCATCGGCAGCCACGCCGACGAGATGCGCGCCCTCATCGATGGCGCCTACGCCAACAGCGCCACCAAGGTCGAGTGCGTCGAGCAGACCGAGCGCCTGGGCACCGGCCACGCCGTAAAGGTCGCGCTCGAGGCCTGCGGCATCACGCAAGGCCCCGTCGTCGTGCTCAACGGCGACCTGCCGCTCATCACCGCCGACACCGTCGCCAAGTTCGCGCAAACCGTCGCCACCGGCGAGCTCGCCTGCACCGTCATGACCATGACCCCGCCCGATCCTTTCGGCTACGGCCGCATCAAGCTGGGCGCCGATGGTCAGATCGAGCGCATCATCGAGCAGAAGGACTGCACGCCCGAGCAGGCCGCCACGCTGCTGGAGTGCAACGCCGGCTGCTACGCATTTGACGGCACGCAGCTCGCCGCCCACATCAACGAGATCGGCAACGACAACGCGCAATCCGAGTACTACCTGCCCGACATGCTCGAGATCCTCAAAGGCCACGGCCAGGCTGTCTCCATCTTCCACTGCGACGACTACCGCGACGGCCTGGGCGTCAACAGCCGCATCCAGCTCGCACAGCTCACCGCCATCGCGCGCGACCGCATCAACGAGCACTGGATGGCCGAGGGCGTTACCTTCATCGACCCCACACAGGCCTGGATCGGCCCCGATGCCGTTATCGGCCGCGATACCGTCGTGTGGCCGCAGACGCACCTGATCGGCCACGTCACCGTGGGCGAGGAGTGCCAGCTCGGTCCCAACAGCCGCCTCACCGACACCACCGTCGGCAGCGGCTGCACCATCGATGAGACCATCGCCATTGAGGCCGTCATCGAGAACGGCGTCGACTGCGGCCCGCGCGCCTACCTGCGCCCGGGCACCCACATGCTCGACGGCTCCAAGGCCGGCACGCACGTGGAGATCAAGAAGTCCACGATCGGCGAGGGTTCCAAGGTGCCCCACCTGTCCTACATCGGCGACACCACCATGGGCTCCGGCGTCAACGTGGGCGCGGGCTCCATCACCTGCAACTACGATGGCGTGCACAAGCACAAGACCGTCATCGGCAAGGACGCCTTCATTGGCTCCGACACCATGATGGTCGCGCCCGCCCAGATCGGCGACGGTGCACTCGTGGCCGCCGGCTCCGTCATCACCGAGCCGGTCCCGGCAGACGCGCTCGGTCTGGGCCGCGCCCGTCAGGTAAATATTGAGGGCTGGGCCGCCGATTACCGCCGCCGCCTGCACGAGGACGACGAGGTATAACGTTTTACCAAGCACAAAAGGAGCTGCTCCATGGGGGCGGCTCCTTTTTCTATCGTGACCTGCGCAACCGGATGAGTGGTCGGTTCGTGTCCGTTGGCGGTAAAGACGTTATCAAGACCCGATAAACCCCGCCGCGCGGTTACAATGCAACAAGGCATCTATATGGCATTCGATGTATAAAGGAGAAGGGTAATGCCGATTAATGATCCCGAGAAGTCGGAGAATATGCGCAAGTCCATCCGCGTGTATTCCGGTTCCTCCAACCGTCCCCTCGCTCAGAAGATTGCTGAGTACCTTGGGGTCGAGCTTTCGGGCCTTACGCTAAAGCAGTTCGCCAATGGTGAGATTTACGCCCGCTACGACGAGACCGTCCGCGGCGCCGACGTCTTCCTGATTCAGTCCGTGGCCGGCGGCAACGTCAACGACATGCTCATGGAGCTGCTCATCGCCACCGACGCTGCCAAGCGCGCATCCGCCCGCTCCATCACCGCCGTTATCACCCACTACGGCTATGCCCGCCAGGACCGCAAGGCCGGCCCGCGCGAGCCCATCACCGCCCGCCTCGTCGCCAACCTGCTCGAGCGTGCCGGCGTCGACCGCATCATCACCCTCGACCTGCACCAGGGCCAGATCCAGGGCTTCTTCGATATCCCGGTTAACCACCTGTCCGCACTGCCGCTATTTGGTCAGTACTACAACGACATGCACTTCGACACCGACAACCTGGTTGTCGTCTCCCCCGACGTGGGTCGCGCCAAGGCCGCCAAGAAGCTGTCCGACATGCTCGGCTGCGACCTGGCCATCGCCCACAAGGGCCGTCCGCGCCACAACGCCGCCGAGGTCATGGGCATCATCGGTGACATCAAGGGCAAGACCTGCATCATCAACGACGACATGATCGACACTGCTGGCACCCTGTGCGCCAACGTCAAGGAGCTCAAGGCTATGGGCGCCGGCGACATCTACGTCTGCGCCACCCACGGCATCTTCTCCGGTCCGGCCATCGAGCGCCTGAACGATGCCCCCATCGTCGAGTGCGTCGTCACCGACGCCATCCCCGTCGAGGTCGGCGGCAAGATCAAGACTATCTCGGTCGCCGAGGAGTTCGCTCAGGCCATCTCCGCCGTTTACCACGAGGAGCCCGTCTCCACGCTCGTCGGCGGCGACTTCGCGCTGTAGTCGCATCGTCCTTGCAACCCGGCGCATCGCCGTCGGAACAGAAGAAACCCCCGCGCTCCCCCTTGCTTCGCAAAGGTCGCGCGGGGGTTTCTTCTGTTCCGACGGCTCGCTCTGCCGCGGCCGCGCTTTTGTCTGGTGGGATTTCGCTGAAGCAAAGCCTCGCCTTCGGCGGGCGTGGTAGCCTTTGTCGTTGATTAAACTTTTTATGTAACGGAAGGACAAATATGGCAGCTGCACAGCCGCTTAAGATTCGCATGGTTGCCGGGCTTGGCAACCCTGGCGAGGAATATGCCGAGACCCGCCACAACGCCGGCTTTAAGGCAATCGACGAGCTGGCCCGTCAGGCCGGCGTCACGTACTGGAAAAACCAAGCAGGCGCCGAGGTCGCGCTCATCAATATCAACGATGCTGAGGAAGAGGGTGGCAAGCGCCAGATTGTGCTGGTCAAGCCGCAGTCGTACATGAATACCTCGGGCGGCCCCATCTCCAAGCTCTGTCGCGAGTACAAGATCAAGGCCGAGGAGCTGCTCGTAATCCACGACGAGCTCGATATTCCCGCCGGCGACGTGCGTGTTAAGGTGGGCGGCGGCCATGCCGGTCACAACGGCCTGCGTTCCATCATCGACAAGATGGGCAGCCGCGACTTCAGCCGCATCCGCACCGGCATCGGCAACCCTCCCGGCAAGATGGCCGTCGCCGACTACGTTCTTAAGCAGCTGCGCGCCCGCGAGGCCGAGGATTTCCAGGACACCTGCGCCCGCGCGGCCGACGCCGCCGGCCTGGCGATCGTGCACGGCGTGGTCTATGCCCGCGACCACGTCAACGGTGCCGCCTCCGCCAACGGCAAGCACTAAAACCTACCATTTAGGGACAGGTTTATTTTGGCAGGTTTTATATGCGGAAACGCCGCGGATGCCGCGTCGCAATAAACCCTGTGCCGCCATACATATGCAACGCTCCAAAGGGGGCCGGCCTCACCGAAGCGCGAGGCCGGCCCCCTTTGCCGTTTTACCTGATAAAACCGACCAAAATAAACCTCTCCCCCTTTGGTAGGCCAAAGTGGATAAACCCTGCTCCCAACAGCCGAAGACACACGTAAGCGACATGTCCATGAGGGTATAATTTGCACCGTATGTCTGCACAACGCCTGTGCGCGTACGGTTTTATTCGGGCTACCGTCCATTTCCGTGGAGGCACGGTTCGGCGGCCCTAACAAGAGAGGGGTTCTATGTATAAGATCCTGGAGAAGACGCAGTTCTCGGAGAAGGTGTTCAAGTTCCGCATCGAGGCGCCTGCAATCGCCAAGCATGCGCACGCTGGACAGTTCCTCATGGTTCGCGCCAACGAGACGGGCGAGCGCGTCCCGTTTACCCTGGCCGGCTGGAACGGTGACGAGGGCTGGGTCGAGTTCATCTTCATGGTGATCGGCAAGACCACCGAGATGCTGTCCACCTACGAGGCCGGCGAGTCGCTGCGCGACGTCGTGGGCCCGCTGGGCGTTCCCACCGAGATGGCTGAGGGCCCCTGCGCCGTCATTGGCGGCGGCGTCGGCCTGGCAATTGCCTTCCCGGTCGCCAAGCACCTGGTCGAGACCGGCCACGAGGTGCACGCCATCATGGGCGCCCGCACCAAGGACCTCCTACTCATGGAGGACCAGTTCCGCGAGCTCCTCGACGAGGACCACATCCACATCACTACCGATGACGGTTCCTACGGCGAGCAGGGCGTTGTCACCGCTCCGCTGGAGCGCCTGCTGCAGGACAAGGCCGTGAGCCAGGTCTTCTGCGTCGGCCCCGTTCCGATGATGAAGTTCTCGACCCTCACCGCCCAGAAGTACGACACCCCCATCACCGCGTCGCTCAACCCCATCATGGTTGACGGCACCGGCATGTGCGGCTGCTGCCGCGTCGAGGTGGGCGGCGTGACCAAGTTCGCTTGCGTCGACGGCCCCGACTTCGATGCCACCCTGGTCGACTGGGATGACCTTCGTGCCCGCCAGGCCGCTTACCGTTCCGAAGAGGGCGAGTCCCTCAAGGCCTATGAGGAAAAGAGCTGCGCATGCCACTAGTTAACGGTCGTTTCGTTGCCGATATGAAGTCGCCCCGCACCCCCGATAACGAGGAGCCGGCTGCCGAGCGCGCCTGCGACTTCCGCCCCGTCGACAAGGGCTTCACCGAGGAGATGGCGCTGGCCGAGGCCGAGCGCTGCCTCAACTGCAAGAAGCCGTTCTGTGTTGAGGGCTGCCCCGTCAACATCAACATTCCCCGCTTTATCGAGCAGATCCGCGCGAAGGACTTCGGCGGCGCTCTCGATACCATCCGCGAGGACTCCATGCTTCCCGCCATCTGCGGCCGCGTCTGCCCGCAGGAGAACCAGTGCGAGGGCAAGTGCATCCGTGGTAAGAAGTCCGAGCCCGTGGCCATCGGCCAGCTCGAGCGCTTCCTGGGTGATCGCCCCGAGCTCGCTTCCACGCCCAAGATGGCTCCCAAGAACGGCAAGAAGGTCGCCGTCGTCGGCTCCGGCCCGTCCGGCATCACCTGCGCCGGCGAGCTCGCCCGCAACGGCTTTGACGTTACCGTCTTTGAGGCCTTCTTTACCGGCGGCGGCGTGCTGGTCTACGGCATCCCCGAGTTCCGTCTGCCCAAGGCAGTCGTCAAGCGCGAGATTGACGGCCTGGAGGACATGGGTGTCAAGTTTGAGTACAACTCCGTCGTGGGCAACATGGCCACGGCCGAGGAGCTGTTCGAGCAGGGCTTCGACGCCATCTACGTGGCGACCGGCGCTGGCCTGCCCAAGTTCCTCAACGTCCCCGGCGAGAACCTGCCCAACGTCTTCTTCGCGAACGAGTACCTCACCCGCGTGAACCTGATGAAGGCCAACAAGTTCCCCGAGTACGACACCCCCACCAAGCACGGCAAGAACGTCGTTGTCTTTGGTGGCGGCAACGTGGCTATGGACGCCGTCCGTACCGCCAAGCGTCTGGGCGCCGAGCACGCCATCATCGCCTACCGTCGTACCGAGGACGAGATGCCCTGCCGTCGTGCCGAGCTGCACCACGCCAAGGCCGAGGGCGTCGAGGTTCTGCCGCTCGTTTCCCCGCTCGAGTTTGTCGCTGGCGAGGACGGCTCCGTGTGCGCCGTCAAGGTCCAGAAGATGGAGCTCGGCGAGCCCGATGAGTCCGGCCGTCGTCGCCCGGTGCCCATCGAGGGCGCCATCGAGGAGATTCCCTGCGACGTCGCAATCTCGGCTATCGGTACCAACGCCAACCCCTTCGCAAAGAAGATCGGCGGCAAGATGGAGCTCAACAAGTGGGGCTACATCGTCGCCGACGAGGAGACCGGCCAGACCACCGATCCCCGCATCTGGGCCGGCGGCGACATCGTCACCGGTGCCGCTACGGTCATTCTGGCGATGGGCGCCGGCAAGAAGGCCGCCGCTTCCATCACCAAGAGCCTGCTGGGCGAGTAATCACCTACAGCGTTAGCCATCAAACGGCAAAGTCCCCGTCGAGCACACGCCCGGCGGGGACTTTTTCTATGCCGATCGCCCTACCACCGCAAAGGTGCCTGTCCCCCTTGCGGTGGTTTTGGTCGGCTAGTCTTCGAGCTGCGCCACTTTGTAGCGGTAGGCAGCGGCGATGACGTCCTTGCAGCCTTCGCGGCCCAGCTTGGCGCGGTTGACGACGATGTCCTTACCGCTCGTCATCTTCCACTTGCCGGCGCTGTAGCGCTTGTAGAACGCCTCGCGCGCCTTCTGCTGCTGCTTGACCAGCTTGGCGCCCTTCTTCTTGTTAAGACCACGCTTCTTGCGCACGATCTCGACGCGGTCCTCAAAGGGAGCGGTCACCAACACGGCAATGTGGCTGGGGTTGTTGCGCAGCAGGTAATCGGACAGACGGCCTTCGATAATGCAGCTCTCGGTCTCGCCCAGATCCAAAATCACCTGGCTCATCTTTTGGAACAACTTATCCGAGTACGAACGCGCATCGTAGCGGTCGGGCAGAAACGCCATGTTCTCCACGGCCAGACGCTCATCATAGGCGGCCATCTTATCGAGCGACTCGCCCGCGCGCAGCGACGCACGTACCAGCAGCTCGTTATCGTACAGCGGAATCCCCAACTCGTCGGCAAGCATGCGGCCAATCTCGTGGCCCTCGGCGCCAAAGTCGCGCGCGATGGTAATGACCACAGGATTCTTCTTATTCTCCAGATCGCTCATCGCGATTCCTTTCTCTATGTGACAAAGGGGCTGTCCCTTTGCCACATTCTACGCTGCCACCATTCGCCTCTGATATGCGCGAACCAGCAGCGAGATACCAAAGTTGAGCACAAAGTACATCGCAAACACCAGGCCGTAGAGCATAAGCACCTGCGACAGGTCGATCGCGTGGGCCATCACCACGTTTGCCGTGTACATGAGCTCGGCCACGTTAATGCCCGAAAGATACGAGCTGTCCTTAATGACGGTCGTGCACTGGCTAAACAGCGCCGGAATGATCGTCTTAAACGTCTGCGGCAAAATGATGTAGCGCATGGTGGCAAAGAAGCCGAAGCCCTGGCTCTGCGCTGCCTCAAACTGGCCGCGCGGAATCGAGTTGAGGCCGCCGCGCACAATCTCGGCCATAACAGCGCTGGTAAACAGCGTAAAGGCGATGGTCGAAATCACAATGTCCAAACCCTGCACCGTAAAGTAGATAAACAGGATCCACAGCAGGTTTGGCGTGCAACGGAACAGTTCGATATAGGCGCTCACCAAAATACGGAACGGGCGGGGCGCATAGCTCTTAACGAGCGCCAGCACCGTGCCAAAGATGAGCGAGAAAAAGATCGACAGCGCCGAGATCTCGATTGTCTTAACAAAGCCGCCCCAAATGTAGAGCAGGTTGGTCGCGTTGAAGATTTCCATGCGCTAGGCCTCCTCTACGTTGTCGGGCCCCAGCTCGGCCAGGCTCACGCCGCGCGGACGCTCCTTGGAGCGGCGCTCGAGCCACTGCACCAGCATGGCGAGCGGAAAGCAGATGATGAAGTACATAAGGCAGCAGACGATGTATCCCTGCAGGTAACCGTACAGACTCACAAAGTTGTCGGAACGGTACATAAGGTCGCCGCCGGCCACAAGCGCCAGCACCGACGTGTTCTTGACCAGGTTGAGTGCCTGGTTACACAGCGGCGGCAGAATGATCTTGAATGTCTGGGGCAGCACGATGTACCAGTACGCCTGCGCACGGGTGAAGCCCTGGCTCTGGGCCGCCTCCATCTGACCGCGCGGAACCGCCTCGATACCAGTGCGGATGACCTCCGAAATGTAGGCCGCGTGATACAGGCCCACACCCAAGAAGCCCAGCACGAACGGCGCGATGCGCACCGGCTGATCGGCACCGGTTATGGCCTGCAAAAACTGCGGACCGGCCATGTACATAAAGAGCACCTGCACGGGCAACGGGGTGTTCTGGTAAAACTCCACGTACACGCGGCTTATGGCGCGCAGCACGCGCGAGCGAGTGGTAGAGAACACGCCCAGCAGCGTGCCCAGTACCAGCGACAGCAGTAGACCGGCAACGACCACTTGCAGCGTCACGCCAAAGCCCTCCCAGAAGGGTCCCATATTTTGAAATGTCGTCGACCAACGGTCGGCGTCAAATAATCCTTCGAGCATTTGATTCCTTCCTTGGACGATGCGCCTATACAAGACCCCAGGTCTTGACCTCTTGGTCGAGCCAGCCATCGGCCAGGCGATCGCAAATCACCTGATCGACCACGGCCGAAAGGTCGCAGCTCTTCTTGGTCGCCACGCCGTAGCCCTGCTCGCCAAACTTGACCTCGGGCTGCAGCAGCTCAACGGTCTCGTTCATGTAACCGGCCAGCGTGGAGCGGTCCATGGCAAAGACGTCGATATTGCCGGCATCGAGCGAACTCTTGATGATGGGGTAGCCACTAAAGGCCCTAAACTCGGGCTCGCAGCTAAAGCCGTTGTCCTTGATCATCTGCTCGATCAGGCTCTGCGTGGTGGCACCCTGGCTCACGCCAATGACCTTGCCGTCCAGGTCCTCAATCGAGGTAAAGCCCGAACGCTTCTTAACCATGAGTCCCACGTAGTCGGTGCGGTACGGCGTCGAGAAATCCCAGCTCTTCTTGCGCTCGTCGGTGATGGTGTAGGTCGCCGCGACCACGTCAAGCTGGCCGTTATCGATCAGCGGGCCGCGCGTCTTGGGCGTTACGTCGGTAAACTCGACAAGCTCCTGGGCGCGGGCCTCCTTGTAGCTCACGTCAAAGACAGCAGCGGCGATCTGATAGCACAAATCGACTTCCATGCCCTCAAAGCGGCCCTTGGCGGTGTCGTAATAGCCATAGCCGGGAACATCCTTCTTAACGCCGGCATTCAGATGGCCGCGCGACTTAATGGCCGCAAGCTTGGACCCCTTGTCGGAGCCCTCGCCGCTGGTGGAGTTGCCGCAACCGGTAAGCGCGGCCCCCGTCAGCGTAAGCATACCGGCGCCCGCCAGCTGCAAAAAGTGACGGCGCGACACGGCCGCCCTCGTCATATCCGTCATGTCCATCACCGCGCCTAGTGCAGAATCTTGGACAGGAACTCGCGGCAACGCGGGTTCTCGGGGTTATCGAAGAAATGCTCGGGCGTGCCCTCCTCCAGGATGCGGCCGTCCTCCATAAAGATGACGCGGTCGGCCACCTGGCGCGCAAAGCCCATCTCGTGCGTCACGCAGATCATGGTGATGTCCTCCTGCGCGAGCTCAATCATAACGTCCAGGACTTCCTGGACCATCTCGGGGTCGAGTGCCGAGGTCGGCTCGTCAAACAGGATGATAGGCTGCTTGGTGCACAGGGCACGGGCGATGGCGATGCGCTGCTGCTGACCACCCGAGAGATTCTGCGGATACTCGCCGGCCTTATGTGCCATGCCGACGCGCTTGAGCGCAGCGATGGCGATCTCGGTCGCCTCCTCCTTGCTCTTCTTTTGCAGTTTGATGGGCGCGAGCGTCAGGTTGCCCAGCACCGTCATGTTGGGATACAGGTTGAACTGCTGAAACACCATGGAACTATACTTGCGAGCCATCTCCAGGTGATTCTTTTTGGTGAGCGGCGTACCGTCGATGACAACCTCGCCCGACGTGGGCTCCTCCAGATAATCGACGCAACGGATGAGCGTCGATTTACCCGAGCCGGAAGGCCCGATCATTACGAGCTTCTCGCCGCGTTTGACGGTGAGGTTGATATCTTTGAGCACATGCAGGTCGCCAAAGTACTTGTTGAGATGCTTGATCTCGATCATGTCTGCCATGAATGTCCCTTCCCTGCGTTTACACGAGTTGAACTATTGTACGGAAAGAATCACGTTTCCGCAGCCCACACTACATTCCCGTAAAGAACCCGCAACCTTCCACCTAGTCATTGGGGACAGACTTAAATGAGTACCTGCTCATTGGGCACTCATTTAAGCCCGTCCCCAATGAGCGTAGCCCGGGCACTCATTTAAGCCTGTCCCCAATGAGTGCCCAGCCCAGCAAAAAGGGGCGCGACCATGACGGCCACGCCCCCCTAAACATCAACTATGTACCGCTCGGCCCCTACGCGAGTTTGGCTCCGACGATCTTTGCCGCGGCCGGCTTATCGAAGTTGCCACCGGTGGCCTTGCCGAGTGCGCCCATAACCTGGCCCATCTGCTTCTTGGACGTGGCGCCCAGCTCGGCGATAACCTGCTCGATCAGGGCCTCGAGCTCCTCGCCCGAAACCTGCGCGGGCAGCAGGCTCTCCAGAATCTTGACCTGCTCGGTCAGGTTGTCGGTACGCTCCTGGTCGGTGCCGGCCTTGATGGACATCTCCAGCGTCTCGCTCGTCTGCTTGATCAGACGCTTGATCATGCTGTTGACGTCTTCCTCGGTCACATCGCGGCGCTCATTGACCTCGATATTCTTCACCTCGGCCTTAACCTGGCGAATGATGGACAGGCGAACCTTGTCCTTGGCCTTCATGGCCGCAATCATTTCCTTCTGCAGCTCTTCGTTGGTCATCTGCAAATCCTCCTCAATAGTGTGGGCGGCACTCGCGCGAGCACCGCCCCATGATTACTCAGTCGTCGACGAATCGTCGGTCGAACTCTTGGTGACACCCTTCAGACTCACGTTATAGGGTACGTCTTTGGGCATGGGGTTGACGGTGATGTCGGCATCCTTCTTGTACTGCTCCAGCCACTCGCTGTACGCGGTGCTGGCCGCTTGCGTCTTCACCACGTTGGAGACGTACTTTTTGATGTCCTTGGGCACCTGGTTGATGTCATCAACCTGATTATCGACATGGAAGTAGTCGGTGCACTTGATGATGTGGTAGCCATAGGTCGACTCGACGACTTCGCTCACGTCGCCCTTGTTGAGTCCCTCGAGCGCCGTCTGGTAGCTGTCGACAAAGGTGGTGAGCTTATCCCAGCCCACATCGCCCTTCTTCTCCTTGGAACCGGTGTCCTCGGAGTACTGCTCAACGGCGTCCTCAAAGCTCAGCTCACCGGAGTTGATCTTGTCCAGGCACTCCTGCGCCTTGGCCTTGGCGGCAGCCTTGTCCTCGTCGGAAGCGTCGGAATCAACCTTGATCAGGATGTTCGACGAGCGGCGGGCGTCGTTGTAGCTGGACAGATTTTCGTTGATGTAATCGACAATCTCGCTGTCCTTGGGCTTGCTCGTGGGCGCGACGGCATCCTTGAGTTTCTGTTGCGCCAGACTCTCCTTGAGCGAGTCCTTGTAGGTGTCCTCGGTATAGCCGTAGGTCTTGAGGGTCTTCTTAAAGGCCTTGGCTCCGCCCGCGCTCTTGCACGCGTCCTTCCAAGCCTTCTCGACCTCCTCGTCCGACACCGTCACGCCGTTCTCCTTCTGTGCCTGTTGAAGCAGAATCTGCTGCGTGTAGGAGTCGATGAGTTGCTTGCGGTACTTCTTGGGCGTGAGGTCGTTGTCAACCAGATACTGCGCCCAATCCTCATCCTTGGTGTAGCCGTAGGACGTGCGCATGCTCATGATCTGCTTGGTCACGGTGTCCTCGGTAAGGTTGGTGCCGTTGATAGTGGCAGCAACACCGCCGGTCAGCTTGTAGCCCGAGGTGTCCTCAGCCTGCGACATAAGGCCGGAGCACGCCATCGCCGAGACGGAAAGCAGCATCGCCAGCACGCCGATGACCACCAGAACGATCTTGACGGTCTTAGACACGTACGTCTTGCGCTGCTTCTTGCGAGAGCTGGAGGCAGCGCGGGCCTGCTGCTCGGGCGTCGGCGCGGCCTCGGAGTTCTTTTTCTTATTTGCCATAGTTGGCCTTTCGCATAACGAATCGAACAAACGCCATTGTGTCACAACGCAGCCCCCGCGGCACGCTTGGTGCATTGGGGACAGATTAATCTGCACCATTTTGGTGCAAAGGGGACAGCTCTGGCAGCCGGCAGTTAGGGACAGTCCCCAAGTGCCGACTCAGCCCCACCTTAGAAGTGGCGGCGGATGGCGTCGACCATGCCCTGGGGCGTGGTCTGGCCGAGCACGTCGGCTGCGGCATCGGCGCCCATAAAGATGTTCATGAGTGCCTGCAGGGCCTCGACCTGGCCGCCCGGCTCGGCGATGCCCAGATTGATGACGATCTGCGCCGGCACCGGAGCGCCCATGCCAGCCATAGCGTTAAATGTCACGGGCGCGGCGGGCTTCACCACCGCGATATAGGGCTTGGCCACAAACCCCGGATCGGTATGCGGAATGGCAATGTTTGCCGCCGGCATAGCGAGACCCGTGGGATAGGCATCCTCGCGCGTGCGGACGGCATCGAGCCAACCGGATGCAATGTAGCCATGTGGTGCAAGCTCGCCCTCAAGCCGCGCGAACACCTCATCCGGCGTCGCACACTCCCAATCAAAAAACACCAACTCAGGCGTAAACAGCGCTTCGTTATTACCAGACATAAGCCGCCTCCTTCTTTTCATTCCCTGTCTTTAGGCCCAATACGGAATATACCTTTTGTATTTGGAACCCGCGTCCTCGTCCTCTTCCTTTATCAATGCCTCTTCCAGGCACTCTTTGATTAGACGAGACATCGCCACCGTGTTTTTCTTTTCATCGGAAAGTCCAAAACGCTCTCGCAGCGACTGATTGCTCATCGACTCACCTTGGGCATACAAAAGACAGGCATGCCAGTACACGGCGTTTTTTCGCTCACTTTTTTTCATTCGAGTATACGGACAGTCGCAATAGAGCGTCACGAGCGTTCCCAGCCCGCCCTCACTCTTGATAACCGGTGAAGGCATGCCGGCTTTTTCGAGCGAATCTACGATTAAATCCCAGCCTGTACCGCCTTCTTCGCAAAGATCCATTTGGCGCATGAGGGACGCTATCATCGAATTTCGCGTTTTCGGCTGGGCGTTGAGCACTCGTTCTGCCGGAATAAGCGTTGTCCCGGGATTAGAGAACTCAATGCGATTGTCGTAAATCGCAACAAGAGGCCCCGCCGTATTGTCAGCAATGTCTTGATGAATCACGGCGTTTGATAGTAACTCGCGAATCGCCCTTTGAGGATAAGCCGTCTGAATACGTCGAAATGCGCCATCCAGTGCCTCAACAGCCGGAATCATCGACATGACCAGCTGTTCAGCCTGTGGAAGCGCCAAAGCGTAGCCCTTGTCGATTTCAGTATCCCCGACAATGTCAAAACTGCCTTTTCCCGCATATCGCACGATTCGCAGCATGCGTTTCCTGAGCTCCGGGTAGCGAGAGAGCTTTTTTCCCACCAGAAGCATTCCCAAGCGCGTCACACTATATCGGCCGTTATCTTGACGACGAATCAGCTCTTGTTCACAAAGAGCAAGCATCACTCCGTCCAAATCGACAGGTCTTCTCAATCTGCACAACTCAAAATACGCATCAACATCTAGTATTTCGGCGACCTCTCGAGATGTCAGATCTCTCTCAACTACAGCGAGCTCCGCGTTCCCTGACTGTAAGCGACGCCACAGCTCCGCCTCTCGTGCACTACCGGGAACCAGTTCTGCCGTCGAAGAGCCCTCTCGAATGTAGGCTGTCTTATCAAAATAGACCGGCTGAGCGCTCGCGGCGTGCACTTTCAACACCACAAAGTGCTTTGTCTCATGATCAATAACCGCAAACTCGTAATTCGCATTGTTTGAGAGCGCAAGCTTGAGCCACATCAAAAGCTCTTGGTTTCCCTTACCCTTTGCGTGATATGGGTTGAACTGGGTGCCCACAAGCTCATGCGTACCGTCGCTCACGCCCCAGATCTTATAGGCATATGCGCGGCCGCAGTAAGCGGCAGCATTGGCAAGCGCCGAGATGTCACGCCCCGTTCTAACGGGATCGCTATTGCCTTCTTTAAATTCAAGCCACTCGGTTTCATCAGGATAACCGACGAGTGAATAAATCAGCTCCATGCCATCTGCTTCACCCATTGAGCCAGCCTCCTTGCGCTCATTTTTGATAACAAAATGTTAAATAGATGATAAATAGAATTATGCGCAATTTGAAGCCGAATGCCAAGTTTTCTGGTCGTTTTCCCAGATAATCTCATGCCGGAAGCTCGGCATTCCACATGAGAGTCGACTACTGTAATTGACAGGCAAGAAGAGCAGCCTATTCAATTCCAGCTAAATCAAGCAGCATAAAGCGCAATAAAAAAGGCGGTTAGGCGTCTTCGATATGCCTAACCGCCTTTACAAGCGGGTAATTATTTCACAGGATCCACGGCGACCTTGCCGCTCTCCAGCACGTGGACGCGGCCGTCGGCGAGCATTTGCACGACCTCGGGATACAGCACGTGCTCAATCGCGTGGATGTGCTCCTCGAGCG
>CAUHHV010000026.1 GCA_959606065.1 uncultured Collinsella sp.
TCGCATGTATGAAAGGAAGATCATGCTCGATCAGGCTTATTCTCGTCGTCAGTTCCTCGGCCTCGCTGGTGGTCTTGCCAGCATCGTCGGTCTCGGTCTCGTTGGTTGCGGCGGCTCCAACGCCGCCAACACCGCTGCTGAGGGCAGCGCCGCTGCTGCCGAGTCCGTCTCGGGCGAGGTGACCTACGACGGCGCTTCCTCGTTCCAGGCTCTCGTCGAGACTGCTGCCGAGAAGTTCATGGATGCCAACCCGGACGTCTCCGTCTCTGGCTCGGGTAACGGTTCGGGCAAGGGCCTGACCGCTGTCGCCGCCGGCACCGTCACTATCGGTAACTCCGACGTCTTCGCCGAGACCAAGCTCGAGGCCGACCAGGTCAAGAACCTCGTCGACCACGAGGTCGCCGTCGTGGGCATGGGCCCCGTCGTCTCCAAGAACGTCAAGGTCGACGACCTGTCCCTCGAGCAGCTCAAGGGCATCTTCTCCGGCCAGATCACCAACTGGAAGGAGGTCGGCGGCGACGACGCCAAGATCGTTGTCCTCAACCGCAAGGCCGGCTCCGGTACCCGCGCCACCTTCGAGGCCGCCGTCTTTGGCGACGAGGCCGTCGACTTTAAGGGCGACGCCGAGCTCGACAAGTCCGGCGACGTCCAGACTCAGATGGGCAGCACCGATAACGCCATCTCCTACCTCGACTTCTCGCACTTCGATGACTCCAAGTTCAACGCCATCAAGGTCGAGGGCGTCGAGCCCAAGAGCAAGAATGTCACTGATGACTCCTTCAAGATCTGGGCTACCGAGCACATGTACTGCTCCAAGGACGCCGACGAGGCCACCAAGGCCTTCCTGGAGTTCATGCTTTCCGACGACGTCCAGGGCAAGCTCGTCGAGGAGCAGGGCTTCATCCCCGTCTCTGCCATGAAGGTCGTCAAGGACGCCAGCGGCAAGGTCTCTGCTAAATAAGTAATCGCCCCGGAAAGGTTTGCAATGGCAAAACAGCTGCCAAAGCGCGACCTTGAGAACGTGGGCCTGGGCGTCACGGGCGCGTGCGTAGCGCTCGTGACGCTTGTCGTTGCCGCGCTCATCTTTATGGTCGCCCAAAAGGGCCTCTCGGCTTTTGTCAAGGACGGCGTCTCGGTCGTCGAGTTTTTCACCGGCACCAAGTGGGACCTGGCCAACACAGCCGAAAACGGCCTGCCCTATACCGGCGCCCTGCCCCTGATCGTCACCTCGTTTGCGGTCATGGTGCTCTCCACGCTTATCGCGCTGCCCATCGCCATCGGCTCTGCCATCTTTGCGGTCGAGATTAGCCCTAAGTTTGGCTCTAAGATCTTTCAGCCGCTCATTGAGCTTTTGACCGGCATCCCCTCGGTCGTCTTTGGCCTGATCGGTTTTCACGTGGTCGTCGGTCTTATGAAGAGCGTTTTCCATGTGAGCACGGGCCTGGGCATCTTGCCCGGCGCCATCGTGCTGGCGGTCATGATTCTGCCGACGATGACCACGCTTTCGGTCGATGGCCTGCGCGCCGTGCCCGACGGCTACCGCCAGGGCTCGCTCGCGCTGGGCTACACCCGCTGGCAGACCATCTGGCACGTGGTGCTCAAGTCCGCCATGCCGTCGCTCATGACCGCGGTTATCTTGGGCATGACCCGCGCCTTTGGCGAGACGCTCGCCGTGCGCATGGTCATCGGCGGCATCGAGGCCATGCCGACGTCGCTGCTGTCGCCGGCTTCGACCATCACCACCACGCTCACCACGTCCATGGCAGTCTATGCCGAGGGCTCGGCCCAAGACGATGTTCTGTGGGCGCTCGGCCTGCTGCTGATGGGCATGAGTCTCATCTTCATCCTGATCATCCACCTTATCGGCCGCAAGGGGGCGAAGGCTCGTGGCTAGCACGCGTATCCACATCGACGAGGCGAGGCTCGGGCGTGTCCAAAAGCAGGACCGCTTCGCCACGGGCGTGTTGACGGCGATCGTCGCCATCGTCATGCTCATCGTCGTCTCCATGGTGGCCTATATCCTGTTCGAGGGCATCTCGACGCTGTTCCAGCCGGGCTTTCTCACGGAGCCGTCGCGCGCCAACGGAACGCAGGGCGGCGTGCTCTACCAGCTGTTCGACTCGTTCTACCTGCTGCTGATCACCCTGATCATCTCGGTGCCCATCAGCCTGGGCGGAGCGGTCTTTTTGGTTGAGTACGCGCCGGACGGACCCATCCGCGACATCGCCTCCACCGCCATCGAGACGTTGTCCTCGCTGCCTTCCATCGTCGTCGGCATGTTCGGTTTTCTGGTGTTCTCGGTGCAGCTGGGCTGGAAGTACTCCATCATCTCCGGCGCTGTCGCGCTCACCATGTTCAATATCCCCATCCTGGTGCGCGTGATCCAGCAGGCGCTCGAGGACGTGCCACAGGCCCAGCGCGATGCATGCCTGGCCATGGGCCTTACCCGCTGGGAGGCCACGCTGCACATCCTGATTCCCGAGGCCATGCCCGCCATCGTGACCGGCATCGTGCTTTCGGCCGGCCGTGTGTTTGGCGAGGCCGCAGCACTGCTCTTTACCTCGGGTATGAGCTCGCCGGTTCGCCTGAACTTCTTGAGCTTTAACCTGTCGAGCCCCACCTGTGCCTGGAACGTGTTCCGCCCTGGCGAGTCGCTCGCCGTGCATATCTACAAGATCTATGGCGAGGGCAGCCCCGAGGCCCAGCAGATCGTCTGGGGCACCGCGGCGCTGCTGATGATTTGCGTGCTGCTGTTTAACGTAGTCGCCCGTATCGTGGGCAAGCAACTGGCAAGGAGGATGACGGCCGAATGAGCGAGATGGGTGTAACGCCCGCAACCGAAGCGGCATCGTCCGAGACCCAGGACTTTTTGTCGAGCGTGGGGGAGAGCGAGAAGCGCGTGCGCGTGAGCGGCAAGGCCGTGAGCGACGAGGTCGTGCTCTCCACTAAGGACGTCAACGTGTACTATGGCGACCACCATGCCCTGCACAATACGTCGCTCGAGTTTCACAAGGGCGAGATCACGGCACTCATCGGGCCTTCGGGCTGCGGTAAGTCGACCTTTTTGCGCAGCCTCAACCTTATGAACCGCGAGATTCGCGGCTGCCGCGTGGAGGGCGAGATTAACTACCGCGGACGCAATGTGAACACCAGGACCGAGAACACGTACGAGCTGCGTCGCTCCATTGGCATGGTGTTCCAGCAGCCCAACCCTTTCCGCAAGTCCATTCGCGACAACATCACGTTTGCGCCCAAGCGTCACGGCATTACCGACCGTGACGAGCTTGATCGTATGGTCGAGGAGAGCCTGCGCGGTGCAGCGCTGTGGGACGAGGTCAAGGACAAGCTCGACAAGAGCGCCTACGCGCTTTCGGGCGGTCAGCAGCAGCGCCTGTGCATCGCGCGCACGCTGGCGCTCAACCCCGATGTGATCCTGTTTGACGAACCCTGCTCGGCGCTCGACCCCATCTCGACGTTGGCGATCGAGGACCTCATGTCGTCGATTGTGGCCGACCGCGCCATCGTCATCGTGACGCACAACATGGAGCAGGCGTCGCGTGTGTCCAACCGCACGGCGTTCTTCTACATGGGCGATATGGTCGAGTACGACGAGACCGACGAGATTTTCCAACGGCCCAAGGATAAGCGGCTGAATGATTACCTCACCGGCATGTTCTCCTAGTCCGGGACATGCTTGAGGCCCGCGGCGGCCACGGTTGTCACGGGACTGATTGGAGAGACGGGTCATCTCTTTTGGGAGATGGCCCGCCTTTTTGCTCTGCGACCGAAACGACCGCCACAAAGGGGACAGGCGCCTTCGTGGTGGTTTGGGGTGGGGCTCGCTGCTATCATGGACAACGTTGAATTTCTACGAAGGAGCAGGGCATATGGCGATTCTTTTGGGATGCGATTCCGTCAGCCTAGAGTTTCCCACCAAGCATATTTTCGATAGCGTGACGCTCGGCGTGGGCGAGGGCGACCGCATTGGTATTGTCGGCAAAAACGGCGACGGCAAGTCGACGCTGCTGAGCGTGCTCGCCGGCACGCTGGAGCCCGATGACGGGCGCGTGACGCACCGTCGCGGCACCACGATCGGTCTGCTCGGCCAAAAGGACAACCTGGTCGATACCGACACCGTGCATCATGCCGTCGTGGGCGACACGCCCGAGTATGAGTGGGCGTCGAGTCCGCGTACGCGCCAGATTCTGGCTGGCCTTATTAGCGATGTGCCCTGGGAGGGCACGGTGGGCGAGCTTTCGGGCGGCCAGCGCCGTCGCGTGGACCTCGCGCGCCTGCTGATCGACGACTATGACGTGCTCATGCTCGACGAGCCCACCAATCACCTGGACATGCGCACTATCAACTGGCTCGCGCGTCACTTAAAGGCCCGCTGGCAGCGCGGCCAGGGCGCGATGCTCGTGGTCACGCACGACCGCTGGTTCTTGGACGAGGTCTGCACCAGTATGTGGGAGGTCCACGACGGCCAGGTCGATCCCTTCGAGGGCGGCTACTCCGCATATATCCTGCAGCGCGTGGAGCGCGACCGCATGGCCGCGGTTACCGAGGAGCGTCGTCGCAACATGGCGCGCAAGGAGCTCGCGTGGCTGAGCCGCGGTGCCCAGGCGCGCTCCACCAAGCCCAAGTTTCGCGTGGATGCCGCCCGCGAGCTCATCGCCGACGTGCCGCCCGTGCGTGACGAGCTGGAGCTCAAGCGCCTAGCCGTGAGCCGCCTGGGCAAGCAGGTTATCGATGTGGTCGACGTGGACGCTGGCTATGCGGATACCGATGGCGCGCCCAAGCAGGTGCTCTCTGACGTGACCTGGCTCATTGGTGCGGGCGACCGCTATGGTCTTTTGGGTGAGAATGGCGCTGGCAAGTCGACGCTGCTCGATGTGATCCAGGGTATAATTGCGCCCACGCGCGGCCGCGTGAAGATTGGCCAGACGGTACGCTTTGGCGTGCTGTCGCAGCAGCTCGAGGAGCTCGAGCCCTATATGGGCGACACGATCCGCGAGGTGCTCAGCAACTATAAGAAGTACTACGTCATCGACGGCAAGGAGACTTCGCCCGAGAAGCTCTGCGAGCGTCTGGGCTTTACGACGCAGCAGCTCTGGAGCCGCATCGGCGATCTTTCGGGCGGTCAGCGCCGTCGCCTGTCGCTGCTGCTGACGATCCTGGACGAGCCCAACGTGCTCATCCTGGACGAGCCGGGCAACGATCTGGATACCGACATGCTCGCGATTGTCGAGGATCTGCTCGACGGTTGGCCCGGCACGCTGATCCTGGTGACGCACGACCGCTTCTTGATGGAGCGCGTGACCGACCAGCAGTGGGCGCTGCTCGACGGCCACCTGACGCATATGCCCGGCGGCGTGGACCAGTATCTGCGCCTGTGCAACGCCACCGCCGAGGGCGAGCCCGTGGGTGCGCCGAGCGCCAAGACCGGCACGTTCGACACCGGTGCCGCGGCAGCTGTGGCCGAAAAGCCCAAGTCGAGCGGTCAGCCCAACGGCCTGTCCAACGCCGAGCGCCAGAAGCTCCGCCGCGAGGTGAGTTCGCTCGAGCGCAAGATGGAGACGCAGCGCGCCCGCGTTGAGGAGGCCGAGGCAGCAATGGCCCAAGTCGATCCCACCAACTACACGGCGCTCGGCGAGCAGCAGGCAAAGATCGACGAGGCTCACGCCGCCATGGACGAGCTGGAGATGGCGTGGCTCGAGGCGAGCGAAAAGCTCGAGGGCGAGGAGTAGACGAGGATGATCAAAGCCGCGTTTTTCGATATCGACGGCACGCTGCTGAGCTTTAAGACCCACCGGATTCCGGCGTCGGCGCAGCAGGTGCTCGACAGCTTTCACGAGCAGGGGATCGCATGCGTGATCGCCACGGGTCGCCCGACCTACCAGATGCCGGACTGGCTGTTCGACCTGGGCTGGGATGCGTACATTACGCTCTCGGGTCAGCACTGTTTTGATGCCGAGGGGGTTTACCGCAGCTGTCCGATCGATCCGGACGACGTTGCGGTGATTGTGGACCAGGTGGCGCAGGGGCGCTACGACTCGCTGTGCATGCAGGGCGAGAACTCGTTTGTGAACCGCCTGTCCGAGCGCGTGGTGACGGCTGGCAGCAACGCGGGAATCGTCTACCACGAGGAGCCGTTTGAGCACGCCTTTGACGCACCGGTCTACCAGTTTTGCGCCTTTGTGGACCCGGCCGACGAACATATCGTGACCGACGCCGTGTCGCATTCGCTCACCACGCGCTGGTGCGACCTGTTCTGCGACATTATTCCCGCTAACGGCGGCAAGGACCTGGGCGTGGCGGCGACGCTCGAGCGCCTGGGCATCGACGCGAGTGAAGCGATTGCCTTTGGCGACGGCGAGAACGACCTGTCGATGTTCTCGGCCGTGGGCACAAGTGTGGCCATGGGCAACGCGCAGGATACCGTGAAGGCCGCGGCGACCTACGTAACGACCGCCGTGGACGATGACGGCATCTACAACGCCGCGAAGCACTTTGGATTGATGTAACTGTGGATCGGCACCCGGCGCCTGGGGACACTCCTTGCGGGGCGTCCCCATTTTGTTTTCGTCCCGCACGTTTTGTGAAACACGGCTAACTTTTAGGCAAAGTAGTAAGACATGGGCAACTTTTGCGGTAAAGTAAGCTGTGAAAAGTATCCAAAGGCTAACTAGCAATCATCGCGAAAGGCGGCCCATGGCCCTACGTGAATCCGGAGAAGACTATCTCGAATCGATCTACGTTCTGTCGGAACGTCAGGGCATCGTGCGCTCGATCGACGTTGCGGAGTACCTCGGCGTAACCAAGGCGAGCGTTTCCAAGGCCATGGCGACGCTGGAAAGCAACGGCTATGTCGAAATGGGCAAACGAGATGTTCATCTGACAGAGCGCGGTCTGGAGGTCGCGCGCCAAATGTGGGAGCGCCACTGCTTTTTCGTGGGGCTTTTGGAGGATGCAGGCGTATCGGCCGAGGTGGCGTCGCAAGAGGGCTGCCACATGGAGCACTGCCTGAGCGAGGAAAGCTTCGAGAAACTGAGTGCGATGCTGAACCGGGGCGAGGCGACGGGCCAAGCGGCGGAATCCTAACGAACCCCCAGTAGCGCGGAGTTCGCGCAAAGCGCGAACCAGCGACCGGGACCAGCGGCCCTTTCGGCCAAGTCCATTTCAGCAAAGGAACCCTGCCAGCAAGCGATGCCCAAGAACTGCCAGCTACGTCACCGCAGGCCGGGGCCGGGCTTGGTTTTGAAAACACTCCGCAGCGCGAGGCCCGTCTTTCCGTTGCTCCGCAGGAGCAGGAAAGGCGGGCCTCATGCGCGAGGACGTTTTCAAAACCAAGCCCGGCCCCGGCCGGAGGGACCACGAGTGCTACAGGTTCTTGACACCCATCGCGCGCATGGCGTTCAGGATGGCGATGATCGCCACGCCTACGTCGCCGAACACGGCAAGCCACATGTTGGCGATGCCGAGCGCTGCCAGCACCAAAATCAGCAGCTTAATGCCCAGCGCAAAGATGATGTTCTGCCAAACAATCGACATGGTCTTGCGCGCCACGCGGATCGCGCGGGAGATGTTGGACGGTTTGTCGTCCATGAGCACCACGTCGGCGGCCTCAATCGCGGCGTCGGAACCCATAGCGCCCATGGCAATGCCAACGTCTGCGCGGGTGAGCACGGGCGCATCGTTGATGCCGTCGCCGACAAAGGCGAGCTTGCCCTTGCCCGATTCGGCTGCCAGCAATGCCTCGACGCGCTCGACCTTGTCGCCCGGCAGCAGCTGCGCGTGGAACTCGTCGAGCCCCAGCTGCTTGGCCACCGCAGCAGCCACTTCCTCGCGGTCGCCCGTGAGCATGACGGTGCGCTTGACGCCGGCGGCGTGCAGGTCGCGAATCGTTTGCTCAGCATCGGCCTTGACGGTGTCTGCAATCACGATGTGGCCGGCGTACACGCCGTCAACGAGCACATGCAGAATCGTTCCGACGACCTCGCAATCGGGCGCTTCGACTCCGGCCGCGGCGAGCATCTTTGCGTTGCCAACGACGACGTGCTTGCCGTCGATGGTTGCCGTCACGCCATGGCCCGCGTCGTTGGTGGAGTCGCTTACGCGCTTGGGGTCGACCTCGCCCTGGTAGGCGACACGTACGGACTGCGCGATGGGGTGATCGGAGAACGACTCAGCAAGGGCTGCGACTTCGAGCAACGACTGCTCGGTATAGCCGGCCTCGGGGTGTACCGCGACCACCGAGAACGTGCCGTTGGTGAGGGTGCCCGTCTTGTCAAAGACGACGGTGTCCACGTCGGCGAGCGTCTCGAGGTAGTTAGAACCCTTGATGAGAACGCCCAGCTTGGATGCGCCGCCGATGCCGCCAAAGAAACTAAGCGGCACGCTGATCACCAACGCGCACGGGCAGCTGACGACCAAGAAGGTCAGGCCGCGCAGAATCCAGTCGGACCAGGCACCGGTGACCAGGCCACCGCCGAGCGCGAGCACCGCGGCAGCGCCGGTGACGGCGGGCGTGTAGATGCGGGCAAAGCGCGTGATGAAGTTCTCGGTGCGTGCCTTCTTTTCGCTGGCATTCTCCACGAGCTCCAGGACGCGTGCGACGGTGGACTCGCCAAAGGGCTTGGTGGTGCGCACGTGGATGAGCCCCGTCATGTTGATGCAGCCGCTGATGATATCGTCTCCGGTTTTGGCCGGGCGGGGGACCGACTCACCGGTAAGGGCGGCGGTGTCGAGCTGGGTTTCGCCCTCGACGATGACGCCGTCGATAGGCACGCGCTCGCCGGGCTTGACCACGATCACGGTGCCGACCGCGATGTCATCGGGGAAGACCTGTTCGAGTGAGCCGTCGGGTTGCTCGACGTTAGCGTAGTCGGGCGCGATGTCCATCATGGCGCTGATCGACTTGCGGCTCTTGCCCACGGCGTATGCCTGGAACAGCTCGCCGACCTGGTAGAACAGCATGACGGCGGCGCCTTCGGCCATGTGCGGGTCTGTGTCGGGGAAGAGCACCATGGCAAATGCGCCGATGGTTGCGACGGCCATGAGGAAGCTCTCGTCGAAGGCCTTGCCGCGGCGGATGTTATTGAATGCCTTTTGCAGTACGTCGTAGCCGGCAATCAAAAACGGCACGAGGAACAGCACAAAGCTGGCGTAGATGTCGCCCGGGGTGCCGAATGCGGCGGTAAGGGTGCTGAACTCATCGAGGGCGTACACCACGGCAAAAATGCCCAGCGCTACCAGGATGCGGTTGCGCTTATGCTCGAGTGATTCTTTTTTCTTGCGCTTCTTCTTTTTCTTTTTGGGGTCGGCGGTGGCCATGACTCGTATCCTCCCATTTGAATGTATGAACATTCGCTCATATAATTTCGCGAGCAAAGGCCGCAGCAAGCGCGGCCTTGCAGGTTGGCGTAAACCTGGGCTAGAGAATAATCTCGCAGTCCGGCTCGGCGTCGGCCGTAAACTCAACAACGCGGTTGAGCACCTCGTCGAACTCAGCATCATCGGCCTCGAGCGTCAGCTTCTGGGTCATAAAGTTGACGGACACGGATTTGACGCCCTCGAGCTTGGCCAGCTCGTCCTGAAGCTCGCGCGCACAGTTGGCGCAATCGATCTCATCGAGCTTGTACTGCTTTTTCATGGTGGGTTCCTTTCCCGTTTTTGCGGCTTGGGTGCAGGCCGCGCTGGTACCGTGGTTGGCTGCTATTCGCAGATGTGGCTCATGCCCTGGTTGAGCATGGTGTAGACGTGGTCGTCGGCGAGCGAGTATAGGATATTGCGCCCGTCGCGCCGGAATTTAACCAGGTGCGACTGCTTGAGTGTGCGCAGCTGGTGCGACACCGCGGACTGCGAGGTTTCGGTCGCTTCGGCGATGTCTGCCACGCAGAGCTCGCGGCCCATGAGGGCGTAAAGGATCTTGATGCGCGTGGTGTCGCTGAAGACCTTGAACAGGTCGGCGAGGTCGTAGAGAAGCTCCTCGTCGGGAAGGTCCTCGGGCGAGCAGGTGGTGGGGATCGCGGGTTCGGTGGCCTCGATGTCGGGTTTCGTTTCATCAACGCGGATGCTCATTGCAATATCCTTTCATATGAACATGCGCTCATATAACTTGCTTTCGATTATATGAGTGTATGTTCATATGTCAATACAATTTGCGTTAATTTCGATGACTGCTTGCCGCCTCTGCGATTTTCTGTGGGTTGGGAGACATCGACGCAATGCTCGCCAACATATTTCGAGATGTTCGGCTAGCATGCTAAGAAAGCCACCTTGAGAAGCATTAGAACTGTTCATATTTGTACTTTATCGTGTCAAATACCGCGAGAATCAGTTCTTCCTCTACGGGAGTTCCTGCAGAATCAGTTTTATCTAAAGTTATATTGAGCATTGCTGCAGCCAATCTGGCACATCGGTGGCCGAATAAGTCGAAAAATGTAGGTGGACATCCGCAGAGATCGCCTTTAGAAGAGCGAATTCTCAATTAGATCAATAATCGTGTCGTCTTCCGTGCGGTTTTCATCGATTTTTGCGAACATGTCGCATTCCCAAGCCCCATTGATTTCCTCAGCAAGGGCCCCGACGTGTTGCATGTCGTCGGGTTCGGGCACATCGTTGATGCTCGGGTCATCAGCTTGCGGATATTGGCTTGCAATTTCGCGCTTGGCGGCCTCTTCTTCTTTGAGTGTCTCCAGGACGCGGCGACCGTATTCGAAGTAGCGCCGCAAGACAAATTGACGAAGAGTTTCTTGCAGGATGGCGAAGTTATCCGGGAGTCGACCGGGCCATATCTTCTCGCGAATGCGAATCGCTTCCATGACCCGTTTAAAAGCGGACTGTTTGAAAAACGAATGACGATTAACTGTGATAACGGCATATCCCATGTTTCGCAGCGTGTTTCGGCGCTCCTCGTCAATTGATTGCTGCTCGGGTTCGTCGTGGTAAAAGCCGTTGTATTCGATATCGGTCATCGAATTTTCGAGCAGCGCGTCGAGGTAGAAAACCGTCCGTCGCGTTAGGGCGGCGTATCTTTTGGGGACTGGGATTGGATAATCCGTTTTGATAGCGCGTATGGCTAAGCCACCCATTGACTTGGGCATTGTCAGCATCATGACAAACGCCGTTTCGAGTGGGGAGCGACAGCCTTCGTGTACATAAGAAAGTGCCTTAAGTGCTTTATTAGATCCACGATACCCCGGTGCCTCTGAAAAGAAGGCTCTGAGCTCTTCAACGCTGGTTAGGGCTGGGCGCTCGCGATATTGAGTTTCGTCGGACGTTCCAAGCGCGTAGGAGCCGCAGATTTCAAAGTAATACTCAACGAGCTCCGAAAGGTTGAGGTCGGCTGTTGCTTCTAACGCGCACAGCTTGATATCGACGATGTAGACGTTCGGCTCGAGTTCTAGGTAGCTTTCTGCATCAAACGTATAGTGCGTGCAGTGGCAGATGCAGCCCTTGCGGTGCCTTTTGGCATTATTGGAAAACGTCAGCACATGGATACGTTCAGAATCGACATTCTTTCTGTTGAGCCATGCTCGTGCCGCTTCCAGGTCGGACGTGGTCGGCGCAGACACCCTGATCTTTTCCATAGGTATGGGACCGGTCGCGTAGCTTGCGAGCGAGTTGGCTGTTTGGTATACAGCGCGTGCCGTGGTATGTGACAGAATGATTCCCATACGCGCATGATGGCATAGCGGACGCCGCATACGCCCGAAACTTCGGGCAACGGTATTGGGGCGCGGCTTATCTTCTGCGAACGGTGGGTTTTTGAGCTGTCGTATTGAGGGAGCAGCTTTGGCTGGGGAGGTTTCTGCCGGCTGCCCCTTTTTGATGAACTTTAGTTGCGGATTCGTAGCTTCTAAGCGTTTTTGCCGACCGCTCAGATGCCTCACCAACATAATTTGAGTTATTCGGCCTTATCCTATACAAATAGGTGCGATCGCAACGTCCTATTCGAATTGATTCAGGTAGATTTATGGGGCTTGGTTGCGAAATTAAGGCGATTTTAGCTTCGATTGCGGTTCAAGGGGCCTTGACTAGTGGTTCAGCTGGCCGAACAACTCGAAAAATGTAGGTGGGCCAACCTGCCGACTATGTGAAGCACGCGTATTTGCTCGTTTTGATGAAAACTAGGGTGCAGCATAAGGCTGCGCCCTAGTTTACTGCGTGTCGGTGTGCCCAGACGGATTGCGCTGTGCCTGGCAGGCGCTCCCGCAGATGGATCGGTTATTTCGCGAATAGGTTCTTGAGGTTGAACTCGGCCTGAACCGTGCGGAGCATGAGGTCGGTGTCGTCGAGGCCCAGGTGCTGCTCGTTGGCGTCGGCGGCGAGGGTGCCACGGCGGCGCGCCCAGTTCTCGAGCGCGGCGGGCGCGGACTCGCGGGGGAGCGAGCGGACGTCGGCATCCAGGCTGCGGCAGATCTGGCGCGAGTCGATGACGATGATCTTGCCGGCGCGGCGTGCCTCGGCGTAACCGTCCAGGTGGATCTTGAACCAACTGTCTTCGAACGCGGCGTTATGCGCCATGTACGGGTACTTCTTCATAAGTTTGAGCAGCTGCTTCTGCAGTTCCTTGTTCTCGCGGAATGGTTTTTTGCCGTCGATGTCGTCCCAGGTAATGTGATGGATGTTCGATAGCGGCACATCCTCGCCGCGGTAGATGTCGGGCAGGCCGCAGTAGTGTGCCTCGGCGTCATGCGGGACGGCGTCGCTGGTGAGCTCCATGATCTCCCAGCCCACGTTGATGATATAGCCGCGCTCGGGTGCACGGCCGGTGGTCTCGATGTCGATACCGAGCACGGTGCCCTGGATGGGCTTGCGGGCGTAGGCCACGCCGAGCGCGTCGCGGTCGCCGCGGATTTCGCGCATAACGGACGCGGCGGTGCGCTTTTGCATCTTGCCGATGGCGGCGCAGGTGTCGGCATCGGACAGGCCGCGCGAAAGCGTCGCGGGCGTCACGTTGCGCAGGCGTGCCTCGCCAATCTGGTCGCACAGGTCGCGGTTGCGGTCGGCCAGGTCGCGCACGGTGGCAAAGTCGAAGCCGGGGTCGCCCTCGGCGGTAAAGTACTCGGTCTCGAGCACCTTGAGGGCCTCCTCGCCCTTCTGGCGCTCGGACTCCATGGCGCCGTGGTCGCCGTAGATAAACATGGGGATAAACGGCTGGCGCTCGTATTCGAGTGCTTGCGATACGTTCATATGCTACTCCTTGGACGGGCCGCGTTGTGCGGCTCGAGGTTACTGAGTTATGGCGAGATGATAGTTTACCATAGGCAACTATTGGCACCGCGCCCGGGACAACTACAATACCCTAGTTGACCGCTAGGACTTTTACAATGCTGCCGAAAGACACGAAAGGTTCCATCCGTCATGGATTTACTGATTGATATTCTGCTCGACGCCGGCAAGGACACGCTGTCGCTGGTGCCGTTTTTGTTGGTGACGTATCTTGCTCTCGAGACACTTGAGCACGTTGCGGGCGACCGCGTCAACGGCGCTATCAAGCGCGCCGGCGCTGCGGGTCCCGTGGTTGGCTCGCTGCTGGGCATGGTGCCGCAGTGCGGATTTTCGGCCATGGCAGCAACGCTGTACGCCGGCCGTGTCGTGACCTTGGGCACGTTGGTGGCGGTGTTCCTTTCGACCTCCGATGAGATGCTGCCGCTGTTGCTTGCCGAGCAGGTTCCCGTGCAGACTATGGCGATGCTTTTGGCTTCGAAAGCGCTGATCGCACTGGTCACGGGTTTTATCGTGGACGCTGCCATTCGCGGCCTGCGCCGTAACGCCCGCGCGCACGCGGCGATTCGCCGTACCGTGCTGGGAACCGCGGCCAACCCGGCCCACGTGAACTGCGCGCACGACGACCACAGCGGCGGTGACATCATCGACGAGGTGGCCGAGGCAGGCGTGAGCGCCGACCACATCCACGAGCTGTGCGAGCGCGACCATTGCGGTTGTGATGAAGACGAGGACGAGCACGAACACGGACATGGCCACGATCACGGTCATGAGGGCGAACATGAACACCATGATGGTCACGGTCACTCTCACTCCCACGAAGGGACGCCTGTCCTGTCGATCATCCGCAGTGCGATCTCGCACACCGTGCAGGTCTCGGTATTCATTTTTCTGGTGACGCTGATTCTGGTCGCCGTGCTCGAGACGTTCGGCGAGTCCGCGATCGAGCAGTTCCTGCGCGGCAACGAGACACTCGCTGTCCTGGGTTCGGCGCTTGTCGGGCTGATTCCCAATTGCTCGGCGAGCGTGGTCATTACACAGCTGTATCTGGAAGGCGCGCTGCAACTGGCGCCGATGCTCGCCGGCACGCTCATTTCCGCCGGCGTGGGTTATCTGGTGCTGTTCCGCACCAACCGCAGCGCCCGCGAAAATGCCGTGTTCCTGATCATGATGTACGTCATCGGCGCTGGCTGGGGCCTCATCCTCTCCGCCGTTGGCCTCTAAGTAGGCCTAAAAAATGGGCTTCAAATAGCCATGCTCAGCGCCTGCGCAATGCGGCGACGCATGGCATTTTGAAGCCCGTTTTTTGTTGAGCCATGGATTCCGAGCGCTCACACCGCTCAAAACAAAAAGGTAGATTTTAGGCATGTCTCAAAAATCTACCTTGGTTAGTGCAGCAACTCGGTGAGGTTGCGTTTAAAGCGGGCGCGGTCTTCGCTGGTAAATGCTGCCGGACCGCGAGTGCGTCCGCCGGCGCGGCGTACCTTCTTTTCCTCGTGGCGAATAAACAGCTGCATGTCGATAGTCGCCTTGTCGTACACGCGCCCGCGCACACCGATGGCGGCGGCATCGCGCCCGAGCACCATGCTCGCCAAGCCAATGTCCTGCGTCACGACCACGTCGCCCGCCTGCAGGCGTTCGACAATGGCAAAGTCGGCGCTGTCGGCGCCCACGCTCACGTCGAGCGTCGTGACCCAAAAGCCGCGTCGCGCGTGCTCGGCATCGCGCGGGTCGTCGCGGCGAATGTGCCGTTCCAGGTTTTGCGTGCTGTTGCCGGCGATAACAACGGCGACGCCCGCCCGCCGCGCGCAGTCAATCGACTCGCGCGTGACCGGGCAGGCGTCAGCATCAATAAACAGCGTTCGCGGCATCTAGCGCACCAGCTTGCCAAAGCGGATAGCGCGAATAATCAGCGTCACGCCAAACACCAGCAGCGCGGCACCGCTAAAGATGACGAGCATCTTGGCCGACCACAGCGGATAGATAAACACGAACATGCCGGCGATGATGGAAAGTGCGCCGCTCAGGATAGCGAGGGCGCGGTTGGACGAAAGCTCGGACTCCAGAATGGACATGACACCTTCGACAATCCAGCCAAAGCCGGCCACGATAACCACCATCGTGGTGAGCGTCGCGGTCGAGAAGGCCTGGTTGCGCAGGATTATGACGCCGCCCAAGATAATGAGTAGGTTGGAGATGATGCTCGTCACGCGCCAGCCGGTGGGCAGCAGCGGCTCAAAAATGGCAGTGAATAGTCTGATGGCAGCAGTGATTACAAAGTAAAAACCCAGGACAGTCGTCAAAAAGACGAGGGACTTGGCAGGTGCAAAAAGCAGCGCGATACCAGCAATGAGTGCTAAGACGCCCGTGATGGCGTAGATCCAGCGTACGGCCTTGACGGCTTTGCCCGCCATGCTTTTCTCGTCAAATCCAAACTGGCTCGATTTTTGATCATCGTTCTTAAAGATGCCCATAAGTCTCCTTTCCGTGCGGCGTAAGCCTTGATCGTTACAACCAGTATCCCCTAAGGGCGCTGACGTATGGGTCGGGGAGGGCGAAACGTAACCCAAAGGCCCCGAATTGTTTCCGTTGTTCCCCACGTCGCGATTTTCTATTCAACAGGTGTAGAACATTGCAGCCCTGTTCGTTATTGCCTACGTTTTAGGTTAGATTTTCCTAAGGACAATTGGCTTGTATTGGGGGTCCCTATGAACGAAGCAGTTCCCGAGGCACCGTCGAGTGTCGAATCGATGGCAAAGCAAGGTTGCGAAAAGCTTGGCCTGGACACGTTTGACGCGCTGGTCCGCCGCGCCCGTACGTGCCGCCGTTTTGACGAGTCCATGCGCGTGCCGCGCGAGTTTTTGCTCGAGCTGGCGGAACTGGCGCACCTGGCTCCCTGCGGCGCCAATGCTCAGCGTCTGCGTTTTCATGTGGTGAGCGGTGCCGAGGATTGCGCGCGTGTATTTGATGAGCTTGCATGGGCCGGCGCGCTTAAGGATTGGTCGGGTCCTGCCGAGGGCGAGCGTCCGACCGGCTACATCGCGATTCTTGCCGAGCGCGCTGTTCCGGGTAAGCCCGCCGCGCCCATCACCGAGGTCGACACGGGCATTGCCGCGCAGACGATGATGCTCGCCGCTCGCAGCGCCACGCCCGAGGTGGCAGCCTGCATGTTCAAGGCCTTTACGCCCCGCGCGATCGATGCTATGGGGCTCGATAACGACAAGTATGAGCTCAAGCTGATCATGGCTTTTGGCGTGCCGGCCGAGACGCAGATGATCGATGCGATCGATTCCAACCCCGACGGCTCAATTAATTACTGGCGTGACGATGCGCAGGTGCACCACGTACCCAAGCGCCCGCTCGCCGACGTGCTGGTGTAGCTGAGCGTCACCGCGGCGTGATCAGACGGTAAACCACCACAAAGGTGCCTGTCCCCTTTGTGGTGGTACGAGGGGAGAGCGTGTGGCAGATCTGTATTTGGTGCGGCATGGGCAGACTGAGCTCAATGTGCAGAGCATTTTGCAGGGCTGGCACGATTCGCCGCTTACGGCGCGCGGGCGCGAGCAGGCGCTGACGGCGCGTACGGCGTTTGCGGCGCGTGGCGTGGCCTTTGATCATGTGTATTCCTCGCCGTTGGGCCGGGCGCGGCATACGGCCGAGCTTATCGTTGGCGAGGGCCGTTCCATTGAGCTGGTCGATGACCTGCGTGAGTGGCATTTTGGCTCGCTGGAGGGCACATCAAATCGCGAGATGCCGCCGCAGCCCTGGGGCGATTATCCGGTGGCCTTTGGCGGCGAGTCGGAAGTGCAGCTTCAGTCGCGCATGGTCGCGGCG
This sequence comes from uncultured Collinsella sp., assembly GCA_959606065.1. Classification (GTDB taxonomy): domain Bacteria; phylum Actinomycetota; class Coriobacteriia; order Coriobacteriales; family Coriobacteriaceae; genus Collinsella. Next base: position 17,068 of record CAUHHV010000026.1, read on the forward strand.
CTGTCCCGTATTATGGCCCGGCCGCAGCACGACTGCGTGCTGGCGGTTTCCCACGGCTCAGCCTGCCAGGAGTTTCTTGAGTATGTGACTGGCGGGGGAGAGCTACCCGACAACGGTGCCGTGCTTCATTTTGGCTATTGCGACGGGGCGTTTTCGCTCTTGGGTTGGTAACGAACGAAAGGACCCCTATGAATAAAGATCTGTATCTGGTCCGTCATGGACAGACGATATTCAACCTTAAGCGTATCATTCAGGGGTGGAGTGACTCGCCGCTTACGCAGTTGGGTTGCGACCAGGCGGCGCGCGCCGGCATGTTTTTACGTGCGCGCGGCATTGAGCCCGATCATGCCTACACCTCTACGCTTCATCGCACCGAGCAGACTATCGCCAACTTGTGGCCGGGCTTGGCGTACGAGCGCCTGGACGGCCTGCGTGAGTGGTTCTTTGGCGACTTTGAGGCCGAGCGCGTGATGCTTATGCCCGAGCGCCCGTGGCGCGACTTCTATCGGCAGTTTGGCGGCGAGGGCCAGATCCAGGTGCGCACGCGCATGGTGGCGACGCTGACCGATCTTATGCGGCGTCCGGACCATACGTGCGTGCTCGCGGTAAGTCATGGCTCAGCTATCAAGGAGTTTTTGGACCACGTGCGGGGCGCGGCGGCCGACGAGCGCGAACGCGTGCCGGGCAACTGCTCAGTGCTGCATTTTGCGTTTGACGACGAATCCGACACGTTTGAGCTGATTGAGATTTTTACGCAGGAGGATTACGCACGCGAGCTGGGCCTTGAACCGCTTGTGGCTACTGCAGGTCCGCAGCGCGGATAACGCGAGCGTGGCGGCTCGGGTCGCCGGCATAACTTCTCGACGCAAAAGGGGCGGAGATACATGTACCTGCTGCATCTCCGCCCCCTGTTTGTTGAGCTGCCGATTTTTGTGCTGCGTGGTCTGGTCTTGCTAGAACCGCGCGACTTGGTGCGTGAGCAGACCCGTCGGAACCTGCGGCGCGGCGCCGGCGATCTGCGCGGCGGGGAACAGTGCGGCTACAGCAAAGTTGAACGGCTCTTTGCCCGTGTAGGTGCCGGCAGCATGGGCATCGTCGGCCAGGAGCTGTGATGCCTCGACTAGTGCGGCAGCGTAGGCAGGGTCGTCGGCCAGTGCCGGCTCCGGCGCCTGGTCGAGCATGGCACGGATGGCGCCGACGGCGTCCTCGCGCTTGACCTCCCACACGCGGTGCGTAATGCCCGCGGGGTCGGTGACGGCGTAGAGCGAGGCGCCCTCTTTGGCAGCGCCCAGGATGATGTCCATGACGGGCGACGCCTCGTAGGCGAGCGACACGGGGCGCGGCTGAACTTTGAGTTCGGCGATCGCGTGCGCAGCGGCGGCCACGTCGGCGCTGGCATCGCCCTTGCCGCCCGCAAGTACACTCGTCGGGCAGATCGCCACGACACCCGTCACACGTCCCGGCTCGCCCGAGCATTCGTACACGTAATACGCCGCACCCGGGTCCTTGAGCATCAGACCATCGGCAATGGCTCCGCGCAGAGCATCGTTGCCGCTCAGGATGCTGCCCATTGCAGGCAGCGCCTCGAGCACGCGGTCCTGAGCCGGGCGGATGCAGGGAAACGGAAGTGCTTTCATGGGCGGTCCTAACGCACGAGTCGGTTTGTTCGCGGCTTATTATGCCCCAACTTGGCCGCTCGCGTCCCAGAGCACGTTATCGGCGAGCGCGATTAGCACCTGCTGACAACGAACGATATCGGCGTGGGGCACATATTCGTTGGGCTTGTGCGCGAGCGCGAGCGACCCGGGACCGTAGCTCATGCAATTGCGGTTACCTGTCTTGCCGGCAATGACGGCGGTGTCGGTGTAGCCGGTAAAGAAGCCGACGGTCGTGTCCACGTCCGTCACGTCATCGGCGGCACGCATGAGCGCTGCTAGAAGGGGAGAGTTCGGGTCGCGCTCGATGGCGGGGCGGTCGCCCGTCACGGTGTAGCTGCCATGGCAACCGGGAACGGCGGCTTCGGCGACGGCGATGGCCTGCTCTACCATGCGCGTCGCGGCGGCCGTATCGGTCGGCGGGGTCAGACGCATGTCGACCCAGACTTTGGCGCGGTCGGGCACGACATAGGGGCGATATCCGCCCTCGATTTGGCCAAACGTGATGGTCGAAGGCCCCAGCTCATCGTGCGCGGGCAGCGCCATAAACGCGCGACGGAGCGAACACACGACCTCGGCTATGGCGGCGACGGCATCCGCGCCCTTCCAGGGCTGGCTCGCATGCGCCGTCACGCCAGTCATTTCAATTTCGAACCACGTACGCCCCTTGTGCGCTACCTGGATCTGTCCGTCGGTGGGCTCGGTGTCCAGCACCCATTCACGCGAGCCGACCCAGCCGGCATCGATAGCTGCCTCTGAACCACGCATAAAGTCTTCCTCGTCGACCGAGCAGATGAGTGAAAAGCCGCGGTGGGGCAGCTCGCCTTCTGCCGCCACGCGCTCGAGCGTATGGACCAGTGCGGCAATGGCGCAGGCCAGGCCACCCTTCATATCGCAGGCACCACGGCCGTAGAGTTTATCGTTGCGCACGATCGCTCCGAGCGGCGGAATGTCCGCGTCCCAGCCATCGCCCAAGGTGACGGTATCCAAATGGCAGATGTAGACGAGCCGTGGCTCGTCGCTTTGGCCCGGCACGGTGACCATTAGATTGCGGCGTCCGGGGAGTACTTCGTGCTCTGCAATCTGCACGGCATCGAGTACCGGATAGCTCAGCTGCGCCAACCGTTCCTCAACCAACGCTTTGATATAGCGCTCAATCTCGTCCTCATACGCACCCGGGTCTGAACTGTCGATCCGCACGAGCCCTTGCGTAAGCCGCCAAGCAAAATCTGTATCAACCATAGGCACCTCACAGATAGTTAGGTCAACATACAGATTGTATGCCAAGAAGCGGCTCAGTGCATTTAATGGAGCGCTCACAAAAATGGGGGCGCCTCTCGTGCGAAAGGCGCCCCCGCGGGCATTCAATGTCAGCGACGGGCAGGCCACATGGGGAACTGCCCGTCAGGTCAGTCGGCGCTACTTGATCACGCGCACGCGATACATCGACGGAATCTGCTTGAGCGCCTCGATGGTGCTGCTGTCTAGGTGTTCGTCGGTGTCGAACATGGTGTAGGCGTTCTCGCCGGCGGACTCGTTGGTCATACGCTGCACGTTGGCGTTGTCCTTGGCCAGGATGGCCGTGATCTGGCCGATCATGTTGGGCACGTTGGCATGCAGGCAGGCAATGCGGCTTGCAGCGCGCGCCTTGCCCATGCTGCAGGCGGGGTAGTTGACGCTGTGTGCGATGTTGCCGTTCTCCAGGTAATCCTTGAGCTCGCTGATGGCCATGTCGGCGCAGTTGGCCTCGGCCTCGCCGGTGCCGGCGCCCGAGTGCGTGGTGATAAACGTATTGGGCATCTTGACCGTCTTGGGCGTGGCGAAGTCGCAGCTAAACCAGCTGAGCTTGCCCTCGCGCAGGGCGGCGTCGACGGCGTCCTCGTCAATGATGGTTTCGCGCGCGTAGTTGATGAGCACGGCGTCCGGTGCCAGCAGGTTAATCTGTTCGGTGCTGATCATGCCGATGGTGTCGGCCTTGCTGGGCACGTGCACGGTGAGGTAGTCGCAGCCGCGGCAGAGATCCTCGAGCGTGCCCACGCGCTGCACCTCGCGGCTCAGCACCCACGCGTGCTCGACGGAAATGAACGGGTCGTAGCCGTAAACGTCCATGCCCAGATCGACGCAGGCGTTGGCGACCTTGGAGCCCACGTTGCCCAGGCCGATGACACCGATGCGCTTGCCCTTGAGCTCGCGGCCCACAAAGGCCTTCTTGGCCTTTTCGGCATCGACCTGAATCTCGGGGTCGTCGGCGTTGTCACGCACCCAGTTCATTGATTGCACCACGCCGCGGCTCGAGAGCACCAGCATGCCTAGGACGAGCTCCTTAACGGCGTTGCTGTTGGCGCCGGGGGAGTTAAAGACGACGACGCCCTTCTTGGCGTACTCCTCGACGGGGATGTTGTTGACGCCGGCGCCGCAGCGGGCGATGGCGCGGATGCCCTCGGGCAGCTCGTAGCCGTGCAGGTCGGTCGAGCGCATCAGAATGGCGTCGGCCTCTTCGGCGGTGCTCACAAACTCGTAGCCCTCACCAAACTCGACCTTGCCGTCCTTGGTAATGTCATCGATGGTTTTAATCTTGCGCATGGAAAACTCCTTAGCAGGTTTTGATCTATACAGGGTGGTCTGAGATGGCTGATCGGCCCGCGCGTTGCGGGCTAGTTAGATCGCGGGCTCAAACTAAGCTGCGCTTCGAAGTCCTTCATGTACGAGGCCAGTGCCTGCACATCTTCCATGGTTACGGCGTTGTAGACGCTAGCGCGCATGCCGCCCACCAGGCGATGGCCCTTGACGTTTTGAATCTGGTGCTCTGCCGCGCCTGCGACAAAGGCCGCGTCGAGTTCGGCGTCGCCGGTGCGGAAGGTGACGTTGGCGATGGAGCGGCTGTCGGCCTGTGTGGTGCCATGGAACAGCACGCTGTGCTCGAGCAGGTCGTAGAGCAGGTTGGCCTTGGCCCAGTTGCGCTCGGCCATGGCGGCAAGTCCGCCGGTCTGCTCAACCCAACGGAACACCTTGCCGCACACGTAGATGCCAAAGGTGTTGGGCGTGTTGAGCATGGAACCCTTGGCGGCCTGGGTCTTAAGGTCCAGGTACTGCGGCGTCTGCGCAAAGGCGGGGCCATCTGCGATGAGGTCGTCGCGCACGATGGCCACGGTCACGCCCGCGGCGCCGGCGTTTTTCTGCGCTCCGGCGTAAATGAGCCCGTAGCGCTCAACGTCGAGCGGCTGCGACAGGAAGCAGCTCGAGACATCGGCGACCAGCGGCACATCGCCACAACTGGGCAGCTCGTGGTACATGGTGCCAAAGATGGTGTTGTTCTGGCAGATGTAGACGTAGTCGAGCCCGTCGCCTGCGGCCTCGGCGGCAATGCGCGCATTGATGTCGGCCATGTCGGGGATGCGGTCGAAGTTGGTGTCCTCGGAGCTCGCGAGCAACACGGCCTCACCGTACTTGGCGGCTTCTTTGTATGCCTTGTTGGCAAAGTTGCCGGTCACGATGTAGCCGGCGCGGCCGCGGTGCATGAGGTTCATGGGGATGCCCGCAAACTGCAGCGTGGCACCGCCCTGTAAAAACAGGACACGGTAGTTGTCCGGGATGCTCAGCAGACGGCGCAGGGTTGCCTCGGCGTCGTCGATAATCTGCTGGTACATGCTAGATCGATGGCTCATCTCGAGCACGGACATGCCGCAACCGCGGTAGTCCATCATCTCGTCGGCGATCTCGGCGAGCACGCTTGTAGGCAGCGCGGCCGGGCCAGCTGAGAAGTTGTGCACACGTGCCATCTTCTAGTCTCCCTCGTAGTCGTTTGAACGTTCGGGATACTTTAGCACAGTGGAGCGCTAGGCGCGACCGCATCACAGCAAAACCCGAGTGCGCCGCTATGATTTACAGGATGGTTACATGGGGGAGGGGTGCTTTACTCCTCAGTCAAATCCAAATCTGCGAGCGAAGGCATGAGGCTTTCTAGGCGTTTGATCTCTTCGTCGCAAATTAGCTACCTCCTGCCCGCTACGACGCGAGCGTGGCGATGACGGCTTCGTCGCCGGCGTATATTAGGGTGTTGCCGTCGGGGATGATCGTTTGGCCGTCGCGCTTGAGCATCACCACGATAAAGGGGTGCTTGCCCTGCGGCACATCGCGAAGACGCTGGCCGGCCAGGCGACCGTGGGGGGTTACGGTGACCTCGCGCAGCGTAACCTCGGCACGCTCTTCGAACGTTGGGGCGGCCATCACCAGCAGATCGCCTTCCTGGATCACGGTATCGCCGTTGGGCAGCACCGGGTGCGCCCCGTCGCGCAGCACCAGGACCACGAGCATGTCCGTCGCGCTGCCAATATCGGCGAGCGAGCGCTCGGCAAACGGATGGCCAGCACCCACCTTGAGCTTTACAAATGACATGCCGTCTTCGTCGCGATAGTCGTTAAAGGTGCGGCGCACGTCGCCGGTCGCATCGATCATATCGAGCTTCTTCGCCACCGCTGGCAGCAGCGAGCCCTGCACCACAATGCTCGACACGGCAATCACAAACACCAGGTCAAATAGGTCGTGTCCGCCGGGAACGCCGGCCACCACGGCAAAGAGGCTAAACACGACCGAAGCTGCTCCGCGCAGGCCCGCCCAGCTTACGAGCGCGACCTGGCGGGGGTTCGTCTTAAAGGGCGCCAGGAGCACGCCGACGGCGATGGGACGGCTCACGTAGAGCATAAACGCCATGAGCGCCAGGCCCGGCAGCAGCATCTGCGGCAGGCGTGCGGGCGTGACGAGCAGGCCGAGCAAGAAGAAGATCGTCATCTCGGCCATCTCGGTGAGGGTGTCAAAGAAGTGCGCCATCTCGACCTTGCCGGTGATGTCGCTCGCACCCAGCACAATGCCGGCCAGGTATACGGCCAAAAAGCCGTTGCCGCCCAGATAGCTTGGTAGCGCGTAGGCGACGATCGCCACGGCGAACAAGAAGATGGTCTGCGCGCCCTCGGCCGTTGCGTGTGCGCGTTCAATCAGACGGCCCGCCGCCCAGCCGATGGCAAGGCCCAGGCCCGCGCCCAGGATAATCTGCTTGGCCAGCAGTGCGGGAATGTTGATGTCGCCGCCGGCCGCGAGTGTGGCGAGCACGGCGGTGAGCATGTAGGCGACGGGGTCGTTGGAGCCCGATTCGACCTCGAGCAGCGAGTCGGTGCCGCCCTTCAGCGACAGGCTGTGCTCGCGCAGAACGCTAAAGACGCTGGCCGCGTCGGTGGATGCCACGACTGATCCCAGCAGCAGGCCGCCGATCCAGTCGAAGCCCAGCACGAAGTGGGCGAACACGCCGGTGATGCCTGCGGTGATGACGACGCCGAGCGTGCTCAGCAGCACCGCGGGCACGGCGACGGGCTTGGCGCGGTCGATGTTGGTGTTAAAGCCGCCGTAGAACATGATGAACAGCAGCGCCGTGCTGCAGACGGTTTCGGTGAGCGCGTAGTCGCTAAAGTCGATATGCGCCGGGCCGTTGACGCCCAACAGCATGCCGAGCGCGATAAAGATGAGCAGGGTGGGGAAGGGGAGTTTTTTGCCGACGGGTTTGATGGTCAGGCACAAAATGATGACGAGGCCGATAAAGAGAAGGATCTGGTTCATAGATGGTGTCCGCTCCTGGGTGGTTGGCGTGGCACGGTCAGTTGTCTGCGGTTATTTGTACCCAAAGATGGTGGGTTTATGGGGTTGGATTGCGGGCGTGCGCGATATCGTCATAGACGGCTGCCGTCTTTGCCTCTGCTCGGAAACCCTTTCCAGCTTTATTGCAACGGAGTACAATGGGTAACGTTTAAGTTCAACTTGAAGTTTTAGTTGCGGCACCGGGCTTCGGCCGCAATGCAAGGAGAGGCGTACCATGGCGATCTATGTGACATCTGACGCTCACGGGCACGTGCGTGCGCTTGACGAGGCCCTGTCTAAGATCTCGTTGACGTCCGACGACACACTGTACGTGCTGGGCGACATGATCGATCGCGGGCCCGATCCGGTCGGTGTTATTAAGCTCGTGCGCTCGCTGCCCAACGCCCGCGTGCTCAAGGGCAATCACGAGCAGATCATGCTCGATGCCATCATTGGCCAGGATCCGCTCGATGCCGAGACCTGGGATATCAACGGTGGCTGGACGACGCGCGAGCAGCTCAACGACATGGAATTTGATGCATACGAGGAGCTCGTGCGATGGATGGCCGCGCTGCCGCTCTACGCGGTGGCCGAGACCGAGGAGCGCCCGTACCTGCTGGTGCATGCCGGCATTCAGACCGAGGCGGCGCGTGCGTTTTTGCTTGAGCATGGTGTCGATTGTGCCGATGGCGTCGGAGCGGTGGGTGCTGATCGCGAGCTGCTGCAGCAGATGCTCGCAGTGCAGTCGTCCGATGACCTGCTGTGGATTCGTCACGGCTATTGGGATGTGCCGACCGGGCTGCTTTCTGCCGAGGGCAAGGGTCCGGTCGTGGTGAGCGGTCACACGCCAACGGTGTCGCTCGGGCGTTATTGCGAGGTCGGTGGTCTTGCGGGGCTCGATGAGGAGTCGGGCCGCGGGCAGATCGTGCGCCTGGGCGGCGAGGATGCCGCCGGTGTGCCCGATCGCATCGACATCGACTGCGCTGCCGCCACCGGCTCCGAGTTCGGTCGCGTGGGCATCCTGCGCCTGGACGACGGGGCGGAGTTCTACGCGAACATCAACCCGGGCGAATAATCGGTGCAAGGGGTAGCTAATTTGGGACGGGGCTTTTTTGACTACTTTTGCCCTTCTGCCCGCTAATTGATTTCTCTGGGACGGGGATTAAATAAGGCTCTGTTAGACCAGGATTGACATGCCGACCTGCCGGCTATCTCGCCGTCTCCCCGTCGGGCGCCGGCGTCTTGACCCTCATCTCGAACGGCATCCCGCCCTCCCGGACGAGCGCCCTGAGGAACGCGTTGACGGCGGTGGACATGGACAGGCCGAGCTCGTCCAGGATGGCCGTGGCCTCCCTCTTGACCTCCGGGTCGATGCGGATCGTCGTGGCCGGTATGTTCGACGGCATGGCCTCACCCCTCCTCGTGTATCGCGGTGCGACCATTCTACCGCCTCTATGCGGCGGGCGCGGCCCAGTAGTCCATGTAGGGCGGCTCCACGTTGAACATGTCGCGGACGCGGCTCCTGCAGACGCCGTGCGCGAGCTGCCGCGCGACCGTGCGCCCGGCGGCGCCGGAATCGGTCGCCATGAAGGTTCGGCACCACCTGAACCAGGCGAGGTAGGCATCGAGGTGCTTCGTCGACACGCCCTTGAACGGCTCCATGAAGGCGCCGAGGAGCGAGTGGACGGTGTTGATCCGGTTGATGGTTCCCCCGGAGCGGTCCTTGGGGTCGTAGGCCGCGTGCGCGGCGACCTCGAGTTCCG
>CAUHHV010000027.1 GCA_959606065.1 uncultured Collinsella sp.
TGATTGGTTATTGAGCGTTGGTCAAAATGGTTGTTTTTACAGTAGCGCTAACATCTCGGCCGCGTCGCACGCGCGGTAGCGCACGCCCGAGCCGCCGCGCGCCTCGATCTCGAGCCAGCCCTCGCCGTCCGACTCCCGCCCGAAGAAGATGAGCTGGAGCTCTCGGACATTGCCTCTGTCGTCCGCCGCGTCCACCAGGTAGACGTAGTTTGCCCCCGCCCCGGTGGCGTCGGCGTAGGAGCTCGCGTGGCTGCCGGGCTCGGGCGCGGGCGCCCACATGGCGATCTCAGGGTTAGGCAGCACGCGGTCGGCGATCGAGCGCAGCGCCGACCCCCAGCCGGCGTCGAGCAGGGCATTCCCGCCCAGGACGAGCGCTGCGGAGAGGAGGACGAACATGGCGGCGAGCGGCTTCCTACGCATCTACCCTCCCGTCCTCGAAGCGGCAGAACCAGGCAAGAAGGACGGCGTCGGCTGCCAGGGTGAGAACGAGGCTAGCGAGCGCAGTCGTGAGGAGAGGGCCCGCCGCGCGTGCGGCGTCGATGAAGGCCTCCACCCCGAGCGACCCCAGGCGCGCGGGCCAGGCGAGCGGCACCCAGCTCAGGGGCGTCGCCAGAGCGCCGGTGAGCTCGCCGGTCATGAGGCCGTGCGCAAGTCCGCCCACCGAGAAGAACGCGAGGAGCACCCCCGCCGCGCCGGCGCCGATGGCGGCGTTGCGGCCGAGGCGCAGGGCCACGCCGAGCCCCAGCGCGTAGAGGGGCAAGCTGCCCAGCACGATGCCCGCCCAGGCGGCCGCAAGCGGAGCGGGCCCGAGCGGCAGGCGCCCGGCGACGGCGAGCACGGCCCCGAACACGCCGAGCGCCACGGCCAGCGCGCCCGCGCCGAGCGCCGCAAGGGCGAGCAGCTTCGCCGCGACGGCGCGCCCGCGCGAGGGGACCGCCGTGAGGTTGGCGAGGCGCCCGGCAGCGCGCTCCTCGTCCACGGCGAGCCCGCAGACGATGGCGGACATGAGCGGCATGAGGGCGCCGAGGAACTGGGCGTAGGCGTCCGCGCCCAGCGCCGGGTCCCATCGGGTTACGGAGAAGTACTCGCCGCAGGCAAGACCGGCTGCCAGGCCGCAGGCGAGGTGCACCGCCGAGAGCGGGGAGCGCGCCAGGCGCAGGGCCTCGGAAAGCAGGGCCCGCGGGAGAGTCATGCGCGGCGTCGGATCGGAGAGTCGTGTCATGGCCATCACCTCTCCTCGGAGTGCGCAAACCAGGCCGCGCCCGCCGCCGTGAGCGCGGCGAACGCGAGCGCACTGACCGCAAGGCCCGCCAGCGTGAGCATGCCGTCCGCCGTGAGCGCCCCGCCGAGCGCCATGTCCGCCGCGAGCGGCTCGCCGCTCGGCAGCACGGGAATGAAGCTCGTGGGGATGACCATGCTCGCCGACGGCGGAAAGAGCTGCGGCAGCGGCATCAGCGACCAGGCGAACCCACCCACGAGCTGCGCGGCGAGCGGGCAGAAGATGCCCGCGAGCATGCCGAGCCGCGCCGTGAGGAAGAGCCCTGCGGGGATCATCCACGCCGCGGTCACCGTGTTGGCGAGCGCGCAGAGGAGCATCGTGAGCGTGCCCGCGGCCGTGAGACCCTGCGAGGAGAACGCCGATCCCGCGAGGTAGATGCCGAAGACCACGAGGTTCGAGAGCGTGCAAAGAGCAAGGCACCAGAGCGCCTTGGCCCACCAGGCGCGCCCGAGCGGGAAGCCCAGGCCCAGAAGCCCCCGCATCCGCGTGCGAGCGTCCGCCCGTGCGACGCACGCCACCACGAGCGATAGAGACACGGGCAGGAAGAGCGCGTACCAGTAGTTCCACGCACTAAAGATCTGCACGCCCCGGTAGGGCATCGCGCCGAGCAGCGGCATCGGCAGCGCCATGAGCACGGCCAGGCGAACCGGTGCCGCGTGGCGCGACTTCAGGGCCTCGGCGCGCAGGCCCGCGAGCAGGCCGCCTTTCTCGCCCGTCATGCCGCCACCTCCCCGCGTGCTCGTCGCCCTTCCCGACAGAAGCTCATGAAGAGTTCCTCGAGGTCCTGCCCGGGCCGAAGCGCATCCTCGTAGGCGAGGCGCCCCCCGCAGATGATGCCGATGGTGTCCGCCATCTGCTGCACCTCGGAGAGGATGTGGCTCGAGACGATCACCGTCGTACCCGCCGCCGCGAAGCCGCGGATCTGGTCGCGCAGCTCCTCGATGCCGATGGGGTCGAGGCCGTTGGTGGGCTCGTCGAGCACGAGCAGGCGTGGCCGGGCGATCAGCGCCAGCGCGAGCCCCAGGCGCTGCCGCATGCCCATCGAGAAGCGCCCGGCGCGCTTCTTCCCGGTGTCCGCGAGGTCCACAGCGGCGAGCACCTCATCTATGCGGCTCTCGGGAAGGCCCAGCAGCGTGGTGCGCACGCGCAGGTTCTCGCGCGCGGTGAGGTTGGGGTAGAGCGGCGCCTCCTCGATGAGGCTGCCGATTGCGTAGAGGTCCTCGCGGCGCCAGGCGTGCCCGGCAAAGAGGATCTCCCCGGCCGTCGGCCGCAGCATCCCGCAGATCATCTTGAGCGTTGTCGACTTGCCGGCGCCGTTGGGACCGAGCAGCCCGTACACCTCGCCCTCGCGGATATGAAGGCTCACGTCGGCCACGGCGTCCTGCGCCTGGTCGCCGCGGCCGAAGCGCTTGGTGAGCCCACGCGTCTCGAGCATGCAACCCATGGGTTTATCCTTTCTCTTCCGGGCGCGCGGGCCGAGTCACCGTGCCCGCGCGCCTTACCTTTCGGGTTCACTATCCATGGTGGGGCACGTTTCTAACGAAGCCGTAACGGCCGTTGGACTCTTTTGGCGCCAGCCCTTCTCGACCCGCACATCATGATTAATTTGCTTAAAGCAACAACTTTCCCGATCGATGTAATCACCGAATCAAAACGTGTACATCACCCTCCAAAACCGACATTTTTCGGCATGTTTGGAGGCTGATGTACACGAATGTGAAATCCACCGCCGCCCAAAAGCGCCTTCCTCATGTCTGGACTCTCTATGCTTACGCTGGATAGACATCGCAGGAACGGGTATAGTAGCGAAAGTTTTGTCGTTAACCAGCGGGGGAGTCCTGTGGGCATCAAAAAGAAGATCAAAAAGGAGCTTATCGGCACTTCCGATTACCCGTCGAATAAGATCTTTACGATCTCCAATTTCATCACCTTTACGCGCCTGATCCTCACCCTGGTATTTCTGTACCTGTTTGTGACGGATAACAACCGCGTCATCGCCATCGTTATCTACGCCGTTGCCGCCTCTACCGACTGGATGGACGGTCAGATCGCCCGCATGACCAAGACGGTCTCGTGGCTCGGCAAGGTCATGGATCCCATCTGCGACCGTGCGCTGCTGTTCACCGGCGTACTTGGGCTGGTGGTCCGCGGAGAGCTGCCTATCTGGGTCTGCGTGCTCATTATTGGCCGCGACATCTATCTGGGCATCGGCACGCTTATCGTGCGTCATTATCACCGTCGCCCCATCGATGTCGTCTTTCCCGGAAAGATTGCCACTGCACTGCTCATGACCGGCTTCTCGCTCATGCTGCTCGGGTTCCCCGTTATTGACGGCCTGCATCTTTTACCTTCAACCCTTACGGCCTTCCCGGGCCTCAACGGAAGCTCGGTGCCCCTCGGCATCTTCTTTGTGTACGGCGGCGTGATCTTCTCCATGCTCACGGCTGTCATCTATTCCATTAAGGGCGGAGTGGCCATTAAACAGGCTCTCGCGCATCCCGAGGACGAGGACATCGACTTTCTGAACCCTGAAATCGAAGACTGATTCGTTGGGGTATGATTACGTACGGTTCATTATTTGCGGCACGTCCGCGATAAGTTAGGGGTTGTCATGGACAACATGGTTAACAATATGCCTCAGAATGATAAGACTGCTGACGCTACCTGCGTATTCCGCGTGCCTTCAAGCGACGTCACCGTTCCCGACCTCATGGCCAACGTGCGCATCACCGCACCCGTTCTGTCCATCGTCAAGGGTCCGCAGACTGGTGCCGCCTTTGAGCTCGAGGACGACGTGACCACCATCGGCCGCGATCCTGCGAACGGCATCTTCCTCAATGACATGACCGTTTCGCGTAGCCACGCGCGCATTATTCGCGAGGGCCTCGGCGCTCGCATTGAGGACCTGGGCTCGCTCAATGGCACCTGGGTCGACGGCGCCATTGTCAACGCGGCCCCGCTGCACGATGGTTCTTCCGTCCAGATCGGTACGTTTACGCTCATCTACCACGAGAGCACGCCGGAGCGCATCGAAACCGGTGAGTAGGGCATGGCCGAACGCAACTATCTGAGTATCGGCCAAGTCGTCAACCTTCTTCGAGGCGCATACCCCGATCTTTCGAACTCAAAAATTAGATTTCTAGAAGATGAGGGGCTCATCACCCCTCATCGTACGCCTAAGGGGTATCGCCAGTACTCCAAGGAAGACGTTGACCGTCTCGAGGTCATCCTGCACCTGCAGAAGACCCGCTACATGCCACTCAACGTCATTAAGCAGCGCTTGGAAAACGCAACGGACCTGTCCACTTTGGCTTACGAGGTGGGTCTTCTGTCCGATGTTCCGCTTAAGACGGAGCCCAAGGAGACCAAGCAAAAGCTGCACCCCATCGAGACGATTCCAGATATGCTCGGTGTTGAGATTTCGTTTATCCGCTCCCTTGCCGAGAACGATCTTATCCGCATCATCAAGAGCCCGCAGAACCGAGAGCTCGTCGATGGCCGAGATTTCCCAATTATCCGTTACTGCTCGGAGCTGTCGCGCTTCCACATTGAGCCGCGCAACCTGCGTCAGTACGTATCGTCGGCAAACCGCGAGTCTTCGATGTTTGAGCAGGTTCTCGTGAGCATGCTCGGCATGGATACCTCCGATGATGAGCGCGACGCCAAGCTCGAGCGCGCTTTTAAGAAGCTGCACGACCTCACCGAGGGTGTGCACACCGCGCTCCTTAAGAACCGTGTCTTTGAGTCGCTCAACGCCGTGGTCGAGGACGCTGACATCGATGCCCTCGATGAGGAGATTGCACGTTCCGAATCCACCAAGGCTAAAAGCGATGGGGCAAGCGTCCCCGCGGTTGCCGCGCACGAGGAGTCGCTCGTGCAACCGTCCAAGGTCGTCGTCCCCTCGCATAACCCGTCTGCTAACACGGGTAAATAACCGCCGTTAACCCGGCAATCCCTGAAAGGTCATGCCATGTACGACTTCGAATCTCATATCGTCGATATCCCCGACTATCCCGAGCCCGGAGTCGTCTTTAAGGACATCACGCCGCTCTTTGGCAATCCCGAGGCGCTGAAGGCCATGGTTGATGCCCTGGCCGAGCATTTTGCCGGCATGGGAATCACCAAGGTCGTCGGCCCCGAGGCTCGTGGCTTTATGGTGGGCGTGCCCGTGGCCGTCGCCCTGGGCGCCGGCTTTGTTCCCGCACGTAAGCCGGGTAAACTGCCGCGTAAAACGGTGAGCGAGAGCTACGAGCTCGAGTATGGAACGGATTCTATCGAGATTCACGCCGATGCTATCAGCTCTAAAGATACCGTGTTGATTCTGGACGACTTGGTCGCGACGGGCGGAACCGTCGAGGCAACAGGTAAACTGGTGCGAGATATGGGAGCAAAGCTTGTGGGCTACGGTTGTATCCTTGAGCTTGCGTTTCTTAACCCGCGCGATAGGCTCACGTCGTCTGACGACAATGTTGAGCTCTTTAGCCTGGTGACGGTGGACTAGCCGTTACCCCTAGTATTGGAAAGGAAGCTTCATGCGCACAGCAAACACGCACAGAAACATGGCACGCTGCGCTGCTACGGCAACCCTCGCTTGTGTTTTGGGTCTGGGCCTCACGGCTCCGGCCTACGCCGATACCGCATCTGACCTTGCCGCTGCCCGTACCAAGCTCGAGCAGATTGGCACCCAAACCCAGCAAATTCATGAAGAGCTCTCCGCACAGACGCAGGAGCTTGATCAGACTGCAGGCGAGATCACGCAAAAGCAGCAAGAGATCGCCGAGGGTCAGGCAAAGCTTTCGTCCTACGTTGCTGGTGAGTACAAGACCGGCGGTCTGAGCCTCCTTCAGGTTCTGACGGGCGTCGACGATCTGGGCGACATGCTCAACCGTCTGTTCTACTACGGCAAGGTTTCTGACAAGCAGGCCCAGACCATTCAGGAGGTCAAGGACCTTAAGCAGCAGCTCACCGATAAGCAGGCCGAGCAGGAGAAGAACGTCGCCGCGACGCAAAAGAAGGTCGACGAGCTCAATGGCCAGCAGGCTGAGGCTCAGAGTGTCGTGAACTCCCTGGATTCGCAGCTGCAGGCCGAGCTCGCTGCCGAGGCCGAGGCCAACGCTGCGCTGCAGGCTGGCATTAATGCTAGCACCGCCGAAAAGGCCACGGTGAGCAACGACACCGCCGGTACGACCGAGAACACCAACAATGGCGGCCAGACCAACAATAACAACAACCAGGGCGGCAACACGCCGGCTCCCGCACCGCAGCCTGCCCCCACGCCCGCTCCGGCTCCCACGCCTTCGGCACCGAGTCAGTCTGTTGATGGTGGCTCCGTTGTTTCGCGCGCCTACAGCAAGCTCGGCTATGCGTATTCTTGGGGCGGCATTGGACCGAACAGCTTTGACTGCTCCGGTTTTGTAAGCTATTGCCTCACGGGACGCTACTGCCGTCTGGGCACCACGGTCGACTTCATGGGTTGGACCCGTGTGTCCGATCCGCAACCCGGCGATGTTGTGGTTAACTCCTACCATACCGGCATTTATATCGGTAATGGTCAGATGATCCATGCTTCCGACTACAAAACGGGCGTCATCATCAGCTCCGTTGCCGCCGGCATGAACAACAATTATATTTTCGTTCGCTACTAAGTGGTTTAGCTCAGCAAGCAAAGATGGACCTCGTATCCTTGGGGAGCGAGGTCCATTGTTTTATCTCGAGCGCCCGTTTTGCATGTAAGCAACAATCTAGTTTTGAATACTAGATATGCGCAGCATCTGTCCAAAAGATAGCTATAATTGTTGAGGAACAACTAGAAAGGACCCTCAATGAGCTGGGCACTTATCTCAGATTCGAGCTGCAATCTTCGCGATTGGCAACCGACTGCACCCCGTACCACTTTTGCATTCGCTCCTCTCAAAATTCGAGTAGGGGAGCGCGAATTTGTCGACGACCTTTTGCTCGATGTTCACGAGCTTAATGTTGCCATTCAGTCGGAAGCCAGCGCATCATCGAGCGCCTGCCCAAGCGTGGGGGAGTGGGCTGAGCTCTTTAAGCTCGCCGACAAGACGATCTGCATGCCAATCTCGGAGGGTGTCTCTGGAAGCTATAACGCTGCCGCTACGGCACGCGATATGGTACTTGCCGAGGAGCCCAATCGTCAGATTCACCTGGTCAATTCGCGGGCAGCAGGCGGCAAGATGGATCTGATCTTCTTGCTGTTTGATCGTTATCTTGCAAGTAACCCGGACGTTTCCTTTGAGGACGCCTGCGCTTACTTCGACAGTCTCGAGCAAAACAGCAAGATTCTCTTTAGCCTGTGTAATTACGAGAACCTTGCAAAGGCCGGACGCATTCCTAAGGCAGCCGGCGTCATTGCCAACAAGCTCAATATCCGCATTTTGGGAACGGCGAGTGAAGCCGGTAAAATCGAACTCGTCGGACACACGCGTGGCGAAAAGAAGATGCTCAACAAGATTATCGACACCATGGAAGCCGAAGGTTTTACGGGCGGCGAGGTCGTTATCGACCATGTCGAGAATGAGGCAGGCGCCCAAGCACTTGCCAGCCGAATTGTGGAGCGCTGGCCAGGCTCCAAGACTATCATCATGCCCTGTAACGGGCTAGATTCATACTATGCCGAAATGCATGGGCTCATTATCGGCTACGGCATGGGCGTGGCTTCGGGCCAATAACGTCCAACCAAGCAAAAAAACGGGCGGGACAAAGTGGCAGATAGCCCTTTGTTCCGCCCGTTTTATACGTCGGCTAGCTATTAAACCCATTAAACTTTAGATAGCTCATCAGGTACGCTTTCGAAACGAAGGATGAAACCGCACTGCGCACAAGCAGCGACTCACGCGTAACCTGATGCGCCGTATCGGGAACCGGCGTCTGCTCGACGGAAAATGCCGCTCGAATCGATGCCTCGAGCTGATCGACCACATAATCGAAGGCCGTCGGGGCATCGTAGCTCAATCGCTGAATGTTAAAGAGTGCCTGCACCGCAGCAATAGGTAACACCTGCTTAAAGAGGCAGATAGCGATCAGGCGGGCAATCTGCTCGCGGCCATATTGCTTTTTGACCGGAGCGGGCACCAGGCCGACCTTCACGTAGTTATTGATCATCGATGGCGTAATGACAGGGTGCTCAACGCAAATGGACAGCGGCTCCATCCACAGCGCAACATACTCAATAACCTGGTCGCGATAGAGCGTCACATTGGGCAACTGGTCATAGCGCGGCAGACTCAACGTATTGAGTTTACGCACGATTTCGGACTGAATAAATGCATCGGGCAGCACCGTGGGCTGAATATCCTCAGGCTTAATACTGACCGACGAATCGGACATCGGAATAACGTGTTTAACGTGGTTCATAAAGGTCCTCCGTTCATTTTCTATATTGTATTCTAGGTTATCTAGTTTTACATACCACATAGCCGGCAAGTAAAAGTGGTTGGACAACACATTGATGCATCGTCCAACCACTTTGTTTAAAGATAGCAACCTTACATAAGATATATTATCGTACTTATCCACGGAGAAACGCGTATGCGCTCGTTGCTGCTATGGCTCCGTCCGAAACAGCGGTCACAACCTGGCGTAAACGTTTGGAACGGATATCGCCAGCGGCAAATAGACCTGGCGTGCGGGTCGCCATGGATTCATCAGTCAGAATGCCGCCATCAGGCGCCAGATCGACTAGATGCTCAACAAGCTCGGTATGGGGCTGCGTTCCGGTAAAGACAAAGATGCCAAACGAGCCGGGCTCAAATGACTCGGTATGAGTCTCGCCGGATGCATTGTCCTTAAAGGTAATCGTCGTTGGCATGGCTTCGCCCGATAGCTCCACAATACTAGTTTGGTACCTAACTTTAATATTGTCCTTTGCGAGTACTTTCTGAACAACACCATCGGGCGCACGGAACTGGTCGCGGCGCAGCACGATGGTCACACTGCTGGCAATGTCGGACAGGAACAGCGCCTCTTCGCATGCCGAATTGCCACCACCGATTACAAAAACCTGCTTGCCGCGGAAAAACATGCCGTCACATGTTGCGCAATATGAAACGCCACGACCGCGATACGTATCCTCGCCTGCGAAACCTGCCGGACGCGGCGTGGCACCCATGCAAGCGATAACGCTCGAGGCCAGCGTATCGCCCATATCGTGATGCACCGTAAACAACGCTGCATCGACATCGTAATCGATACCCGTAACCATGCTCCATGTAACCTGTGCTCCCAGGCCCTCTGCATGCTGCTGAAAACGCTCGCCGAGTTCGGCGCCACTCAGGAGCGGGATACCCGGATAGTTCTCGACCTCATTGGTTGTGGCGATCTGCCCTCCCGACATGCCCTGCTCAATCACGGTCGTCGTCAGGTTGGCACGCGCAGCATAAATGGCGGCAGCATAGCCCGCGGGGCCTCCGCCGATAATCGCAACATCGATCGTCTGATCGGTAGTCATGAAGAGTCCTCTCGCCAAAACGTTGTCGTTCTTTGCGCTCATACCCAAATTTACGCGAACGTGACACTCATGCACTACAATGATAAATCCGTGTTACAACGTCGAAGGGGAGTTATCGATGGATCAGACGCAGACGAGCGACGACGCTCCCCTGCTTACGCTCAGCACTCCCCAATCGGAGCAAACCACGCTCTCGGCTCAGCAAAAACCTCTCGTGGCCATCGTGCACGCCTCGGTCGGCTCGGGCCACAAGGCCGCCGCAAATGCGATTGCGCAGGCATTCGACCTCATCCGCGGCACCAATGGCATCCCCGAGGACGTTGAGATTGAAGTACTCGATATCCTTGATTTTGGACGTATTAAATTCGACGGCAATAAAACCGCGGCTTCTTTTACGGGAGCCACGCGCCCCATTTACGACCTGACCTGGAGATATACACTTACGGGACATCTTCTCTGGGGTGGCGGCACGGCATGGTCGCGAATCATGTTCCCCGCCTTCAACGAATATATTCGTAGCCGCAGGCCCATAGCCGTGGTCGCAACGCACATCACAGCAGCCAATGTTGCCGTGGGTGCCCGCATAATTACGGGTATCGATTATCCAGTCATCTGCGTACCGACCGACTACGAAGTCGAGGGCTGGTGGCCCCACAAGGACACCGATCTATTCTGTGTTGCCAACGAATTTATGTCCGAAACGCTGCGTCCGCGCAAGGTGCCCGAGGCAAAGATTCGCATTACCGGCATTCCTATTCGCGCCGGATTCGACACGGATTACGATCGCGAGGAAGAGCTAGCCAAGTTCAACCTCCCCACCGACAAGACCGTCGTGCTGGTTATGGCCGGCGCCAGTTTACCTCAACCGTACGTCCGCTTTCGCGCGGCGATGGACCAGACCCTCCCCTTCCTACGCAGCTTTGAGGACATGCATTTTGTCTTTTTGCCGGGCAAGGATGAGGAATACGCCGACCGCCTCAAGACGCTCTTCGACGCCATGAAACTCGAAAACGTTACGGTTCTGGACTACGTGGACGACATGGCGGCCCTCATGCACGGCTGCGACCTGGCAATCCTCAAATCGGGCGGGCTCACCGTCACCGAGTGCCTGTGCGCGCATCTGCCGATGATCCTACTGGGCAAATCATACGGTCAGGAAAAGGCCAACACCACGATGCTCACCGGCATGGGCGCCAGCATGCATGTCACCACCGCACGAGAACTCATCGTGACGTTGCGCCATCTCCACGATCATCCGGAGTCGCTCAAGGCACTGCTCATCAATGGCGAAGTCCTGCGCCGTCCACACGCAGCCGAGGACATCGCCATCGCCACCATGGAGCTTGCAGGTAAGCCCCAAAAACGTAAACGAGCCTTCTGCCGCTTCTACTGGGGAGGAAAGCCCGCGCATATCCGCTAGTCGAATGTCCGCCGCTCTGCCGGGGCCGCCCTTATATCATTCCATGCTCAAACATTCTCGCTTCGCTGCGAAACTGCGCGTGGAACGATATAAGGGCGGCTCCGGCAGAGCGGCTGCGTTTACTTACTAGCAGCTACTTCGGTATCCCCTCCATTAGAACCTGCAAAGGTAAAACAGGAAAATATAAATACAGTAAGCCGATGCGACAAAGGGACAGCCCCTTTGTCGCATCGGCTTACTAGAAAAGTAAATATTGTTTCAAGCGAGTAGCCGCCCGCCCGGGGCTTACCTATATCGTTCCACGCGCAGTTTCGCAGCGAGCGAAGCGACGCGAGAATGTTTGAGCATGGAATGATATAGGTAAGCCCCGGGCGGGAGGGATACGAGCGCCCCTAGGCGACGCCGCTGGAGCCGAAGCCTCCGTTGCCTCGGTCGGTTTCGTCTAGTTCTTCTACTTCTATGAGGTTGACCGTGGGGACTTCTTGGATGACGAGTTGGGCTATGCGGTCGCCTTTGTTGATTTGGATGTTGTTGGAGGGATCCAGGTTGATGAGGATAACCTTGAGTTCTCCTCGGTAGTGGGCGTCGATGAGGCCCGGCGTATTGACTATAGACAGGCCCTGCTTGATGGCCAAACCGCTTCGGGGCTGGACGAAGCCGGCGTAGCCATCGGGCAGGGCGATGGCCAGCCCAGTAGAGACCAGACGGCGTTCGAAGGGCTTCAGAATGCAGTCCTCGTTGGAGCGCAAATCCAAGCCGGCATCGGTGGGATGGGCGTATTTGGGAAGCTCGACGGTGGGGTCGAGACGCTTTATGTTGACGGTAATGTTGGACATGGAATCACCTTAGCTTGTCGAGCTCTTGCAGAAACTCATCGACGTCTTTGAAATCGCGGTAGACCGAGGCAAAGCGGATGTACGCCACCTTGTCGATCTTGGCCAAGCGCTTGAGTACCATGTCACCCAACTCATGGGACGTAACGGCCGTCAGCGTGCGAGAGCGCAGCTCGACCTCGATGTCATCGATAATCTCATTGAGCTTCTTAGTGTCGATATCGCGCTTGATAGTGGCGCGCATCAAGCCGACGAGCAGCTTATTGCGATCGAACCGCTGCTTGGTTCCGTCCGACTTAATGACCTCGATTGGGTCTTCGCATCGTTCGAACGTTGTAAAGCGATAGTTACACGAGCAACATTCGCGGCGACGCTTAATGGTGTTATTTGACTCCTGCATACGGGAATCAACGACGCGGGTATGTGCCTTGCCGCATTTGGGACAGCGCATGGTACCTCCTCTTAAACGATAACAAGGGTACCATGCGCAGCGCGATAATGATTACGAACGAGCAGGAACCTTAAGATGCGCACCGGCGGCGAGCGAACCATGCTCCAGATGATTGACGTTACGGATCATGTCGGAAGTCTCTTGCGTGGAAAGGCCTTCGATTGGATATTCCTCGGCAAGCGACCAAAGAGAATCACCAGACTGAACGCGAATGGTCTCATAGGTAACGTTGGAAACGGACTCGGCATACGCGGCGTGACGAGCGCTAAAGACCGACGTAGCGAGGACAAAGAAGAGCGTAAGCGCAACGGCAACGGCGACAATCGTCGGAACCTTCAGGGCAACGCGGCCCGGCGCGGCTACAGCCTGCTGATTGCGAGCAGGCTTTACGGTCAAAGGCTGAAAGCCGGAGCAGCCACCCTGAACAACCGTAAAAGTGTATTCTGCAGACGTCTCGAGCTTAAGGGCGAGGTTTCCCTGGACCATATTCGTTGCGTTCATCATGTTCTCCTCTCGCGTGTTTTGCTGAGAACAGTTTTATCAAGCCGCGCGGACAAAAATGTCTAGCGCGAGAACGAATGTTCGGTTATTATTATCTTCGAACAGTTGTTCCTGTCAAGCAAAATTCGAACATTTGTTTGACATGGGTAGAGAGGATGCCCTGATGGCTCGCAAAATTACCAAGCGTCAGCAGCAAATTTACGACTTCATCAAGGAATATCAGCAGGAGAAGGGTTATCCGCCCAGCGTGCGCGAGATGGCTTCTGCCGTGGGCCTTTCCTCCCCCAGCACCGTGCACGCCCATCTATCTGCCCTGGAGGCGCGCGGGCTACTCAAGCGCGATGCCACCAAACCGCGCGCTCTGGAACTCTTTAACGAGGACGGTTCCTCTGTCTCAATTTCTAAATCTGACGAGACCACCGCACCTCGCGGAACGGTCTCACTACCGCTCGTTGGTCGCGTCGCGGCTGGGATTCCCATTCTGGCCGAGCAGAATATCGAAGACACATTTACTATCCCGACCGAAATCGCCACTGATCAGGGTTCCTTTATCCTTGAGGTGCATGGGAGCTCAATGATCAATGTCGGTATCTTCAATGGCGATTACATCATCGTCCGTGAACAAAAGAGTGCCATGAACGGCGAAATTGTCGTGGCTATGATTGATGGTTCAGCGACCGTCAAGACGTTCTACAAGGAGCAGGGACGCGTACGCCTGCAGCCTGAGAATGACACCATGGAGCCTATCTATGCAACGAATCCCGTTATCTTGGGCAAAGTCGTCGGCTTGATGCGCCGGTTCTCGTAATGCAAAAACGCATCACCATCTTTGATACCGTCCGCGGGCTTACGATGATTTCAATGGCAGGTTTTCACGCTTGCTACGATCTTGCCTACCTGTACGACTGGGATATGCCCTGGTTTACCCAGACTGTCTTTCAAGACATCTGGCGCGCCAGCATCAGCTGGGTATTTTTGTTTATCGCGGGTTGGATGTGCACCCTTTCGCGCAACAATATCAAACGTGCCGCCAAATACGCCTTAGCAGCACTCGTCGTCTGGTTGGCAACAACACTTGTCTCAGTTGACGATTCT
This sequence comes from uncultured Collinsella sp., assembly GCA_959606065.1. Lineage (GTDB taxonomy): Bacteria > Actinomycetota > Coriobacteriia > Coriobacteriales > Coriobacteriaceae > Collinsella. The sequence continues at coordinate 14,047 of CAUHHV010000027.1, forward strand.
GTTAATTTTGGCATCATCTACTGCATGGCCGCATGTACCGGCATCGTGGCGTTGACCGATCCCGTCCTTAAGAAGATATCGGCGAGATGGGGCATGTCCCTATGCCTTTTGTTGTTTGCCCTCACCTGGAGCATCCCCAAAACGATCTACCCTGTCCCCTACCTGGCGTGGCTGGGATTTCCGAGCCCTGGGTTTGTCTCAGGTGATTACTACCCCATCATCCCGTTTTTCTTTATGTATCTTGCAGGATACTTCGCCGCACACATAGCGAAGGGAATCGATAAGACCGTCCCTAGCTGGGCCTACGCCAATCCCATCCCGGAGCTCGCCAGCCTTGGACGTCACGCACTCCCCTTTTATCTACTGCATCAGCCCATTATTCTGGGCTTTTTGGAGCTCGTCTACTCGGTGCGATAACGCTTGAGCCGCGGCGCGATACGAGCCGGCAGCTTCGCAACAATACGAACGCCGCCCTCAAGATATTCCTCGTGCAAAAGGGTTCCCTGTTCATGCACCAGCGTGATGAGGGCGCCCTCGCGATACGGGATTTCAGCGGAGAGCAACACATCGGTGGCAGCCGCCTCGCGAGCAATACGGTCGACGAGATCGTCGAGTCCCTCGCCCGTCTGGGCCGAGAACAGCACGGCCTCGGGATAGCGACGACGGAAACTCAATCGATCAACGCTATCGAGAAGATCGATTTTATTGAACACCGTAAGCGTCAAACGCTCGCCGGCACCGATCTCGTCAAGAACGCGATCGACTGCCTCGAGCTGGCGCTCGTAGTCCTCGTCAGAGGCATCCACAACTTTAAGGATCAGATCGGCACCAAGAACCTCAGACAGCGTGGACTTAAAGGCATCAACGAGACCATGCGGTAGCTTTTGAATAAAGCCAACAGTATCGGTAATCGTCATGCCACGACCGCCGGGCAGGCGATACGAACGCGTCGTCGGGTCGAGCGTAGCAAACAGCTTGTCCTGCGAAAGCACCGTAGATCCGGTCAGACGATTGAGCAACGACGATTTACCCGCATTGGTATAACCGGCTAACGCGACGCGAAACGCCGGTGACTCAATGCGGCTCTTGGATTGAACATCGCGACGCTGTTCAACCTGCTTGAGCTCACGACGAAGCGCAGCGATCTTATTACGAATGAGGCGACGGTCGACCTCGAGCTGACTTTCGCCCTGACCAAAGCGTGAGCCGATGCCGCCGCGCGTCTGTTCCTTGGCGAGATGGCTCCACATGCCACGCAGACGAGGCAACAGATATTGAAGCTGTGCCAGCTGTACCTGTAGGCGTCCCTCACGCGTCTGAGCATGCAGGCCAAAAATATCCAAGATCAGTGCCGTACGATCGATAATCTTTACCGGCTCGCCCACGGCTTTCTCCAAATAGGATTGCTGCGAGGGCGTCAGGTCGTCGTCAAAAATAACGACATCGGCATCCATGCGATGCACCAGGCCGCACAGCTCTTCAACCTTACCGGAACCGATAAACGATTTAGGATACGGCTTTACCAAACGCTGTGACAAGCGTGCCACGCACTGGGCACCAGCCGTGTGGGTAAGACGCTCCAGCTCATCAAGCGAGCGATCGAGCGGCCATGCATTGTCGCGCCACTCAACACCAACTAATATGGCACGCTCGGGCTCGGGTGCCGTGGGAACAAGGGGGAAACGGGCCATTAGGCAGCCTCAATACGATGCAGGATGTCCTCAACGACCTCATCGATCGTAAACTCGTCCATATCAAACCACACGATACGGTCATCGCGCTTAAACCACGAAAGCTGACGTTTGGCATAGCGACGCGAACGCATCTTGATGAGTTCGCGAGCCTCATCCATAGAAATCACGCCATTGAAAGCATCAATGATCTCTTTATAGCCAATTGCCTGCATCGAAGTCAGGGCATCTCCCAGCCCCTGGTCCATAAGACCGCGAACCTCATCGACAAGACCCTGCTCAAACATAAGGTCGACACGCAGGTTAATGCGCTCATAGAGCACTTCACGACTACGCGTCAGACCAAACCACAAGGCATGATAACGCTCACGCGGAACACTGAATTTCGACTTCTGCTGGGCATATGACACGCCATCATCGTGCATCTCGAGCGCACGAATCACACGACGCACGTTATGGGGATGAATCACGGCAGCTGATTCGGGGTCGCGCTCGGCAAGCAGGGCATGCAATGCTTCCTCGCCAATGCGCTCGGCAAGCTCCTGATAGCCCACGCGGCGTTCGTCCTCGAGTTCTCCCGAAGGAAAATCCATTTCATCGAGAGCGGCCTTGAGATACAAGCCCGTACCGCCGCAAAAGACCGGAAGACGCTGCTCGCCAAGCAAACGCTCGACATGTGCTCGGGCGTCCGACTGGTAGAGCGCAGCAGAATACGCGACGCCGGGATCCACGATATCGATAAGGAGCAGAGGTGCCGAGCACTCCTCAGGCATCATTTTGGCCGTACCGATGTCCATGCCGCGATAGATTTGCATCGCGTCACACGACAACACTTCGGACGAAAGACGAGCGGCCAGGCGGTCGGCAACATCGCTTTTGCCGACCGCCGTCGGACCGACGATCGCAACGGCGGAAAGTCCTGCCCTGGGAGAAACCATTAGCGCGGCTCGCCCACAACGGAGCCGGACAAATACCAGGTCTTGGCAACGTCAACGTCAACATCAACGATCTTGCCAACAAGCTGATCGATGCTGTAACCCTCGGGGATAGGCGCATGCACGGTCTGATTCTTGGGACTCTTGCCCAGCAGGACCGCGTCGTTCTTTTTACTCGTTCCCTCAATGAGCGCCGGCACCACAGTATGAAGCTCACCCTGGTTATACTCGTGTGCCGTAGTCTCGATAACCTTAACCAGGCGGTTGAAACGCTCGAGAATAACCTCATGCGGGGTGGGATCATAAATCTCAGCTGCCGGGGTACCGGCGCGCTTGGAGTAAATAAACGTGTAGGCTTGGGCATAGCGCACAGTCTCGGCAAGCGAGAGCGTCTGCTCAAAGTCTTCCTCGGTCTCGCCCGGGAAACCCACGATGATATCGGTCGAAAGCGCAATATCGGGCATACGGTTACGAATACGATCGACCAGGCCCAAATAATCCTCGCGCGTATAACGACGATTCATCTCTTTAAGAATGCGCGTGGAGCCCGACTGAACGGCCAGGTGAAGCTGCGGCATGACGGCAGGCGTCTCGGCCATAGCATCAATGGTCTCGGGCAGCAGATCCTTAGGATGAGAAGAGGTAAAGAAGATACGCTCTACGCCCGTATCGCCCACGGCGCACAGCAGATCGGCAAAACGCGGCTTACCAAAGAGATCGCGACCGTAGGAGTTAACGTTTTGGCCCAGCAGCGTAATCTCGCGCACGCCCTGGCGCACGAGCCCGGTCACCTCATCGACAATCTCCTCGAAGGGACGGCTCTTCTCACGACCACGGACGTAGGGCACGATGCAGTACGTACAGAAGTTGTTGCAGCCCGTCATAATGGGCACCCATGCGTGATACTGCGTCTCGCGATGCCACGGCATGCTCATGGCATCCGTATCCTCATGCTCATTCGTACGGATATGGCGCTTGCCGTCCAAAAACGCCTCAGCGATGAGCTCGGCCACGTGCGCAATAGAATGGGTGCCAAAAATAACGTTGACGTTATCGACGTTGGTGAGCAAGCCCTCACCATCGCGCTGGGCGATGCAGCCGCCCACGGCGACCACACGCTTACCCGAAGGCGAAGGAGGAAGGCTCTTGCAGGAATTGCACTGACCATACAGGCGCGTATCGGCAGCCTCGCGCACGCAACACGTCATAAACACGACAATATCGGCATGCTCGGGATCGAGCGCCATAAGACAGCCATAAGAATCGAGCAAACCACTCACGCGCTCGGAGTCGTGCTGGTTCATCTGGCAGCCGAAAGTGCGGATAAAGTAGGTTTTACCGGCAAGAATATCGCGTACGGAACGCTGGTCCATGAGCTTACATCCTAACGATAGTATCGACGGGGCGCATAGGTGCTACAAGCGTGCAGATAGCTCGTTTACGCAACAGGTTTAACGTCGTCCATAACGACGTTATCCATAGCAGCCCGATTAATCTGGTGAACGTAGATAGAGAGACGAATTGCCGTGCGCGACTCTCCGTTAATGAGAATGTCGGAGAACACCGGCGCGCAGGAGACATCGAAGCCGGTCGGAATCAGAAAGCCGCGCGCAATGGCGACGGCCTTGATGGCCTGGTTGACGGCGCCAGCGCCGACGCATTGAATGTTGACGGGGACGCCATCTTTGACCATGCCGGCAATGGCGCCGGCAACGGACGCGGGCGATGATTTGCTTGATACCTTCAGGCAATCCATGAAGAAACTCCTGCGTTTAAAAGTACGTTTTAACTGCAATAACTGTATCGTACCGAGCGGACTCGGTAAAGATTTTATTCCTCTTTGGCAAGATCGAACGTCACCGTGATGCGATCACGCGAAACGCGAATCTTAGGGTCGCCGCACAGATTGAGGTAATACCGGGCAGCGAGGTCGTTAAAGTCACGCTCGACCGCACGCGAAAATTGCGCCATATCATCCTTGGCGATACGAAGGCCTCGACGGTCCTTGGCAAGATCGACGGGAGCCGGCGCATGCGAGGTGGAATCGCGCTCGCGCAGCAGACGCGCGGTCACGCCGCGAACGGGCTTAATCTGTCCCGACAGAATACGGTGGGCAGTGCGCTCGGACATCTCGAGACCCAGCCCGGAGCAGATCCGGATAAAGTCCTCGGCATCAGAGGCAAGGCTCAAACGATCGATAACCGGAAGCTCGTACTCGTCATCGATAAAGAGCAGGCGCGACGTATCGAGACGACTCGAGGCCTGAGCATACAGGGTCGCAGCAATCTCGGACGGAGAGCCCAGATACACATCGCAGCAACGCAGCTCCTCAAGGGCAAACTCACAGGCTGCGCGAATGATGTTGTGGGGGCCGCGAGCACATACATAGCGGCCGTCTTCGTCTTTAACTGCCTGAGGCCAGCTCGACTGATCGGCGCGCTCACCCAAGCGATCGGTGGCAACGCACACCTTAAACGCGGAGCCCAAATCGACGCCAGATGTAACAACGCGTGCCTCATCCGTGTTCTGCTTGATAGAGAACAGCGCCATACCACGACCGTGAACACCCCAACGGTCCATTTTCATGCTCTCGAGCTTGGAGGTGACGCGGGCATCGAAGATACGCTCCTGCATATCCTGCGGTACACCCGAGCCGTTATCCAGGAAGAGGAGGGTGCGAACACCCTCCTCCTTGGTCGTGGCAAGATAGACCTTATCGGCTCCGGCATCGCGAGCATTACGCAGCATCTCGATGACAATGTCCTCTACATGCTGAATATCATGCTTGGCCTGACGGCGTTCGGCCTCCGAAACGCGGAGGCGGACATACCCCTCGCCAAGGTTTTCCTCGACGCGAAGGTTGCCCTCCCCCGACATCGACGCGATAAATGAGATGAGCTCGTTCGCGTCGTTCATATTATTTAGCGATATCGACGGCACGGCTCTCGCGAATCACGACAACGCGCACCTGACCGGGATACTCCATCTCTTCCTCGATCTGATGGGCGATATCGTGCGCAAGCACCGTGGACTGGGCATCGGAGATCTTGTCAGGCTGAACCATGACATGAACCTCGCGACCGGCCTGCATGGCATAGGTACGCTCGACGCCGTCGTGAGAGTTGGCAATCTCCTCGAGCTTCTCAAGACGCTTGATGTAGTTCTCGGCCGACTCGCGGCGGGCACCGGGACGAGAGGCGGAAACGGCATCGGCGGCCTGAACCAGGACGTCGAGCACCGTGTTGGGATCGACGTCGGCATGATGGGCCTCGATCGCGTGGACGATAACGGGCTTCTCGCCATAACGGCGGGCAAGCTCGGCGCCAATGACAGCATGCGGGCCCTCAACGTCGTGGTCGATGGCCTTACCCAGGTCGTGCAGAAGACCAGCGCGCTTGGCGGTCACAACATCCAGACCGAGCTCGGAGGCCATAACGCCGCACAGGTCGGAAACCTCAAGCGAGTGCTGCAGAACGTTCTGACCAAACGAGGTGCGGTAGCGAAGAGCACCCAGGGTCTTGACGATCTCGGGATGCAGGTCGTGGATACCGGTATCGAAGGCGGCCTGCTCGCCAGCCTCGCGCACACGCTGCTGAACCAAATCGGCGGCCTTGTGATACATCTCCTCGATGCGGGCAGGGTGAATACGACCGTCGGCAATGAGGTTCTCGAGCGCCACGCGGGCGGTCTCACGACGGACCGGATCGAAGCTCGAGAGTACAACGGTCTCGGGAGTGTCGTCAATCACGAGGTTGACGCCGGACACCTGCTCAAAGGTGCGGATGTTGCGACCCTCGCGACCGATGATACGACCCTTGAGGTCATCGGAGGGAATATGAACGGAAGTAACGGTGACCTCGGCGGTATGGTCGGCGGCGCAACGCTGAATCGCCAGGGAGAGAATCTCCTGAGCGGTCTTGTGGCACTCGGCGCGGACCTGCTGCTCGGACTCACGGATGATGGTGGCCGCCTCGTGGGTAACCTCGCCGCGGACCTTGTCGAGCAGCTCCTTGTGAGCGTCCTCGCGCGTAAGGTCGGCAATACGCTCAAGCTCGGAAGTCTGCTTGGCGCAGAGCTCCTCAAGCTCGCGAGAGCGCTTCTCGACCTGACCGGCCTGGCTGGACAACTGATGCTCGCGTTTATCGAGCGCATCGTTGCGGCGATCGAGCGATTCCTCGCGCTGCATCACACGATTTTCGAGCGTGCGAATCTCGCTCTTACGCTGCTTGTCCTCGGCCTCAGCGGCCTGCTTGTTCTTGATGATCTCTTCCTTGGCCTCGAGCAGAGCCTCTTTTTTGAGGGTCTCGGCCTGACGCTTTGCATCACCGATCAGGGACTCTGCCTGCGCGTGTGCCGACTGGATCTTTTCGTCGGCCTCGTGAAGACTACCCTGCTTGGCGGTGCGCATGTAGGCAATGGCGGCGATGGCACCCAAAACGAGGCCAACGAGCGCTGCAATGATAGGCATGCTCACTCCTTTTTATGGATTCGTTACACAACAAAGCGAACCGTCCTTACGAACGGCTCGCGACATTTGAGTAATATGGGCGCAGCTTATGCGGGTCGGATACAGATAAACATATAAACAAACTCATCACAGATGAGCACATATCACAAAGCAAATGACGGTATTTATCCTACGTTGAACCGCAACAACTGTCAAATAAACGCACCCGGCACGGCGCCAATCGAGCGGTGAACGGCAGGGGCGTAACGGGTGCTATGCTTACACGGCGCACTCCTCGCTTAAGGCATCGAGACGTGCCTTAACGGCATCGGCGGCGATGTGATACGAAAAACCCTTACCCATCAAAAACCTGACGAGCTTTTCGAATGCACGGACCTCGGGGACGCGACGTTTAGCGAGCAAGGCCGAAGCGCGGGCCAAGTCGTCATCCACGGCAAAATATGCCTCGGGATACCCGGGGATATCGTCAAGCACGACATGACGACGCTTGAGCTCAACCTCGATCTTGCGCTGTCCCCAGCCGCGACGTTTGCGCTCTTCGATAAAGTACGAGCAAAAACGGTTCTCGTCCAAAAACCGATACTCGGTCGCTCGAGCAACCGCAAAATCAATCGCGGGCTGTCGAAAGCCATAGCGCGCCAACTTATCGCGCACCTCGCCCGTGGCATGATCGCGGCGCGAAAGCATCTCGGTCACCATGGTGAGTGCACATTTGCGTTCGATAAGCTGCACCGCCTCGCGAAAGTCATCCCAATCACAGGGAAGATCGGGGCGGTTCTTAACGTACAGGCGCGCCACGCGCACGGGAATCCAAATGGAACGTTCGAAACCGCCCTCAAGATCGCAATCGATATGCGCGCAGGGCTTTTTAGACGCATAACCGCTCGAGAACGAGGAGGCCGCCTTCTTATCGGGAAAGACGACCGTAGCCTCGGACACCGTATACGACATGTCGGCATCCGCTACTCGTCGTCATCGTCGAGCATCGCGGAACCATCGATGGCGTACAGCTCGTCAAACTCCTCGGTGGCGGGCTGGTCGGTCAACTCAACCTCGGAGGGGGCGTCATCGTCATACTCAAGGCCGCAGGCAAGGCGAACTTTGTGCTCGATCTCGTCGGCGCAATCCGGGTGCTCGCGCAGGAACGTCTTGGCGGCCTCGCGACCGTTGCCGAGCTTATCCTCGCCATAGGCAAACCAGGACCCCATCTTTTTGCAGATGCCGCACTCGACGGCCATATCCAGAATCGAGCCCTCTTTGGAGATGCCGGTGCCATACATGATGTCAAACTCGGCCGAACGGAACGGAGCCGCCACCTTGTTCTTAACGACCTTGGCACGAACGCGATTGCCGATAACCTCGTCCTTGAGCTTGATGGTATCGATTTTGCGAATATCGATTCGCACGGAAGAGAAAAACTTGAGTGCGCGGCCGCCCGTGGTGGTCTCGGGGTTGCCGAACATGACGCCGATCTTCTCGCGCAGCTGGTTAATGAAGATGCAGGTCGTGTTGGACTTGGCAAGCGAGCCGGCGAGCTTGCGGAGTGCCTGGCTCATCAAACGAGCCTGCAGACCCACCGTCGTGTCACCAATCTCGCCCTCGATCTCGGCACGTGGAGTCAAGGCGGCAACAGAGTCGACGACGATGGCGTCGATGGCACCGGAGCGCACAAGCATATCGACGATCTCGAGCGCCTGCTCGCCCGTATCGGGCTGGGAAATGAGGACCTCATCGATATCAACACCGATGCGCGCGGCATAGGTGGGATCAAGCGCGTGCTCGGCATCGATAAATGCAACAACACCGCCCATGGCCTGCGCCTCTGCAAGGATCTCGAGCGAAAGCGTCGTCTTACCGGAGGACTCGGGGCCATAAATCTCGACGATACGGCCGCGCGGCACGCCGCCGATACCCAAGGCGGCATCGAGCGCCAGAGAGCCCGTCGGAATAGCCTCGACCTCGAGCTCGGGACCGCCGTCGCCATACCTCATAATAGAGCCCTGGCCGAACTTCTTCTCGATCTCGGCCTTGGTGGTGGCGATCATCTCGTCGCGCTCTTTACCCGTCGTGCGTGCATGAACGGTACGTACGGGACCTGAATTCTTGGCCATGAATAGCCCTCCTCTTAACAACCTGAAACGATAATAAACGAACGGCTGTTCGTGGTCAACCGTTCAGATTCATCATATGCACCCGACCATTCCAAAACCCGACCAAACGCCGACCAATCACCGACCAAACACTTGACCACGCCAACCACAAATAGAGGTGCTCAAATAAATTTAGGCCTTATACCAGCACAAACACCAAAACCGTCAAAGGTCCCTATCTCCACAATTAAGGGGCCCTAAGGCCCCTTAAACCACGTCTATTCCATAGAATTGAGCACGCGGACAATGCGCTCCAAGGCCTCCGCGACCGCATGGGCACGAACGCACGACCGATCGCCCTCGTAATGACAGCGCGCAGACTCGACAACCGGCGCTCCCCCATCGGCCGCGCGATACGCCCAGCCAATATAGAACGTACCGGCGGGGTCTTGCTCGGTGCCGCCACCGGGCCCAGCATAGCCCGTTGCGCTTACGGCTATATCGCTCTGATAAAGGTCCAGCGAGCCCGCGGCCATCTCACGCGCCGTCTGGTGCGACACTGCGCTAAACCGATCGAGCGTTTCCTGCTCGACGCCAAGCACGCGATGTTTGATTTCATCGCAGTAGGTCACCGCACCTCCACGAAGCACCGCCGAGGCACCCGGGATATCGGCAATCGTCGAGGCGATCATGCCCGCCGTCAGCGACTCCGCCGTCGACACCGTCACACCACGGGCACTCGCGTGCTCGACAATATCGCGCGCCAACTCCTCGTTGTTTGCGGCGATCTGCAAATAAGACTCCGTCATATCCACCAGGACCTAGACCGAAAAGACGATCTTACGGCAGTTCCAGAAGTACTGGGCACCCGAGACAATGGTCAAAATCACGGCGATGACGTACAGGAAGCGCGACACCGAATAGACACCGAGCAGCAGCGACACCGGCCCCAGCTGAAGACCGGCCATCGCAAAGACGCACAGATAGCCGCAGATAGAGACCATCGTGGTCGCCGTCTTGTACTTGCCGAGCTTATCGGCCGCAACGACCACACCGGCCGCACTCGCGACCATGCGAAGGGCGCTCACCAGCAGCTCACGGAACAGGATAATGAACACGGACCACACGGTCACCGCGCCAAAATCCAAGAACAGCAGCAGGGCCGAAAACACGAGCAGCTTATCGGCGATGGGGTCCAAGAATTTACCGAAGTCGGTGATCTCGTTGCGCGAACGCGCCAGATAACCGTCGACCTTATCGGTGCACGACAGGATCACATACAGAATGAAGGCAGCGGCGGCGAGCGGGCCGTCGAAGGTGCTCCAATCCGTAC
>CAUHHV010000028.1 GCA_959606065.1 uncultured Collinsella sp.
ATTTTGGGATACGCCCGGCGGCGTGGTCTGTTGACGGCACAGCTAACGCCACGTATCCTATCGAACTGCGTGTTTCGTAGGGGGATGCTGACCCCTCGATTCAAGCCGTTGCACTTTACAGAAAGCTGGAATCATTCGAGAAGGAGTACGCTTTGCCTACTATTAACCAGCTGGTTCGCCAGGGCCGTCGTTCCGTGCCCAAGAAGTCCAAGAACGCTGCTCTGCAGCACAACTCCCAGAAGCGCGGCGTGTGCACCCGCGTCTTCACCACGAGCCCCAAGAAGCCGAACTCGGCTCTTCGTAAGGTTGCCCGTGTTCGCCTTGTCAACGGCATCGAAGTTACTGCTTACATCCCGGGTGAGGGCCACAACCTGCAGGAGCACTCCATCGTGCTCGTCCGCGGCGGTCGTGTCCGTGACCTCCCTGGTGTCCGTTATCACGTCATCCGTGGCGCCTACGACGCTGCTCCGGTCCAGAACCGTATGCAGGCCCGTTCCAAGTACGGTGCTAAGCGCCCCAAGGCCAAATAAGCCAGATAACGTTTTGATACTTTCGCCGTGTGCCGCCTAAGCGCCGCACGGTAGACACTTAAGGAGATTTCACATGCCGCGTCGTGCAGCAGCTAATCGTCGTGAGGTTCAGCCTGACGCCGTTTACAACAACCGCCTGGTGACTCAGCTCATCAACAAGGTCCTTCTTGACGGCAAGAAGGCCACCGCTGAGCGCATCGTTTACACCGCTTTCGAGATCGTTGCCGAGAAGTCCGAGGGTGGCGACGCTCTCGCTACCTTCAAGAAGGCTATGGACAACGTCAAGCCCACGCTCGAGGTTAAGCCCAAGCGTGTCGGTGGCGCTACCTATCAGGTCCCGATGGAGGTCAACTCCCGTCGTTCCACCGCTCTGGGTATCCGCTGGATCGTCAACTTCTCCCGCGCTCGCAAGGAGAAGACCATGGCCGAGCGTCTCGCCAACGAGATCCTCGACGCTTCCAACGGCCTGGGCGCTTCCGTCAAGAAGCGTGAGGACGTCTTCAAGATGGCCGAGGCCAACCGCGCGTTCTCTCACTATCGTTGGTAAGTTTAAGGTAAGGAACTAACATGGCTAAGCCTAAGTACAAGCTTTCCGATACCCGTAACATCGGCATCATGGCTCACATCGATGCCGGTAAGACCACCACGACCGAGCGTATTCTTTACTACACCGGTAAGACCCACAAGATCGGTGAGGTCCATGAGGGCGCTGCCACCATGGACTGGATGGTTCAGGAGCAGGAGCGCGGCGTAACCATTACCTCCGCTGCCACTACGTGCTTCTGGAACAAGGACGGTAAGGACTACCGCATCCAGATCATCGACACCCCGGGCCACGTTGACTTCACCGCCGAGGTCGAGCGCTGCCTGCGCGTCCTCGATGGCGCTGTCGCCGTCTTCGACGCCGTTGCCGGCGTCCAGCCCCAGTCTGAGACCGTTTGGCGTCAGGCTTCTACCTTCAACGTCCCCCGCATCGCCTTCATCAACAAGTATGACCGCGTGGGCGCTGACTTCTTCAACGCTATCGAGACCATGAAGGATCGTCTCGACGCCAACGCCGTGGCCGCTCAGGTTCCGATGGGCGCCGAGGACAACTTCTGGGGCGTCATCGACCTCGTTACCATGACTGCATGGGACTTCAAGGCCGACGAGAAGGGCATGACCTACCCTGAGCCGATGGACGAGATCCCGGCTGAGTTTGCCGACATCGCTGCCACCAAGCGCGAGGAGCTCCTCGACGCTGCTGCCAGCTTTGACGACGAGCTCATGGAGAAGATCCTCATGGAGGAGGACTTCACCGTCGAGGAGCTCAAGGCTGCTCTGCGCAAGGGCGTTCTGGCCAACGAGCTCAACCTCGTCTTCGTGGGTTCCGCCTACAAGAACAAGGGCGTTCAGGAGCTGCTCGACGCTGTCGTCGACTACCTGCCCAGCCCGCTCGACGTTGAGGCCGTCACCGGTACCGATCCGGACACCGGCGAGGAGATTCAGCGTCATCCTTCCTTCGACGAGCCCTTCTCCGGCCTGGTCTTCAAGATCATGACCGACCCGTTCGTCGGTAAGCTCACCTATGTCCGCGTTTACTCCGGCCGCGCCGAGTCCGGCTCTTACGTGGTCAACGCTTCCAACGGTCAGCGCGAGCGCCTCGGTCGCATCCTCGAGATGAACGCCGCCGAGCGTATCGACCGTGACGACGCTGCCGCCGGCGACATCGTCGCTTGCGTCGGCTTCAAGAACTCCACCACCGGTGACACCCTGTGCGCCGAGGGCAAGGAGATCGTCCTCGAGAAGATCGAGTTCGCTAAGCCCGTTATTGACGTTGCCATCGAGCCCAAGACCAAGGCCGAGCAGGACAAGATGTCCCTGGCTCTGACCAAGCTCGCCGAGGAGGACCCGACCTTCCAGGTGTCCACCAACCACGAGACCGGCCAGACCATCATCGCCGGCATGGGCGAGCTGCACCTCGAGATCATCGTCGACCGTCTGCTCCGTGAGTTCAAGGTTGACGCTAACGTTGGTAAGCCCCAGGTTGCCTACCGCGAGACCGCTGGTCACGACGTCGAGAAGGCTGAGGGCAAGTTCGTCCGTCAGTCCGGTGGTCGCGGTCAGTACGGCCACGCCGTCATCAAGCTCGAGAAGATGGAGGAGGGCTTCGGCTACGAGTTCGTCAACGCTATCGTCGGCGGCGTCGTGCCCAAGGAGTACATCCCGTCCATCGACAAGGGCATCCAGGAGGCCCTGAACACCGGTGTTATCGCCGGCTTCCCGGTCCTCGACGTCAAGGTCACCCTGTTCGACGGTTCTTACCACGAGGTCGACTCCTCCGAGGCCGCCTTCAAGATCGCCGGTTCCATGGCTATCAAGGACGCCCTCAAGAAGTCCGATCCGCAGCTGCTCGAGCCGATCATGGCTGTCGAGGTCGAGACCCCCGAGCAGTACATGGGCGACGTTATGGGCAACCTCTCCGGTCGCCGCGGCAAGATCGAGGGCATGGAGGATCGCAAGAACAGCAAGCTCATCCGTGCCAAGGTGCCGCTGGGCGAGATGTTCGGTTACGCTACCGACCTTCGCTCCCAGACCCAGGGCCGTGCATCCTACACGATGCAGTTCGACTCTTATGAGCCCGCGCCCAAGTCCATCGTGGACGAGGTCATGAGCAAGAACGCCTAAGTTCGAGCTCCCTGTTACGTAATCCGCGAGAACATCTCTCGCACTCTTTGGAGGTTTAAGTTGGCTACCCAGAAGATCCGCATTCGCCTCAAGGGCTATGATCACGAGGTCGTCGATCAGTCCGCGAAGCTCATCGTCGAGACCGCTCAGAAGACCGGCGCTCGCGTTTCCGGTCCTGTCCCCCTGCCCACCGAGCGCAACCTGTACACGGTTATCCGCTCGCCGCACGTGAACAAGGACTCCCGTGAGCAGTTCGAGATGCGCACCCACAAGCGCCTCATCGACATCCTCGACCCCACCTCGGGCACTGTTGATTCGCTCATGCGTCTCGACCTCCCCGCTGGCGTCGACATCGACATCAAGCTCTAAGCGATATCGCTCATAGCTTACAGAGCCCCGCTGCCATTACGGTAGCGGGGCTCTTTTGTTTTGAATGATGGTTTGGACTGCCGGGTAATGCTGCCGAGTAGGTGGCTGCGGCGCTCTATTCGCTCAATGGGCGCAATGACGCCTCCTCAAAATGGAAGGATCGCAGGCCGTCTTCCGTTTCGATACACGCGCGACCAAAGGCATCGACCGTTTGAAAGATGCCACGCGCCAGCTCGTCACCGGCAGGGGAACGGGCGATAACGTGCTTTCCAATCCAATTGAGGTGAGCGACATATTCGCCGTTGACGGGCGCGAGCGGTCCGGCGTTTTCTTCCATGGCGTTGAGGCGCTCTGCCCAGGCATCTACAGCGTCTATAACTGCGTGATAGACCTCATCGAGGAGCATGTCGACGGCGGGAACGCTCTCGTTGAGATCCGAGAGACCGATTGCCGGCAGGCCGCCATCGGGAACCTCCGAGGGTACATAGTTCACATTGACGCCAATGCCACAGACGGCGAAAGGTTTGCCTTCGTTATCGCGTGCCGCCTCGACCAGAATGCCGCCGAGCTTGCGTCCTCGCGCGACCAGATCGTTGGGCCATTTAAGGCGAATCTCGTTTGCAAGGCCCTGTTTTTCGAGCGCCGCAAGCACCGCTAGGCCGCTGACGGCGGCAAGACCAGAGTACTTTGCGGGATTAACGCATGGACGCAGGACAATCGAAAGCAATAGGTTGCCGGCGGTTGAATCCCACTTGTGGCCGCGCCGGCCGCGTCCTGCCGTTTGCGCGCGGGCGGCAAGTCCTGTGCCGTGTGGCGCTCCCTGTTTTCCTGCTTCGAGCAGGTCATCGTTGGTCGATCCGGTTACGTCGACTATCGTTAAACGAGAATCCATAACAGCTGCTACCTCCTAAGTTAATAAGGCAATCGCGCAATGGTGTCGAGAGATAGACACAATGTGAAGCCTTTGTCGCTTTTGGACAATTTAATGTTAACACGTCAACAAAGACTGAAATGCGTTATCCTCTCTTGGTCGATGTAAACACGTCAACAACTCAAAGGAGGTTAGTGATGGGTTTCACGATTCTTGGAACAGGTTCGGCACTTCCTGAACGCAGTGTTTCCAATGACGAGCTGTCTGAGTTCCTCGATACCTCGGATGAGTGGATTTTTACCCGCACAGGTATCAAGAGCCGCCACGTCTGCACCACCGAGTCACTTGACGACCTTGCCGTAGCGGCGAGCGAGCGGGCACTCCAGGTGTCCGGAATCGACGCGAGCCAGCTGGATCTGATCGTCTGCTCGACGACGACGGGTGACCACCTTGTTCCCGCCGAGGCGTGTGCCGTTGCAGAGCGACTTGGCGCGACGTGCCCTGCCTTCGATGTCTCGGCGGCCTGCGCCGGCTTCGTATTTGCGCTCGATGTCGCCGAGGGCTATATCGCCCGCAGCCGTGCCGAGTGCGTGCTAGTCGTTGCGGCCGAGCAGATGACGCGCGCGCTCGATTGGACCGACCGTGCCACGTGCGTGCTCTTTGGCGATGGGGCAGGAGCCGCAGTGATTGGGACTGGGGGAGACAACCCCCTTGCCGTTGAGCTTTCGACGGCGCCCGACGTCGAGACCTTGCGCGTTCCCGGTCTGCTCGGCACCTCGCCGTTTAAGGCTTCCGCAGATAGCGCGAGCGTGCTGTCCATGAATGGCCGCCGCGTGTTCAAGTTCGGCGTCAACGCCATCTGCGACACGGTCCATAAGCTTGCGATCGATGCGGGCATTTCGGTCGAAGACATCGATCATTTTGTATTCCATCAGGCTAACGAACGAATCCTGAGCCAGGCGGTCAAGCGCCTGGGCGTGCCGGACGAGCGTGTGGTTCGCACGTTGCGCGAGACCGGCAACATTTCGAGCGCATGCATTCCGCTTGCCCTCGACCGGCTGGCAAACGCCGGTGCACTTCACACAGGCGACACCATCACCCTCGTTGGATTTGGCGCCGGTCTGGATATAGGTGGCTATCTACTTCGTTGGAAGTAGTTGCACATAGGAAATAAAAACGCCCCTAGGGCACAAACAAAGGAGAACTGCCATGACAGATCAGAAGACCTTCGAGCGCGTTTGCGATGTTATCCGCGAGACCGCCGGTCTTGACGACGTCGAGATGAAGCCCGAGTCCACGCTCGAGGAGATTGGTCTCGACAGTCTGGGCACCGTCGAGATCCTCGTCGCCGTTGAGGACGAGTTTGGCATCCAGCTCGATACCGAGGAGAACCCCAAGACGGTCGGCGAGTTCGCCGATACGGTCGAGGCGGCATTGGAGAAGTAGAGATGCTCAAGACTCCTCTCTGCGATCTGCTCGGCATCGAAAAGCCCGTGTTCCAGGGCGGTATGGCCTGGATCGCCGACGCCTCGCTGGCGTCCGCAGTGTCCGAGGCGGGCGGCTTAGGGATTATCGCGGCCATGAACGCCGACGCCAACTGGCTGCGCGACCAGATTCATGAGCTGCGCGCCAGGACGGATAAGCCCTTTGGCGTCAACGTCATGCTCATGAGCCCGTTTGCCGACGAGGTCGCGCGGGTCGTGATTGACGAGCGGGTGCCGGTCGTCGTGACGGGTGCCGGCAATCCCACCAAGTACATGAAGGCGTGGAACGAGGCGGGCATCAAGGTCATCCCGGTCGTTGCCTCGGTGGCGCTGGCGCGCCTCGTGGCGCGTCGTGGAGCCACTGCCGTGGTTGCCGAGGGTACCGAATCAGGCGGCCATATTGGCGAGACCTCGACGATGGCACTGGTGCCGCAGGTTGTCGATGCGGTCGATATTCCCGTGGTTGCGGCTGGCGGTATCGCCGATGGCCGCGGCGTGGCGGCCGCCTTTATGCTGGGCGCCGCCGGCGTGCAGGTGGGTACGCGCTTTCTGATCGCAGATGAGTGCACCGTATCGGAGCGGTACAAGGAGATGGTCCTGAAGGCCAACGACACCTCGACGCGTGCGACCGGCCGCTCGACGGGACACCCGGTGCGTGCCCTCAAGAGCCCCTTCACCAACGCCTACGCCAAGAGCGAGGCGGCGGGCGTAAGCGTCGAGGAGCTCGGGGCCATGGGCACGGGCGCCCTTCGCAAGGCCGCCAAGGACGGCAATTACGAAGAGGGCTCGTTTTTGTGTGGACAGATTGCCGGCATGGTCAACGAGCGCCAAAGTGCACGTGAAATCGTTGACGACCTGGTCGATGGCGCCGAGCACGTCCTGAAGGGTGCGTGCGCATGGGTGGCGTAGCGTTTCTGTTTGCCGGCCAGGGCGCCCAGCACCCCGCGATGGGCGTCGACCTGATCGAGGCATCGCCGGCCGCCGCCGAGGTGTTCGCCATTGCCGACGAGGTGCGCCCGGGGACCAGTGAGCAGTGCCGAAGCGCCTCCAAGGAGGAACTCTCGCAGACCGAGAACACGCAGCCGTGCGTGTTCGTTCACGATCTGGCAGCGGCTGTCGCCCTGCGTGAGCGCGGCGTGGTACCTGCCGCCTGTGCGGGTTTTTCGCTTGGCGAGGTCGCCGCGCTCACCTTTGCGGGGGCGTTCGATACGCGAGCGGGCTTTGAGCTCGTGTGCGAGCGCGCGGCGCTGATGGCCGCGGCTGCCGAGCGCCATCCGGGCGGCATGCGCGCCGTCATCAAGCTCGATGCGGCGCAAGTCGAGAACCTGGCAAAACAGGCCGGCGAGGACTGCTGGCCGGTCAACTACAACAGTCCGCAGCAGACGGTTGTTGCCGGAGCGCCCGAGGCGCTGCAGGAGCTCGACGTCCTAGTAAAAGAGGCTGGCGGCCGCGCTATGAAAGTCGCGGTGTCGGGCGCATTTCATAGCCCCTATATGGCCGAGGCGACTGAGGGGCTGGCGACGTATATCCAAGCCGGCCACGCGCCGTCACCGCTGCTGATTCCGGTCATGGCAAACATGACGGCGGCGCCCTATCCGGCGGACCCGCGAGCGGCATCGGATGTCTTGGCCAATCAGGTGAGTCATGCCGTTCGTTGGGTCGACACGCTGCATGCTCTGCAGAATCAGGGCATCGACACGTTTATTGAGGTCGGCCCTGGCAAAACGCTGTCGGGCCTGGCCAAGCGTACGCTGAGCGACGTTCGCGTGTATTCGTGCGAAACGGCCGAGCAGGTCGCAGCTATTGCCGACGAGCTCGCATAGTCCACAGGGCTGTAACCCGAAAGGAATGACATGGGCAACTTGAACAACGGCGCGCTCGAGCGCAACGACTCACGTCGTGTGGCACTGGTCACGGGCGGCTCGCGGGGTATCGGCCGCGCCTGCGCTGTCGGTCTGGCGGAGGACGGCTTTGATATCGCCGTCGTCTATGCCGGCAGCGTCGATGCGGCGCGCAAGACGTGCGAAGCCTGTGAGGCGGTTGGCGCCACGGCACGCGCATATCAATGCGACGTGGCCGATCCCGCTGCTGTCAACGCGTGCGTGGAAGCGGTCCTCAACGACTTTGGTTCCATTTGGGCGCTCGTCAACAACGCCGGCATCACCCGCGATGGCCTGCTCATGCGCATGGGCGATGACGCATTCGATCGCGTGCTCGATGTCAATCTCAAGGGAACATTCAATATGACGCGCGCGCTCACCAAGACCTTTATGCGCCAGCGCGGCGGTTGCGTCGTCAACATGAGCTCGGTCGTGGGCCTGATGGGCAATGCCGGGCAAGCCAACTACGCTGCTTCCAAGGCGGGCGTGATAGGGCTTACCAAGGCGGTGGCGCGCGAGCTTGCGCCTCGTGGCGTACGAGCGAACGCGGTCGCTCCCGGGTTTGTCGAGACAGATATGACGGCAAAGCTCTCGGAGAAGGTGCGTACGGCAACCGAGGAACAGATTCCCCTTAAGCGCATGGCACGTCCCGAGGAAGTGGCCGGCGTGGTGCGCTTTTTAGCGAGCGATGCGGCTGCTTACATTACGGGCGAGGTCGTGCGCGTCGACGGCGGAATGGCGATGTAGAAACCAGGGCCGAAGAACGGCTTGGATGAGGAGACCATGATGGAACAGAGAGTTGCAATCACCGGCATCGGTGCCGTATCGCCGCTCGGCAACACCGCGCTTGCCACCTGGGCGGCCATGTGCGCCGGGACCTGTGGCATCGGCCCGATCACGCACTTTGATACCGATGCGTTTACCGTCAAGGTGGCGGCCGAAGTCAAGGGCTTTGACGGCAACGAGTACTTTGGCAAGCGCGACGCCAAGCATCTGGACCCCTGCGTTCAGTTTGCGCTGGTGGCTTCGGACGAGGCAATGCACGATGCGGGCTTTGATGCCGAAGGCGCCATCGATCGCGAGCGCCTGGGCGTTTACGTGGGGTCGGGCGTGGGCGGCATGCAGACGCTCGTCGACAACGTCCATACGATTGCCGACCGTGGGCCCCGCCGCGCATCGCCTTACATGATCGCGATGATGATCCCCAACATGGCATCGGGCAATATCGCAATCCGTCACAAGGCAAAGGGACCGACCCTGCCAGTCGTGACTGCGTGCGCGACCTCGGCCCATGCGGTGGGCGAGGCGTTCCGTGCTATCAAGCACGGCTATGCCGACGCGATCCTCGCGGGCGGTGCCGAGGCGGCCATTATCCCCGATGCTGTTGCAGGCTTTACGTCCTGCCGCGCATTGACCACCAACCCCGATCCCGCGACGGCCTGCCGCCCGTTCGACGCAGACCGCGATGGCTTTGTGATGGGTGAGGGCGCCTGCGTGCTGGTACTCGAGAGCATGGAGCATGCGCAGGCGCGCGGTGCGCACATTTATGCCGAGGTCGTGGGCTACGGCAACACCGATGATGCCTATCACATTACGAGCCCCGACCCCGATGCCGCCGGCATTGCCCGTGCGATATCGCTGGCGGTAGCCGAGGGCGACGTCAAGCCTTCCGAGGGTCTCTACATCAACGCCCACGGCACCTCGACCAAGCTCAACGATTCGTCCGAGACGGCGGGCATTAAGCGAGCGCTCGGCGAGGACGCGGCGCGCGCCGCACATGTCTCGTCGACCAAGTCGATGACGGGGCACATGATCGGTGCCACGGGGGCCATCGAGGTCATGGCCTGCGCCATGGCACTCGAGCAGGGCGTGGTGCCGCCGACCATTAACTACCACACGCCCGATTCCGCCTGCGATCTTGATTACACGCCCAATCGCGCGGTTCGCGCCGACCTTACCTGGGCGCTTTCGACCAACCTGGGCTTTGGCGGGCACAACGCCGCCATCGCGCTGCGTAGATATACGAGGAGCTAGAGCATGGATTCCAAAAGACTTGCCGAGATAGCCGATGTGATGGAGGACCGCGGCCTCACGCGCGTACGCGTTGAGGAGCCCGATGGCACCGCGGTCGAACTCGAGCGCGCGAGTGTGGCGCAGCCGGTTGCCGTGCCCATGCCTATGCCGAGCGCCATGGCCGCTCAAGTTGCAGCTCCCACAGTCGCGCCTGCCGCACCGGAACCCGCCACGCAGACACCTGCCGCCGCGCCGGAGCCCAAGGGCACCGAGGTGACTGCTCCCATGGTGGGCGTCTTCTATGCTGCCCCTGCGCCGGGCGACGAGCCGTTTGTGCGCGTGGGCTCCAAGGTCAAGGCCGGCGAGACCCTCTGCATCATCGAGGCCATGAAGGTTCTCAACGAGGTGACGGCCGAGGCAGACGGTGAGGTGCTCGAGATCTGCGTGGCCGACGGCGACCTCGTGGAGTTTGGCAGCTGCCTCATGAGGATCGGATAGGTGATATCCATGAACAAAGAAGAGCTCAAGAAGCTGTTACCGCATCGCGAGCCGATGCTTTTGCTCGACGAAGCCGAGCTGGTGGGCGACGAGGCCCACGGCAAGATCACGATTACAGGCGACGAGTACTTTTTGCAGGGGCATTTTCCGGGAAACCCGGTCGTCCCCGGCGTGATTCAGTGCGAGATGCTCGCCCAGAACTGCTGCGTGCTGCTGATGGGCGATGAGGAGGCACGCGGCGCGACGCCGTTCTATACGAGTCTCGATAAGGTGCGCTTTAAGCGTCCGGTGCGCCCGGGCGACACGGTTGATCTGGTGTGCACCATCACGCGTGCGCGCGGACCGTTCCGCTTTGCGACGGGTACTGCGAGCGTCAACGGTGAGGTTTGCTGCCGTGCCGATATGTCTTTTGCACTCATGCACGAAAGTTAAGGAAGGCTTCATGTTCGACAAAGTGCTCATCGCCAATCGAGGCGAAGTCGCGGTCCGTGTTATCCGCGCGTGCCGCGATATGGGCATCAAGACCGTCGCCGTTTATTCCACGGCCGATGCGGACGCGCTACACGTGCAGCTTGCCGACGAGGCGTATTGCATCGGCGGCCCGCGTCTTGCCGAGAGCTACCTCAACGACGATGCCGTGCTCACCTGTGCCGTAAAGTCGGGCGCCAAGGCAATTCATCCCGGGTATGGCTTTTTCTCCGAGAAGGCGAGCTTCGTGCGCGACTGCGACAAGTATGGCCTGACGTTTGTCGGTCCTTCGGCCGAGGTGATCGACAGCATGGGCGACAAGGACGCCGCGCGTCGAACGGCTGCCGCGGCGGGCGTGCCCATCGTACCGGGCTGCGATTTGCTCAAAAGCCCCGAGGAGGCGACGGCCGAGGCCGAGCGCATCGGCTGCCCCGTGCTCATCAAGGCGCGTGCGGGTGGCGGCGGTCGCGGCATTCGCAAGGTCGAGCGCGTGGAAGATGCGGCAAAAGCGTTTATCGAAGCGCGTGCCGAGGGCGAGGCCGTTTTTGGCGACGGTGAGTGCTACATGGAGAAGTTCGTCGCGCCGGCGCACCATGTCGAGGTGCAGATTATGGCCGATAAGCAGGGCCATGTGTTTTCGCTCGGCGAGCGCGAGTGCTCGGTACAGCGTCGCAACCAAAAGCTGATCGAGGAGAGCCCCGCGCCGTGCCTCGACGGACACGACGACATTCGCGCGCGCATGCACAAGGCCGCGCGCGACCTGGCTCGTGCCGTTGGCTATGAGGGCGCCGGCACCATCGAGTTTTTGTACTCAGATGACGGCAATTTCTACTTTATGGAAATGAACACGCGCTTGCAGGTGGAGCATCCGGTTACGGAGTTTGTGACCGATACCGACCTGGTTAAGTGGCAGCTGCGCGTGGCTGCCGGCCAGCCTCTGCCCTTTGAGCAGGAGGACGTACCGGTCCGCAACCACGCCATGGAGTGCCGCATCAATGCCGAAACGCCGGACTTTCTGCCGTCATGCGGAACGGTCACCGCATTGCGTGTGCCGGGTGGTCCGCGCGTGCGCTGGGATTCCGCCATGTTTACCGGTGCGAACGTTCCGCCGTACTACGACTCCATGCTCGGCAAGCTCATCGTGTGCGCGCCCACGCGTGACGGCGCCATTCGCAAGATGCGCTCGGCCCTGGGCGAGCTCGTGATCGAGGGCGTGAGCGAAAACAGCGAGCTTCAGCTCGACGTGCTGGCAAACGACGAGTTCTTGTCGGGCATGTATCACACCGATCTGATGGGGCATCTCTATGCTGATGAATAGAAAAGCGAAGACGGTCAACGTCCTCGAGGGGCCGATGACCGAGTCGTGCGCCGAGTTTCCCGCGCGCCACGTGTTTATCAAGTGCCCGGAGTGCCGCCGTGTGATCGATGAGGCGCGCCTGCACGACAACCTCGAGGTCTGCCCTCGTTGCGGCAAACACTTTCGCGTGAGCGGTCGCGCGCGCATGCGCATGACGGTCGACGAGGGCACGTTTGAAGAATGGGATGCCAATCTGGCGTCGGAGGATTTCCTCTCGTTTCCCGGCTATGCCGACAAGCTCAAGAGCGTGAGCGAGCGTTCGGGCGAGCGCGATGCCGTCGTGTGCGGTAGGGGCAAAATCTGCGGTTGCGATACGGCGCTCTTCTTTATGGACGCCAACTTTATGATGGGCTCGATGGGTTCCGTGGTGGGCGAAAAGATCTGTCGCACATTTGAGCGAGCGACCGAGCTGGGATTGCCAGTTGTCGGCTTTACCGTTTCGGGCGGTGCGCGCATGCAAGAGGGCGTGACATCGCTTATGCAGATGGCCAAGATTTCTGCGGCAGTTAGGCGCCACAGCGAGGTGGGCGGCCTGTATATCACGGTGCTCACCGACCCCACGACCGGAGGCGTAACCGCGAGCTTTGCCATGGAGGGCGACATTATCCTGGCCGAGCCCGATGCCCTGACGGCATTTGCCGGCCCGCGCGTGATCGAGCAGAACATGCACAAGCGCCTGCCCAAGGGATTCCAGCGCTCCGAGTTTTTGTTGGAGCACGGCTTTTGCGATGCCGTTGTTCCGCGTGGCGAGATTGCGCTCACGGTAGGCGAGCTGCTGGCGCTGCACGAAGGGCACGCGCCCGGCCTGGGGGCACCGCATGAGATCGTGCATACGGGTCGCCGCGGCAAAAAGCTGGGACACTTGTTCAAGCGCTCGGCCGCACCAAAAACCGCGCTCGAGATTGTCAAGCAGACCCGCTCGGCAGATCGCGCCACGGCAGGCGAGATGATCTCGCTGGGCCTGGATGGATTTGTGGAGCTGCACGGGGACCGCTACTTTGGCGACGACGCTGCTGTGGTGGCTGGCATTGGCTGGAAAGACGGACACCCCGTAACGGTCATCGCCATCGAGCGCGGCACCACGACCAAAGAGCGTATGCGCCGCAACTTTGGCATGGCGCATCCTGAGGGCTACCGCAAAGCGCGTCGCCTTATGCGCCAGGCCGAAAAGTTTGGTCGACCGGTTCTGTGCCTGGTCGATACTTCGGGCGCGTTTTGCGGCATCGGTGCCGAGGAACGCGGCCAGGGCGAGGCGATTGCCCAGAATCTCATGGAGATGAGCGGCCTTAAGACACCGATTGTCTCGGTGGTGACAGGCGAGGGCGGCTCTGGTGGCGCGCTGGCGCTGTCCGTGGCCGACCGCATCCTGATGCTCTCGAGCTCGGCCTATTCGGTCGTGAGCCCCGAGGCCTGTGCATCGATCCTGTGGAAGGATACCGAGCGCGCGGATGAGGCCGCCGAGGCGCTGAAGCTCACGGCCCCCGATCTGTTGGCGCTCGGCATCATCGACGGCATTGTTGACGATAGGGGCCTGTCGCATGAGGAGATCGCCGGTGCCGTCATGTCCTCGGCATTTGATGCCTTCGATACGCTTGGGCAGCTCGACGACGCGACCCTCACAAACCTCCGCTATGAAAAGTACCGCGCAATCGGTCGGTACCGCACGATGTGACAAAGGGGCAGCCCGTATGTCACATTGGGAAAGGCGTTCCATGTCACAAGTTACTAACACCTCGTTCACAACGACGGTCTCATCAAACGCCATGGCCGTGGTGGACTATCTGTCCAAAAGCATGATGTCGGCGCTGCCGTTTATTGTCTGCGCGGCGTTGTTCCGTACCGTCGCCGTCATTATGGGCGAAGGCATGCTGGGCCTGTGGTCTGCCGATTCCGAAATCTATCGCCTGTTCTACAGTTGGCTCTATAACGCCGGCTACTACTTTTTGCCCATTTATCTTGGTTGGGCGGCCGCCCGCCAGCTCGGTTGCTCGGAGCAGCTGGGCATGATGCTGGGCGGCGTATTGATTGCGCCCGATCTGCTTAAGCTCATCGATGCCGCATCGACGACGGGGGCATCGATGACTTCCGTGTATGGCCTGCTTCCCGCGCCGGTCAACGATTACACGACAACTGTTATCCCGGTTCTCATCTCGGTGCCCGTGCTATGGCGAGTGGAGTGTTTCTTTCGGCGCGTTGTCCCTCAGGCCGTGGCGTTTTCGTTCGTTCCGTTTGCAACCATGCTCGTTATGGTTCCGGTTTCGCTGTGTATTACGGCGCCGGCGGGCAGCTATCTGGGCATGCTGTTGGGCCAGCTTATGTTTATGCTTGGTAATTCCGGTGGCATCGTGTCGCTGCTCACGCTCATGGGGCTTGCCGCGGGCTGGGAGTTCCTAAAGATCGCCGGCGTCAGCAACGTTGTCCTATCGCTCGCCTATGCGCAGTTTATGAGTGTGGGAACGGATTCGTGCATCCTGATCGCCGCGACGATGGCAACGTTCGCCGTTTGGGGCATGCCCTTTGGCGCGTCGCTCCGCGTTGCGGATAAGGACGAGAAGGCGCTCATGCTGGGCTATTCAATCTCGGGCGTTCTTGGCGGCGTAAGCGAGCCGGCGCTGTACGGTTGCGGCTTCAAATATGGCAGGTGCCTGACGTGCATGGCCATCGGCGGCGCCGTCGGAGGCCTTGTTGCGGCCGTGGGCCACGTTACGGCCTATACCATCGGCATGACGAATGTCCTCATGGTCATTGGCTTTGCCACGGGCGGCATCTCGAACCTGCTGTGGTGCTGCGCTGCCGGCGGTGTGGCATTTGCGGTGTCTGCGGCGCTGAGCTACTGCTTTGGCGTGGTGTCGGCGAGGGGGCAGACGACGGGGGACGGAGCTGATTCACCCGAAACCTCGAAGAGCGTGGCCGAAGCAAGCGCATAAACCTGTGCGACAAAGGGCGATTTCTTTGTCATGTTCCAAGGTCGTGGCCCGTGTGGGTTGCGGCCTTTTTGTATCTGTGGGGCAAAGTGGCTACACTACAATCCGTTTGAGCAATAGATATATAGGTAGTACCGTGGGGGCGGATATAGATGGTTGAGTGGATTGTTCGTCGTGCGCAGGGCGACCGTGCGCGCGTGGGCACGTTGACGGGCGTGGTGTGTATTCTCGCCAATGTTGCGCTTTGCGCTGCGAAGGGTGCAATTGGCGTGCTGTCGGGATCGGTTTCGATTGTGGCGGACGCCATGAACAACCTGTCCGATGCCAGCTCGAATATCGTGAGCGTGCTGGGCTTTAGGCTGGCGAGCAAGCCGGCCGACCCCGAGCATCCTTACGGACATGGCCGCTACGAGTATCTCTCGGGTCTGGTCGTGGCGGCACTCGTACTGCTGATCGGCCTTGAGCTTATCAAGTCCTCGGTTGAGCGCGTCATCCACCCCGAACCTGTCGAGTTCTCGCTTGCCCTGGTGGCAGTCTTGGCACTTTCGATGGTTGTAAAGCTGTGGATGGCGGTCCTCAACCAAAAGCTCGGCGATCGCATTGAGTCCGAGACGCTGCATGCGACCGCGCAGGATTCCAAGAACGATGTTCTTGCTACGGGCGCCGTGTTAGCGTGCGCAATTGTTTCGCAGGTGACGCACATCAATCTTGACGCATGGGTCGGCCTTGCCGTTGGCGCCTATATTGGCTGGAGTGGTTTTGAGCTTATCCAAGATACGGTGAGCCCGCTTTTGGGCCAGGCGCCCGATCCCAGGCTGGTCAAGCACATTCGAGACAAGATCATGAGCTATCCCGGCGTTTTGGGCGTCCACGACCTTATGGTTCACGATTATGGTCCGGGCAGGAAGTTTGCAAGTGCGCACGCCGAGATGGCGGCCGAGACCAGCCCGCTGGAAAGTCACGACACACTCGATAACATCGAGCAGTCGTTTAGAAACGAAGACGGCATGATCGTCACGCTCCATTACGACCCCATCGTGACCGACGATCCAAAGGTGGCGAGCATGCGTCTGCGCATCAACGCTATGGCTCAAGAGGTCGATAGCCGCCTCTCGATCCACGACCTACGCTGTGTTCCGGGCCCCACGCATACCAACGTGATCTTTGACTGCGCGCGGCCCTCGGATTTGACGATGAACGCCGAGGACCTAAAGCGCGCGTTGGCGAAACATGTCGAATCCGAATATCCCAAGTCGATTGCCAAGATCACGATCGACGAAGACTATGTCGGCCATACCCACGAGTAGGGCCGAGCTGATAAAGCAACTGATGCAGAAGGGGAGAGCATGAAGCGCCTATACCTACTCCGCCACGGTCAGACGGAGTTCAACGTCAAAAAGCTGGTCCAGGGCCGCTGCGATTCACCGTTGACCGACCTGGGCCGCAAACAAGCGGGAATGGCAGCCGCATGGCTCAAGGCCCACAACGTCGTTCCCGACAAAGTGGTCTCTTCGCCCTTAGGCCGAGCCATGGACACGGCAAGTCTCGTCGCAACCGAACTCCTCGGCCCGGATGCAGCAGTCGAGCCCTGCGAAGGCATCATCGAGCGCAACTACGGCACCTTCGAAGAAGGCCCCCACGATGCCCTTCCCACCGACGTCTGGGACCCCGGCGAGGATCTGGTCCCCTTCGGAGGAGAAGGAAGCCACGCGTTGCAAGAACGCATGGTAGGCACCCTCACCAATCTCATGGGCGCCGATGGTATCGAAACCCTCCTAGCAGTAAGCCACGGCAGCGCCAGCCGCCAATTTATCAAGGCCGCAGCCCCAGAGGGCTTCGAGCTCCCAGCAAAACTCCCCAACTGCGCCATCATGATCTTCGTTTTTGACGAGGAAAAGCCACAAGCAGAAGGCGAGCCAATGCAATGCAAGTTCACCCTCCAGCAAATAGTGGACCCCCAACAAAGTAATTAGCTGAGCGAGCAGAGTTAAGCAGACATCAACGTGGCGTTCCCAGTGTGCGGCGGAGGGGGCGGGCCTGAGACATATTAAGGTTGTCGCGAGTTCCGCACGAACAGGAGAGCACTTAATGTGCTCTCCGTCGTGAGCAGGACTGTAGAGCAGCAACCTTAATATGTCTCAGGCCCGCCCCCTCCGCCGCACACTGGGAACGTGCCACGCACTTTACCTGCGTAAACAATGTGAGTGAAATATGAATCTCGATGGATACGCCCGCAGCCGTGTATACTAAACAGCTGTGTGTAACCAGGGGAGTATTCTGGCTGGACAAAATGCCTGCTTAATAGGGTTGTCAGGTAGTCCGGGCGAAATACAAGGCTGGGGAGCACGTCGTGTAAGTAGTGGTCCTCTAGGGGCGTACGCTCGGTGGTGTACGCATTGTCCCAAGACCACGCGAGAGTTGGGATCATATCTTGATCAGCATGATTCTCGGCCGCAAGATTGGCATGACCCAGGTTTGGGACGAGGACGATAACGTCGTTCCCGTCACGGTCATCCAGGCTGGCCCCTGCGCTGTCTCGCAGGTTAAAACTCAGGCAACCGACGGCTATGACGCCGTCCAGATCGGTTTCGGCGACATCAAGGCCAAGAACGTGAACAAGCCCATGGCTGGTCACTTCGCCAAGGCTGGCGTCGAGCCTGTCCGCTTCCTTCGTGAGGTCCGCGTCGAGAACGGCGAGGAGCACAAGGTCGGCGAGGTCGTCACCGTCGCTGATTTCGCTGATGTCGAGAAGGTCGACGTCATCGGTACCTCCAAGGGTAAGGGCTTCCAGGGTCGCATCAAGCGCTGGGGTCAGCGCCGCGGTCCTATGACGCATGGTTCTCACTTCCAGCGTCACCCCGGTTCTATCGGTCAGTGCGCCTATCCTGCGCGCGTCCTCAAGGGCGTCAAGATGGCCGGTCACATGGGTAACGAGCGCGTTACCGTCAAGAACCTTTCCGTTGTCCGCATCGATGCCGAGCAGAACCTCATCTTGGTCAAGGGCGCTGTCCCGGGTGCCAAGAATGGTCTCGTCGCCATCCGTATGGCCTAAGGGCCCAGCCCATTTAGCCCAGCGTCATACCAAGGAGAACACTTAAATGGCAAAGTTTGAAGTAAAGAACAGCGAGGGCAAGAAGGTCGCCGAGGCCGAGCTCGCCGCTGAGGTGTACGGCATCGAGCCGAACATCCACGTTATGCACCACATCGTCAAGTGCCAGATGGCCTCTTGGCGTCAGGGCACCCAGTCTGCTAAGGGTCGCTCTGAGGTTTCCGGTGGCGGCAAGAAGCCTTGGCGTCAGAAGGGCACCGGCCGTGCCCGCCAGGGTTCCATCCGTGCTGCCCAGTGGCGTCACGGTGGCGTTGTCTTCGCCCCCAAGCCCCGTTCCTACGCTAAGCGTATGAACAACAAGGAGGTCAAGCTGGCTATGCGCTCCGCGCTGTCCGCCAAGCTGGCCGATGGCGAGCTCGTGCTCGTCGACGACTACGGCTTCGAGAAGCCTTCCACCAAGGCTGCCGTCGCCATGCTCAAGGCTCTCGGCCTTGAGGGCAAGCGTCTGACCATCATCGTTCGCGATGAGGACGTCAACGCCTACCTGTCGTTCCGCAACATTCCCAAGACGTTCATCATCACTGCCGACGAGGCCAACACCTACGATCTCGTCAACAACAACGCTGTGCTGATGCCCGCCGACATCGCCGCTCACTTCGGGGAGGTGCTTGCATAAATGACCGCCCACGAGATCATCATCCGTCCGATCGTGTCCGAGCGTTCCTTCTCCGGCATGGAGCTGAACAAGTACACGTTCGAGGTCGCCAAGGATGCTAACAAGTATCAGATCAAGGACGCTGTCGAGGAGATCTTCGGCGTCAAGGTCGTTCGCGTGAACACCCTGACGGTCAAGCCCAAGACCAAGCGCGTGCGCTATGTCGCCGGCAAGACCCGTTCTTGGAAGAAGGCCATCGTTACGCTGGCCGAGGGCGACACCATCGAGGTCTTTGGCAACCAGGCCTAAGACTCGCTGCTGTTGAGTGAGCTCATGCCTCCCAAATAGGGGAGGCGGGAGCTCAAGGTTTCGGGCGTATAAAATGGACACGCCCGGAACCGTGTATACGTCCGGTGTCATCGCACCCGAGGCAGAACCTCGAATCCCTGTCTGCGATGGCTAACGGATTCCTATTGAAAGGGATTGTAATGGCTGTAAAGCACCTTAAGCCGACCTCCGCTGGTAGGCGTTGGCAGACGATCTCCGATTTCTCCGAGATCACCTGCACCAAGCCCGAGAAGTCTCTTCTCGAGCCCCTGCCCAAGAAGGCCGGTCGTAACAACAACGGCCGCATCACCACCCGCCACCAGGGCGGCGGCGTGAAGCGTCGTTACCGCGTGATCGACTTCAAGCGCAACAAGGACGGCGTGCCCGCCAAGGTTGCCACGATCGAGTACGATCCGAACCGTTCCGCTCGCATCGCTCTGCTGCACTACGCTGACGGTGAGAAGCGCTACATCCTGGCCCCCAAGGGCCTCGAGGTCGGTCAGACCATCATGTCCGGTTCTGACGCCGACATCAAGCCGGGCAACGCTCTGCCCCTCGCCGACATCCCCGTCGGTACGCTCATCCACGCCGTCGAGTTCCAGCCGGGCAAGGGCGCTGCTATCGCCCGTTCCGCCGGTAACTCCTGCCAGCTGATGGGTAAGGAGGGCAAGTACGCTATCGTCCGTATGCCTTCCTCCGAGATGCGCCGCATCCTCGTTACCTGCCGCGCCACCGTCGGTGAGGTCGGCAACGCCGATCACGCCAACATCGTCATCGGCAAGGCCGGCCGTAAGCGTCACATGAACGTGCGCCCGACCGTCCGCGGTACCGTCATGAACCCTGTCGACCACCCGCACGGCGGTGGCGAGGGCAAGAACCACACCTCTGGTCGTCCCTCTGTTACCCCCTGGGGTAAGCCGACGAAGGGCCTTCGTACGCGCAAGAAGAAGAAGGTCTCGAACCAGCACATCATTCGTCGCCGTAAGAAGTAATTTCGGATACCGAGTTTTAGGAGAAAGCACTTATGAGCAGAAGTCTCAAAAAGGGCCCGTTCGTGGAGACTCGCCTTCTCTCGCGTATCACCGCGATGAACGAGGCTGGCAAGAAGGACGTCGTGAAGACCTGGTCCCGCGCGTCCACCATCTTCCCCGAGATGGTTGGTCACACCATCGCCGTCCACGACGGCCGCAAGCATGTGCCCGTGTATGTTACCGAGTCCATGGTTGGTCACAAGCTCGGCGAGTTCGCGCCGACTCGTACGTTCCGTGGCCACAAGGCCAAATAGGGGGTTAACCGTAAATGGCAACTAAGTCTATTGAAACTGAGGCCACCGAGGTTCGCGCCGTCGCTAAGTACGTGCGTGTTTCCCCCAGCAAGGCCCGCCTGGTGGTCGATCTGATCCGCCGCAAGCCTGTCGCTCAGGCCTTCGACATCCTCCACTTCTGCGACCGCGCCGTCGCCGTGGATGTCGAGAAGGTTCTCCGTTCCGCCGTTGCGAACGCCGAGAACAACAACGGTCTGCGTGCCGACAACCTGGTTGTCGCCGCTGCCTATGTTGACGAGGGTCCGACGCTTAAGCGCATCCGTCCCCGCGCCAAGGGTTCCGCTTCTCGCATTCTGAAGCGTACTTCCCACATCACCGTCGTCGTTGCTCCTCGAAAGGAGGCGTAAAGCTGTATGGGTCAGAAAGTCTACCCCACCGGCTTCCGTCTTGGCATCACCGAGAACTGGCGCTCCCGCTGGTTCGCAGAGAAGGATTACGCTAAGACCCTCGGTAACGATCTCGAGATCCGCAAGTACCTCGAGAAGCGTCTTTCCCGCGCAGCTGTCTCCCGCGTCGAGATCGAGCGCGCTGGCGACAAGGTGAAGGTCATCATCCTCACCGCTCGCCCCGGCGTTGTCATCGGTAAGAAGGGTGCCGAGATCGATACCCTCCGCACCGAGCTCGAGAAGGTCGCTGGCGTCTCCAAGGGCCAGCTCTCCGTCGACGTTGTTGAGATCAAGCGCCCCGAGCTCGACGCCAACCTCGTTGCTCAGTCTATCGCCGAGCAGCTCGAGGGCCGCGTTGCCTTCCGTCGCGCTATGCGCAAGGCTGTCCAGTCTGCCCGCAAGGCCGGCGCTAAGGGCATCCGTATCCAGTGCTCCGGTCGTCTCGGCGGTGCCGAGATGGGCCGTCGTGAGTGGTACCGCGAGGGTCGCGTGCCTCTGCACACCCTCCGTGCCAAGATCGACTACGGCACGGCTGTCGCCAGCACCACCATGGGCGCTTGCGGCGTGAAGGTCTGGATCTACCTGGGCGAGAAGCTCCCGGGCCAGCCTGTTCCCAACCCTGCACTCGAGGGCTCTTCCCGTCCTCGTCGTCGTAACTCCGAGAGGAGGGGTCAGTAGTGCTTGCCCCTAAGCGTATTCTTCACCGCAAGGTGCAGCGTGGCTCCATGAAGGGCCAGGCCAAGGGTAATACCGAGCTGCATTTCGGCGAGTTTGGTATCCAGGCTCTCGAGGCCCATTGGATCACCAACCGTCAGATCGAGGCCGCTCGTATTGCCATGACCCGCTACATGAAGCGTGGCGGTCGTGTCTACATCACGATCTTCCCCGATAAGCCCATCACCAAGAAGCCTGCCGAGACTCGCATGGGTTCTGGTAAGGGTAACCCCGAGGAGTGGGTGGCCGTCGTCAAGCCCGGCCGCATCATGTTCGAGGTCAAGGGCGTGCCCGAGGAGGTCGCTCGCGAGGCTCTGCGTCTTGCACAGCACAAGCTTCCCATCAAGACCAAGATTGTTGCTGCTAAGAACGCTGAGCAGCGCATCGAGAAGGAGATGGCTGAGGAGGCCGCTCTCGAGGCCAAGTGGGCTGCTGAGGACGCCGCCGCCGCCAAGGAGGAGAACTAATGAAGCCCGCAGAGATTCGTGAGCTCTCGGACGCTCAGCTCGTTGAGAAGCTGAAGGAAATGCGCGCCGAGCTCTTTAACCTTCGTTTCCAGATGGCCACCAGCCAGCTGGACAACACCGCTCGCGTCAACACCGTGAAGAAGGACATCGCTCGCGTCCTCACGGAGCAGCGCGCCCGCGAGATCGCAGCGGAGAAGTCCGCTGTCGCCGAGTAGGACCTAAGGAGAGAACATGACTGATTCGCGTAACTCGCGTAAGGTCCGTACGGGTGTCGTTACCTCCGTCTCCGGTGCCAAGACCATTGTTGTCACCATCACCGAGCGCAAGCGTCACCCCAAGTACGGCAAGATGATGACCAGCTCCAAGAAGCTGCACGCTCACGACGAGGAGTGCACGGCTGGCGTGGGCGACACCGTCCGCGTTATGGAGACCCGTCCTATGTCCAAGATGAAGCGTTGGCGCCTCATCGAGGTCGTCGAGCGCGCTAAATAAGCAGTCGCTCTTACGACTTGTACGTTTCCGAAGATGTGCGTATGCCTGGCTTGCATACCACGGGCCGTATAAAGGCTGCGCACCTCTCTTCGGTTCTTAGTTCGGAGGAACATCTACCATGATTCAGATGCAAACCATGCTGAACGTCGCCGACAACTCCGGCGCTCGCAAGATTCGCTGCATCAAGGTGCTTGGCGGTTCCAAGCGTCGTTATGCAGGCATCGGCGATGTGTTCATCGGTGCTGTCCAGGAGGCTACCCCTGGCGCCAACGTCAAGAAGAAGGACGTTGTCCGTTGCGTCGTCGTTCGCACCGTTAAGGAGATCCGCCGCAAGGATGGCTCCTACATTCGCTTTGATGAGAACGCCTGCGTTGTCATCAACAACGATGGTTCGCCCGTCGGCACCCGTATCTTCGGGCCCGTCGCTCGCGAGCTTCGTGACAAGAAGTACATGAAGATCGTCTCGCTCGCTCCCGAGACCCTGTAGTTAGGGGAGATATATGTATATCAAGAAGGGCGATAAGGTCCAGGTTCTCTCTGGTAAGGATCGCGGCAAGCAGGGCGTTGTCCTGCGTGCTCTCCCCGCCGAGAACAAGGTCGTTGTCGAGGGCGTTTCGGTCGTCAAGAAGGCCGTCAAGCCCAACGCTGCCAACCAGCAGGGCGGCATCGTTTCGCAGGAGGCTCCCATCGACGCCTCCAACGTCAATCTCGTCTGCCCCGAGTGCGGTAAGGTTACCCGCGTCGGTCACGAGAAGGACGGCAAGAACAAGCTGCGCGTCTGCAAGAAGTGCGGCCACAAGTTCTAAGCTGCCCGCAACATCAAGTTGCTAGCAAAGGCCCGGATGCCACGGCACCCGGGCCTTTTTCTATCCC
>CAUHHV010000029.1 GCA_959606065.1 uncultured Collinsella sp.
TCAAGCCGCGCGAACACCTCATCCGGCGTCGCACACTCCCAATCAAAAAACACCAGCTCAGGCGTAAACAGTGCTTCGTTATCCGCCATGCGCTCACCTCTCTCATCTAGTCACCTGCGACGTTCTTGAATGACCAGTCGTTAAAGACCGTTCCCGATGACTACCCAAAACAAAAGGTGGCCACGCGCGCCTTGGCGCCAATGACCACCCTGACTACTCGGCTAAATTGTACTGTGCGCCGCTAGCCGCGAGGCGCGTCAATTGCGACCTTGCCGCTCTCCAGCACGTGGACGCGACCGTCGGCGAGCATCTGCACGACCTCGGGATACAGCACGTGCTCAATCGCGTGGATGTGCTCCTCGAGCGTGTCGACATCCCAACCTTCCTCGACAGCCAGCGCGCGCTGGGCGATGATGGGGCCGTTGTCGTAGATCTCGTTGGCAAAGTGCACGGTCACACCGGTTACCTTGACGCCGCGCGCAAAGGCATCGTCGATCGCATGCGCGCCGGTAAAGCTCGGCAGCAGTGCCGGATGCAAGTTGACCACGCGGTTGGGAAACGCCGCCAGCAGCGGCGTGTGCACCATGCGCATGTAACCGGCCATGACCACATATTCGCAGCCGCGCTCGAGCAGCTCGTGCGCGATGATCTCGTCGGCGGCGATGGGGTCGGCATAGACATCCTTGGACAGCGTGAGCGTCTGGATGCCCGCGCGCTCAGCGCGCTGCAAACCCTTAGCCGAAGGACGGCTCGACACCACAAGCTCAATCGAAGCGTTGAGCTTGCCGGCGGCGATCAGATCGATCAGCGCCTGCAGGTTGGTACCCGAACCGCTGATGAGCACACCGATCTTGAGCGGCTCGGCCGTATCGGTGCCGGTCGGACGGGTGTAGGGCACAAAGCCCAGGCTCGCGGCAGCAGCCATCTGCTCGTTAGCGCTCATCGGAGTACACGACCTTACCGGAGCCCTCGACGCACTCGCCCACGCGGAACGGCTTCTCGCCCAGCGCGACCAGGGCCTCGGTCACGGCAGCCTCGTCCTCGGGGGCGACGATCAGGCACAGGCCAACGCCCATGTTGAAGGTCTTGCATGCCTCGTTGGGCGCGAGCTCGGCCTGGCGCGACACGTAGGTGATGACGGGCGGAACGTCCCAACCCATCTCGGCGCCGTTGCGGGTGACCACGGCGTCGACGTCGTCGGCGAGCGCGCGGTTGAGGTTCTCGGTGATGCCGCCGCCGGTGATGTGGGCGATGGCGTGCACCGGAGCGCCACCGCGCAGCAGCTCCAGAATCGGCTTGACATAGATGCGCGTGGGGGCCAACAGGGCGTCTGCCAGCGATGCGCCGCCGAGTTCCTCGAGCGGACGGCTCAGCTCCTCGGCCTTAGCGGCGGCCTCGGGCGTGCCCGGCTTAATACCGTCGACGCCAATGACCTTACGCACGAGCGAGTAGCCGTTGGAGTGCACGCCGGTGGAAGGCAGGCCCAGGATCACGTCGCCGGGACGGACATTCGCGGGGTCGAGCATCTTGGGACGGTCGACGACGCCCACGGTAAATCCGGCAAGGTCGTAGTCGGCAGGAGCCATGACGCCGGGGTGCTCGGCCATCTCGCCGCCCACGAGCGCGCAGCCCGCGAGCTTGCAGCCGTCGGCCACACCCTTGATGATCTTTGCCATGTGCTCGGCCTCGATGTGGCCGATGGCAACGTAGTCCAGGAAGAACAGCGGCTCGGCACCCGAAGCCAGAATGTCGTTGACGCACATAGCAACCAGGTCCTGGCCCACCGTCTCGTGACGGTCCATGATCTGGGCGAGCACGAGCTTGGTGCCCACGCCGTCGGTACCGCTAATCAGAATCGGGTCTTCCATATCCTTAAGCGCGGCAGCCGAGAACAGGCCACCAAAGCCACCGATGCCGCCGATGACCTCGGGACGGTTGGTGTCCTTAACCATCTGCTTAATAGCGTCAACGGCGCGGCCGCCCTCGGCGGTATCGACGCCGGCATCCTCATACGTCACATGCTTGCTGTCGCTCATCTGAGCCTTCCTCTCCCACTACCGTGGCGCCGCCCGGGCGCCAAACGGTGCTCATAGTTGCGTTCATTTCGGCGCGCGCCATAACAACGCGCGCCGTCATATCAACAAAACAGCAGGTAAAACCTACCAAAATAAACCTGTCCCTTTTTGGCAGGTTTTAGGCCTCGCCGTGTTCCTCTTCCCAGCTGCGATCGTCGTATTTCTCGACCACGGCGTCGTCATCAAAGTGCAGCGGCTTGTCCAGGTTGCGGGGCTTAAAGCCCTCCATGAACTTGTCGCGGCCAAAGCTCTCGGGAATCGCCACGGGGTAGCGGCCGGTAAAGCACGCATCGCAGTAACCGCCCTTGGGCATGACCTTAAGCAGGCCCTCGACCGAAAGGAAGGCCAGCGAATCGGCGCCGATATACTCGCAAATCTCGTCGACCGTCTTGTTGGCGCTGATAAGCTGCGACTGCACGTCGGTATCGATACCGTAGAAGCACGGCCAGATGACCTCGGGCGAGTTGATGCGGATATGAATCTCCTTGGCGCCGGCGTTGCGCAGCATCTTGACGAGCTGCACCATGGTGGTGCCGCGCACGATGGAGTCGTCGATGACGACCAGGCGCTTGCCCTCGATGTTGTCACGCAGCGGGTTGAGCTTCATACGCACGCCCATGGCACGCAGCTCCTGCGTAGGCTCGATAAACGTACGGCCCACATAGCGGTTCTTGATGAGGCCCTCGCCAAAGGGAATGCCACTCTCGTGCGAATAGCCCTCCGCGGGCGGCAGGCCGGAGTCGGGCACGCCGATGACCAGGTCGGCCTCGACGGGCTCCTCATGTGCCAGCTGACGACCCATGTCATAACGGCAGGCGTAGACGCTCTTGCCGTTCATGATGGAATCGGGGCGAGCAAAGTAGACCTGCTCAAAAATGCAGTTAGCAGGCTCTTCGGCGGCAGGCACGCCCTGCTCGGACACAAGGCCCTCGGCGCTGATGCGCAAAATCTCACCGGGACGGACGTCGCGGACGTACTCGGCGCCCACGATATCGAGCGCGCAGGTCTCGGAGGCAACGACCCAGCCGCCGGCGCGCGTGACATGGGTGGTGGCGTCGACCGTCGCGGCGCCGTCCTGCGACGGCAGCTGCGAAACGGATGCGGCATCGGCCTGGTCCAGGCCCTCATCCACCAGCTTGCCCAGCACGAGCGGGCGAATGCCGTGCGGATCGCGGAATGCGTAGAGCGCCTGCTCGTTGATGAGCGTCATGGCGTAGCCGCCGCGCACGAGCTCCATGGTCTTGCGAATGCCCTCGCGCAGATGGCCAGTACGCTGAGTAAAGTAGCCGATGAGTTTGGTCGCGACCTCGGAATCCGAGTTGGAGAGGAACGGTACGCCCAGCTCGATCAGCTGGCGACGCAGCTCGTCGGTGTTGACGAGGGTGCCGTTGTGCGCGAGCGCGATAATGACGCTATTGATGGTAGAGAGGTGCGGCTGAGAGGCTTCCCAGCTCTTGGCGCCGGCGGTGCCGTAGCGCACATGACCCACGGCCAGCTGACCGGAGAGCGTCGACAAGTCGGCATTGGAGAACACGCGGTCGAGCAGGCCCAGATCCTTGCGGACCATAACCGTACCGCCGTCACCAACGGCGATTCCCGCCGATTCTTGGCCGCGATGCTGCAGTGCACGCAGGCCAAAGTACGTCAGTCGAGCCACGTCGCGATCGGGCGCCCAGACACCAAAAACGCCGCATTCCTCATGCAGCTGGTCAGAGTCCGGATCATACGTCGACATGGCGTTCACCTGTCCCGCGGCACGCTCGGCCGCGCGGATGGTTTCTTGAGACATGGCATCCCCTCAGAGCCTCGTATTTTGGCGTTACCCGCCTTATTATACGCACGGCGCGACGCGCTCCCCCGCGCATGAGCAGCGCTTTTTAAAAGCCCACCGAGCTTATTATCCGTTTTGCGACCAAACATTTTATTGGGTAGTCCACTCTCAGGGGCAACGGCCTCGAAGACTTCCCGTGCGCCGTGTCTCGCCCGCGCTAGGGGCTACATTGTTGCAATTGGGACGTTCGTCCTGTCTTTTAGCTGGTCGTCGGCGTATCCTTGTAGGCTACTACAAGACGAGAAAGGTAGCGTATGGATCGAAATCAACTCGACCCCAGTGTCCCCAGCACCACGGAGGCCAAGAAGATCCCCCTTATCATCAAGGTCTACGCAGTCCTGTGCACCCTATCTGGCGTGGGCACGCTCCCGTCAGTCGCCGTCTTTATGTGGCAGGTCATCACCGCACTCATTAACGGCAACGTCGCCGCTAAGCTCGGTGATAACACCCTGGTCGCGGTTGGCCTTATCGTCGCCGGCATTATGCTCTCGGCGGCAAGCGCGATCATCTTGATCGTCTTTGGCCTGGACCTCATCAAGGACCAGCGGCGCAATGCCGCCCGCCTGTCTTACGTCCTCATCGCATTTACCGTCGTGGAGCTTTTAGTTGACGTGATGCTCCAGGGCATCGGACCCTTCCTGCTGCGCCCCGCCGTCCAGCTTGTCATCCTCATTGCGCTGTCGGCCACCGTCGACCCCACGCTACGCCAGGAGCGCGAACTGCAGCGCCGTCTGCAAGAGATGCTCGACCGCGATGCCGCCGCCGAGGGGATGCTCGGCCGCGACGAAACCGGCGAGGGCTACATCAAGCTCAACTACTTCAACCTGTTCTGGGTATTCTTCGTCTGCAGCGTGTTAGGTCTCATTCTCGAGGAAGTCTGGCATATGGTCGTCGTCGATCCCGGCGTCTATCAGGACCGTGCCGGTATGCTATTTGGCCCCTTTAGCCCCATCTACGGATTTGGCGCGGTGCTCATGACCATGGCGCTCAACCGCTTCTATAAAAAGAATCCTCTGATCATTTTCCTGGTAAGTGCCCTGATCGGCGGCGCTTTCGAGGTGTTTGTAGGCTGGTTTATGCAGACCTCATTTGGCGTGGTGTCGTGGAGCTATTCACACATTAGGCTATTCGGCATGCCCGATCCCATCGCGGTATTGACCGGGGGACGCACATGCACGCCGTTTGCCTGCATGTGGGGCCTGGGTGGCCTCATCTGGATCAAGGTCTTGCTGCCGCGCCTGCTTAAGCTCATCAATATGATTCCATGGAAACGCCGCTACTCTGCTACCGTCATCCTGACCGCCGTCATGTTGATCGACGGCGTCATGACGTTGCAATCGCTCGACTATTGGTATCAGCGCGTCAACGGAACCGTTCGAAATATTCCCGTCGCACAGTTCTATGACAAGCATTTCGATAACGAATATATGGAGAACCGTTTTCAGAGTATGACCATGAGCCCCAAGGACGCCACACGCGTGTAGCAAACGCCAGAGCAAAATAGCTCCAACACATCAAAGCCCGCTGGCAGATCTACATGAACTGCCGGCGGGCTTTCGCTATAGACAGACTCGGATTGCCGACGAGGCCTTACGCCTCGCGCTCGACCTCGCTCACGCACTCGTTCTTGATGGTGCCGACGAGCGACTGCAGCGCATCGACCACATGCGGGCGAATGTCCCCGCCAATGAGCACGAGCATGATGTCGTCACCTACGGCAAGCTCGCCGCTTGCCAGCCACACGCGCACATAGCCGATACCCGGCATCGTGCGCGTCGCCTCGATAGCGGCCTGCACCTTTTCGGCATCGAAGCCAAACACCATGCCGCCCACCTTGTGGCCTGGCGCCACGCCATCGGTCTCGACTCCGCGCACTTCGGCCTTGGGCGTCGCGCGCACCACGCCGTTGTGTGTCAGGTACATCCCACAATCAGCCGCCGAAACATCGGCCTTGGCTTCGCGCAGCCAAGCATCAACCGAAGGCATCGATTTGCCGTTCTCAAGCATCATTTCTCCTTTTGATTTCCAGGGTAGTCTTTTTGGGACGGGGCCCGGACACTTTATTCCTCGACCGGCGTGAGCACCATGACGGCGCGCGTATTGCTAAATGACAGCGAACGGCAGGTCACAAGCGTTACGACCTTGGTTGCCGAAGCGGCACGATCGGTGGCATCGCTCGCCACGGCAGAGGCACCGTCGAGCATCTCGGACAGATAATTCTTCAGTCCGTCATCGCCCTCAAAGTTGGGCGTGCGCGCCTTGGCATACGTGTCCTCGACCACCTTGGTCGCCAGCGGACGCAGCTTATACGTCGCGTCACGTGTGATGTAGTACACGTAGTCCATGCTGTCGAACGTCGCTTGATCGGTCGTATCCGAAATCACGTTGAACATCGAACCGTCGTTCATGTGATGACCGTAAATCGTGGTCTGCTGATCCACCATGCCCGGCGCGGTGTCGTCGCTATCCAGGAAGATGGCACCCGACGCATTGGCGGTGCCGTCGAACAGCGTGTTGAGGTACTTGGAGTTGTTGTTGGTCTGCACCACGGGGTAGTTGATGTTGGTGCCGGGCGCGTAAATCCAACCCACAACCTCGGGATTTGTCTGGGCAAGCGCATTGAAGTCGATAATTGGCACGCCACTGGCGTCCTTGTCGCTCACATATTGCTTTTCGATTTTTTGATACGACTCGCTCGCCTGCTTGTAGCCAATCTGCGCGTTGATAAAGATAGCGGCCGCAGCAACGATCAGGCCAATACCGATGATGATGAGCAGAATGGGAATGACGGAGCGGCGATTTTTGCGCGGCGGCTCGGTATAGCTCGATGGCGCGGCATGCGCCGAAGAGCGAGGTGACTTCTTGGCCGTACTGTATGACGAAGGGCGATATGCAGCAGGTGTATCCTGACGGCGATGCTTCGCCGGCGTCACGGGGCGCGGCGCACGTGACTGCTGAGGAGAGGATGTCCGACCCTGCTGCGGCGCGCGGGCTGCTCCCGACTTGGCTGGATCGGGAATCCGAGAAGCCGAAAAACGCTTTCCCTGATAGTCGGACATGGCTCTCCTTATGCTGCAAATGGACTGGCAGAGCGCTTAGGCGTCAGCCATCTCCTGCTTCATCTTCTCGATAACCTTGCGGTACTCGGGGTCGCATGCGCCCAGAATCTGCGTGGCGTAAATGGCAGCGTTCTTGGCACCGTTGATGGCCACACAGGCAACGGGCACGCCCGAAGGCATCTGCACCATCGACAGCAGCGAGTCCATACCACCCAGATCGCTCGTCTTCATAGGCACGCCGATGACCGGCAGCGGCGTAAACGCAGCCACGACACCGCCCAGGTGAGCAGCCTTGCCGGCGGCGGCGATAATCACTTTGATACCGCGATCGGCAGCAGTCGAAGCCCACTCGTGGACCTTCGCCGGCGTGCGGTGTGCGCTCGCAATGACGAGCTCATAGGGCACGCCCAGCGCCTCGAGCTCGGCGGTGCAGCCTTCCATAACGCCCAGATCGGACTTGGAACCCATGATGATCCCGACAACCGGCTTTTGATCTGCCATAAACAAAGACCTCCTGTTGAGAGCGGTGACGCGGCGAATCCGCGACCCTTAACTGCAAATAATTCAAGTATAGCCGCCGATGCTGATGTGTTCGGCGGGAGACGGAACGCTTTGCGAGATTAAGGCCGAAGGGTCGGAGCTTTCCGCCTACATTCAAAAAGCGTGCCCACCGTCCTTGGGTGGGACGGCGGGCACGCTTGCTTAGCTGTTGCTGGGGCTACTTAGCCTTGCTGCGACGATGGAAGAAAGCGCCGATCGCGGCGATGATGGCGCCAAGACCACCGACGGTCGCGACGGTCGCCGCCGTCTGGTCTCCGGTATTGGGAATCGCCGAACCGTTCTTCTTGCTGCCCTGGGCCTTGTCGCCTGCGGGCTTGCCCGCCTGGTTGCCGCCGTTCGAGCCATTGCCGGAACCCTGGTTGCCCGAGCCGCCCTGATTGCCGGAATCGGCATCCTTGAGGCTCTCAATAGCCAGCTTGAGCTGGTCATAGGCCGCCTGGAGCTGGGTGTCGGAAGCATTCTCAGCACCCAAGACGTCCTCGGCGTAGGTAATGGCATCCGTCAGGGCCTTGACAGACTCGGCCGTCTTGCCCCTAGTGTCAGTCTCCTTCGCCTGCTTGACCAGGGCCTTGAGCTGCTTCTTAGTCGGTTTCTCGACCGGGGCCACCGGGGTCTTCTCGAGCGCGCCGCGGGCGCTCTCGAGCGCCCTGAGCGCCTGGTCGACCTCGTCCTGCGTGGCTTTCTCGTCGCTCAAGATGGCGCGGGCGCTCGCCAGGGCGTTCTCGAGCGCCGTCCAGGAGGCCTCGGTGTAGTCACCGGCCTTGAGGTCGCCGGCAGCAACCTCGGCATCAACCTTTTCGATCGCGGTAGCGAGATCATCCTTCGCCACCGGATCGGGGACGGCCGTACCGTAGAACTTGAGCTCCGCCATGCTGCAGTAGGCATCAACGTTGCCACCGCCGGCGTGAATCACCTTGACGGTCACGTAGCGACCGCGCGCGGCGCCAAAGCTCATCTGTTTCCAGTCGCCACGGTCGGTGAGCACGCGGCCGTCATTGTCGAAGGCGAACGTACCCATCGACGCGGCGGTGCCCATCTCATAACCGTCGGCAGTGTCGGAGACCAGTATCTCGGCCTCGAAGATATCGCCGTTAGTGCCGCCGTCCTGGCGCGGCAGGAATGTAACGTCGGTGAGATCGTAGTCGCGGCCCAGGTCGAC
Source organism: uncultured Collinsella sp. (assembly GCA_959606065.1). Classification (GTDB taxonomy): domain Bacteria; phylum Actinomycetota; class Coriobacteriia; order Coriobacteriales; family Coriobacteriaceae; genus Collinsella. Next base: position 8,686 of record CAUHHV010000029.1, read on the forward strand.
ACTCAGATACTGGGGCATACCGGTCCCATGGGCCCAGTCGCTGTGCCAAAGCGTCCGCTCGTCGCCGTCGAGAGCGTTGACGGCGTTGCTGCCCTCGTAGCCGGCCTCACTCGAGAAGCCGGCCACCTTGACGTTCTTGCGGTTCTCGGGCGTGTTGATAAGAATCTTCTCATCGACAGGGCGCATCTTGAGGCCGTCGATTGCCTTCTCGATCTTGGCTGTGGCGTCTGCGACATCCTTCTTGCTATAGCTGCCTTGGCCGCCGTCGAGGAGCTTCTGAGCCGCCTCGACCGCAGCGGTGAGAGCTGCATAGGAATCCTTAGTGTAGACGGATTCGCTGTAGCCCGCGGCCTCGGAAAGCGCTGCCACGAGCGCAGAGGTATCGACACCAGCCTTGACTTCGACCTCATAGGATGCGGTCTTGGAGGGGTCGAGTACCGACGCCACCGTGATCTTTGCCTTGCCGGCCTTGTTGGCACGCAGGTAGTAGCTCACGCTATCGCCAGCCTGAACAGCGGAGACGCTTACCACAGAGGGGTCGGAGCTCTCGACCGTCACATAGGGGTAGCCGGCGCTCTCAGGCGTGGCCTTGGCGTCGACGAGCGTAACGTCGCCTTCAAAGAACTCGGTCTGGTTCTTGCCTAGCTCGACACCCTCGATGGCCTCGACACCCTGCGCGTAGTTGAAGTTGACCTCACGCAGTGTGAGCATCTGGTCACCCGATGCCTCAAGCGGCGTGACCTCGACCTTGGTCGCCTTCTTGCCCTTGTTCTCGGCAGAGAGGCCAAAAGCGTAGCGAGCCCGGAAGGAATCGTACTCCCCGCCCGCGAACTCTTGGGTCGAGCCATCCTCGAACGTCACGACAGCCTTGATCTTCTGCACGGTTCCGTTGCCACCGTTGCGGTTAACGACCTCGACACTATCGAGTTTCGAAGGCGTCTTAAATGCGAATGTCATCGTGGTGGGAAGCTTCACGTAACTCGGAAGCTTACCCTCGCTGTCCCAGTTGCCGCTCCAGTTCCATAGGAACTCAAAGCCGTTGTCGCCCTCGTTATTATCGAACAGCGCGTTATAGCTCTTCTGCTGGATAAGTTTCTCGACGTTGGTCCCGTCGTCGGTCGTGAGCTCATCGTTGGTCATCGTGATGTTGAAGGCATCCTGACCGTACTCGGCGACCGTTGGCTGAGGAACATCCGGCATCGTCACCGTGCCGTCGCTCGCAAACTCAAGTGCGTCGCATGCCGGACCGATGAGCCAAGATGTCGAGGGCAGTTCGACCTTGCCGGCGGTCTTGGCCTTGAGCTTGAAACTCGCCACCGCGCCGGTACCGTTGTAGAGCTTGCCATCGCCGCGGTTGGCAAAGGCGAGATTGATAGTCTGCGTTCTGTCCGCGAACTGGACCTTCTCGCGAGACAGGTTCTCCATGCCGGCAGTCGAGCCGTCCTGCGCGATGCTCTCGGACACAAACTCGAACTGGTCGCTCTTGAAGTTGACGAGAGCGCCCAGGGCGTTGACGTTCTTGGCGTCGGCCGCATAGACATCAACGGTGATCTCATCACCGGCCTCGACCTCGGTCTTGCTCGGAATCACCGCGAGCGAACCTGCGACCTTGCCCTTTTGTTTAGTGCCGCCGTCAAGACCCGCCATGGTGAACGAGTAATCGTAGACGTCGTAAACGCCGTTATCGTTGAGGTCGGCGAAGTGGTCGCGGATCTGCGAACCGAACGTCGGGGTATCGGGCTCGCGGTTCTCGAGGCCCAGATAGTTCTTCATGTTGGAGTAGTCTCCGTCGGAGATCGTGGCCTTGTTGAGGTTGGAGCCCACGGCGAAGCCATCCGTGCCGTCGGTCTTGTAGATGGCAATCTCGGACGCGGAGAAGAAATTGCCGACCGAGGCGAGCGGTGTCATGCGCACGTAACGGGCGGCCACGGTGCCGTCAAACGCTACCGTCTTACAATCAGCGGAACGTGCCCAATCGACCTCCTGGCTCGTCCAGTGGACGCCATCGAGACTCGTCTCAACACGCATCTTGGTCACAGTGCCGTTGCCGGCGTCATCGCGCGGATAGTACTCGAGCTTATCGAGCTTGTAAGCGCGTCCATAGTCAACGGTAAGCGCCTTGCCCAGATCGTTGCCACCGGAGTGGAAACCGCCGTCGCCCGACTGGAACTCATGGTCGAAGGCAAGCTCGGCCTTATGGCTGCCGTAAAGTGAGCCCTCCCAGGTGATTTCCTCGGCGTCGGGGACGTTCCGCCACGGATCGAGTGCGGAGTTCGCCTCGAGCACATCGCTCCAGGCGGAGTAACCCTCGGCGTTGCGCGAACGAATCTGGTAGGTGTGCTTGCTATTGTAGGCGAGGTCGGTGTGCGTGAACTCGGCCGCATCACCCACGGCAAACACAGTGCCGTCGACCTTAAGGTCGTAGGAGGTAGCACCATCGACCTTTCCCCAGGTGAGCTTTATGCTCGTTGGGGTCGTGACGTCCTCGGGGGCAGCAAGGTTCGTGGGTGCGGAGAGGTTCTCGTTGAGGCGATCGGCTGTGAGCGTGGCGTCGGCATTCACGAAACCGCCCAGCTCAAGCGTCTGCGCCGCTGCAGCAACATCGGTCTTCGCGAACTTGACGTAGACCTTGGGGTTCGTGGTGATCTTGGTGTTGTTAAAGCTCTCGCCCTGCTCGGCCTCGGTGCCGTCCGCATCGCTGCCGTAGTGGTTGAGGTTGGGGGTCTCGCTGTAGAAGTAGACCGCCTGGCCGGCCTCGGGGGTCGCGGCGTCAAAGGTCTCCTGCGAGTCGACCTCAACCACGTTGAGTGCGGATCCGCCGTTCTTGGCGACAACGCTCGTGGGCTTGGCGGACACATTGGCCACGAAGGTCGTGGTGCGGTTGGAGTCGTAGCCGTTGTAGCCGCCCTTCGAGGCCTCGGCTGTAAAGGTCGCGGTGCCGCCTGCGGCCTTGGAGCTGTAGACGGTGCTCACATGCTCACCGTAGGAGATATTGTCGATCGTGCCGTAGGAATCGTCCTCAGTCGTGTTGTTTTCGATGGAGGAGCCGTCGTCCTCGTACTGCGTAAAGGTGCCGTCGCCCTCGGTGGCGAAGAACTCGACGATACGCTGACTGCGGTCGGTACCCTTGGTGTTGGTGTCGCTCACTGCCTCGGGGTTGTTGTTCTCGGCGTACATCGGCACGATAGCGTTGGCCTTCACAAACAGCGGCAGCTTCCAAAGCGGAGCCTCGTAGTTGTTGAGAACCTGGCCGCCGCGATACTGCTTACCCGAGAAGTAATCGATCCAGATGGTGGGATTCTCGTCGGTGCCGTAGTTGGGGAGGTAAATCCCATTGCGAATGTCGTTGCCGTTCTCGTCTGCCTGGGTATCCTGATACACCGGTGCCACTAGGAAGTTCTCACCGAACATATACTGGTACTGCGTCGAAGTGCTTGCGGCGTACTCGGAGTTGTCGGAAAGCAGCATGGCGCGGATCATGGGCAGGCCGGCATCGCCGTTACCCGTGTCGATGTTGGCCGCCGAGGCCGCGCTCGTGTAGATATAGGGCATGAGCTGCGCCTTGAGCTTGAGGTAGAAGCGCGAGATGCCTGTGTAGGGATCGCCGTGCGTCATGGGCGATTTACGGTAGGTGCCCCAACCGTCCATGTCAAGCATAGAGGGCGTGAACGTCTTCCACTGGTAGTCACGCGCAGAGATGATGGGGTCGCCGCCAAAGATGCCATCCATGTCGGAGCCGATGTTGGGGTTGCCCGAAAGACTCTGACCGATATACGTGGGGATATGGAAGCGAATGTACTCCCAGTTACCGCCATACTGGTCGCCGGTCCAAATGCCACCAAAGCGCTGCGTGCCGGCCCAACCATCGAGCGTGATGATGTTGGGGCGCTTGTTAGCGCCGGTCGTCACCGTGTCATAAGCTGTCTTGATGCCATTAAGACCAAAGGAGTAGCCAGATCCAACCCAGGCAACGTCGGTCTTAAGGGTAGAGATGCCTCCCGTCTTGACCTCGGCGTCGAAGTCGCGAAGCAGGTGCCACGGGGTCTCGGAGTTGCTGTCGGGCTCAAGGTTGGACTGGGTCCACAAGCCCGTGCTCACACCCTTGGAGTTGGCATACTCGGTGAACTTCTTAAGGTTGTCGACATTGGCACGCACAGCGTTAAGACGGTCGGCCGAGCTCGTTCCGTCGGAGTTGACGCCGCCGGTCTTGTAGTAACCGTTCTGGCCATAGCCGGCGCCGTAGCCGTCGTTCGGCAGGAACCAACCGAGCGGCATGTCGTTGTCCTCGTAGTCATCGATAACCTGCCGAGCAGAGAACTGGCGGTCGAAATCGGTCGCTTTCATGTTCTCGGTATCAACCGAAGGGCCCTCACCGTTGAGCGTCTCGGCCGCAAGTGTGCCGTCGAGCTTGTAGCCCGTCGACATGCCAGACTCGTACTTAACGTCGCCCTTCTCGCTCGAGGACTTGCTGCCCTTGGTCTCCCACTTCTTTTGACCCGAGGTCGTTGACCAGCCATCACGGTTATAGGCATTAAGATGACCAAGGTAGAACCCGTACTCGGGCAGCAGTACCGGGTTACCGGTCACCTTGTAGTAGTCCTGCAGCATCTCGGTTGCCACGTTCGAAGCGCCCTCGTTGGTCGCCACGAAGTAGTAGGCATCAAACTCATTCTCGCTGTGCAAAGTCGTGACCGTCGATGAGTCCGTGGAACCGAAGTCGTAGGAACCCTCTGCAAACGTGTTTCGGAGTACGCCGTAGCCGTCACTCGTCCAATAAAACGGGTTGGGCGAGGCAACGCCGCCATCAGTCCAGTTGTTCGTGTTGGAGATGGCGATGGTCTGGTTGGTGTGCAGGAAGCGTCCGTTCTGGGTGCCGCCGCCAAAGAAGTTCTCGGACTTCTCCTTGGCGAGCGTCTGGACGGTACCCTTCTTATCAAGGTCGAGGGACGCGGACTCGGAAACCACGACACGGTCGCCTGACTTGATACTCATCTTGCCAGTCGCCTTGTCCAGGATCACGGTCGCCTTTCCGCCGGTGATCTCGATAGTGTCGCCCTTGTCGGCAACCGTCGCGCTCGGCTTGCTGTAGGTGTCCGAGGTATCGGGCTGAGCCTGGATTTTAGCCGTGTGGGACTTACTGCGCGGTGTGGCGTAATCGGAAAACTCACCCTTGGGGTCGACGTTATAACGGAAAATACCGTCCTCGAGGAACGTAATACGGCCCTTGATGCCGTCAGCGAAATCGATGTCGACGACATTCGAGGCAGACTGGGACACGGTCGCTGAGTCGACGCCCTTGAGTGGCGTGGCAATCGCCTGCTGGGGATTGGCAAACACGAGCGTCGCTGCAGTGGCAACGAGGACCGCGCTTCCCTTCACCCACCGTTTCGTAAAAATGGAATTCCTGCGCACCTGGGCTCCTTTCTTCCGACATGCCGAGGACGCCCCCCCCCGGCAGCATGGGAAAACGTATCAAACGGGGATGTTCGGTACATTCCGCACAATGGGGCCACCCGTTACCAAGGGGCCAACTGGTAGTAACCAGATAGCCACCTACTAGGTCATATCAATATATGGGAGCACTTGCGCAACCAAGTTCGGAAGTCCACCAACGGCAGTAAAATGAGCGTCAACGGCAAGGTAGGCTTAATAAGCCATACCAATTGGTTCTTCAGTCAAATACCAATCTAGCAAAAATGTACTGTTTATCTGGTATTACACAGACCATACCTTTCCCTCGGGAACTGGGCTTCGCGAAGTTTCCCGAGGGAAAGGCTCAGCCGCCACCCTGCGACCTACCGGGGGTTGCCATGGCGTACGTTGGCTGATTTGGTTTGGAATGAGATGCTGACGGTAGTCAATGGGCGCAACTGTCCCGGGTGCATTTCAAGATGCACCTAAATGTCTGCCTTTATCCTTATAGATTGTCCAGGTAGTCGTCGGCATCATAGGTAAGGCTATAGGCTTTATTCAGAATGCGCACGAGCTCCTGGGCATCGTGCTCGCCGAGCGCTGAGAGTTGTTTCGAGAGCGATGCCACACTCTCGGCATTTTTTTTCGCCGCGAAATCACGGCCTTCCTCGGTGATGCTCACCAGCACACGCCGACGATCGTTTGGATCGGTCCCGCGCTGAACGTAACCCTTGCTCTCGAGTGAATCCAAGATATGCGACATGCGCGCACGGGAGAATTTCAGCTTCTTGGCAATCTCGGAGGGAATGACGTCACCGTCAATACCCGATAGATACTGTAAAACCGGTGCCTCGCCCACACTGGCGCCGCCGGCAGCACTCAAGGATCCCTTGGCAAGGGAACGTGAGTACACGATCAGTTTTCGAGCGACGTCATCGTAATCCACTGGGGATATTGTCCTTTGCAACTCTAGAAGGGCCATAAAACCGTCATTTGCCGTACATTAGTTAACATTCGCAACAATTATTTATGATACCCCAACGCGGAAGTCTATTGCTCGTCCTTCTTGCGTCGCATAAGCTCCTCAACGTCGATACCCGCGGCCTCGAGCATGCGCTCGACATTCTTTTTGGCGTTGGTCGTGCCAACTTTAAGCACGATCGAAAGCGGAGTGCCCACCACTAGGCACACGATGCCCACGGGGACACCCCAGCCGGGGCCTCCCTGCATACCCCACATCCCCATCAAAAAGCCAATCGCCACGAGCGAATAGCCCAGGCGCAGCCAAACGTTGAGCCGCTGAATAGCATCGGTCTGCATCTTTGCCTCGCGGATCAAGTCGTCGCGCGAAAGGTCGTGTCCGTGTTTCTCGTGCATATGGGTCCTCCTCGTGCAAAGCGTGCATCATGTGCAAGTGCATCGTTTGTCGAATACGTCATCTTTCAAGAGCAATATAGCGGGTGTCGTGTAGGCGATGGAAGTCGCTGGCCATATTGCCCTCGAAGGGCGGCGCAAAATCAGAAGGCCGTGCGGTTGAGGCCGCACGGCCTTACAGGGGGCCAGGGGATGATGACTAGTAGCTCAGTGCCGGGTCGAAGAAGCCAATGAGAACGCCCACAAATGCGATCACAACGAGGATCAGCATCATAACGATGGGGTTGACCTTCTTCTTGGTCATCATGTACCAGCAGAAGATGATGAAGATCATCGGCAGCAGGTGCGGATAGATGCCATCGAGCGTGTCCTGGAACTTACCGCCACCGGGCAGCACCAGGTTGGGGCTGCAGGTGATGGAGACCCAAGTTGCGCCCACGGCACCGATGACCATGGTACCGACCATCACGATGGAATCGCGAAGAGCCTTTGCCTTGGGGCCAACGAGGGCCTCGACCGCCTTGCCGCCGAGCTCATAGCCCTGGTTGTAGGCAAAGCGCATGCCAAGGAACATGAGCAGGTTCCACACGACAATATAGAAGATGGCACCGAGCGGAGAGCCGCCGGTCGAGAGACCTAGGGCGATACCGAGCAGGATCGGGATCAGGGTACCGACGATCAGCGAGTCGCCAAGGCCGGCGAGCGGGCCCATGAGGCCGGCGCGGATGCCGTTGATGGCGTCGTCATCGATGGCCTCGCCGTTTGCGCGAGCCTCCTCGAGGCCGGCGGTGACGCCGACAATCATGGTGCCGATCTGCGGCTCGGTGTTGAAGAACGCGGAGTAGGTCTGGAGGGCCTGCTTCTGCTCCTCGGGCGTGTCGTAGAGCTCCTCGACGATCGGAAGCATGGCGCACAGGTAACCGAAGGTCTGCATGTGCTCCTGCGAGAAGCAAGTCAGGTTGCCGTAGGACCAGTTGCGGAACGACTTGGCAAGCGTTTTCTTAGAGAGTTTCTTCTTCTCTGCCATTAGATGTCCTCCTCTTCCTCATCATCGGAGCCCGAGGCGATAGCTGCCTTGGGAGCGTTTGCGAGGTCGATCTTGAGCGAAGCGATCTCATAGTTGATCAGGGCGAAGAAGCAGCCGATGCCGGCAGCGGCAATCAGGTTGCACCCCATGACAGCGGACAGGGTGAAGCCGAAGAAGAACGTGAGGAAGTCCGTCGGCTTGGAGATGACCTGCTTGAGCAGGATGGCGATACCGACGGTAGGCAGCAGCGAGCCGACGGTGAACAGCGTCTTCATCGCGATGCCGTCCATGGGCATGTAGGTCTTCATGAGGTCGACCATGGCGGTGCCGCCCATGGTGATGATGAACGTCGGGAGGAACGAGCAGACGATGTGACCAATCCAAGGCAGAACGTTGTTGACCAGGTAGAGCTTGTGGAGATCGCCCTTCTCGAGCCACTTCCACCCCATGCCCTGCCACACCAGGTTGATGGTGGCGGTGCCATAGAAGAGCACAGTGCCGAGCGTGCCGACGGCGGCACCGAGGGATGCGGCCATGCCGGCAGCCTCAGCGGAGGCGGGATCGATGCCCGAGTTCTTGATGGCGAGGATCGCCAGCGGGATGCCGATATAGGACACGGCGCGGACGTCGGCGGAGACGGTTCCGCCGGGGGTCACGAGAGCGATGTAGACAACCTGGATGGCAGCGCCGACGAGGATGCCCGTCTGCATATCGCCCATGATGATGCCGACGATGAGGCCGGCGACCAGAGGACGACCCAGAGTGTAGTTGCCGATCGTCGTGCCGCCCATGCCAGGCAGTGATGCCAGGCAGGCGAACAGGCCGAACAGCGCGGCTTGGAATGCATTGATTGCCATGCTTTCCCCTTTCTTTATTCCTCAGCCCCTTTCCCCAGGGCTGTAGGTACCAAAATGCGGCTGGCGCCTAACTAGAAGCCAAACTGACCGCGGAACTTGGGCCACTCACCGATGGACTTCTCCTTGATAAGGGCGAACTCGACCGTGTAGCCGGCGTTGGTGAGATCCTCGAGCGCCTGGGCCTCTTCCTGCGTGATCGACTGGTTGTTGCCGAGCTTGGTGGTGCCGGGACGATCGTTGCAGGGACCGACGATGATGCGGTCCATGCCGGGCTTAAAGCCAAAATCGACGAGAAGTTCCTTCATGTCGAGCGGGTTCTTGGTGATCAGGAAGTACTTGGTGTTGGACTTGAGAACCTTCTCGGAGACCTCCTTGAAGTGCTCCTTGGTCCACACGAACGTCTTCTTGCCCGAGGCACTCTTGTAGGCCTCCTTGAGCACGGGGTTGGACGCCGCGGCGTCGTTGACGGCGATAAGACCGTCGCAGGGATACTCGAGGGCCCAACGGGTAACGGTCTGTCCATGGATCATACGGTCGTCAATACGGATGAACGAAATCATACGTTCTCCCCTTTCCTTCATGAGGCCCGCGGTCGCGGCCTCTTCTTCCTAACGTTTGCAGCTAGATGAAACCTTGGTGCGGCCTAGATGTCGTCGTCCTCGTCGTCGGCGTCATCGGTCGGGACCACAAGCTCGGACATACCGTTCTTGCCCTCCTGCAGCATCATCTGCTTGAGAGAATCCAGGTCCATGGTGGCAAGCCCCATCATGGCGGTCATAGCCATGGGCAGATTCATACCGCCGAAGGCAATGGTGTGGGCGAGCAAGCCCTTCTCGGCCATCGTGTTCATAGCATTGGTGAGCGGCGATCCGCCCAGGATGTCACCGAGCAGGACAACCTCGTCATCGGCGGTAACGGGAGCGACCATCGCCTTGACGTTCTCGACATATTCGTCAGCGCCCATGCCGTCCACGAGACTCGTCGACAAGATGTTCGGGGCGTCATTGCCGAGCATCTTGAGGACACTGTGCAGTCCGGGAGCGAGCGTTCCGTGACTGACCATTACCAGATACCGCATGCGGTCTCCTCTCGACCTGCCGTGTGTCGCACGGCTTTGCTTTTTGCTGAGATTATTGTTGCGCCGGGGCATGTTCGGTACAAGAAAATAGTTGCGAACGGCAACTATTCATCGGTTAACGGTAGCAACTATTTTTGTTCCTAAATTATTTTTTCTTCTAATTATTTTTAAAATAGCAGGTAGATTGTCTGATAAATGTTTTATGTTCCTTATGCACCATACATACCAGCAAGAATCGGGCCTGGCATCTCCGGTTTGCCCCGCAGTGTCAGACCATGTCACGTACGCCCACGATATGGAGGTACCCCATGGATATGATCTCGTTTCTCGCCTCCGAACCCTTCGACCGCAGCGGTGATACGCCGCTCTATGTCCAACTTAAACATCGAATCGCCCTGCTTATCGCCAGCCAGGCGTTCGACACCAAGACGCCGCTGCCACGCGAGCTCGAAATCTGTGAGCGGCTAGAGTTATCGCGCGCGACCGTGCGCCGTTGCTTCCAAGATCTCGTCATCGAGGGGCGCGTGGTGCGCAAACGTGGGCAGGGAACGTTCATCAAACCCCAAACCTCAGCACCCGGCATCGACCTGGCCCTGAATTTCAGCGCGCGGATGTGCGAAGCGGGACGGGTTCCGAGCTCGCAGATTCTCGCCTTTTCAAGCATACCGGCCGTCCGCGGCATCGCCTCTGGGCTCAAAGTGCCCGAGGGGACACCCGTCTGGGAGATTCGCCGCCTGCGTCTCGCCAACGACAAACCCATGGAGCTCAACTACGTCTATATCCCCGTGTCACTTTGCCCCGAGCTCACACGCAAAGACGTGGATGGCTCGCTCTACGCCTATATCGCGGAAAAGACCGGCATCCTGCCCGCAAGCGTCGATGCCGTCTACGAGACGGTCAACCTCGACAAGCATGAGGCGCGCCTTTTGGGACAGAACACCGGTAAGGCGGCGATGCGCATCGTGCGTTCGACCTACGACAAGACGGGAACCCCGTTCGAGGTAGGCGTGCTCATCAGCTGCGACGGTCAGGCAAAGCTGCACGTGCACATCGCCGCCGACAAAACAACCTTCACCGCCACAGCCCAATAAATCCAAAACGTGGGCGCCGTCGTTCAAACAAACGACGGCGCCCACACTCACTTTTTATTCAGCCCTAGTCATCGCGCAAAGTCCCTTCGGCAGCACACGGTGCAGCCAAGTCACCGCAGGCCGGGGCGGGAGGCGGTCCTTTCTCTCGGAAAACTTCGCGAAGCCCAGTTTC
>CAUHHV010000030.1 GCA_959606065.1 uncultured Collinsella sp.
CGCTACTCAGCCATCTGAGCCTGGACGGCGGTGATGGCCACGACACCCACGATGTCGTCGGCAGAGCAGCCGCGCGACAGGTCGTTAACCGGCTTGGCGATGCCCTGCAGGATGGGGCCGTAGGCGTCAGCGCCGGCGAAGCGCTGGACCAGCTTGTAGCCGATGTTGCCGGCCTCGAGGTCGGGGAACACGAGCACGTTGGCCTTACCGGCGACGGAGGAGCCGGGAGCCTTGAGCTGGGCGACGGTGGGGACGATAGCGGCATCGAGCTGCAGGTCGCCGTCGATGGCGAGCTCGGGAGCCTTCTCCTTGCAGAACTTCACAGCCTCCTGGACCTTCTTGGCGACCTCGCCACCGGCGGAGCCCATGGTGGAGTAGGAGAGCATGGCCACGTGCGGCTCAACATTGCCCATGAAGGTGGACCAAGAGTGGGCGGAGGCGATGGCGATCTCGGAGAGCTCGTCAGAAGACGGATTAATGTTGAGGCCGCAGTCGGCGAAGATCAGCGTGCCGTCGGTGCCGAACTGCGGGGTGTCGGTGCACATTACGAAGAAGGCCGAGACCAGCTTGGTGCCCGGGGCGGTCTTGAGGATCTGCAGCGCGGGGCGCAGGGTGTCAGCGGTGGAGTGGCAGGCGCCGGAGACCAGGCCGTCGGCATCGCCCATCTTGACCATCATGGTGCCAAAGTAGGTGGCGTCCATCACCTGGGCGCGAGCCTGCTCGATGGTGACACCCTTCTTGGCGCGGAGCTCGGCAAACTTCTGCGCGTACTCCTCGTGCTTTTCGGCATTGCGCGGGTCGATGACGGTGGCGCCGGGAACATCGATCTCGTCGGGGTTGCCCAGGATGACGAGCTTTGCCAGGCCCTCCTCGATGATTTTGTTTGCCGCGACGATGGTACGCGGATCCTCGCCCTCGGGCAGGACGATCGTCTTAAGGTCGGCCTTGGCGGCAGACTTCATACGGTTAAGGAAATCGCTCATGTTACTCCTTACAAGCGTTTCACTAAGCTCCAGGCGCCCGGCTGTTCACGAATAAACCCGCTGCTAGCGGGTTTGCCTTTCAATAATGTACGCCGCGGTGCTTGAGCTTTCCTTGTGTGGCAAGCTCATTATAGGACGCATTAGCGCTATAATCGCTCTGATAAATATGTCTCGAAGAATGTTCGAGAAAAGCCCAGCTAACGAGCCCGTGGCTTTTGACAAGGAGTATCGATGCAGATTACCTCAGGCCTGCCTGAAGGCTTTAACGCCGGCGCGTACGACATGATCGTTGTCGGCGCCGGTTATGCCGGTGCCGTTTGCGCCCGCCGTCTTGCCGAAACCATCGGCTATCGTGTTGCCGTTTTGGAGCGCCGTAGCCACATTGCGGGCAATGCCTTCGACTGCACTGACGAGGCCGGGATCCTGGTCCACGAGTATGGTCCGCATATCTACCATACCTTTAACGAGCGCGTGCATAACTTCCTGTCGCGCTTTACCAAGTGGACGGACTACCAGCACAAGGTGCTCGCCAACATCAACGGTACCCTTATGCCCGTGCCCTTTAACCATGCGAGCCTTAAGCTTGCCTTTGGCGATGAGCGCGGCGAGGAGCTGTACCAAAAGCTCGTGGAGACCTTTGGCAAGGACGTCAAGGTGCCCATTATGGAGCTGCGCAAGAAGAACGACCCGGATCTTGCCGAGGTCGCCGATTATGTCTATGAGAACGTCTTTTTGCATTACACCATGAAGCAGTGGGGCCAGACGCCCGACCAGATCGACCCCTCGATCACCGGTCGCGTTCCCGTCTTTGTGGGCGACGATGACCGCTATTTCCCGCAGGCTCCTTTCCAGGGTATGCCGCAGGACGGCTACACGGCGCTGTTCGAGCATATGCTCGACCACGACCTGATCGACGTGTTCTGCGACGTGGACGCCCGCGATCTCTTTGAGATCGACGAGACCACCGTCAAGATCGGTGGCAAGGTCTACGGCGGCGAGATCGTCTATACCGGTCCGCTCGATGAGCTGTTTGGCCTTGATCTGGGCGCTCTTCCGTACCGTACGCTCGATATGAAGTTCGAGACGCTCGATATGGATCAGTTCCAGCCCGTGGGTACCGTCAACTACACCACGAGCGAGGACTACACGCGTATCACCGAGTTCAAGAACATGACCGGTCAGGTCCTGCCCGGCAAGACCACCATCATGAAGGAGTACTCCAAGGCCTATACGCCCGGCTCGGGCGAGACGCCGTATTACGCCATTCTTGAGCCCGAGAACCGTGAGCTCTATGAGCGCTATCTTGAGCGCGTCCAGAACCTGACAAACTTCCACCCGGTGGGTCGTCTGGCCGAGTATCGTTACTACGATATGGATGCCGTGACCAATTCCGCCCTCGATCTTTCGGATGAGATTATCGCCTGCCATGCATAAAGTCATAACATTCGGTATTCCCTCGTATAACGCCGCCAAGGACATGGACCATTGCATCACCTCCATCTTGGAGGGGAGCAATTATGCCACCGATATCGAGATTATCGTGGTGGACGACGGCTCCAAGGATGAGACGGCCGCCAAGGCCGACGAGTGGGAGGCCCGTTATCCTGGAATCATCCGCGCGGTGCACCAGGAGAATGGCGGCCACGGTATTGCCGTCCTTTCGGGTCTGCGCGAGGCGCAGGGCACCTACTACAAGGTTGTCGACTCGGACGACTGGCTTGACGGCGCTGCCCTTTCGACCATGCTGTCGATTCTGCGCGGCTTTGAAGAGCGCGACCAGCGCGTTGACCTGTTTATCTCGAACTACGTGTACGAGAAGGTTTACGAGGGTACGCATACGGCCATTGGTTACAAGTTTGCCCTGCCTCGAAAAAAGATCTTTACCTGGGACCAGATCGGCCATTTCCGTTTGGACCAGAATCTGCTCATGCACAGCCTGTGCTATCGCACGGATGTGCTGCGCGAGTCCAACCTGCCCATGCCGCCGCACACGTTCTATGTGGACAACATCTACGCCTACGTGCCGCTGCCGCGTTGCAAGACCATGTACTACGCCGACATCGACCTCTATCGCTACTTTATCGGTCGCGAGGGCCAGAGTGTCAACGAGGCCACGATGGTCAAGCGTCTGGACCAGCAGTTCCGTGTTACGCGTATCATGATGGAGTCGTACCACCTGTACAGCGATGTCGAGTCGTCGCGTTTGCGTTCGTACATGATGGGCTACTTCACCATGATGATGGCGATCTGCTCGGTGCTCACCAAGCTTTCCGACGAGGATTGTGCCGATGAGCGTCTGAAGACGCTGTGGAATGATTTGAAGGCCTATGACGAGCGTATGTATCGTCGTGCACGTTACGGTGTGGTCGGCTTCTTCACCAACCTCCGCGGTCGTGCCGGAGACAAAACCACACTCGGCCTATACCGTCTTGCCTCGAAGATCTTCAAATTCAACTAACTGCTGAGTAATCGCTGCTGATAGGTTGACAGGGCCCCTTGGCCTTTAGTTTGCTACTGCGAACAGTCCTGCTCGCACGGAAAGCACATTGAGTGCTTTCCGGCTCGTGCGGAACTTGTAGCAAACTAAAGGCCAAGGGGCCTCTGCTATAAGAATCGATTGTCAGGTTATTTGAATTTGAAGATCTTCGACGCGCGGTACACAGGGGCCTGGGCTGAAAAGAATTAGATTGGAAGTCGGTCGGAGGCGGGCGGGCATTACGTTTGTCGCGAGTTCCGCATGCAAAGAAGGCCACTTAATGTGGCCTTCGTCTTGCATAGGACTGTAGAGCAGCAAACGTAATGCCCGCCCGCCTCCGACCGACGGTCGAGTGAGATTACTTTGCGGCGCCGGGGATGCCGTGGGAGGTTTTGGCGGTTTTGGCTCCGTTTACGATGGCGGTTTGCAAAGCCCTTACGGCGAGCATGCCCAGCAGGTCTAGGGGAACGGCGGCGCTTGCCTGGGCGCCCAGTTTGCCGCTGGCGAGGGTGTAGATGGTGTCGCCGTCGTTGGTGGTGTGCGTGGGACGGATGGCGTGTGCGTAGGCGTCTGCGGCCATTTGGGAGACCTTGGTGGCCTGGGCCTTAGTGAGCTCCATGTTGGTGACGATGCAGCTGATGGTGGTGTTGGTGCGGTCGAGCGGCATCTGCATGGATCCGGCGGCGGCAAAGGCTGCGAGTTCCATATCGACAATTTGGTCGCTATCGGCTGAGGCGCGCATGCCGGCGACCCACTCGCCGGTGAGGGGGTCGACAACGTTGCCGCAGGCGTTGACCGAGACCACGGCGCCCACCTTGATGGGGCCGAGCGCCACGGCGGCAGCGCCAAGGCCGGCCTTCATGCAGGTGGCGGGGCCCATGAGCTTACCCACGGTAGCGCCCGTGCCGGCGCCTACGTTGCCCTGTTCGAGCTTGGTGGGGGTGTGGTCGAGCGCCTCGCGCACGGCGGCGATGCCGGCCTCAATGTCGGGGCGAACGGTGGGGTCGCCAAAGGCAAGGTCGAAGATACAGCTGGAGCACACGATGGGCACCTGCGTGGGGCCGACGGGCAGACCAATGCCGCGGCTCTCGAGTTCGCGGGCCACGCCGCTTGCAGCCTCGAGGCCAAAGGCCGATCCGCCCGAAAGGCAGACGGCGTGGACCTTATCGACGGTGTTTTCGGGACGCAGCAGGTCGGTCTCACGCGAAGCGGGGGCGCCACCACGTACGTCAACGCCACCGGTGGCACCCTCGGGCGCCACGATTACGGTGCAGCCGGTGCCAGCCTCCTCGTCCGTATAGTTGCCAAAGCAAAAGCCATCGACATTGCAAACATCGATGGCTTCGAGCAGTGTGTCCATGTGTTCTCCTATCGGTTTTCCGCCGGGCCTTATGCCCGGTCGGGATCCGTACGGTACGGCAAAATTGTAGGCGCTGGGGGATACCCAGCGCCAGATGCAATTACGAGAGTTTTTGAATCGCGCGTGCGACGCGAGCGATGGGCAAGCCCACCACGTTGTAGAAGTCACCCGAAATATCGTGCACAAGCATGCGGCCGCCTGTGCCTTGGATGCCGTAGGCCCCGGCCTTGTCCATGGGTTCGCCGGAGGCAACATAGCGCTCGATCTGCTCTTCGGTAAGCTCATAGAACGTCACGTCGGTCACATCGACAAACGACAGGCTCTCGGCGGCATGCGGGGCTGTAGCGTCGCCGGCTTTAACGATGCAGACGCCGGTTGCGACCTGGTGCGTGCGGCCCGAAAGCTCGCGGAGCATGGTGCGCGCCTCGTCCCCGTCTGCCGGCTTGCCCAAAATTTGGCCGTCAAAGGTGACAATAGTATCGGCCGCGACGGTCAGTTCGTTGGGCTCGGCATGCTCGGCGGCAACGGCGGCGGCTTTGGCACGCGCCAAGCGCTCGACGAGTGTAAGCGGAGCTTCGCCATCAAAAGGCGTTTCGTCGATATCTGCGGGAATCACGCGAATGTCATAGCCCGCCTCGCGCATCAACTCGATGCGGCGCGGTGATTGCGAAGCCAAAATCATAGCTGAATGCCCTCGGCGACCTTCTCGACGGCCTTGTCGCCGGCGAGTGTGCGCAGCAGCTCAAGCGCAAAGGGGAGCGACTGGGCCATGCCGCTGGCGGTGATGATGTTGCCGTCTTGCGTAACCTTCTCGCCGGTATAGGCGCCTTCGGGGAAGCTTTTCTCAAAGCCAGGGAAGCACGTGGCCTGGCGCCCCTCGAGTAGGTCGAGCTCGCCCAGGATAAACGGGGCGGCGCAGATGGCGGCAACGTGCTTGGTCGCGGCGAACTCGCAGACCACGTCGCAGACGCGCTGATCGGCGCGCAGGTTGGTGGCACCGGGCAGGCCGCCGGGCAGCACGACGCAGTCGTACTCGTCAAAGTTGATCTCATCAAAGAGCGCATCGCAGGTCACGGGGATCTGCAGCGAGCTTACGACCTCACGCGTGGGCATGATCGAGACGAGCGTGGCACGCACGCCGCCGCGACGCATGACATCGACCATGGTCAAGCATTCAATAGTTTCAAAGCCATCGGCGGCGAGAACGGCAACGCTGGGCATGAGGGTTCCTTTCATAGGCGGCATACAATTAGCCGTCTTATACCCCGAAGACCTCCGCTTGCCACGCTCGATTTCCCAATGATTTTTCTGAGCAATGATTAAGTGGCTAGTTGCGCCTAAGGTGGACGACGGTCTCGCAGTGGAAGGTTTGTGGGAACAGGTCGACTGGCGTGATCTTTACGGGGGAGAAGGTGCCTTCTTCGACAAAGCGTTTGAGATCGCGCGCCAGGGTGGCCGGGTCGCAGCTCACGTAGGCGACATCGCGAGCACTCGTGCTGGCGATAAGGTCGATCGCCTCGGGGGCGAGGCCTGCGCGCGGCGGGTCGACCACCAAGACGTCGGCATCCTGGTCGGGGAACTCGCGCACCGCGTCTCCGCCAATGACGTCGACGTTATCAAGCTTGTTGATCTCCAGGTTACGGCGCAGGTCGCGCACGGCCGGGCCGTAGGCCTCGACGGCGGCGACGAAGTCGCAGCGGCGGGCGAGCGGCAGGGTAAAGGTTCCGGCGCCGCAGTACAGGTCCACGGCAAGCTCGTCTTCCTGCGGGTCGAGGGCGTCCATAACGAGATCAATCAAAATCTCGGCGCCCTTGGTGTTGACTTGGAAAAACGACGGGGCAGACAAGCGCATCTGGCCCTCGGCGATATTCTCGGTCCACGAGCCCTCGCCGGCGAGCATTTCGACCTTGGAGACACGGCGGGCCTTCTTCTCGCCCCTGCTCATCACGCGCACGATGCTCGTGGGATGAGCGGCGTCCGCCAGCACGCGGGAGACTTGCGAGCGCGGAAAAGAGCCTGTGGGCGTCCAGAGTGCGACCTCGAGCGCCTTGGTGCGGCGCGATGCGCGAATGCCCACGCGTTCGAGTCCCAAGTCATGGCTGCCGCTTAGATAGTTGAGTGCGCCGACGACCGATTTGAGCGCCTTGGGAAAACGCTTATCGAACAGCGGGCACGCATCGACGGTTACGATTTTGCTGGGGTCGACACCGTGCATGCCAAGACGCACGCGACCGTTGACGACGGTCGGTTCGAGCTCGATTTTATTGCGGTAGCCCCAGTCGTCCTTGGTGTGGCAGATGGGCTGCACCAACTTATCGACCTGCTCAGGAGCGAACTTGCCGATGCGCTCGAGCGTGGAGCGCAGATTTTGCTCTTTGGCGGCAAGCTGTGCCGTGCGTGAGAGATTGCCCCACGAGCAGCCGCCGCAAATGCCAACGAAGGGGCAGGGAGGCTGGATGCGATCGAGGCTCGGCTCCAGAATCTCGGTGGTGCGGGCGCGCATGAACGACTTACCGTCCTGTACGACCTCGGCTTCAACGGTGTCGCCTGCCACGGCGCCCTGCACAAAGACGGCCTTGCCGTTGTCGGCGTGCGCCAACCCGTCGGCGCCGTAGGTCATCGATTCTATAGTGAGCTTCATATCCCTGCCTGTCATTCGTGTTGTTGTTCGCACCATGGTAGCAGGGAAAAGCGCCCCGCATCCGAGGCTTTCCTCAAATGCGGGGCGCTTCTACAAACTGCTTCTACAAACGACTATTTCGTCTTGCCGGTAATGAGCGTCTTAAGACCCAGGCCGATCAGGCCCAGGCCCATGCGCACGCGACCGGGGCGATGGCGCTCGATGGCCTTGGTCCTGCCGGCGGGCTTATCGCGACGGGCGCTCGTCTCGGGTGCGGGCTTGGTGACCTGCGGCTCGGGCTGAGGTACAGGTGCGGGCTCGGGCTCAATGACGGTCGCCTGGACCTTCTGAACCTCGGGTGTGGCCGGCTGCGGCTCAGGAGCAGGCTTTGCCTCAATGACGGGCTCGGGCGCGGCCTCGGCGTTGCGATAGGCACGCTCCAGCAGGGCTTCCTGCGAGTTGAAGGGCTTCTCGCCCTCTGCACGCTCCACGGGGACCCAAGTGCCGTCGCTCGTGAGGCTGCGGGCCTTCACGTTGTCGCGCAGCTGCATGCCCATGTACTCGTGCACCAGGGCGCGACAGGTGGGGTCGAGCACGGGGAAGGCGATCTCCACGCGGTGTTCGGTGTTGCGCGTCATCATGTCGGCCGAGCTCAGGTAGATCATGTCCGAGTCCACGCCAAAGGCGTAAACGCGCGCATGCTCCAAAAAGCGTCCGACGATAGAACGGACATGCACGTTCTCGGTCTTGCCAGGAACGCCCGGCTTGAGGCACGAGATGCCGCGGATGATCATGTCCACGCGGACTCCTGCGCACGATGCCTCGGCGATCTTGTCGATGACCTCGCGGTCGGTGAGCGAGTTGAGCTTAAAGAACACGCGGGCGGGCTCGCCAGCGAGAGCGCGCTGGATCTCGCGATCCAGACCGCGCATGATGAGCGGCTTGAGGCCTACGGGCGCCACACCCAGGAAGCGGTAATCGCCGCGCAGATTGCCCAGCGACAGGTTGCGGAAGAACAGGTTGGCGTCCTCGCCGATGCCGGGGTGGGCGGTCATGAGCATAAAGTCGCTGTAGAGTTTGGCCGTCTTCTCGTTAAAGTTGCCGGTGCCCAGCAGCGTCAGGCGCGTTAGCGCCATGCCCTCGCGATAGGTGAGCTGGCAGATCTTGGAGTGGCACTTAAAGCCCTCGGAGCCGTAGATGACGGTGCAGCCGGCCTCTTCCAGGCGCTCGGCCCACTCGATGTTGTTCTGCTCGTCAAAGCGCGCGCGGAGCTCCATGAGCACCGTGACCTCTTTGCCGTTCTCGGCGGCATCGATCAGCGACTCGCACAGGCGGCTCTGCTTGGCCACGCGGTAGAGCGTGATGCGCAGTGAGATGCACTCGGGGTCGTAGGCGGCCTCGTGCACCAGATCCAGGAAGGGGTTCATGGCCTCATAGGGATAAAAGAGCAGCTTGTCGTGCTGAAGTACCTGCTCGCGGATGGAGCGGGTCATATCGATGGTGGGGTTGGGCTGCGGCTTAAACGGCGTAAAGAGCAGCTCGTTGCGCAGGTGCTCGGGAATCTTGCCCTCAATGCCAAAGACGTAGCCTAGGTCGAGCGGGATATCGCAGGTAAAGACAGAGCGGCGCGAAAGCTCGAGCGCCTTGCGGATGGTCTTGAGCGTCGCCTTCTCGAGCGACCCCGAGACCGCGAGCACCACCGGCTGCAGGCGCAAGCGTTTCTTGAGGATGCGCTTCATGTGCTGACGGTAATCCTCTTCCTCCTCGACGCCCTCGCCGTCCGGGTCGATGTCGGCGTTGCGGGTGACGCGGATGAGCGCGCGGTCGAGCGGCTTATAGGAGCCAAAGCAGCTGTCCAGGCAGGCGAGGATGACGTCCTCGAGCAAGATGTAGGAGTAGGTGCCGGTGGGCGAGGGGATCTCGACCACGCGGTTCATCGAGGCGGGGATCTCGATAAGGCCCAGCAGACTCTCCTCGTCGGTGACGCCGTCCAGGCCGCAGGCCAGGTAGAGTGCGCCGTTGCGCAGGTTGGGGAAGGGGTGGCGCGGGTCAATCACCAGCGGTGAGATGACCGGCGACACGTAGGCCTGGAAGTAACGGGTTACAAAGGTGCGCTCCTCGGGCGTAAGCGAATCGATGCGGGCGCGGTGAACGCCCAGGGTGTCGAGCTTGCCCTCGATGCTCTTAAAGATGGACTCCCATCGGGTAAGGAGCCCGGGCATTTCGGTCATGACAGCATCGACCTGTTCGGAGGCGGTCATATTGCTCTTGTTGTCGACAGGCTGTTTTTTGAGCTCTGCCAGATCGGACAGGCCGCCCACGCGCACCATGAGAAACTCGTCGAGGTTGGACTCGAAAATCGACACGAACTTTAGACGCTCGAACAGCGGAACGGTCTCGTCGAAGGCTTCGTCAAGCACACGGTTGTCAAAGCGCAGCCAGCTGAGCTCTCGGTTCTGCGTGTACGAGAAGTCGCGCGGCGGTTTGCGCAGCTTTGCGGCGGCTTGCTTTTTTTCGATTTTGCTCGGCATATGCATCTGTCCGTTCAGTCCCCGCAGGGGACGGTTGCCTAACACTATTCACTATTGTCTCAATTTAGTCGACCTATGGCACGGACGTATCGCGTGAACGGTATCTTTACCTACTTCTTACGCTGACAAGCCATAGAGCTGACGCCCGTCACGTTGTGAAAAAACGGTCTATATCCTCACTCAACTGGTGAGTATGTGTGAATAAGAATGATAGGTAGCTGAATATCATCGAATACAGACAGAAACACGAACAAGCGTCATTTATATACATAAAACCGTTGTAGATATGCAATTCCTAATCGAAAGATTGGAGTTGTAATTGCGAATGATTTTTGAGAAAAAAGAGCGTTTACCTTAGAAAAGTTACTTTAGAACGCCGAAGTACATCATGGGGGAATCACATGCGATATACCGTTCATCGCACTTTGTTGACCGTTCGGGGGCGAGGTGGAATTGCGGCTGATTTTTGGATATAACTAGAGCTGTCAGCAAGCAGCGTCTCATATGGAGGGGCGCTGATACATTCGGCCAGTAAGGCCCGAAAGAAAGGTAGGAGGCCATGACGAAAGGTCTGCACGTGCCTTCCGAGATCGGCAAGCTCAGGAAGGTCTGCCTGCACCGTCCCGGCGACGAGCTCCTCAACCTGCCGCCCGACGAGCTCGAGCGACTCCTGTTCGACGACGTCCCGTTCCTGGAGGTCGCGCAGCAGGAGCACGACACCTTCGCCCAGATCCTGAGGGACCAGGGCGTGGAGGTGCTCTACCTCGAGAACCTCGTCGCAGAGGTGTTCGACCAGGTCCCCGGCGCCCGCGCCGAGTTCACCGACCAGTACATCGCCGAGGCAGGCATCCGCGGCCAGCACATGCCGCAGATCGTCCGCGAGAAGCTGGACTCCATCGAGGACAACCTCGAGTTCGTCAAGAAGACCATGGCCGGCATGACCAAGTCCGAGATCGACATGCCCCTCACGGCGTCCACGACCCTCGACTCCCTGGTCAACTCCGAGTCCGAGTCCGACCTGATCATCGACCCGATGCCCAACCTCTACTTCACCCGCGACCCGTTCGCGGTCGTCGGCGAGGGCGTCAACCTCAACCGCATGTACTCGGTCACCCGCAACCGCGAGACCCTGTACGGCAAGTACGTCTTCAAGTACCACCCCGACTACAAGGACGTCTCCCTGTACTTCCGCCGCGACTGCCAGTTCCACACCGAGGGCGGCGACGTGCTGAACATCAACGAGAAGACCCTCGCCGTCGGCATCTCCCAGCGCACCCAGGCCGCCGCGATCGACGTCATGGCCCAGAACATCTTCTGGAACTCCGACTCCAAGGTCGAGCGCATCCTGGCCTTCGACATCCCGGTCTCGCGCGCCTTCATGCACCTCGACACGGTCTTCACCCAGATCGACGTCGATAAGTTCACGATCCACCCCGCCATCATGGGCACCCTGCGCGTCTACGAGCTGACCGCCGGCAAGAACCCGGGCGACGTGAACATCCGCCTGATCGAGGACACCCTCGAGCACGTCCTGGAGGACGCCACCGGCGTCGACCAGGTCAAGCTGATCCCCTGCGGCGGCGGCGACCCGATCGCGGCCTCCCGCGAGCAGTGGAACGACGGCTCCAACACCCTGTGCGTCGAGCCCGGCAAGATCTGCGTCTACGCCCGCAACACCGTCACCAACGACGTGCTGTACAAGGAGGGCCTGGACCTTCTCGTCGTGCCCTCCGCCGAGCTCTCCCGCGGCCGCGGCGGCCCGCGCTGCATGAGCATGCCCTTCTGGCGCGAGGACCTCTAAGGTCTTCTATGACCCGTATAGGTCTTAATACATACATCTAGCTGACGTTAGATGTCTCCCATTGGGGCGGTGCGGGTTTTCGCGCCGCCCCAATCTTGTATGAGGAACGTCAACACGGTTGGATGACTGCTTTTGTAAGGAGCTTGGCCATGGACATTAAGACGATTGGCGTTGAGGAATGGCTCAACGTTTGGGAGAAGAGCGCCACGTGGGACATCGCCCAGTCGACGATCTCGTCGCTTACCATGGGCGAGCTGCGCGCGCTCGATGAGCAGGACGGCGCCACGTTCTACGAGCGCCTGGACCGCGAGAAGATGAACTACGGCTGGATCGAGGGCTCTCCGGAGTTTAAGGCCGAGGTTGCCAAGCTGTATCGTCGCGAGGTCAATCCCGATCACATTCTGCAGACCAATGGCTGCACGGGCGCTAACCTCAACGCCATCATGGCCGTGGTCGAGCCCGGCGACCATGTCATCGCCGAGTGGCCCACCTACGCGCCGCTCTACGAGATTCCGCGTACGCTCGGTGCCGAGGTCGAGTATTGGGAGCTTCGCGAGGAGCTTGGCTGGAAGCCCGATATCGAGGAGCTTAAACGCTTGGTGCGTCCCAATACCAAGCTCATCTGCATCAACAACGCATCGAACCCCATCGGTACGGTGCTCGATGCCGATATGCTCGGCCAGATTGCCGAGATCGCCCGTTCGGCTGGCGCCTATGTGCTGTGCGACGAGGTGTACCTGCCGCTTGAGAACACCAAGGCCTTTATGTCGATGGCCGACATGTACGAGAAGGCCATTGTCACCAACTCGGTGTCCAAGACCTATTCGACGCCTGCGGCCCGCGTGGGCTGGGTCGTGGCCGACGAAGAGGTGTCCAACCGCATCCGCACCTACCGCGACTACACCATGATCTGCGGCGGCGTGTTCAACGATGCCCTGGCGACCTATGTGCTTGAGCACAAGGATAAGATTCTCGAGCGCAATCGCAAGATCGTGTTTGGCAACCGCGATATCGCGCAGGCTTGGATCGATACGCAGCATCGCGTTTCCTGGACGGCCCCGCAGGGAATATCCACCTCGTTTATCCAGCTGGATATTCCCGAGGATGACGAGGAATTCTGTAAGCGCCTGTTGGCCGAGAGGGGAGTGCTGCTGGTCCCCGGTAGCCGCTTTGAGCTTCCCTGCGGCGCACGCCTGGGCTACTGCGCGAGCGAAGACGTTCTTCGCGAGGGCCTGAAGCTTTTGGGCGAGGCACTGGCGGAGTTCGATCGCTAGGATTCCGACGATCTTCGAGGGCCTTATCCAAATTGGCCGAAGATAATCGAAAACGGACCCGTTTCCCTAGGGGAAGCGGGTTCGTTTTTCTATACCGAGAAGTCAAGTTGTTACAAATGGGGCCGTAAAGCGAGCCGGTATCCGCTGGGCCTTATACTGAGCTTCCGGTGAACGGTATCAAGCGTCTGGTAAACGGTAATTTGTTTACCAGAAATGAATAGGACAAACTTTTTTCTGAATAAAAATGAAAATGGTTGAGACGCGGCATGAATCGCTAATTCTATTCATAGCTTTATTAGAAATATGCAATTTGAGGGTGGTTTAATAAAGTTAAGTTCCATTTGCTATTTGGATTGAAAACGCGTTTTAGCACGTAAATAAACTTTATTAAATCAAAGTGTGCCATGCGTGAAGTATATGTGTATGCCGTTCACCCCTCATATAAAACCGTTCGGGGGCGAGGTGGAAGTATGGACTGATTTTGGATATAAATATGTTGTCAGCAATAACGCCTCACACGGAGGGGCGCTAACGAATCGGCCCTGACAGGGGCCCGAAAGAAAGGTAGGAGGCCATGACGAAAGGTCTGCACGTGCCTTCCGAGATCGGCAAGCTCAGGAAGGTCTGCCTGCACCGTCCCGGCGACGAGCTCCTCAACCTGCCGCCCGACGAGCTCGAGCGACTCCTGTTCGACGACGTCCCGTTCCTGGAGGTCGCGCAGCAGGAGCACGACACCTTCGCCCAGATCCTGAGGGACCAGGGCGTGGAGGTGCTCTACCTCGAGAACCTCGTCGCAGAGGTGTTCGACCAGGTCCCCGGCGCCCGCGCCGAGTTCACCGACCAGTACATCGCCGAGGCAGGCATCCGCGGCCAGCACATGCCGCAGATCGTCCGCGAGAAGCTGGACTCCATCGAGGACAACCTCGAGTTCGTCAAGAAGACCATGGCCGGCATGACCAAGTCCGAGATCGACATGCCCCTCACGGCGTCCACGACCCTCGACTCCCTGGTCAACTCCGAGTCCGAGTCCGACCTGATCATCGACCCGATGCCCAACCTCTACTTCACCCGCGACCCGTTCGCGGTCGTCGGCGAGGGCGTCAACCTCAACCGCATGTACTCGGTCACCCGCAACCGCGAGACCCTGTACGGCAAGTACGTCTTCAAGTACCACCCCGACTACAAGGACGTCTCCCTGTACTTCCGCCGCGACTGCCAGTTCCACACCGAGGGCGGCGACGTGCTGAACATCAACGAGAAGACCCTCGCCGTCGGCATCTCCCAGCGCACCCAGGCCGCCGCGATCGACGTCATGGCCCAGAACATCTTCTGGAACTCCGACTCCAAGGTCGAGCGCATCCTGGCCTTCGACATCCCGGTCTCGCGCGCCTTCATGCACCTCGACACGGTCTTCACCCAGATCGACGTCGATAAGTTCACGATCCACCCCGCCATCATGGGCACCCTGCGCGTCTACGAGCTGACCGCCGGCAAGAACCCGGGCGACGTGAACATCCGCCTGATCGAGGACACCCTCGAGCACGTCCTGGAGGACGCCACCGGCGTCGACCAGGTCAAGCTGATCCCCTGCGGCGGCGGCGACCCGATCGCGGCCTCCCGCGAGCAGTGGAACGACGGCTCCAACACCCTGTGCGTCGAGCCCGGCAAGATCTGCGTCTACGCCCGCAACACCGTCACCAACGACGTGCTGTACAAGGAGGGCCTGGACCTTCTCGTCGTGCCCTCCGCCGAGCTCTCCCGCGGCCGCGGCGGCCCGCGCTGCATGAGCATGCCCTTCTGGCGCGAGGACCTCTAAGTCTTTCCGTTTCCGGTGCGGTCTCCCTACAACCGCACCGGTTTCGCCCGTCAAACGGGCGACACTAATACTTACGTAATTCATTTCTTCGAAAGGAAACGAACCATGGGTGTTAACCTCTCCGGCCGTAGCTTCCTCAAGCTCCTCGACCTCACCACCGAGGAGATCGAGTACCTGCTCAAGCTCTCCAAGAACTTCAAGGATATGAAGCGCGCTGGCGTTCCGCACCGCTATCTCGAGGGCAAGAACATCGTTCTGCTCTTCCAGAAGACCTCCACTCGTACCCGCTGCGCCTTCGAGGTCGGCGGCATGGATCTGGGCATGGGCGTCACCTACCTCGATCCCGGTTCGTCGCAGATGGGCAAGAAGGAGTCCATCGAGGACACCGCCCGCGTTCTCGGCCGCATGTATGATGGCATCGAGTTCCGTGGCTTTGCCCAGGACGACGTCGAGGAGCTCGCTGCTAAGTCCGGCGTGCCCGTGTGGAACGGCCTGACCACTGAGTGGCATCCCACCCAGATGCTCGCCGACATCCTGACCGTCCAGGAGAACTTCAACTACGACATCAAGGGCAAGACCCTCGTCTTCATGGGCGACTGCAAGAACAACGTTGCTCGCTCCCTCATGGTCGTCTGCTCCAAGCTCGGCATGAACTTCGTGGCCTGCGGCCCCGAGGAGTGCATGCCCGCCGATGACGTCATCGAGGCCTGCAAGCCCATCGCTGAGGCCAACGGCTGCACCATCAAGCTGACCACCGACGTCAAGGACGGCGTCGCCGGTGCTGACGTTCTCTACACCGACGTGTGGGTCTCCATGGGCGAGCCCGACGAGGTTTGGGCCGAGCGCATCGCTCAGCTCACCCCGTATCGTGTCACCTCCGAGGTCATGGCTATGGCCAACCCGGGTGCCATCTTCCTGCACTGCCTGCCCAGCTTCCACGACACCAACACCACCATTGGCGCCGAGAAGTGCGAGCAGTTCGGCATCACCGAGCAGGAGGTCACCGACGAGGTCTTCGAGAGCCCCGCTTCCAAGGTCTTCGACGAGGCCGAGAACCGCATGCACACCATTAAGGCTGTCATGTACGCCACGCTCAAGTAAGAGCATCTAGCATCTCGCTCGGGGTGTATTGCTGCACACCCCGAGCGGTTTTATCTGGTAAAAATCTCGCATCAAGCGGCAGGCACGGCACGGAAGAGCCGCTTCGGGCGAGATCAGTAAATGATTTATGAAGGGGGGATGAGAACTATGACTGAGACCGCTAAGAAAAAGCGCGGTATGCCTTCATCGTTCACCATTCTTCTTGCTCTGCTGGCAATTGTTGCAGTGATTACCGTTATCGTCTCCGGCACGTCCGGCGGCGCGGTTACTGCCGCCCGTCTGAGCGATTTCTGCACCGCCCCGATTCTGGGCTTCGCTGACGCTCTGCCCGTCTGTCTCTTCGTTATGATCCTCGGCGGCTTCCTCGGCATGATGACCGAGACCGGCGCCCTGGACAACGGCATTGCCGTTCTGGTGCAGAAGCTTAAGGGCAATGAGATCATGCTCATTCCCGTGCTGATGCTCATCTTCTCCCTCGGTGGTACCACCTATGGTATGTGCGAGGAGACCGTTCCCTTCTACGCCCTGCTCGCTGCTACCATGATGGCCGCTGGCTTCGACCCCATGGTCGGCGCCGCTACCGTCCTGCTCGGCGCTGGCTGCGGCTGCCTGGGCTCCACGGTTAACCCGTTCGCCGTCGGCGCTGCCGTCGACGCTCTGACCGGCGTTGACATTGCCGTGAATCAGTCCATCATCATCGGCCTCGGTGCCGTCCTGTGGATTGTTACCACCGCCATGTCCATCGTCTTCGTGATGAGCTACGCCAAGAAGGTCAAGGCCGACAAGGGTTCCACCATCCTGTCGATGCAGGAGCTCAAGGACGCCGAAGAGGCTCACGGCAAGGCTGCTTCCGAGGTCCACAAGGAGGTCAAGCTCACCGGTCGTCAGAAGGGTGTTCTGATCGCCTTCGCCTTCACCTTCGTCGTCATGATCGTCGGCTTCATTCCGCTGGCCGACCTCAACGAGGGCGTCGCCAACTTCTTCGACGCCGGCGCTGTCTACGACGCCGACGGTAACACCGTCGTCCAGGGCTGGTCTGCCCTGATCACCGGCCTGCCCATTGGTCAGTGGTACTTCGACGAGGCTTCCACCTGGTTCTTCCTCATGGCCGTCCTGATCGGTATCATCGGTGGCCTGTCCGAGAAGCAGATCGTCAACACCTTCATCACCGGCGCTGCCGACATGATGTCCGTTGTTCTCGTCATCGCCCTTGCTCGTGGTATCTCCGTCCTCATGGCTAACACCGGCCTCGACGTCTACGTCCTCGACGCTGCCGCCAATGCTCTGGCTGGCCTGTCCGGCGTGATCTTCGCTCCCATGAGCTTCCTGGTCTACTTCGGCCTGTCCTTCCTGATCCCCTCGACCTCTGGTATGGCTACCGTCTCCATGCCCATCATGGGACCGCTGGCTGTTAAGCTCGGCTTCTCGCCTGAGGTCATGGTCATGATCTTCTCCGCCGCCATCGGTGTCGTGAACCTGTTCACCCCGACCTCCGGCGCCATCATGGGCGGTCTCGCCCTGGCCAAGATCGAGTGGACGACCTGGCTCAAGTTTGCCCTTAAGCTCATCGTCGCTCTCTCCGTCGTCTGCGCCATCATCCTGACCGTCGCCTGCGTGTTGATCTAAGTACCCAACGGGTACCCCACGGAAACCTTGACGATCCTGTAAAGGATCACCTGGTCATCGTCTGTCCGGTGGGGTCAACCCACCGGTAGACTCCTACCTTTAGCCCCCTCCCGTTCCGTGCGCGGGAGGGGGCGC
>CAUHHV010000031.1 GCA_959606065.1 uncultured Collinsella sp.
CAAGTTCTTGGTTAGATATTGGTCAGTTTTGGGGCAACCTTGCCAAAAGCTTGACGGATGCAGATTTAGACGTCGACGGATGAACGCTCTAGGCAGGCTCCAAGCAAAATTCTGGGCTGATTATCGATAATCGCTTTCAATCGTCCCTTGCCAAGCGCTGGCCTCGCGTACAATCTGCTCCGACATTCGCGCGCCGCCTGGCGCTTAAGAGGGGAGGACCCCATGGCAAACGAGATCTGGACCATCAAGCGTTGTCTCGAGTGGACCAAGGAGTACCTGGCCGAGCGCGGCGAGGAACACCCCCGACTTTCTGCCGAGTGGCTGCTCTGCGCTGCCACGGGTCTGGCGCGCATCGACTTATATATGCGTATGGACGAGACGCTCGATGCGGCGCAGCTCGAGACCATGCACGCGGCGGTCGTCCGCCGCGCCAAGGGCGAGCCGCTGCAGTACATCACCGGCAGCACGCAGTTCCGCATGATCGACGTCGCGTGCGCCCCCGGCGTACTCATTCCGCGTCCCGAGACCGAGATGCTCGTCGAGGAAGTCCTCAATTATCTGGATGCCGAGGTGCTGAGCCCCGAGGCTGCCGCCCGTCAGCGCGTTGAGCTGCCCTGGAACGACGAGGTCGAGCAAGCGCGCAAAGTCGAAGCCGCATTGGCCGACGAGCGAGCGACGGCCGAGCGCCGTGCCGCTAACCTCACAGCTGCCGATGAGGCGGCGCTAGGCAGCGACGTACTGGGCAGCCGTGCCTATGCCGAGGAACTGGCCGACCGCGAGGCCGAGGAAGCCGCCGCGCAGGCAGCAGATGCCGAGGCCGAGGAGGCCGCCGAGCCCGAGCTCGACGAATACGGCATCGCCATCGAAGGCGCCGACCACGAGGCGTCTCTGACGGAGGATGCCGCCGCGCCCGCTCCGGTCGAGCCCCGCACTGCCCGCGTTCTCGAGGTCGGCTGCGGCACGGGCTGCATCTCGCTTTCCCTTGCCTGGGAGCGCCGCGGCCATGTCACCTGCACCGCTACCGATATCGAACCGCGTGCCATTGACCTGGCCAACAAAAACCGCGACGCGCTCGGGCTTACGTCCGATGAGGTCGCCTTCAGCCTCACAAACCTGGTGAGCTCTATCCCCCGCGAGGAATGGGGCACCTTCGACGTGCTCGTCTCCAACCCGCCTTACATTCCGACTGACGTCATGCGCTCGCTGCCGCACGAGGTCAAGGACTTCGAGCCCGATTTAGCGCTCGAGGGCGGCGCCGACGGCCTCGATATCTTCCGCCGCCTGCTCAATGCGGCGCCCTATATGCTGCGCGCCGGCGGCCTGTTTGCCTGCGAGCTCTACGAGGGCGCCCTCGATGCCGCGGCCGAGCTCTGTCGCCAGGCGGATCTCTCGGACGTGCGCATCGTCCGCGACCTCACCGATCGTCCCCGCATCGTCCGAGCCATCGTCACCGAGCCCAAACAGCGCCAGTAATATTTATTAACTGGTTAGCAAAAATTATAAATTAGTTTATAATTAGGACGGCTGAAAGAGGTCGGCCCATGCAACCTCCTACCTTTCGGGAAATCATTGCCCTACTCAAGCACGATGGATTCGTGAAGGTCGCGCAAGTCGGTAGTCATGCTAAGTATGTTTCTGGTGACCGTGTTGTCACCGCGAACGGCTCTGGTGGTGATCGACCAAAGAAGGGCACGTGGGCAAGTATTCGTCGCCAAGCTGGATGGTAGTTGGAGGCAAAATGAGGCAGCGATTTACCTATGACTGCGTTCTCATAAAAGAAGACGACGGTTACTGCGCTAGCTTCCCGCAGATTCCTGGCGCCTTTGCCGATGGCGACACGCGCGAAGAAGCGATTGCCCATGCCACCGAGGCACTGATGGCGTTTTTGGCCGACGACCTCAACAACGGTTTGACTCCGGCAGGGTACGAACGCTCGGCCGAGGTCGTGGCCCTTTCAGTCGAAATCGACCACGATGACGCTCGGGAAGCGGCGTGCCGAACATTTAAAGACGCAGCGCTAGACCTCAAAGTCTCCGCTTCGCGGATTACCGCGCTGGTCAAAGCAGGAAAGCTCGATGTTGAACTCGTCGACGGCCGTCGGATGATAACGATAGACAGCATCGAGCGCTACGCCGCCCAAGAACGCCACGCCGGCAGGCCAAAGAAGTTCGTCGCAGTCCAATAACCCCCTCACTTTCACCGACTACTAGAGCCGCTCACCAAACCAACATGCGCTCTGGGCAAATAGGTTGAACGTTTCGTGCGAGAATGCCCCTCAGTAAACAAACTTTCACCAGAGCGTAAGGGGCTGGCATACACATGCAGACGGTCTATCGGGTATTCGAGGGAGCGCGTGAGCCGCATCGGCTCGCCGTCGAGCGTACGGCCGAGGTACTCGGCTGTGGTGGCTTGGCCCTGATCCCGACCGAGACCGTCTATGGTGTCGCCGTGGCAGTCAATGCCTTCTCGGACGCCGTGTCCCAAGATACAAGCGAATTCCCATCGTGGCCGCGCGATCCGCAGGCTGCCGTCAACGGCGCCGCAGTCCCTGCGCTCGGTACCGGCTACCGTCGCATCTTTACCCTCAAGCAACGTGAACTCACCCAAACGGTCGCCTGGCTGGTCGATGACGCCGAGGCCCTCGACCGCTACGGCGTGGATATTCCGGAAGAGGCCCGCGCGCTTGCTCGAAGATGCTGGCCGGGCGCCCTGACTATCGTGGTCAAGGCGGCGCCCTGCGTGCCGACCTTTATGCGCGCCGCCGACGATACGGTGGCCCTTCGCGCGTCGGCCTCGCCCGTGGTGCAGGCGCTCATCCGTACTTGTGGCAGTCCGCTTGCCTGCACCAGCGCCAACACGCACGGCGCGCCCGCGCCGGCAAGCTTTGCCGCCGTTGAGGACCGTATTCTGGAGGGGGTCGATGTGGCCGTCGACGCGGGCGAGACGCCGTGCCGCGATGCTTCGACCATCGTGACGTTTAAGCATGGCGAGCTCCAGATCCTGCGCCAAGGCGCACTTCCCACATCAGAGATCGAGCGGGTCCTGTCCGACCCGATGCAATAGAAAGGTGTAAGCGATGTCGTTGAATCTAGGTAGCCTGGGTATGGAAGACGCCTCGTTTAGCTTTGGCGGTTCCTACATCATGGCGCTCGACTGCGGCACCACCTCGGTACTCGCGACCATCGTCGACGAGTACGGCTGCATCGTCGCCCAGGCGCGTCGTAGCGTCAAAACCAGCTTCCCGTGCCCCGGCTGGGTGGAGCAGGATCCCACGGAGGTGCTTGCCAGCCAGATCGGCGTGATGATGGAGGTCCAGTTTAAGAGCGGCATCCATTCCGATCGCATCGCCGCCATCGGTATCTCCAACCAGCGCGAGACCACGGTGGTGTGGGACCGCATAAGCGGCCAACCCATCTATAACGCCATCGTGTGGCAATGCCGTCGCACCGCCTCGACAATCGATAAACTGGCCGAGCAGGGCTGCGAGGAGCTGGTGCGTTCCCGCACCGGCCTTACGCTCGACCCGTATTTCTCGGCCTCCAAGGTGCAGTGGATTCTCGACAACGTTGACGGCGCACGCGAGAGCGCGGCGGCGGGCGACCTCATGTTTGGCACCATCGATACCTGGCTCATCTACAACCTCACCGGCGGCCAAACCTTTGCCACCGACTACACCAATGCCAGCCGCACAGCGCTCTTCAATATTCATACGCTGGACTGGGACGATGACCTGCTGGCGCTCTTCGACATCCCGCGTGCCATGATGCCCGAGGTCCGTTGGAGCGCCGGTGACTACGGCCGCGTCGCGAGCGACATCATGACCAACATGCCACCCATCATGGGCGTGGCGGGCGACCAGCAGGCGTCGCTGTTCGGCCACTGCTGTTTCCATCCTGGCCAGACCAAAAACACCTATGGCACGGGTTGCTTTATGCTCATGAACACCGGCGACGAGATCGTCGAATCCAAGAACGGTTTGGTCTCCACGATCGGTATCGCCGCGGACGGCAAAATCAGCTATGCGCTCGAAGGTTCTATCTTTGCCGCCGGCTCAACGATGAACTGGCTGCGCAACAACATGGGCATCATCTCGAGCGTGAGTGAGTCCGCGCAACTCGCCACTTCGATTAACGACAACGAGGGCTGCTACTTCGTCCCCGCCTTCGCAGGCCTGGGCGCTCCCTGGTGGGACCCGCATGCTCGCGGTATCGTGTGCGGCCTGACCGGCGCCTCGAGTCGCGCGACCATTGTGCGTGCGGCCTGCGAGTCCATGGCCTACCAGAGTTATGACGTGCTGCGCGCCATGGAGCAGGACGTGGGACTTTCGATTGAGCGCCTGTCCGTCGACGGCGGTGCCTCGCGCAACGAGTTCATCATGCAATTCCAGGCCGATCTGCTGGATATCCCCGTGCTGCAGTGCGAGACGGTGGAGACCACGGCGATCGGTGCCGCGTATCTGGCGGGCCTCGCGGTTGGGTATTGGGAGGATCTGGAGGAGCTGGAGCAAAACACCCAGATCGTCAAGACATTCCATCCCCATATGTCCGTTGAGCGTCGCGAGCACAACCTGGACGGTTGGCACGATGCGGTCAGGCGTTCGCTCAGCACCGCTCAATAGGGCTGCGACGGGGCGCTCGATACAACAAACCGTTAAACTTATGCACGGCGCGGGGCAACAACGTCGCCATGCGCCTTGTCAGCAAGGCCATCTTCCGGCCGCAACGAAAGGGGCATCAACCCATGACCGTCACCTACGATACGTCCCGTGTGACCCTTGTCGATCACCCACTCGTCCAGCACAAACTGTCGATCCTGCGCGACAAGGAGACCGGCACCAACCAGTTCCGTCAGCTCGTGCGCGAGCTCGCGCTTTTTGACGGCTACGAGGCCATGCGCGACCTGCCTATGGAAGACGTCGAGGTCGAAACCCCCATCACGACCGCCACGTTCAAGCAGCTTGCCGGCAAGAAGCTCGCCATCGTCCCCATTCTGCGCGCGGGCCTTGGCATGGTCGACGGCATCCTCGACCTGGTGCCTTCTGCCCGCGTGGGCCACATTGGCATGGAGCGCGACGAGGTTACCCACGAGCCGCATGAGTATTACTGCAAGATGCCCAAGGATATCGACCAGCGTATCTGCCTGGTCGTCGATCCCATGCTCGCCACGGGCGGTTCTGCCGAGATGGCTATCAGCTATCTGCGCGAGCGCGGTGTCAAGGACATCCGCATGCTGTGCATCGTCGCGGCCCCCGAGGGTCTCAAGTCGCTGACCGAGAAAGACCCCGACGTGCATATCTATACCTGCGCCATTGACGACCACCTCAACCAGGCCGCCTACATCGTCCCCGGCCTGGGCGATGCCGGCGACCGCATCTACGGCACGCTGTAGTCTCTGGGCCAAACCGGCTAACGTCGAAAATACGAAGAAACGGTGCGCGCGGACAAATAAAAGGCGACCGCGCTCACCCCTGTTAACGGACGTTTAGCCCAGAGGGGTTCGCGAAAAAACGTATTACCGTACCTGCGGCATAAAGAAGGTCTTAAGAAAACGAACAGGTGCGTATTAACCGATGCTTTTTCGGTTGTACTTTAGCGATTGGCTCGTACAATAGTCACCAATGTTTGGCGGGAACTGTTCTGGGAAGCGTTAAAAAAGGAAAGTGAGGACGCCAGTGTTTCAGATAGCCGATCTGCTCGCTATCGTTGCAGGCGCCATCGCGGGCGCGATTGCCTTTCTTCCCTTTGTCTTTACGCTCAAGCCGGTTCTTGACGATAAGCAGAATGCGGACATGCTCAAGGGCATGGTGAGTCTGGCGGTCTCGGCAATCGCCCTGCTCGTCTTTACCTTGGTTGTGTTTGTGTTGTTCGGAGAGGCGTTTCGCATGTTCCTCCTGGGCGAGGCGATCGGCTTCGTGGCCTTTATGGCCGCCTGCACGGTTCGTGTCGCCAAGGCGCTGCGAGATCCTCATGAGGTCGAAAGGTAAGTCGTGGAAATTTTTGAAAAGCTGCCTGATGAGATTAATCATCTGGTCAGCGAGTTCAGCTCCACCCCTGTCGTGGGCGATCTGAGCTGCGGCATCACGCAGTACTCGTTTTGGCTGATCGTCTCCACGATCGTGCTCCTGATCGTCCTGGCCGTGTTCAAGAAGAAGCAGACCCTGGTTCCCAAGGGCTTCTTCGTCAACGGTTTCGAGTACATCATCGAGTACGTCGAGAACGATATCGGCAAGGGCGTCGTGGGTGAGAACTGGAAGAAGCACTTCCCGTTCCTGTGCTCGCTTTTCCTGTTCATCCTGATCAATAACATGATCGGCCTGATCCCGGGAATGAAGCCCGGCACCGGCGCAATCGGCTCCACCGCCGCGCTCGCCATCTTCGCCTTCGTGTACTTCATCTACTACGGATGCAAGGCTCACGGCGTGATCGGCTACATCAAGAGCCTCGCCCCGCAGGGCGTGAGCTTCCCGATGAACGTGCTCGTGTGGGTCGTCGAGCTCTTCTCGACCTTCCTGCGCCTCATCACGCTCGCCGTCCGTCTGTTCTGCAACATGTTCGCAGGACACGTGGTCATGGGTTCGTTCGCCATCATGGCGAGCATGTTCATGCAGCCGCTGCTTCAGCAGGTTTCCGCGGCCCACGCCGTCGGCGCCCTGCCTTCGCTGGCCTGGCTTGCCATCCTCATCCTGATCTATGCGATCGAGCTTGTGGTCGGCGCCATTCAGGCTTACGTCTTCACGGTCCTTACCGCCGTGTATGTCTCCGAGGCAGAGGAGGTCGCGGAGGAGGAGTAGTCTTCCGCTCGCGCCTTAAAGGTAAGCAATTCGTTAAACCGCCGGTGCCCGTACCCATGGAGCCCGGCAGTTATAAAAAGGTTATCCTGCGTGAAATAAGACACGCACGACAAAGGAGGAATCGTGGGAGTTATCGGTTACGGTCTCGGTGTTATCGGCGCTGGTCTTGCTATCGGCCTGTCTGCTCTGGGTGCTACGGGTGCTATGGCCCGTCAGCCTGAGGTCCAGGGCCGCGTGTTCACCGTCTTCATCATGGGCTCCGCCTTCGGCGAGGCTCTGGCTCTGATCGGCTTCGTTGTCGCGCTGATCGTTAAATAGCACGGAGCGTCAAGTATGAATCTTTCATCCCAGAAGAGCGCGATCGCACTCTCCGCGTCCGCGGCCGCGCTGCTCATGCCGGTTTCCGCGTTCGCCGAGGACGGCGCTGCCGGTGCGGACATCCTCATCCCTAAGATGGCGGAGTTCATCCCGGCGCTTATCGCCTTCCTGATTATCTGGATCGTGCTGGCCAAGGTCGCCCTGCCGGGCATCATGAAAACCATGGAGGAGCGCGGCAAGAAGATCGAGGAGAGCCTCGACGAGGCCGAGAAGACCAAGCAGGAGGCTATCGCCAAGCGCGCTGAGTCCGACTCGATCGTCACCGACGCCCGTCGTCAGGCTGCCGACATCGTTCTCGAGGCCCGTAAGGACGCCGAGTCCGAGCGCGCCCGTATCATCGAGGCTGCTCACAAGGAGGCCGAGGAGATCATCGCCAAGGCCCATACGACCGTCGAGGACGAGCGCAAGTCCATTTACGCCGGTGCCGCGAGCTCCATCGCCGACCTGTCCGTTGCCGTCGCCACCAAGATCGTGGGCGAGGCACTCGAGGACGATGCCGAGCAGAAGAAGCTCATCGAGCGCTACATCCAGGAAGCAGGTAGCCTGAATGCCGACTAGCCGCTATCAGGACAAGGTGCTCGAGACCTACGCGCGCTCCCTTCTGGAAGCCGCTAAGGCCGAGAACCATGTGTTCGAGGACCTCGAGATGATCGAGCGCCTGGCTAGCGCCAGCCCCGAGATCATCGCCGTGCTCGACACCATGTCCAAGCGCGACCAGCTCGACCTTCTTCCCAAGGTGGCAGCTGCCTTTAAGTATGTTGCCGAGGAAGACGAGGATGTAGTGGGCGTGACCGTCACCACGGCGATCCCGCTCGACGACGAGCTGCGTCAAACCATCACTAAGAAATGCGAGCAGGATTTCGGCCGCAAGGTATTCCTTATCGAGCAGGTCGACCCGTCTATCGTGGGCGGCCTGGTGCTCGAGGCCCGCGGCGAGCGTCGTGACATTTCCGTCAAGACGCAGCTGCGCATCGCGCAGGAGACCCTCGCAAACTCTGCTAATTCGTACGGAGGTGAAGCCTAATGTCCGAAACCCTCAATGCCCAGGATATCGCCAAGAAACTGCAGGAGCAGCTCACGAGCCTCTCCGCGACGGTCGATACGCATGAGGTTTCAACGGTCGACGAGGTAGGCGACGGCATCGCGCGCGTCTCCGGCCTCAAGAGCGCCATGGCAGGCGAGCTTCTGGAGTTCAAGAGCTCCGATACCGGTGAGACCGTCTTCGGCCTTGCCCAGAACCTTGACCGTGACGAGGTCGGCGCCGTTCTGTTTGGTGCCGTCGACTCCATCAAGGAAGGCGACGAGTGCCGCACCACTGGCCGCATTATGGATATCCCCGTGAGCCGCGCCATGCTCGGCCGCGTCGTCAATCCGCTCGGCCAGCCCATCGACGGCCTAGGCGACATCGTCGCTACGCACCGTCGTCCCATCGAGTTCAAGGCCCCCGGCGTCATCGACCGTACCCCGGTGTGCGAGCCGGTTCAGACCGGTCTGCTCGCTATCGACTCCATGGTGCCTATTGGCCGCGGTCAGCGTGAGCTCATCATCGGCGACCGTAAGACCGGTAAGACCGCCATTGCCATCGACGCCATCCTCAATCAGCGCGGCAAGGGCATGGTCTGCATCTATGTCGCCATCGGCCAG
The DNA here is from genome assembly GCA_959606065.1 of uncultured Collinsella sp. Classification (GTDB taxonomy): domain Bacteria; phylum Actinomycetota; class Coriobacteriia; order Coriobacteriales; family Coriobacteriaceae; genus Collinsella. The sequence goes on from CAUHHV010000031.1 coordinate 8,813, forward strand.
AAGGCCTCTACGGTTGCCAACATCCGCGAGACCCTCGCTCAGCACGGTGCGCTCGACTACACCATCATCGTTTCGGCCACGGCTGCCGATTCCGCCCCTATGCAGTACATCGCGCCTATGGCCGGTGCCGCTATCGGCGAGTTCTTCATGTACAACGGCGAGGACGGCAAGCCCGCCAGCGAGACCAACCCCGGCGGCCACGTGCTCGTCATCTACGACGACCTGTCCAAGCAGGCTGTGGCCTACCGTCAGATGTCGCTGACGCTGCATCGTCCGCCCGGACGCGAGGCCTATCCTGGCGACATCTTCTACCTGCACTCTCGTCTGCTCGAGCGTGCCGTCAAGATGTCCAAGAAGAACGGTTACGGCTCCATGACGGCTCTGCCGATCATCGAGACCCAGGACGGCGACGTCTCGGCCTACATTCCGACCAACGTCATTTCCATTACCGACGGTCAGATCTACCTGCAGTCCGAGCTCTTCTTCCAGGGTCAGCGCCCGGCAGTCGACGTGGGCATCTCCGTGTCCCGCGTCGGTGGCGATGCGCAGACCAAGGCCATGAAGCAGGTCGCCGGCAACCTCCGTCTGGACCTCGCTTCGTACCAAGAGCTCGCTGGCTTTACGCAGTTCGGCTCCGACCTCGACGAGGCTACTCAGAAGCAGCTGACCCATGGTGCTCGCATGACCGAGCTCCTGAAGCAGCCGCGCTACAAGCCGTTTGAGGTTGGCGAGCAGATCGTTACGCTGTTCGCTGGCAACGAGGGCTTCCTGGATGACCTGGAGATCGCCGACGTGCTGCCCTTCCGTGCCGAGCTCATCGAGTACATGGACAATGGCTTTGGTTCGCTGCTCGACAAGGTTCGCGCCAAGAAGATCGACGATGACACCAAGGCTGAGCTCCTGCGCGTCATCGGTGACTTTAAGCAGCAGTTCATGGCCAAGCACCATGCCGATACGACTGGATCAGAGGAGAACTAAGCCCTATGGCCAACCTTCGCGACATTAAGAAGCGAATCTCCTCGGTTACCACGACCAAGCAGATCACGCGCACGATGGAGATGGTCTCTACGGCCAAGATCCGTCGTGCCCTCGATCGCTCCAAGCAGGCCGAGCCCTATAAGGAGGCGCTGACCGACGTCATGTTGACGGTCGCCGGCGACGCCTCCTGTTCGGGCACCGATCCCATGCTGCAGAAGCATGAGAGCGTTAAGCGTGGCCTGATTGTCGTCATTGCCTCGGACCGCGGCCTTGCCGGCGGTTTCAATACGACGGTGGAGCGCACGGCCGAAAAGCTCGCCGCTTCTTGGGCGAACGACGGCATCGAGTGCGAGATCATTGCGTGCGGACGCAAGCCGGCCACGTATTTCCGCGACCGCGCAAACGTCATCATGCACTTTGAGGGCAATTCCTCCGAGCCCGATTTTAATCAGGCTCGCATGATTTCCTCTCATATCTGCGATGCGTATCGTGCCGGTGAGCTTGACCGTGTCGAGCTTGTCTACCACCACGCCAAGAACCGCGTGGATCAGGAGCTTCGCGTCGAGCACTTGCTGCCGCTCGATCCCGAGATGATCGCTATGGCCCACGGTCCGCGTAAGAACGAGACCGACGCCCCTAAGCGCATCTCGTCCACGTTCGAGTTCGTGCCCTCTCCCGAGCATGTTCTCGGCAAGCTTGTACCGTCGTATATCCTGACGGTCATCTACCAGGCCCTGATCGATTCGGCGGCCGCCGAGCAGGGTGCACGCCGCAAGGCCATGCACTCCGCAACGGAAAACGCCACCGCGATCATCTCGACCCTTACCCGCACGTATAGTCGCGTGCGCCAGGCTTCGATCACGACCGAGATTAACGAGATCGTCGGCGGAGCCTCAGCATTGGAGGAACAGTAATGGCTAATAACACCGTAAAGCTTGCGGTCGAGGAAGCCACCAAGAAGACGACTGCCGGTGATGGTCGCATCGTGCGAATCATCGGCCCTGTCGTCGACGTCAAGTTTGACGGCGCGGTGCCCCCGATCTACAACGCGCTCACGGTCGAGGCCGAGACCCCGATCGGTCATCTGAGCACGATCCTCGAGGTCGAGAGCCAGCTTCCGGGCGGCGTCGTCCGCACGGTCGCCATGTCCTCGACCGACGGCCTGCAGCGCGGCCTCATCGCCACCGATACCGGTGAGCCCATGAAGATGCCCGTTGGCCCCAAGACGCTCGGTCGCATTTGGAACGTCATGGGCAAGCCCGTCGACGGCAAGCCCATGCCCGAGGTGGAGGAGTTCTACCCCATCCACCATGCAGCGCCCCGCTTTGACGAGCTCACCACCAAGACCGAGATCTTCGAGACCGGCATCAAGGCCGTCGACCTGCTCGAGCCCTACATCCGTGGCGGCAAGACCGGCCTGTTCGGCGGCGCCGGCGTCGGCAAGACCGTTCTGATTCAGGAGCTCATCAACAACCTCGCCCAGGAGCACGGCGGCACCTCGGTGTTCACCGGCGTCGGCGAGCGTACCCGCGAGGGCACCGACCTGTTCCTCGAGATGAGCGAGTCTGGCGTTATCGACAAGACCTGCTTGGTCTATGGTCAGATGAACGAGCCGCCCGGAGCGCGTCTGCGCATCGGTCTGGCCGGCCTTACCACCGCTGAGTACTTCCGCGATCGCGGCCAGGACGTTCTGCTGTTCATCGACAACATCTTCCGCTTCTCCCAGGCAGGTTCCGAGGTTTCCGCACTGCTGGGCCGTATGCCGTCCGCCGTTGGTTACCAGCCCACGCTGGCAACCGAGATGGGCGACCTCCAGGAGCGCATTACCTCGACCAAGACGGGCTCCATTACCTCCGTCCAGGCTGTCTACGTCCCCGCAGACGACCTGACCGACCCGGCGCCTGCCACGACGTTTACGCACCTCGACGCCACCACGGTTCTTTCGCGTAGCATTTCGTCGCTTGGCCTGTTCCCGGCTATCGACCCGCTCGCATCTTCCTCCGACGCTCTCGATCCCTCGATCGTCGGCGAGGAGCACTACCGTGTCGCCGTCAAGGTCCAGGAGCTCCTGCAGGAGTACTCCGACCTTCAGGACATCATCGCCATTCTGGGTATGGACGAGCTGTCCGAGGAGCAGCGCCTTACGGTCAACCGTGCCCGTAAGATTCAGCAGTTCCTCTCGCAGTCCTTCCACGTCGCCGAGAAGTTCACCGGCAACCCCGGTGTCTACGTCCGCGTCGAGGATACCGTCCGCTCTTTCGCCGAGATTGTCGACGGCAAGGCCGATGACCTGCCCGAGCAGGCTTTCCGCTATGCTTCCACGATTGAGGACGTGCGCGAGCGCGCCCGCAAGATGGGGGAGAAGTAGGTTATGCGTATCCGCATCGTGTGCCCCGTGAGCTGCGCCTATGAGGGCGACGCTGCGTTTGTGTCGATTCCGTCCACGGATGGCGAGTTTGGCGTCCTGCCTGCTCACTCCAGCGAGATCTGCACGATCGACCGCGGTTACGTTCGCGTTTCCGATAAGGCCATGGGCACTGTCGACCACACGTTTGCCGTGGCCGGCGGCTATGCCCAGGTTGCGGACGATGTCGTGACCGTTCTCGCCGAGCGCGCTTGCGATTTGGCGACCGTCGATGCCGACAAGCTTAAAGCTGATATTCAAGGTTTTGAAGAGAAGCTGGGTAATTTGTCGGAGGATGATGCACGCCGCGCCTACCTCTATAATGAAATCGCATGGTGTAAGCTCAAGCTTGCCCAATAGTCAAACGATTTAGCGTTCGACCATTTGCGAACACATCATGCCCGGGATGGCCCAGCCACCCCGGGCATGCTTTTTGAAAGGGTAGACCTTGGATATTATCCGCGTTGAGGGTGGCCACGCCATCGGAGGCTCCGTGCCCGTCTCGGGCGCCAAGAACTCCGCGCTCAAACTCATGGCGGCAACGCTTCTGGCGCCGGGCAAGACGACGCTGCAGAACGTGCCCGATATTTCCGATGTCCACGTGATGGGCAAGGTGCTCAAGGGCATGGGCGCTACGATCGATGTTCTCGACGAGCACACGCTCGAGATTGATACCTCTCAGGTCGATTCATGGGAGGCCCCCTACGAGCTCGTTGCCAAGATGCGCGCTTCCACCGCCGTCATGGGACCCCTGCTGGGCCGCTTCCATCGCGCCAAAATTGCCATGCCGGGCGGCTGCAACCTGGGTGCTCGCAAGATCGATATGCACATTCTTGGTCTTGAGGCCCTGGGCGTTGAGTTCGATACCGCCCACGGTTACATCAACGCTAATGCGCCCCAAGGTCTGCGCGGTACCACCGTCACGCTCGAGTTCGCCAGCGTCGGTGCGACCGAGAACCTCATCATGGCCTCTGTGCGCGCACAGGGCACCACGGTTATCGACAATGCCGCCCGCGAGCCCGAGATCGTCGATCTCGCTAACATGCTCAACGAGATGGGCGCCAAGATTGTTGGCGCCGGTACGCCCGTCGTGACGATCGAAGGCGTGGAAGAGCTCCATCCCGTTACCCATCGCGTGGTGGGCGACCGCATCGAGGCCGGTACCTTTATCGTTGCCGGTGCGTTGATGGCCGACGATCGCGGTGTCGATGTCACGGGCTTTTGCCCCATTCACTTGGGCATGGTGCTCAAGAAGATGGAGCTCATGGGTATCGACTGCGAGCGCGTCGAGGATGGCGTCCATGTGAACCGTGCCGAGCGTATCAAGCCGGTCGACATCCAGACGCTTCCGTTCCCCGGTTTCCCGACCGACATGCAGGCGCAGATTATGGTGCTCTCCGCCCTTGCCGACGGCAGTTCCGTTATTACCGAAAACATCTTCGAGAATCGCTTTATGTTTGCCTCTGAGCTGGTGCGCATGGGTGCCGACATTCGTATCGAGAGCCATCATGCCATGATTCATGGCGTCAAGGGCTTCTCGGGTGCACAGGTTACCTCGCCCGATTTGCGCGGCGGAGCGGCCCTCGTCGTAGCGGGCTTGATCGCCGACGGGACGACCGAGGTTTCGGCTATCCATCACATCAAGCGCGGCTACGAGCAGTTTGTCGAAAAGCTGCAGGCGCTTGGCGCGCATGTCGAGCATGCTACCGTCCCCGATCCCGTCATCTACTAATACAGGTTGCCTATGTTTAATAAAAAGCCCCTCGCGGATACCACCACCCGAAGACCCTCAACTGGTGCGCAGGCCAAGATCTACAGTCGCGATAACGTGGCTCGCTATTCCGAGCGCGCTCGTCAACGCCGCCGTAGCCACACGATTCGTCACGTCGCGCTCATTGTCGTGCTTGGCGTGCTGCTGAGTGCCACTACCGCTGCCGGCCTGTGGTTTGCCACCATTATGGGCAAGCTCGGCGATTCTAATGTCATTACTGACAATCTGCGTCGGGTTCTGGTTGACACCGATGAGGCAAAGGATCCGTTCTACGTGCTGCTTCTTGGCACCGACGGCCGTCCGGGCGAGGATACGTATCGTGCCGACTCGATTATCCTGGCTCGCATCGACCCCACGCAAAAGCAGGCGACGCTCATTTCCGTTCCGCGCGACACCAAGGTCGAGTACAAGGGCGAGACCATGAAGATCAACGCCTGCCATACCGTTGGCGGCGCCGAGGCCATGGTCGAGGCGGTCAACGAGCTGTGCGGTGTTCAGATCTCCCACTATGCCGAGGTCAGCTTCGACGGTATGCAGGCGCTGATTGATTCGGTTGGCGGTATCGACATTAACGCAACCGATGATGTTGACGACCCCGAGCACCTGGATATTAAGATTACCGCTGGCCAGCAGCATATGGACGGTGCCACCGCCCTTACCTATGCCCGCTGCCGCTACACCTATGCCGACGGCGATTACACGCGCATGCGCCACCAGCGTCAGGTGCTTGGAGCCCTTGCCAACCAGATTCTCAATAACTTCGATGCCACGAAGATCTTTGGCCTTGTTAATTCGCTGTCCGATATGCTCGTAACCGATATGAGCGTTCAGGATATCGTGGCTACGGTCAATGCCATGCGCGGTATGGATGTCGACGGTATCTACTCGGCCAACCTGCCCTCGTACGCCGACGACAGCACCATGATCGACGGCGTGAGCTATGTCTTTGTCTACGAAGACGAGCTTAAGGAAATGATGGCCCGTGTCGACGCCGGCAAGGACCCCAAGGGCCCCAACACCGTGGGTCTTTCCGACGGCTCCAGCTCCACGATCGGTGACCTCAGCAACAACACGTCTGACGACTACGCAAACGGTACCGCAACCTCATCGGTCAGCTCTGACGATTCTGATGACTCGAGCGATTCGGACTACTACGAAGAGCCCACCGGTGACGGCAACGGCTACGAAGCCAACTACTAAGTTGCGGCGTTTTACCAAACGCCGTAACGGCTCGACGCTGCGCGCCGCCCAAGGCAACAATTTGTCATTCAAAAGGCAGGGCATGACCAGAAGGTCAATGCCCTGCCTTTTTCATGCCAACTTGTTCGCCTTGGACGTCGCTCGCTGACGTTGGCTCAACCTGCGATGTTGACTACCCCCCTTGTATCAAAAACCGCCCCGTCCTCTGTAGAGGACGGGGCGGTTTGTCTTTTAGGCTTGAGCGGCCAGGCTTATGCAAAGCGGGCGACGAGCTCCTGGAGCACGTCGGTCATCTTGACGAGCGAACTGACCGGGACAAACTCGTTGACGCCGTGGTAGCAATAGCCGCCGGTGGAAAGGTTGGGGCAGGGCAGACCGCGGAACGACAGCTGCGCGC
>CAUHHV010000032.1 GCA_959606065.1 uncultured Collinsella sp.
ATGGAATAGAGTGAATGGGCGTGCCGTCGGCACGCCCATTGTTTTGAAGGGAACTCATTGAGAGGCAAGGCCCTGCGCCCGGCCCCTCGGTTCCGTGACGACTCGGCCGTTCGGGTCAGGTGGGCTGGATTGAATTTGGTGAATGAGGGCGCCGTTGGCGCCTTCATTCTTTATATATGTTGGGAGCGCCAGGTGGTGGGGGTGGTGCCGGTGTATTGCTTGAAGGCTTGGGCGAAGGCGGCCTGCTGAGGGTAGCCTAGACGCTCTGCCACCTGCGCTATCGTGAGCGTGCTATCGGCCAAAAGGTCCTGTGCTCGTTCCATACGGCGTCTGCGAATGTAGGCGCCCAGGGACTCGCCAGTTTGGGCCTTAAAGGTGGCGCATAGTTTGGAGCGGCTTGTGTAGAGCCTCTCGGCCACCTCGTTGATACCCACGCGTCTGCCTTTGTCGAGCGTGCGCTCAATCATTGCCGTTGCTTCTTCGGCAATGGTTATGCTGACACGTGTGTCTGCCGCCTGCTGCGCCTGCTTGTGGGCCGCGCGCGAACAGGCGAGCTCCGCGACCATGGTCTCCACGATGCCTTGCATATAGACGTGTCCGCCTACGGTGCGGGCGCGGTCCTCGTTAATCCGGTGCAGTGTGTGGCAGATGGCGGACGTCGCTTCCTCGTGCCATGGCTCGGCAAACGCCTCAAAGACCCCTGCGAACTCGGTGGGATAGCGGTGCTCCAGTTCGTCAAAATATCCAGGCAAAAAGAGCACCGAGCGCGAGTGATAGAGTCGCCCTGCAAACAGTGGGCTTAACTCCTCGCCACAGTTATCCTGGATAAAGCTGCACACGGCATTGTTTGGCCACGGTCCATGCAGGGGTTTAAGGTTCGCAGGCGTTATGCCGGCTTCGGGCATGCACATGAGCGTGGGCGCGCTGACCTCGCTCACGCACGCGTACGGTTCGGGTGTGTATTCGGCCAGGTACATATCGTGCGTCGGGGTAATGAAATGCTCCATGACGATGCAGGCGGGGGAGAGAGGCATGATCCATGCGCGTCCGTGCGCCCGATCGTTTGTCACCTCGCCGGTAAAGACGGCGCCCTTGCCGGTAAGCTCCAGGCCAAACTGCTCAAACTGCGGTGCGTAGAGCTCGGTTATGTCGGTCGCTGCCCGCCGTATTTGCAAAAGCGTCCCTTTCCTTTGCAGAAACGTCCACGCCTGGCTCGATTGTGAGCCATGGCTAACACATCAATGATAAGTTCATTACGGTTAACTCTCAAGCCGTTAGAAGGGAATCTCATGGCAAAGGGGTCAAAAAGGGAAGGCGGCGGTATCGGCGAGCTGCTTGCATATGCCGGCGACCGCAAATTCCTAACGTATTTGGGCATGGCTCTCTCGGCGCTCTCGCAGCTGCTGAGCTTTGGCCCGTTCGTGTGCATTTGGCTTGTCGCGCGCGATCTGATCGCCGTGGCGCCTAACTGGAGCGAAGCCTGCGGCATCGCGACGTATGGCTGGTGGGCCGTGGGGTTTGCGCTGGCAAGCATCGTGGTCTATTTCGTGGGGCTCATGTGCACGCACCTGTCTGCGTTTCGCTGCGCGTCCAATATTCGCAAGACTACGAGCGAGCACCTGCTTAAGCTGCCGCTTGGCTACTTTGACACACACGCCACCGGTGAGCTGCGCCGTATCGTAGACGGATGCGCCGCCTCCACCGAGACCCTGCTCGCGCACATGCTACCCGATATCGCCGGCGCCACCGCCATGGTCGCAGGTCTGCTCGTGCTGCTTTTCGCCCTCGATTGGCGCTTGGGCGCGGCATGCCTTATCTCGGTCGCCGTTTCGCTTGGCGCCATGGCCACCATGATGAGCGGCAAGGGCGCCGAGTTTATGAAGGCCTACATGGGCGCGCTGGTCAAGATGAACAAGACCGGCACCGAATACGTGCGCGGCATCCCCGTGGTCAAGGTGTTCCAGCAGACGGTCTACTCCTTTAAGGCGTTCCACGACGCGATCGCCGAATACGCCGACATGGCGCAAAACTATGCGGGCACGTTCTGCCGAGGCCCGCAGGTGCTCAACCTTACCGCGCTCAATGGTCTTGTGACATTCCTGTTGCCCGTGGCGTTGCTGTTGGCGCCGGGCGAGACGGACTTCGCGCATTTTATGGCCAACTTCACGTTTTACGCGATATTTTCGGCCGTGGTGCCGACGGCCATGACCAAGCTCATGTTTGTGGGCGAGGCCTCTCAGATGAGTGCCGATTCGCTGGCTCGCATTCGAAGCGTCATGGATTCCAAGCAGCTCTCCGTGCCTGCCCAGCCCAAGCACCCCGCCGGCGGCGACGTGCGATTTGAGGACGTGAGCTTTACCTACGAGGGTGCCGAGGCACCTGCCGTCAACCATGTGAGCTTTAGCGTTTCTGCAGGTAGCACCCTCGCGTTGGTGGGTCCCTCTGGCGGCGGTAAGTCAACCTGTGCCAGTCTGATCCCGCGTTTTTGGGATGTTTCCGCAGGTCGTGTGCTCGTAGGCGGTGTAGACGTTCGCGACATGGATCCGCACGAGCTTATGGACCAGGTCGCCTTTGTGTTTCAGACCAACCAGCTGTTCCGGCAAACACTTGCCGATAACGTGCGTGCCTCCAAGCCTACAGCTACTGACGACGAAGTGCGCGCGGCCCTCTCCGCGGCCCAGTGCGACGATATCGTGGCCAAGCTCCCGCAGGGCATCGACACCATGCTCGGCGCCAGCGGGGCGTACCTTTCGGGCGGCGAGGTCCAGCGCGTGGCACTCGCCCGCGCAATCCTTAAGGACGCGCCCATCGTGGTGCTCGATGAGGCCACAGCGTTTGCCGACCCCGAGAACGAGGCGCTCATCCAGCGTGCCTTTAGCAAACTGGCGGCGGGTCGCACAGTCATTATGATCGCGCACCGACTCTCGACTGTAGTGGGCGCAGACCAAATCGTGGTGCTCAACCAGGGCAGCGTGCAGGAGGCCGGCACCCATGCCGAGCTGCTGTCCCAAAAGGGTCTATACGCCAAGATGTGGGCCGAATACGAACAGGCCGCGAGCTGGAAGATCACTGCTGCCGCGGATGCCGCCGTCACGAAGGGAGGCGAGGCCTAAATGTTCGCCTCATTCCAAAAGAAGTATTTCCTATCCGATAAAGGCGTCGCCGGCGTAAAACGCGGCATTTTCTGGACCGCGCTCACCAATCTCATTACCATGGCCGGCATGGGCTTATTGTTCCTGGTCATGGCCGGTTTTGTCGAACATCTCGCCACCGGTGCCGACCTGCCGGATGCCCTGCCGATTGTGGGCGGCCTCCTGGTCTTTTTCGTGTTGCTCTTTGCCTCTAACTGGCAGCAGTATTACTACACCTACTGCATCTTTTACGAGGAGTGCGGCAAGCAGCGTATGGAGATCGCCGAGCGCTTGCGCAAGCTGCCGCTGTCGTTTTTTGGCCGTCGTGATCTGGCCGATTTAACCGAGACCATTATGGGCGACGTCCAGGCCATGGAGCACGCCTACAGCCACGTGCTGGGAGAGCTTTGGGGTGCCATCATCGCAAGCGTCATTGTGTTCGTGGCGTCGCTGTTCTTTTGCTGGCAGCTGGCGATTGCGGCGTTTTGGAGCGTTCCCGTGGCCTTTGCCGTGCTGTATCTGACGCGCGGCCCCATGATCCCGGTGTTCGACCATGTGCGTGCCGAGAAGGTCAAGGTTACCGAGGCGATCCAGGAGACGCTCGACTGCGTGCGCGAGATCCGCGCCACCAACCAGGAGGCTCATTATCTTGAGGGGCTCAACGCCGTGATCGATGCCGAGGAGCGCGAGACCACCAAGGGCGAGCTCGCCAATGGGCTTTTGGTCAACTCCGCCTTTGCCATCCTGCGCCTGGGGATTGCCACCACGTTGGTCACGGGCGCTGCGATGGTCGCCTCCGGCCGGGTCGACTTTTTGGTGATGTTTGCCTTCCTGCTCATGGTGAGCCGCATCTATGCGCCCTTCGATCAGGCACTGATGCTGATGTCCGAGCTGTTTGCCGCCGAGTCGTCGGCCAAGCGCATGCGCTCCATCATGGAAGAGCCCGTGGCGCGGGGCAGCGAGCAGTTTGAGCCCGTAGGTCATGACGTGGTGTTCGATCACGTGGCATTTGGTTATGGTGCGGGCGAGGACGGCCGCGCCGGCGAGAAAGTTCTTACCGATGTGAGCTTTGCCGCCAAAGAAGGGGAGGTCACGGCACTGGTCGGTCCTTCGGGTTCCGGTAAGTCCACGGTGAGCCGCCTGGCCGCGCGCTTTTGGGACGCCACCGAAGGCACGGTCACCGTGGGCGGCGTGGATGTTGCAAGCGTGGATCCCGAGGTGTTGCTGCGCGACTACGCCATTGTGTTCCAAGACGTGTTGCTCTTTGACGACACGGTGATGGGAAACATCCGTCTTGGTCGTCGCGATGCCACCGATGAGGAAGTGCTTGCTGCCGCGCGTGCCGCCAACTGCGACGAGTTTGTGAGCCGCATGCCGCAGGGCTATGACACCATGATCGGCGAGAACGGCTCCAAGCTGTCCGGCGGTGAGCGCCAGCGCATCTCCATCGCCCGTGCGCTGCTCAAAGACGCGCCGATCGTGTTGCTGGACGAGGCGACGGCGAGCTTGGATGTGGAGAACGAGACCGTGGTTCAGCAGGCGCTCTCCCGTCTGCTTGCAGGTAAGACGGTTATCGTTATTGCCCACCGTATGCGTACGGTGGAAAATGCCGACAAAATCGTTGTACTCAAGGATGGTGTGGTTGCCGAGCAGGGCACTCCGGCGCAGCTCAAGGCGGCAGGTGGAGAATTCGCCCGCATGGTGGCGCTGCAAAAGGAAGCAGCTACCTGGCAGTTGTAAGAAGGGGCAAAGGGACAGTCCCTTTCTCACATTGACAATCGGTTACTCCGCATCGTTAATTTTCAAAAGGTTAGCCATGGCTGACCTAGATAGTTAGATAAAATTGAGATATTTCAAAAGCGTGCTCGAGCAAACTTGTTTACTCGGGTGCTGAAGCACCATGCCGCGTCCAATGCGGCAAAAGGGAGAAGCAACATGAAGAAGTCGACGTTCAATACCCTGCTTGTCGGTGGCGGTTTTCTGCTTGGCACGGCCGGCATCAAGCTGCTTACCAGCGCTCCGGTCAAGAATGCCTGCGTTCAGGGCATTGCGTGCGGCATGCGCATCAAGAACGGCTACCAGGACATGGTCGAGCAGGCCAAGGCTAATGTCGACGACATGGTTGCCGAGGCTGCTTACATCACCCAGAGCGAGGCCGCTGCTGACGAGGCAGCCGAGTAACGCTCCCAGGCACAAACTATGAGATTCTCGATTATTAGCGAGATCCCCGGCAGGACCCGTCTTCAATTGGCGGGTCCTGTGCCAGAGAGCGATCTCGATGCACTTCTTAAGCTTGGCGGCGACATCGACGGCGTGCACAAGGTGCGCGTCTACGGCCGCATCGGCCAGATGGCACTCGAATACGACGAGTCGCGCCGCGATGCCGTGCTGGCCGCCGTCGGTGCGCTCGACGCTCAGGTCATCGCCGACGCAAAGACGGGTTACGTGATGCAGCTTGAGCCACGCAAGCACAAGCTCGTCATGGATCTTGCCACACTTATCGGCGCCCACTACGCGCGCCGCTGGTTCTTGCCGACGCCTCTGCGTGCTGTGTTTGTCGTGGCCGGTTACATGGCATTTTTGCGCGCCGCCCTCCGTGAGCTCGCGCAGCCGCGCCTGACCGTTCCCGTGCTCGATGCTTCGGCCATTGGTATCTCGTTTGTCAAACGCGACGTCGATACCGCCGGCCAGACGATGTTCCTGCTCAACGTGGGCGAATTGCTCGAGGACTACACGCGCGCCATGAGCGAAAACGAGCTCATCAACTCGCTGCTCGACGTGCCCGATAAGGCACAAAAAGTGGTCGGTGACACCGAGGTAAGCGTTGCCGCCACCGAGCTCGAGCCCGGCGACTTGGTAGCCGTGCGCACTGGCATGTCCATTTGCATCGACGGTGTTGTCGAGCAGGGGAGCGCTATGGTCAACCAAGCGACCCTGACCGGCGAGCCGCTGGCCGTCGAGCGTAGCGCAGGCGACGACGTGTTCGCCGGCACCGTCGTGGAAGACGGCAGCATCTTGGTGCGCGTGCGCGCCAATACGGCGCAAACCAAACTGCGCTCAATCGTCTCGCTCGTGCAGACGGCCGACTCGCTCAAGTCCGAGGGCCAGTCGCATATGGAGGACCTTGCCAACAAGATCGTCCCGTGGAACTTCTTGCTCGCGGGCCTGGTTGCGCTTACTACCCGCAGCCTCATCAAGACCTCGGCGGCACTGATGGTCGACTACTCGTGCGCACTCAAGCTCACGGGTTCCGTTGCCGTCATGACCGCTATGAGCGATGCTGCCAAGATGGGCGTCATGGTCAAGGGCGCGAAGTACTTTGAGTCGTTTGCCAAGGCCGACACCATTGTGTTTGACAAGACCGGCACGCTTACCGAGGCGCAGCCGCGTCTTGCCTGCGTGCTCACCACCGATGGCTGGAGCGAGGACGAGGTTCTGCGCCTTTCCGCTTGCTTGGAGGAGCATTTTCCGCATCCGGTGGCGCGTGCCGTGGTCAATGCGGCACGCGAGCGCGGGCTCGAGCACCGCGAGCGCCATGCTGCCGTCGAGTACATCGTGGCGCACGGCATCGCTTCGTCCATTGAAGGGCGTCGCGCGATTATCGGCTCGGCACACTTTGTGTTTGAGGACGAGAGCGCGCAGCTCGATTCCGACATTAAGGAGCGCATTGAGTCTCAGATGCAGGGCCTGTCACCGCTGTATCTGGCGGTCGATGGCAAGGTCGTCGGCGTGCTCGGTATCGAGGATCCGCTCAAGCCCGGCGTCCGTGAGGCCATCGCCGACCTACATGCGCTGGGCGTCAAGCATGTCGTTATGCTCACGGGCGATTCGGAGCGCACGGCCGAGCGCATTGCGCGCGAGGCGGGTGTCGACGAGTTTAAGGCCGAGCTGCTGCCCGAGGACAAGTACGCCTATGTGGAGCGCATTAAGGGTGAGGGGCGCCACGTTGCCATGGTGGGCGACGGCGTCAACGATTCGCCGGCACTCGGTTTGGCCGACGTGGGGCTGGCAATGGGTGGCGGAAGCGACATCGCCAAGGAGGTCGCCGATATTATCCTGACCGACACGGATCTGGCCGCGATCGTGCGTTTGCGCCGCATGAGCCAGGGCCTCATTGATCGTCTGACGAGCTCCTACTCTAAGGTGATGCTCACCAACTCGGCGCTGTTGGCATTGGGTATTACCGGCGCGATTACCCCGCAGACGTCGTCACTGCTGCACAACGGCTCGACGATTGCCTACAGCCTGAGCAACGCGAAGGCTTACCTGCGTTAGCGTTTTCGATTGAGTAAATGGCCTGCACCCTGACGACACCGCAGCCGCCAGGGTGCAGGCCTTCTTTTGTTTGACGAGATGTTAGCTCGGATATATGCTCGTGCTAGCAGAGCTAGCAATGCTGAAGGTGAGGTTGAGATGGCTACCGTTGGCAGCATGGCGCAGGTGAATGTTCGCGTAGATCGCTCGGTTAAAGAGCGCGCCGAGGAAGCGCTGCGGCTTTCGGGCGGGTCACTGCCCGAGCTCATCAAAAAGGTGGTGGCCAAGGTCGCGCAGGGTGGCGGGCAGTGCGAGGAAGTGCTTGCGGCCGTCGACGACCGGCGGCAGACCGTCGCGCCCGATACTCCGTTCGCCGCATCATGGGCGGCGGCAGATCAGCTTTACGCGGACCTGGGCATCGCTACGTCGCCCGTATCCGACGATCGCGGTTGGGAAACAATCTATTCCGAAGCCATGGACGAGCACTATCGCCAAAAGGGGATGATCCTGTGAGCGGGGCTCCCCTCAAAATAATGGTGGATGCCAACGTATGGGTTGATTCGTTTTGCGCCGACCATGCCGAGTCGCTTGCCGCACGCGCGTTTATTGGGCAGGCGACGGAGGCGGGGGCATTGCTGTTCTTTCCGGTGCATATCGCCAAGGACGTACTGTATGTTGTACAGCACGAACTGAAGCATAGCGTTCTTGCCAGCGGGGGAGCGCTCGATGAGGCATCTGCCCGCGCGATTGGCGATGCGGCGTTGGCGTTTGTTCGGAACATGACCGAAAACGCCACGGCCGTGGGTGCAGATGCGTCGGACCTTTGGCTGGCCGACAAATACTTAGCGCTCCATCGCGATTACGAGGACAACTTGGTACTCGCCGCATGCAAACGCGCCCAGGTTGATTACTTGGTGACCAACGATCGAAAACTGCTCGAACATGCCGATCTTGCAGCAAAGACACCTCGTCAAATGATGCCGATTCTTGCTTTGGCCAAACGCGGCGGCACGGCTATCGGTTGACGCGAGCTGTTCGCGGGCCCCTTGGACGACGATGCGCCAAGGGGCCCGCGTCTGCTATTTACAAAAGCTCGGCCTTGATGGTGGGACTTTCTGCGAGCTGCTCGGCTGCCTTTTCGTTGGAGCTGTCGAGTGCTGCCAGACTGCGGTAGACCCACTCGTTGACCTGGGTGTTCTTGACGCCTGCGGTCTGCATAAGGGCGCCTACCTCGCGGATTGCTGCGAACAGATCGGCCTTGGGACCCGCGAGCTCGACCTCGATACCGTGGTAGGCGGCCACGCCGCGGTTCTCACTCACGTGGTCGATAAAGCCCTCGACGGTCTCAAGCTGCTGGGCGAGAGCTGCATCATCGTCAACGTCCAGCGCGACGAGTGCGTTCGATACCGTGAGGGCGGGATGTCCGCAGGGGACAAAGCCCTCGATGACATCCATAGCTTCGGTAATGGTTGAGCCCAGGCCTGCGAGGGCATCGACGAGTTGCTGCTTGGTATCCATAACGGTCCTTTCGACGGGTCAATTTTGCTTGGCGAAAATATACGTGACGCGATCGGTAACAAAAGTGCGAAGTGCGGCGCACATTGGGGTCTTCACAGCTCGTGCATAGAACAGCTGTCCGCTTTCAGAACGTGGTAAGATAACACTCCACAAGCGGGGCTCGCCCCGTATGTTCCTTGAAAAGTCGACGGTTATCGGGTGTTTGCAGGCCCGATACCATCCAGACTTTCCCGACATTCGGGGGCGACTGGTTTCGACACGATAGCTCTGAGAGAGGAAGCAAGCCGAGGTCTCCTCGCCTCGTTAAACAGGGGTACCGTCAAATTGAATTGACAACAACTCTTCTTTTGAGCCTATGGCTCTCGCTGCTTAATTTATAGCGGCGCGTCAACCCGGTGATTTCCCCGACACCGGCGCGACGTCATCTTAGGGGAATGCTCCTGCGCACGTAATCGGTATGGCGCGGGCTAAGACCGAACCGGTTAGGACGTCGCGAGCGTGTCGCTGCGCGCAAGGCGTCCGAGACTAAACCAGCGACTGAGCTTGGAGATGCCAATCAGGGGGCTTTCGTGGACCGGAGTTCGATTCTCCGCGCCTCCACCATAAGTAACAGGCAGGTAGATATTCGTATCTACCTGTCTTTTTATTTCTAGTCCGTACCGCGGAGAATCGAACTCTGTGCAGGGCGCGGGCGTTAAGCAAACGCGAAGCGTTTGTAGCCCGCGGGCGAGGGCGGCGGCAGCCGGCCGAAGCCGGTGCAGCAAATACGCGGATTCTTCGCGCAAAGCTTCAGCCCAATATAGATGCGATGTTTATCGAATTTCAGCTGGCCTCGCCCAGCATCAACGGATCCCCCGTACCGCGGAGAATCGAACTCTATGCAGGGCGCGGGCGTAAAGAAAACGCCTCAGTGACGCAGAGTGGGACGCGTTTTCCCAATGACTGCCCAGGCGGAAACCGCATCCCGGAATCTAAGCTCGGAATGGGATACATTTTCCGGATGACGCCTCAAGTGGAAGCTGCGACCCGGAATCGAGCCGTAGAGTGGGACATGCTTTCCCCATGGCAACCCAGGCGGAAAGCGCATCCCGGAATCGCCCCTCAGAACGGGACGTGCTTTCCGCCAGCCGCCCCCTCAACTCCAAAACCCATGCGCCCTCCATCCCAAAACTGGGTAGAAGAAAGCCAAAACGCAATCGCAGGAGGTCAATATGACTGCAGAAGATAAGGCAAAGAACGCCGGCAAGGTCGCGCTCGTCTTGGAGGGTGGCAGTTTTCGTGGGCAGTTTACCGCCGGCGTGCTCGACGTTCTCATGGAGGCCGGTGTCGAAATTCCGGCGGTGTACGGCGTTTCGGCCGGTGCGCTCAACGGCGTCAACTACAAGTCGCACCAGATCGGTCGCGTCAATCGCATCAACCTGACCTTCTGCAATGACAACCGCTACATGGGTGCCGCATCCTTCGCATCCACGGGCTCCATCGTGGGTTACGACTTTATCTTCAACGATATCCAGGACCGCCTGGATCCCTTTGATAACGAGACGTTCGACGCCAGCCCTATCGAGATGTACGCCGTCGCGACGGACATGCTGTTTGGAACCGCTGCCTACCTGCCGGTCAAAAGCGCCGTGCTCGACCTCGATGCCGTGCGTGCCTCGACGTCGCTGCCGCTGGTGACGCCGCCGGTCGAGATCGACGGGCACAAATACGTCGACGGCGGCGTAGCCGATTCGGTCCCCATCGAGCACGTGCTGGAGGAGGCGGGCTTCGATCGCGCGGTTGTCATTGTCACGCAGGACCGCTCGTACGAGAAAAAGCCCTACGAGTTTATGCCTGCCGCGCGCGCCCGCTATGTCGACTACCCCTATCTGCTCGAGGCTATCGAGACGCGCCACGACCGCTATAACCTCCAGCGCATGCACCTGTGGAAGTATGAGCGCGAGGGCCGCGCGCTGGTCATTGCTCCGCAAAAGCCGGTCGAGGTCGGCCATGTCGAGCACGATCCGGCAAAGCTTTTGGACCTGTATATCCAGGGCCGTCAGGAGGCAAAGCGCTTGCTGGGAGATATCGAGGCGTTTGTCGAGCGTTAACGCTGCGACATCACGGCTCGTGGATGACATGTGCAGAAACTCTGGTCGGAGCCAAAATACCTGTTGACTCGTACGGCGGGCGGGGTAATATGGACGGGTTACTTGCAGAGCCCCGTGAATCTCTGTAACAACACGTACTGTACATGGAGGAGTCTAAGTGATTTCGAAATCGACTCACTACGCCAAGCAGGGCGAGGTCCAGCGCAACTGGGTTCTCGTCGACGCCGATGGTGCTGTCCTGGGCCGTCTTGCCACCCAGATCGCAATGATCCTGCGCGGTAAGAACAAGCCCCAGTTCACGCCCAACAGCGACTGCGGCGACTTCGTTGTCGTCATCAACGCCGATAAGGTCCAGCTTACCGGTAACAAGGCCGACACGAAGACCTATTATCGCCACAGCGGCTACAACGGCGGCCTCAAGGCTGAGAGCTTCCGCCAGGCTATGGAGAAGCACCCGGAGAAGGTCATCGAGCGCGCCGTTCGCGGTATGCTGCCCAAGACCACCCTCGGCCGTGCCCAGATGACCAAGCTTAAGGTCTACGCTGGTGCCGAGCATCCGCATGCTGCCCAGAACCCCACGAAGATTGAGCTGGAGGCTTAAAGATGGCTGAGAACACCGTTGTCTACCAGGGTACCGGCCGTCGTAAGAACGCCGTCGCCCGCGTCCGTCTCGTCCCCGGCACCGGCAAGGTGACCATCAACAAGCGTGACGCCGAGCAGTATTTCGGCCGTCATCAGCTCGTTGAGAACGCCCTTGCTCCCTTCAAGGTGACCGACACCGCCGGTCAGTTCGACGTTATCGCTCTGTGCGATGGCGGCGGCATCTCCGGTCAGTCCGGCGCTCTGCGTCTGGGCATCGCTCGCGCTCTTCTGAACGCTGGCGACTACCGTGCTGACCTCAAGAAGGCCGGTTTCCTTACGCGCGATGCTCGCGTGGTCGAGCGCAAGAAGTACGGCCTCAAGAAGGCCCGCCGCGCTCCCCAGTTCTCCAAGCGCTAAGGTTTTATCTCCTTTCGAGATACAATGTACAAGCGGGGCCTGCCGATTCCTCGGCGGGTCCCGCTTTTCTTTTTCGACTAGGGTGGGCGGTTGCATATCGCCTGCTAGGGAAGGAGCGATCCTATGCCCCAGAACATCTTCGGTACCGACGGCGTCCGTGGCGTCGCCAATGCCGACCTCTCGTGCGACCTCGCGTTTCGCTTGGGCCGCGCGGCGACCAAGTTCCTTGGTCCGGATATCTGCGTCGGCCGCGACACGCGTCTTTCGGGCACCATGCTCGAAAGCGCTCTGACCGCCGGCATCATGGCCGAGGGCGGCCGTCCGCATTGCTGCGGCGTCATCCCCACGCCCGCCGTGGCGCTGCTCACCGTTCAGAACGAGCTCGACGGCGGCATCGTCATCTCCGCTTCGCACAATCCGCCGGAGTTCAACGGCATCAAGTTCTTTAGCCGCAAGGGTATGAAGCTTCCCGATGCTGTCGAGGAAGAGATCAGCGCCTGGGTCATGTCCGAGGAAGCCATGGCTGCCGACACGCTGCCGACCGGTGCCGGCGTGGGCCACATCATCAAGATGAAGGACGCTCGCAAGGCATACGTCGACCACGCCATCGATACGCTTGATGGCCTGAGGCTCGATGGCCTGGTCGTTGCCGTCGACTGCGGTCACGGTGCTTCCTGCCAGACTACGCCCGCCGCGCTGCAGCGCCTGGGTGCCACGGTCCATGCCATCAACACCGATTACTGCGGCACCGACATCAATGTCGAGTGCGGCTCCACTCACCTTGAGCCCCTGCGCGAGCTCGTGCTGCGCACCCATGCTGACATCGGCCTGGCCCACGACGGCGACGCCGATCGCGTGCTCTTTGTGGACAGCGAGGGCAATGAGATCGACGGTGACTACATCCTGGCTATCTGCGGTTCTGACCTCGCCGCCCGCGGCAAGCTCGCCAGCTCCGAGATCGTCTCGACCGTCATGTGCAACCTGGGCTTCTCCATCGCTATGAAGGAGCAGGGCTTCGAGATGGTTCAGACCGCTGTGGGCGACCGTTATGTTCTTGAGCGTATGCTCGCGGACGGTGCCGTCATCGGCGGCGAACAGTCCGGCCACATCATCTTCCTGGAGCACAACACCACCGGTGACGGCCTGGTGACGGCTCTGCAGCTGCTGGCCGTGCTCAAGCGCACCGGTCGTACCCTCACCGATCTTGCCGGCATCATGAAGAAGTATCCGCAGGTACTCGTCAACGTGCATTCCGACAACAAGGCTGGTCTGGATGATTGCCAGCCCATCTGGGATGCCGTCGCTGCTGCCGAGAAGGAGCTTGACGGCCGCGGCCGCATTCTGGTGCGTCCGAGCGGTACCGAGCCGCTGGTCCGCGTTATGGCCGAGGCCGAGACGCACGAGCTGACCCAGCGCGTTGTCGACGACATCGTCGAGGTTGTCAAGCGCGAACTTCCCTAATGGTCAAAAACGAGTGCCAAGTGGTAAACTGTTAAGGCTATTTTGGTTGATCGGTATGTCCGAGGGGGAGCATGTTCACTAAAGTCCTAAGGTCTTTTGGTATGCGTGGTCGAGTCCTTACGCTGGATGCTCCCATCTCGGGCGACGTCATTCCGCTTTCCGAGGTAAACGACCAGACATTTGCCACCGGCCTTTTGGGCCAGGGCGTGGCGATTCAGCCTACCGGCACGCGTGTGATTGCACCGGCTGATGCCAAGGTCGAGGCCATTTTTCCCACGGGACACGCTGTTGCGCTTAACACGGTCGATGGCTTGGACGTGCTCATCCACGTTGGTTTGGACACTGTTCAGCTTGAGGGCAAGCACTTTACCGTATATGCGCAAGTGGGTGACATCGTCCATAAGGGCGATGTACTCATTGAGTTCGATCGCGAGGCAATTGCTGCCGAGGGCTACGATGTGACGGTTCCCATCTTGGTATGCAACTCCGTTGAGTTCTCGAGCATCAAGGGCTCCGTTGGCGCGCATGTCGAAGAGATGGACCAGCTCATCGTTGCTCGCGAGCGCTAACAAGTGCACGTGGCCATTAGCCTACAATTCAAACACGTTTACGGAGGGCGCCCTTGAAAGAGGACGCCCTCCGTGGCAAGATGGGATTTGTCCGAAGCTAAAAGGCTTTGGGTCACCGTGGACGGGCAGGGGCCTCGACGCGGTTAGACACGAGACACATACATTACGCGACCTCGCCCTGGTGGCCGCACACGTTGGTTGCGGCCGACGCGGGCCGCGGGCAAGTGCTTGTAAGGGAGCCTTGCCTCTCTTGTACGAGAAAGGACGCGTAATGAAGATCATTAAAGCTAAAGACTACGAGGATATGAGCCGCAAGGCCGCCAATATTATCTCGGCGCAGGTTATCCTCAAGCCCGACTGCGTGTTGGGTCTTGCCACCGGCTCCACCCCGATCGGTGCCTACAAGCAGCTCGCTGCTTGGTACGAGAAGGGCGACGTCGACTTTGCCGAGGTCAGCACCTACAACCTGGACGAGTATCGCGGCCTTTCGCACGACGATCCCCAGAGCTATCACTACTTCATGCGTGAGAACTTCTTCGATCACATCAACATCGACCTGAACAACACGCATGTGCCCGACGGTTCCAACCCCGACGCCGCCGCTGCCTGCTCTGAGTACGATAAGGTCGTCGCTGCCGCCGGCTATCCCGATCTGCAGCTGCTCGGCATTGGCAACAACGGCCACATCGGCTTCAACGAGCCCGATGACCACTTCTCCAAGGGCACGCACTGCGTCGACCTTACCGAGAGCACCATTCAGGCCAACAGCCGCCTGTTCGACAGCATCGACGATGTTCCCCGTCAGGCCTACACCATGGGTACCCAGACCATCATGTATGCCCGCATGATCCTGGTCGTCGCCAACGGCGAGGCCAAGGCTCAGGCCGTGCACGATATGTGCTATGGTCCGGTTACGCCCGAGTGCCCGGCTTCGATCCTGCAGCTGCACACCAACTGCGTTGTCGTTGCCGACGAGGCCGCCCTTTCGCTCTGCGAGTAGCGCGAATCCTGCA
>CAUHHV010000033.1 GCA_959606065.1 uncultured Collinsella sp.
TTGGCGATGACGGTGGCATACAGGCGACCGCCCTTAAAGACGGTCAGCTTAATGCAGTCGTCAAGCTCCTCGAGCAGCTCGCGCGTGGATTCGAAGCCCAGGTCATAAGCGGTCATGTCGCCAGCGGCGAGAGCCTCTTCGACCTGCGTCATAAACGTTTGCTTGCCGCATCCAATCGCATCGCGCAGCAGGCGATACAGATAGATGCGGTTGCCCAGCGAAAGCGTGGGCCTAACTATTGTCTTGCTCATGGCAAATCTCCTCTTTACACATGTAAAGCATCTTACCATCGCATGGCGCTCGCCATGACGGCGCCCAAGGCAAACGGGCGCGAACCGCTGTCGATTCGCGCCCGTTGTACAGGTTGCCTATCTGGGGATGCAGTGCCTAGTTGCCCGATGTCGTGCCTTGGCTTGAACTGTCAGATGCCGTGCCGGACGCGGTTCCGCTCGAGCTGTTGGTGTTGCTGTTGTCGGTAGATCCCGTACTCGGTGTATTGCCATTCGCCTGGTCGCCCGTGCTCGGTTGAGAGCCGTCAGTCGTTTGGCTTGAGTCAGTCGTGCCGGATTGCGTGCCGCTGTTGTTCGCAGAGGAATCGACGCCCTGCGATTGGTTTTGGGTGTTCGAGGACGAATTGGCAGAGGTAGAACTGTCTTGCGTATCGTCCGTCTGTGCCTGCTGATCCTGCGACTGGGTGTTGCCATTTGCATCGCTCTCGGTCGTGCGCGACGACAGGATTGGCTCGGGACGCTCGCCCAGACCCTCACCGGCAGTGGTGATAAGGATGGCGCCGGCGCAGGCGATGACCGCGACGATGGCGATAGCGATCGAGAAGACGATGACCTTCTTTTGCGTCTGGCTGCGCTCAGCCGCCGCCTTGGCGCGCAGGCTGTTGGGAGCGACGCGCGCCGTGGTCGCGCGTCCCGCAACCTGGCGCATCTCCTGCGTGGTTGCGGCGCCGCCCAGGTGCTCCTCGGCATTCAACTCAACGGGCTCGTAGGCGCCGGTAGGGTAGTCGACGGCGGCGTGCGTGCCTTTGAGGGCTTCGGCGCTGGCAGAGATAAAGTGGCGGTAGATCTGCGAGGAGACAACGGTGATGACCGAGCTCACGGCGGCGCCGATCACCGATCCGGCGATACCGATCTTGGAGGCAAGCGCAACGCTCGTGGCGGCAGCTGCGGCGCCGGCGACGATCTGGGGAATGGAGATGTCGTCGAACAGGCCCTTTTTGGGCGCGATGGCCATGGTCTGTCCGATGGAATGGTTCTCGTGCACGCCGTTGTTGAGCGATGCCGGCGTCATGACGCGCGTGCGCGGCGCGTCGGTGTACTTGGTTGTCATACGGGGTCCTCCCGGTGTAAATCTGCTTCGTTTCGTGTAGCCATCAGGGTACCCACCAGATGTGAATCGTACGTGACATTTAACAGATACCATCAACTCATCAAGGGGGCTTGCTGTCTTTGGTGCGATAGCTTGATGCTAAACTGGATTTACGATTGCGAGGTGGTTTACGTGATGTACCCGTATATGACATTCGAAGACGGTACCGAGGTCATTCATTCTGACCTGATTGAAGATGGCGATATCGAAAAGGTTATCGTGCATTTTGAACGACCGACGGCAGAGGGCTTCGACTCCGCTCGCTGTGAATTGCCTTCCTGTTCGTGGACTGACTGGGAAGGGCATTTTACTCAGAGTGAAAAACGAGCTTTCGAAGAGTGTCTGAGCAAATAATTTAGATTAGTTCGAGTTTAGTTCGAATAAAGAAACTGAATGCGATGACCTAAAGCGTATGCATTTTTAGTATTAGATGCGTATGAAATGGAGGATGTGAATGGATGAGCTAATAGACTTTAAAAAACGATTTCTCAAGAATGGCGAGCTGGTTTCAATTCCAAAAAAGGAAAGCTATAAAAGAATCATGCTGCTATGGGCCGTCTCTTTCTTTGAATTAAATACAAGTTATACGGAGCTTCAGGTTAATCGTGTGCTGTCACAGCTCTATCCTGATTATGCCGTGTTGAGGCGGTACTTGGTTGATTATGGATTCCTATTAAGGGATGAACGAGGCCTGAAATACGAGGTTAATCGTGATGTTCACGGTATTGAGAACTAGCCGTCCGGTTCGGGTCCTATATATTGCTAGAGGGATAAGCGAAATAGGCAATTGGTGTGCGAATATTGCTTTGCCAATGCTGATTTACGAGGTAACTCACGATGTTTCTGCAACTGCTTTGATGGTCTGCTGCAGATTTGCCCCCTCTCTGTTTTCAGTTGCGCTCGCGCAGCTGCCTCAGAAGATGGGTATCGGGACACTGCAGGCCATGAGATTGGCAGACTTAATTCGCGCGGGATTATTCGTTTGCTATATTTTTGTTGATAGTAAATGGAGTATGTTTGCTATTACGTGCGCGGTATCGCTTTGCCGAACGGTAGAAATGCCCTGCTTTTACTCGTTGCTAAGAGCCAATACGAATAGTATCAATCGCGACGTAATTAATAATTCGTTTGGGTTCCTGCAGAATTTGATGATGGTTCTGGGGCCAGTTGCCGGCGGTTTTGTTGTCGCTCAATTTGGGGCGGAGGCTGTTCTTGCATTAGACGCGCTTTCTTTTGCCGCGTCGTTCTGGTTGCTGCGAGATGTTCCGTCGGTTATCGAGGTTAATGATAAAGAGGGAATAAGCAAAAATGAAAAAAACAGGACTGCATTTAGTGATCTTAGCGCGAAGCACTTGGCAATTGGTTTCCTATTAATCGATATTTCTAGTGGCGTGGCATTCGGCTCTCTGAATTCTCTTTTGCCAGCTATAGCGCAATTGCAATTTGACTCGTCATCTATACAATACGGATTCCTTCAGAGTAGTCTTACAATCGGACTGTTGTTCGGAAATACAATATATGGTCGTTTAATCAGTGGTTCCGATTGCGTTAAATCATATTGTTTTGTGACGTATCTTGCGCTAGGTGCGTATCTGGCGTTTGGCTATCGCTATGCGTCTGGGATATCGTTTATTTTCCTTTTTATCGTCGGTGCCGGAAACGCCATTCAAGATGTGCTTCTCATAACATCGCTGCAGGATTTGGCGAGAGACGGATCTGAATCGATAAGCCTGTTTTCAATTAGGGAATCTTTGCAATCGGTTGCTGTTGTTATTTCAACACTTCTTGTTTCGCTGTTCACGAGCATCGTGATGTTCTCAATTCTCGTTACAGGACTTGGTGTATTTTCAATTATGATGGTAGTTGTGTTTCAATTGAATTATTTGCGAAAGATGTGACGCTGATATGCAGATGTGACGTTGATATGCCTTAATTTTGAAATACATGCTCTTAGCACAGGTTGGCCTCTCAGTAAACTGGGAGGTTGCTTTGGCTAGTTAGAGATATGTGAACGTCCGTTAGACTGAATCTCAGGGTAGAAGGGGCCTCCAGTGTCCAGATCAACAAAGCAATGCTGCGTTTCGGCTAATAAGAACGATGGCTTTTTGCGTGTGGCGGCGGCGTCGCCGCGGATTCGCGTGGCCGATGTCGAGGGCAATGCCGAGGTTGCGCTGGCGGCTGTTCGCGAGGCTACCGAGCGCGGCGTTCGCGCGCTGGTGCTGCCCGAGCTTAACTTGTGCGGCTATACCGCGGCCGATCTGTTCCATAACCGCACATTACTGCATGCTTGCGAGACTGCACTGGCACATATTCTCGATGAAACCCGCGAGCTGCCGATTGTCTTTACCGTCGGTCTTCCCGTTGCGGTTGCCGAGAATATCTACAACTGCGCCGCCGTGTGCTGCGCGGGCGAGCTTTTGGGCCTCACGGCCAAGAAGTATTTGCCCAACTATGGCGAGTTCTATGAGCGCCGTTGGTTTGCTCCGGCGCTTGCGGATCCCGTGTGGGTTGAATTTGCCGGTCAGGGTCCGGTCCCGCTGGGTTCGGGGCTTGTCTACCGCTGCTGTGATGAAGGTGCCGATGATTTGGTGCTGGGCGTTGAGGTCTGTGAGGACCTGTGGGTGCCGGCACCCCCTTCGACTGAGATGGCGCTTGCCGGTGCGACGGTGATTCTCAACCCGTCGGCCTCGGACGAGATCATCGGTAAGGCAGATTACCGCCGCAGCCTTATCTCTAACCAAAGCGCGCGCCTGTACTGCGCCTATGCCTACGCGGACGCGAGCGAGGGCGAGTCCACGACCGACATGGTCTTTGCGGGCGAGAACCTCGTCTACGAAAACGGCTCCAAGCTCGCCGCGACCAAACTGCTTACCTGCGATATGGCCATCGCCGACGTTGACCTTGACCGCCTGGTTGCCGAGCGCCGTCGCTCGACGACGTGGACGCGCACCGACGATGCGCCGGAGGCCACGACCGTTGAGTTTTCGTTTGAGGGCGTGCTGGCCGAAGAACCTGTCCTGCGCGATGCCTGCGATATCGACCGCGTTTTCCCGCGCGCGCCCTTTGTGCCGGCCGACCACGGCGACTTGGCCGAGCGCTGCGAGACCATCCTCGATCTGCAGACTGCGGGCCTCAAGACCCGCCTTGCCCATACGGGTACCAAGGCTGCGGTTATCGGCCTTTCGGGCGGCTTGGACTCCACGCTAGCGCTGCTTGTGACCGTGCGTGCCTTCGATGCACTGGGCCTGCCGCGCACCGGCATCACAGCGGTTTCCATGCCCGGCTTTGGCACGACGCACCGCACTAAGTCCAATGCCGAGTCGCTCGCTCGTGACTTGGGTGTGAGCTTCCGCGAGGTTTCGATTCACGCGGCTGTGGAGCAGCACTTCAAGGACATTGAGCACGATCCGACCGTGCAGGACGTGACCTACGAGAACAGCCAGGCCCGCGAGCGTACGCAGATTCTGATGGATCTGGCCAACCAGGCTGGCGGTTTTGTCATCGGCACGGGCGACCTGTCGGAGCTGGCGCTCGGCTGGGCTACGTACAACGGTGACCACATGAGCATGTACGCCGTCAACGCGAGTGTGCCCAAGACGCTTGTGCGCCATCTGGTGCGCTATGCCGCCGATGTGTTTGGCGGGCGCATTGCCGAGGTCTTGCTCGATATCCTCGATACGCCGGTGTCCCCCGAGCTTCTGCCGCCCACGGGCGACGGCGAGATTGCGCAGAAGACCGAGGATTTGGTGGGCCCGTATGAGCTTCACGACTACTTCCTCTACTACCTGCTGCGTTTTGGCTTTGAGCCGGGCAAGATCTACCGCATGGCGCTCAAGAGCTTCGAGGGCGTCTACGACGTCAAGACCGTTCACACGTGGCTGTGTACGTTCTACCGTCGCTTCTTTGCCCAGCAGTTTAAGCGCAGCTGCCTGCCCGATGGTCCCAAGGTGGGTTCGGTGACGCTCAGCCCGCGCGGCGATTGGCGTATGCCGAGTGACGCTAGCTCGCGTCTGTGGCTTGCGCAGATCGACGCACTCAATCCGATCGACTAAGGTTGGCTAAATTGAACCAATGCGGGGGTCGCAAGCGTTACACTTTTGAAATCTGATGGCCCGTGTCGCGCGGCGCTCTTGTCGGAGCGCCGCTTTTTTATATCGAAAGGTGGCACCATGCAGGCATCGCAGCGTCTCGACCGCTTTGGCGCGGAGGTATTTGCCTCGCTCAACAACAAACTTCTCGCGCTGAAGGCCCAGGGCAAGACCATCTACAACATGAGCGTGGGTACGCCCGATTTTAAGCCGTACGACCACGTGGTCGAGGCGCTCACGCAAGCGGCCCAGGACCCCGAGATGTGGAAGTATGCCCTGCGCGACCTGCCCGAACTCAAGCAAGCCGTGTGCGATTACTACGAGCGTCGCTTTGGCGTTTCGGGCATTACGCCGTCCATGGTGCAGTCGTGCAACGGCACGCAGGAGGGCGTGGGTCATTTGGGCCTGGCCCTGCTCGATCCGGGCGACACCATCCTGGTTCCCGATCCGTGCTACCCGGTCTTTGAGGCGGGTGCCAAGATCGCCGATGCCAAGCTCGAATACTATCCGCTGGTGGCGGAGCACAATTACCTGCCCTATGTGGCGGGTATCGATCCCGAGGTGGCCGATCGTGCCAAGTATATGATCGTGTCGCTGCCCGCGAACCCGGTCGGCTCGGTGGGCACTCCCGAGGTCTACGAGGAGATCATCGCTTTCGCCCGCGAGCACGACCTGCTCATCGTTCACGACAACGCGTACTCCGACATCGTGTTCGACGGCGAGCCGGGCGGCAGCTTCTTGCAGTATCCCGGCGCGCTCGAGGTGGGCGTTGAGTTCTTCTCGCTCTCCAAGTCGTTTAACGTCACCGGTGCGCGTATCGGCTTTTTGGTCGGCCGCGAGGATGTGGTCTCTGCCTTTGCCAAGCTGCGCGGCCAGATCGACTTCGGTATGTTCTTCCCGATCCAGAAGGCCGCCATCGCCTGCCTGAACGGTCCGCGCGATGAGGTCGAGGCGCAGCGTCTGAAGTACCAGGAGCGCCGCGATGCCCTGTGCGACGGTCTTGAGGGCCTGGGCTGGGAGCGTCCCAACGCGCATGGCTCTATGTTTGTGTGGGCCAAGCTTCCCGGTGGTCGCACCGATTCCATGGCGTTTTGCGAGGAGCTCATGGAGAAGGCCGGCGTTGTGGTGACGCCGGGCGCGAGCTTTGGTCCTTCGGGCGAGGGACACGTGCGCATGGCGCTGGTCC
This sequence comes from uncultured Collinsella sp., assembly GCA_959606065.1. Lineage (GTDB taxonomy): Bacteria > Actinomycetota > Coriobacteriia > Coriobacteriales > Coriobacteriaceae > Collinsella. The sequence continues at coordinate 6,655 of CAUHHV010000033.1, forward strand.
TGCCGCCCGACCAGATTGCTTTGGCTGTCGAGGCCATTCGTGAGGCGGGCCTGTATTAGAAAGGTATTTCGACTCGTCAATAGCTCGAAACCGATTTCGTGCAGTTATTTTACGAATACTGCAAACAATTTCGGTAAACGGTCGATTTTTGGCTGCGAATAGGGGCATAATCAAAGTCCCGATTGGATGTATTGGGATTACGGCAAGCCGCTCGGGTCGTTCCCGGGCGGCTTGTTTGTGGAGAGAGATGGGAGTTTCTAATGGTTAACGAGAAGAAGGTCGCTATTGTCGGCTGCGGTTTCGTCGGTTCGTCTTCGGCGTTCGCACTGATGCAGAGTGGTCTGTTCTCCGAGATGGTCCTCATCGACGTGGACAAGAACCGTGCCGAGGGCGAGGCCCTGGATATCGCGCACGGCATGACGTTTGCCGAGCCGATGAAGATCTACGCCGGCGATTATTCCGATGTCGCCGACGCTGCCATGATCGTCGTCACCGCTGGTGCTGCTCAGAAGCCCGGTGAGACCCGCCTGGACCTGGTCAACAAGAACGTCAACATCTTTAAGTCCATTATCCCCGAGATTAAGAAGTCCGGCTTCGACGGCATTCTGCTCATCGTCTCCAACCCGGTCGATGTTCTGACCTACGCCGCCATCAAGATGTCCGGCCTGCCCGAGGGCCACGTCATCGGTTCCGGCACCGTGCTCGACACCGGCCGTCTGCAGCAGATGCTTGGTGCCCACGTCGAGGTTGACCCGCGCGATGTCCAGGCCTATGTCATGGGCGAGCACGGCGACTCCGAGTTTGTCGCTTGGTCCAGCGCCCAGGTTGCCGGCGTTCCGCTGAACACCTTCTGCGAGCTTCACGGTCATCTGGAGCATGAAGCTGCCGAGAAGCGCATCGCCGAGGACGTCAAGAACTCCGCCTACACCATCATCGAGAAGAAGCACGCCACCTACTATGGCGTCGCCATGGCCGTCAAGCGCATCTGCACCGCCGTCATGCGCGATGAGCAGACCGTTCTGCCCGTCTCCTCGCTCATGGTGGGCGAGTATGGCCTGTCCGATCTTGCCATCTCCATGCCGACGGTCGTTGGCCGCGACGGCGTCGTCTGTCGCGTCCCCGTGCCGCTGAACGATGACGAGCAGCATGAGCTCACCGCCTCCGCCAAGGCCCTCAAGGACATCATCGACAGCGTCGACTTCTCCTGCTAAATCAAGCTCGCTAGAGCGAAAAGCTACAATGAAGGCGTCCGGGTCCACACGGCCCGGGCGCCTTTTTGGTGCAAAGTAACCTGACCCCAATGCACCATAGTTGATGGGAGGGCCATGTCGGATTCGCCTAATTTTTTGACATATGCCCAGACGGTGTTTGATCCGTTTGAGGAGCGGTCGTTCTGCGCGGTGGATAGCCTGGTCTTTGCGTGGTTGTCTTATTTGCGTTTGCCGGGTGATATGGCGGAGCTGACGAACTGGCAGGGCCTAGACGTACGCGAGCTGCTGCGTGCCGAGTGCTACCGGGACATGATTGACGACTTGTGGGACCCAGAGGGGAGCAGGGCCTTGTTGGAGGCCGTGGCAGCAAGCCCTCGCTACCGTGGCGTGCACGTTTGCGGCTATCGTGCCGTGAGCGATGTGGTAGCGACAGAGCAGTTTGCAGCCATGGCGTTCCGGTTTCCGGCGGGGTTTAGTTATCTTTCCTTCCGGGGGACCGACAGCACGATTGTGGGCTGGAAAGAGGACTTTAACATGGCGTTTCGGTGTCCTGTGCCGGCCCAGGAATCCGCGGTACGTTATGTGGACGAGGCGGCGGATGCGATTGACGGGCCGCTTTTGTGCGGAGGTCATTCCAAGGGTGGAAACCTTGCGGTGTACGGTGCGGCGATGTGCTCCGATGTCGCCCGCGAGCGAATCGAACGGGTGTATTCCCATGATGGTCCGGGCTTCGTCGAGGAGTTTCTGAACGGCAACGCCTTTGCCGATCTTTGCGGTCGAATCGACAAGACGCTACCTCGGTCGTCGATCTTTGGCATGATGTTCGAGACACAGGAGGACTATGCCATCGTTGAGAGTACCGAGTTCAGCCTGCTGCAGCACAATCCCTTTAGCTGGGTGGTTGATGGTCGCGACTTCGTGTACTGTGAGCGCCTGTCCGCCGGTGCTCGATACGTTGATGGCTCCATTCGCGAGATGCTGCTTGCAGTGTCGCCTAGCGAGCGCGAGCGTTTTGTAGATGCGTTGTTCTCCGTGTTTGAGGCTACGGGTGCTGAGCGGTTTGCGGATATCGCCGGGAATCTGCGCGAGAGCCTGCCCGTGATGCTCCAGGCTGCGCAAGGCTTTGACGAGGATACGCGACGCTTTGTCTCGCAGACTATCGTGGCAATCCTTAAATGCGCACTGCTGCCCAAACGACCCCAGATCGACATGCCCGCTGCCGGCAAGAGTTTGGCAGAACAGCTCGAGGCTTGGCAATCCGAGCTCCTGCGCTAACCATTGGTGCAAAGCAACCTGACCCCAATGCATCAATCTGCGGTGCGCTTGGGGTGGGCTCGACCGCTATACTGATTCGTGCTCAAATCGATCTAGAACGGAATGCCGTATATGAAAATCAACCACGCTATCCTGCATATCCTGGACTTTGACTCGGCTGTCAACGTCATGAGCCAGCGCGAGCTCGATATCGAGAGCCGTACCGTGCGCAACTTTGTGACCACACACCTACGCCGTGCCCGCACTTCGGCCGATAACAAGCGTGCCACGTTTGCCGAGAACTCTGCGTTTGGCGGCGAGCTCAAGGGCTATTTCTTTGGCGAGCGCGAGTTCGTGGATCTGTCGCAGCAGATCGCGGAGTTCATCTCTTCCGAGCTCACCAAGGCCGAGAAGGCTGAGTCCACCGACGTGCTCGTGGCCGATTTTGACGACGATGAGGATGCCCGCTGGTTTGCCGTGATGCTGCTGGGCTCCAAGCAGGCTTTTATGCACGAAGTGGGCCGCGAGGAGGGGGAGGTGCGCAACGACATCGCGCGCCACTACGCCATTCTGCCGAACCCCTCGCAAAAGGTGCCGAGCTATGCCATCGTGCGTGCGAGCACCATGGAGATCGGTTACGTGGACAAGAAGCGCAAGATTGCCGGTGAGGACCGTATGCTTATCCCCGATGGCCTGCTGCAGTGCGACACGGGCGTATCAGGCAAGGAGGTCATCGACACCGTGACGCGTGTGGTCGAGGAAGTCGCCGAGGAGCACGGTGCCAATACGGCCGTGGCGCTCGCCAAGGTTAAGGCTGCCGTCGCCGAGAAAGTCGAGGATGACGAGGAGCTGCCGCCCTGGGATATCGTCGATGAGGTCTTTGAGGACGAACCGGTTATCAAGGAGAGCGTGCGCGCGGCACTGACTGAGGAGAAGGTGCCTGAGCGTGTGCCCGTGGAGCGCAAGCAGGTCGAACGCGCGGCCGTGCGCAACCACAAGATTCGTACCGATACGGGAATCGAGATCAGCTTTCCGGCCGAGATGGGCTCGAACTCCGAGTACATCGAGTTCGTCAACGAGCCCAACGGCCTCATTTCCATCGAACTCAAAAACATCGGCAGCATCGAGAATCGATAAGTTGCGTTACGCCTACAGCGGGAAAGCAAAGGCCGAAGCCCTTTGGGTCTTCGGCCTTTTTGCTTGGAGCTCAATTGAGTTGCAGACTGAGCATACGTCAGCGAAAGCGCCCCTAAGCGAGCAAGGTGACGTGAAAGAGGAGGGAAGCGTACTTTGGTACGCGACCGACGATTGAACGTCAGATTGCCGCTTAGGGGCGTTTGTAGCGTCGACCGGTCCGTCGTTCGTTAGAACGACGGAACCAAAGGTGCAGCGTCGAGCCGTTGCGCGGGTTGGTAAACCCGCGTAACTATTAAAGTTGACGTAAGCCCTCTTCCAGGCCGGTCTTGCTGTCGGTCTTCTCGTCGCGCATCTTGATGACGCGGGCGGGGACACCGGCCACGACGGCGCCGGCGGGGACGTCCTCGACGCACACGGCGCCGGCGGCAACGACGGCGCCCTTGCCTACGTGCACGCCCTCCAGGACCACGGCGTTGGCGCCGATCATGACATCGTCCTCGATGATGACGGGCGTGGCGCTGGCGGGCTCTACGACGCCTGCCAACACGGTGCCGGCGCCGATGTGGCAGTTCTTACCCACGGTGGCGCGGCCGCCCAGCACGGCGCCCATATCGATCATGGAGCCTTCGCCGATGACGGAGCCGATGTTGATGATGGCACCCATCATGATGACGGCGCGATCGCCGATCTCGACGCGGTCGCGGATGATTGCGCCCGGCTCGATGCGGGCGTTGATGCCCTTGAGGTCGAGCATGGGCACGGCGGAGTTGCGGCAGTCGTTCTCTACGTCGTAGTAGTCGATGGAATCGGCATTGGCGACCAGGATGGTCTTAAGCTCATCCCAGTTACCAAAGACGGTCTTGCCGCGATGACCGCCGTAGACGTGCGCATTGCCCCACTGGACCTTCATGCCCGGCTTTTCGCGCACGTACAGTTTGACGGGCGTTTTCTTGGGCGCGGTGGCGATGTAGTTGATAATCTCCTGTGCATCCATCTCGGCTGCGTTACTCATATGCTGTTTCTCCTTTTCGTGGATACGGTTGATACCTGGTTAGGCAAACATGACCTGGTCGAAGGTGTAGAAGCCGGGGTCGCGGGTGATGAGCTTCTGGGCGGCGGCCAGGGCGCCGTTGACAAAGATCTGGCGGCTCGTGGCACGGTGTGTGAGCGTGACCTCCTCGTCCTGGCCAAAGAAACTCACCTCGTGCACGCCGGCGACCGTGCCACCGCGCAGCGAGTGCATGCCGATCTCCTTGGGGTCGCGTGCGCCGCACATGCCCTCGCGGCCATAGACGGGGTGGTAACCTGCCTCGGGCTCGGCTTCGACGACGGCGTCGAGCAGCAGCTTCGCGGTGCCGCTGGGGGCGTCGGCCTTTTGGTTGTGGTGCGTCTCGACAATCTCGCAGTCAAAGCCGGGCAGCTCACGCGTGGCCTGTGCCACCAGATGACGCAGGGCCGCGATGCCGATGGAGTAATTGCCGGAGTGCATGACGCGGGCGTTCTGACCCAGCTCGCGCAGGCGATCCATCTGCTCGGGCGTGTAGCCCGTGGTGCCCGAGACCAACGCCGCGCCCGTGCGCTCGACATAGGCGACGACAGCATTGAAGGTCGCAACGTTCGAGAAGTCGATGATGACGTCGGCTGCTGGGGCGTTCTCGAGCTCGGACAAGTCGAAGCCGATCTGGGCGACGATGTCAAAAACGGCCTCTCCAGCGGCGTTGACAATGCCCTCGGCGGTAGTGCGGATGAGCGAGCCCATGCGGCCCGTTCCCATAATGACGGTCTTAATCAAGCAGACCAGCTCCCTTCAAAGCATCGGTAAGTGCAGCGCGCGTGTCGTTGGCCATGGGGCACAGCGGCATACGGTAGTTTGCCTCGATCATACCCATCTGAGCGAGCGCCTCTTTGACGGGGATGGGGTTGACCTCACTAAAGAGGGCGTTGATGAGCGGCTGACCGGCAATCTGGATATCGCGGGCGCGCTCCACGTCGCCGTCCAGATAGGCACGGCACATGTCGTGCACGAGCTGCGGCTGAACGTCTGCCCACACGCTGATGGTACCCGAAGCGCCTAGGCTCATGAGCGGCACGGTGAGGGCATCCTCGCCCGAGTACATGCGGAAGTCGTCTGACAGCAGGTGGGCGATCTTGGCCGCGTAGGCGACGTTGCCCGAGGCCTCCTTGATGCCCATGATGTTGGGGTGCGCGGCCAAGCGCTCTACGTTGCGCTCGCTGATGCCGCAGCCACAGCGGCCGGGGATGTTGTACAGAATGCAGGGGATGTCCACGGCGTCGGCCACGGTCTTAAAGTGCTGGTAGATGCCCTCTTCGTTAGACTTGTTGTAGTAGGGGGTAATGAGCAGCAGACCATCGGCGCCCAGGCCCTGGTAAGTGAGCGACTTAGTGAGCATGGTCTGCGTGGAGTTAGAGCCCGAGCCGGCAATAACGGGGACTCGGCCCGCAACCTGCTTGACCACTGCGGCGACAACGGAGTTGTCCTCGTCGTCGGTCATCGTGGCACTCTCTCCGGTGGTGCCCAGGGTGAGGATGGCGTCGGTGCCATTTTGCAGGTGGAAATCGATAAGGCGCTCGAGCGCGTCAAAGTCGACACTGCCGTCCTTTTTAAACGGCGTGACAAGGGCGACGATTGAACCCTCGAGATTGCGGATGTCCATGTTCTTCTCCTTCGCTTCCGCGATCTGGATGCGTTTGTTCCACTGAGCGGCGACGGCCAGGCGCTCGTCCTGAGCGCGGCGGCGGGCACTTTCGGCGCGCGACTTGGCCAGCAACTCTCGGCCGCACGGCAGCACGTCGAGCGTGGCAAAGTAGTCGCCCGGGCGCTCGGCGCGACGGATGAGGTCGGCCGAGCCATCGGGGCGCAGCAGGACCTCGGCGGAGCGCAGACGGCCGTTGTAGTTGTAGCCCATGGAGTAGCCATGCGCGCCGGTATCGTGGATTACAAGCAGGTCACCCATGTCGATATGCGGCAGCTCGCGATCGATAGCGAACTTGTCGTTGTTCTCGCATAGGTTGCCCGTGATGTCATAGGTGTTCGTGACGGGCGCTGTGGCCTTGTCGGCGCCGCCCGGCTGACCCATCACCGTGATGTGGTGGTAAGCGCCATACATGGCGGGACGAATGAGGTCGACGGCACTGGCGTCCACGCCGATATAGTCCTTGTAGATCTGCTTTTCGTGGATGGCCTTGGTCACCAGGCAGCCGTAGGGGCCCATCATAAAGCGACCCATCTCGGTGCAAATCGCCACATCGCCCATGCCGGCGGGAACCAAGATCTCGTCGTAGGCCGCGTGTACGCCCTCGCTGATGGCACGGATGTCGTTAGCCTGCTGCTCGGGCAGGTAGGGGATACCCACACCGCCGGACAGATTGATAAAGGCGACATGTGCGCCCGTTTCACGCTCCAGGCGCACGGCAAGCTCAAAGAGGATGCGCGCAAGCTTGGGGTAGTAGTCGTTGGTGACGGTGTTGCTGGCAAGGAATGCGTGGATGCCAAAGTCCTCGGCGCCCTTGGCCTTGAGCATGCGGAAGGCCTCGAAGAGCTGCTCGGTGGTCATGCCGTATTTGGAGTCGCCGGGGTTATCCATGATGCCGTTGGAGAGCTGGAATAGGCCGCCCGGATTAAAGCGGCAGCTGACCGTCTTGGGGATGGGTCCCGCAACGCGCTCAAAGAACTCGATGTGGCTGATGTCGTCAAAGTTGACGATGGCACCCAGCTTGTCGGCGAGCTCAAAGTCGGCAGCCGGCGTGTCGTTGGACGAGAACATGATGTCGTGTCCCGTGATGCCCAGCGAGCGGGCGATCATGAGCTCGGTATAGCTCGAGCAATCGCAGCCGCAGGCGTATTCGTTGAGAATGGAGATGAGTGCCGGGTTGGGGTTGGCCTTGACGGCAAAGTATTCCTTAAAGCCCGGGTTCCATGCAAAGGCGTCGCGCACCTCTTGCATGTTGCGTCGGATGCCCGCCTCGTCATATAGATGAAATGGCGTGGGGAACTGCTCGACGATATGCTCGAGCGTCTCCTTGTCCACAAACGGCTGCTTGGCCGCATATGCCTCGTTGGGGGTTAATGCCATGTCCCGTAAACCTCGCTATCCAGACGGCGCCATCTGCGCATCGAATCCGCATAGCGTGGACCCAATGTCCGGATAGCGCTCCCGCATTGCTGCAGACAGTCCTGCGGGTGTTTCCCGCAGGCCCACCAGGTTGTTCGTGCCCGAAAAGCCCAGTTCGGCGGGTTTCGCCTCCCCACGGGGTCAAAGCCTGCCGGCTCACCCGCGGTTCTTCGTGCCCGCGCCTCTATCAAGTGGTAACGACCCTACCACGTTGCACTTTACCAAACAAGAGTATTCGTATATAACGTTTAAAAAATGCAGGGATATGCTGGAAATAAGGGTGCGGCAATCTTGCGGCACAATAAGATGACAACTGGCGCGCACCTATGAAAGGAACCTTTATGACCGAGCTCCAAGAACTCCGTCG
>CAUHHV010000034.1 GCA_959606065.1 uncultured Collinsella sp.
ATGCGCCCAACCCCGATGATGACGAGTTTGTCAACGTGGACCTGGTGCCGCTGCACGAGCTGATCGACGCCGTACTCGACGGCAAGATCGAAGACGCCAAGACCGTTGTAGGCGCGCTTGCCTGCGACAGCATCGCGCACAGGCTGGGCGGAGCGGAGATTTAACGAGCGGGAATGATCCCGCAGGTTTGTGTAAGTCAGCGAAAGTGCTCCATTTGAGACAAGGTGGCCTAAAAGAGGAGGGAAGCGTATGGATATACGCGACCGACGATTGAAGGCCAGATTGTCCAAATGGAGCACTTGCAGCGTCGAGATGAAACGCGGTTTGGTAAAACCGCGTAAGGTGATTATGCTGAAGCGTTTTCTGTCTTATTACAAGCCCCAGATGGGGCTTTTTGTTGCCGATACTATTTGTGCCCTGGTGCTTGCCGCCATTGACCTGGCGTTCCCCATTGTCCTGCGCAATTTGAACGGTGGGCTATTTACTCAGGGTCAGGCTGCCATTATGCAGGCGCTCGGCATGATCGCGGTGGGCTTGGTGCTGATGTATGCCGTCCGCTGCGCCTGCCGCTACTTTGTGAGCTATTGGGGTCACGTGATGGGCGCGCGCATGGAGTCCAAGATGCGCGAGGACCTGTTCGACCAGTATGAGCGCTTTAGCTTTGCGTACTTTGACCGCAACAGCTCGGGCGACATGATGAGCCGCGTGGTCAACGACCTGTTCGATATCTGCGAGGCGGCGCACCACGTGCCCGAGTGGATCATCATCTGCGGCATCGAGATTATCGGCTCGTTTGTGATCCTCTTTACCATCGCCCCGGTGCTGGCGCTCGCCATGGCCGTGGTGACGGCGGCGTTTGCGGTCATCATGTTTTGGCAGAACATGCGCATGCGCGAGGTCTTTAGCGACAACCGCAAAAAGATCAGCGGCATCAATGCGCAGCTGCAGGATTCGCTGGCGGGCATGCGCGTGGTCAAGAGTTTTGCCAATGAGGAGACCGAACGCTTCAAGTTCCGCGCCTCCAACAATCGCTATCTTTCGTCCAAGGAGAACATGTATCACGCCATGGGCGTCTATACTGCGACGTATGGCCTGCTCTCGGGTGTGCTCTATGTGATCGTGGTACTGCTGGGCGGCTGGCTGGTCGCCCAGGGACAGCTGCAGGCGGTCGATATGGCGACCTTTGCACTCTATATTTCGCTGTTCTGCACGCCGCTCGAGACACTCGTCAATTCGGCCGAAACGTATCAGAAGGCTATCGCCGGCTTTAAGCGTATGGACGAGGTGCTCTCGACCGCGCCGGATATCCAGGACAAGCCGGGCGCCACGGATCTGCAGGTGACTGCCGGCGCCGTGGATTATCACGACGTGTGCTTTAACTACGAGGACGTTGAGCTGGGCGAGGGTGATGCCGACGAGCGTCCCGTTATCGACCATATGAATCTGTCCATCAAGCCCGGGCAGACCATCGCTTTGGTTGGCCCTTCGGGCGGTGGCAAGTCCACGACCTGTTCGCTGCTGCCGCGCTTTTATGACGTGGCTGCCGGATCCATTAGCATCGACGGCCAGGACGTGCGCGATGTGACGCAGCAGAGCCTGCGCCGCGCCATCGGCCTGGTGCAGCAGGATGTCTACCTGTTTGACGGAACAATCGGCGAGAACATCGCCTACGGCAAGCCGGGCGCTACGGCAGAAGAGATCGCCGAGGCCGCCCGTCGCGCCAACATCGATGCCTTTATCGAGTCGCTTCCTCAGGGCTACGACACCGTGGCGGGCGAGCGCGGCAGCCGTCTTTCGGGTGGACAGAAGCAGCGCGTTGCCATTGCGCGCGTGTTTCTCAAGAACCCCAAGATCCTGATTTTGGACGAGGCGACGAGTGCTTTGGATAACGAGAGCGAGGAGGCGGTGCAGGAGTCACTCGAAGAGCTGGCACGCGGCCGCACCACGATTATCATCGCCCATCGTCTTTCGACCATTAAGCATGCCGATGAGATTGCGACCGTTGAGCATGGTCGCGTTGTGGAGCGTGGCACGCACGAGGAGCTTCTCGCCCGTGGCGGCACCTATGCCCGTTACTATCGAATGCAGTTCGAAGGTGCGCGTGCGCACGAGCTCGACTGATTGATATGACAGGAAGTTTATGGCTGACAAGAACCCTTTGACTCCGGAAGAAGTGACGGAGTTATTCTCCGAAATCGATGCATCCGGTGTCTTGGATCCCACGCTTGCCAAAAAGCGAACCGAGCGCATGCGTGAGAAGGAGGCTGCGGCCAAGCGCGGTGACAAAGCGGCGCTAGCGCAGCTGCGCAGCGAGGACCGCGCGAGCCAGGCAAAACATATCGACCCGCTGTCCGAGGACGATCCTTCGGGCTCGCAGGTGAGCCATACCATTACGAAGACCGCGATGGCCGTGGTCATCGGTATTCTGGTGCTGATCGTGGGCATGCAGATCGGCTACGGCGTGATGCGCCGTCTGAATACCGCCAACCTGTCCGAGAGCGTTTCGGTGGATACCGTTTCGACGGCGCTGAAGGGCGGCCTTGAGTGGGGCAACGGCTTTACGCAGTTCCCGCTCGACTTTACCGTCGATGAAGCTGATGAGCGTACGGGCACGGTCGAGGTGACGGTGTTGGACACATCGTCTGCCAACGAGCTCGAGCTGCTGTCCAACGGGCAGATTCAGGCCGCTGCGCTTGCGACCAACGCGCTGCTCAACGATAAGATCGACCGCGTGGTGTATAACGTTCACGCCTATATCGACGAGGATAGCAACATTCAGCACGATTCCTTCTTTGGCATGTTTCCCGCGCGGGGTCATCAGAGCGCCATTTTGACGTTTGTGTGGACCAAGAGCTCATCCAACGCCACGAGTATCGACTGGAAGATGCGCATCGTAAGCATGGACGACACCATTGCCGAGCGCATTCAAAAACAGGTGAACTCGGTTTCGTCGCTGATCGAGGACCCGGTGGTGAGCCAGACCAAGATTGACGAGGAAAAGGCCGAACGTGACCTGGAGCATCGTCTGCATGGCCGCGAGATTTTCCGCGGCGGCAAGCCCGATCGCTCACCGTCCGATCTGCTGGAACAGGACAAGCAAAAGTAAGAGGCCATTATCCCGCGTGAGCCGCAAGCCCACGCGGGATAATTTTTCTGGGACGGGGATTAAATAATCATTATGCATAGAAAGTCATAATTATCATTTCGTAAACATTTCGATGAAATTAACGCCATGAGGCATGCTTGCGGTTACAATACCGCGAGGCCTAACTACACACCTTTAAGCCGGTCCTGTGAGACCGGGAAGGAGAATTATGGCGAACAACCATACCGCGGGCGCCGCCGCCCGCACCTTCGCGCCCAGCGAGCTTTGCCAGCGTATGCTGGCCAAAACCAGCAAGGGCACCTGCGGTCCCTGTATCCTGTATCTTGAGGATGGGACCATTTTTTATGGACGTGCATGCGGCGCCGAGGGCACCGCGACCGGCGAAGTCTGCTTCAACACCTCGCTCGAGGGCTACTTTGAGGTCATGACCGACCCGAGTTATGCCGGCCAAATTGTAACCATGACCTATCCGCAGATCGGCAATTACGGTATCGACGAGACCGATGTCCAGTCGGCCTTCCCCGGCGACGCCGTGCGCCCTGCGAGCGCTCCGGCTATGCGCGGCATGATCGTTCGCGATATGTGCGCCACGCCTTCTAACTGGCGCTCGGCCGTCAGCGTGCCGGAGTACCTGCGCGCTCACGGCATCGTCGCTATCGAGGGTATCGACACCCGCGCTCTGGTGCGCCATCTGCGCGACAATGGTTCCAAGATGGGCATTATCTCGACCGAGATCTTCGACGTCGACGAGCTTGCCGAGCGCTTGTCCGCTGCGCCCACGCTGGTAGGCGAGAACCTGGTCAAGACCGTAAGTTGCCCCGCGCCTCACGAGTTTGTGGCCGCCGACCTGCCTGCCACGCATGACTTTGCGCTTGCGGCTGCCGCTCCTGCCCGTCACAAAGTGGTCGCCTACGACTGCGGTGTGAAGCGCGGTATTCTGGAGGGCCTGGTCCGTGCCGGCTGCGATCTCACCGTCGTGCCGTGGGATACGCCCGCCCAGCAGGTGCTCGACATGAATCCCGATGGCGTCTTTTTGTCCAACGGCCCCGGCGACCCCGATGCCGTGGTGGAGACCTATGAGCAGGTACAGCAGCTGATCGGCAAGGTGCCGGTCTTTGGCATTTGCCTCGGTCACCAGATGATCAGCCTGGCCTGCGGCGCCCAAATGGAAAAGCTTAAATTCGGTCACCGTGGCGGTAACCAGCCGGTTATGAATCTGGTGAGCCGTCGCGTGGAGATCACCGCGCAAAACCACGGCTTTGGCCTGCTGTTCCCCAGTCTGGGCAAACTGATTCCGGAGCTTTCCGGCGGCGAAACCGAGCATGCGGCCGACGGTGACCTGCGCGCCTGGGTGCGTCGCGGCATCGCGCCGGTCGTGATGAACGAGCGCTTTGGTCGCATTCGCCTGACACATGTGAACCTCAACGACGGCACCGCCGAGGGCATCCAGCTGCTCGACGCCCCGTGCTTCTCGGTCCAGTACCACCCCGAGGCCTCGCCTGGCCCCACCGATGCCCACTATCTCTTTACCGCCTTTACGCGACTCATGGACGGCGAGGAGAACTACCTGGACATCGACACCGCGAAGGACCGCCTGGCTGGCTGGAATTTCGCCGAGACCGCCGCGACCGAGACCGAGGAGAACTAACATGCCGAAACGTACTGACATCAAGCGTATCCTCGTTATTGGTTCGGGCCCCATCGTTATTGGCCAGGCATGTGAGTTCGACTACTCCGGCGCCCAGGCCTGCAAGGTGCTCAAGGAGGATGGCTTCGAGGTCATCCTGGTCAACTCCAACCCGGCGACCATCATGACCGACCCGGGTCTTGCCGACCGCACCTATGTCGAGCCCATCACCGCCGAGTTTATCGAGCGCGTGATCAAGAAAGAGCACCCGGACGCGCTGCTGCCCACGCTGGGCGGCCAGACCGGTCTGAACGCCGCCGTCGAGCTGGCAAAGGACGGTACGCTCGACAAGTACGGCGTCGAGATGATCGGCTGCGACCTGGCCGCTATCGAGCGCGGCGAGGACCGCAAGCTCTTTAACGAGGCCATGGCCGAGATTGGCCTGGAGGTCGCGCGCTCGGGCTATGCCTACAGCGTGGCCGACGCCGAGGCTATCGCCGAGCGCGTGGGCTATCCCTGCGTGCTGCGCCCGAGCTTTACCCTCGGCGGCGCCGGCGGCGGCATCGCTCACACCCACGAGGAGCTCGTCTCCATCGTGAGCCAGGGCCTCGAGCTCTCGCCCGCCCACGAGGTGCTGGTCGAGGAGTCCATCGAGGGCTGGAAAGAGTACGAGATGGAGGTCATGCGTGACCACGCCGGCAACGGCATCATCGTGTGCTCCATCGAGAACCTCGACCCCATGGGCGTGCATACCGGCGACTCCATCACCGTGGCGCCGGCGCAGACGCTCTCCGACCTTGAGTATCAGCGCATGCGCGTGGCCTCGCTCGCCATTCTTGAGAAGATCGGCGTCGAGACCGGTGGCTCCAACGTGCAGTTTGCCGTGAACCCCAACACCGGCCGCCTGATCGTCATCGAGATGAACCCGCGCGTGAGCCGCTCGTCCGCCCTCGCTTCCAAGGCCACGGGTTTCCCTATCGCCAAGGCCGCCGCGCGCCTGGCCGTTGGCTATACGCTCGACGAGATCGTCAACGACATCACCAAGGCCACGCCTGCCTGCTTTGAGCCCACGATCGACTACTGCGTGGTCAAGGTGCCGCGCTTTGCCTTCGAGAAGTTCAAGGGTACCGACCCCACGCTCACCACGCGCATGAAGGCCGTGGGCGAGATTATGGCGATCGGCCGCACCTTTGAGGAGGCCTTCGGCAAGGCCATGCGCTCGCTGGAGGACGGTCACCAGGGCATCTGCGCCGGTGGCAAGGAGGGCGCTGACAAACTGAGCGATGATGAACTCGCCCAGGCCGTGGGCACCCCGACTGAGCACCGCATCTTCTTTGTGGTCGAGGCCCTACGTCGTGGCTGGGACATCGCCCGCATCCATGCTATCTGCGGTATCGATCCGTGGTACCTCAACCGTATCAACGACATGGTGCAGGTTCAGGAGAGCATCCGCGGCCTGCGTGTGGAGGATATCGACGCCGACGCGATGCGCCTGCTCAAGCAGTATGGCACGAGCGACGCCGAGATCGCCGCGCTGACCGGCTCGGACGAGCGCTTTGTGCGCGCCTACCGCAAGGGTCTGGGCGTGGTTCCCAGCATGAAGACGGTCGATACCTGCGCTGCGGAGTTCTCGAGCGCCACGGAGTACCACTACAAGACGTACGAGAACATCTACCGCACAAGCCCGCTCGCCAAGAAGTGCGTGGCTCCCGACGAGACCACGCCGGCGGACAAGCCCAAGGCGATGATCCTGGGTGCCGGCCCCAACCGTATTGGCCAGGGTATTGAGTTCGATTACTGCTGCGTGCACGCGAGCTACGCGCTGGCGGCCCGCGGCTTCGAGACCATCATGGTCAACTGCAACCCCGAGACCGTTTCGACTGACTACGACACGTCCGATCGCCTGTACTTTGAGCCGCTCACCTACGAGGACGTCATGGACGTTATCGACGTTGAGCGTCCCGACGGCGTCGTGGTGACGCTCGGCGGTCAGACCCCGCTCAAGCTGGCGCGCATGCTCGAGGAGAGCGGCGTGAACATCATGGGCACCAAGCCCGACGCCATCGATTTTGCCGAGGACCGCGAGCGCTTTGCCGCCCTGCTCGACAAGCTGGGCATTATGTATCCGCCGGCGGGCCAGGCGACCTCGTTTGAGGAGGCCGAGGCCGTGGCCGCGCATATTGGCTACCCGCTGCTGGTGCGTCCGAGCTACGTGCTGGGCGGCCGCGGCATGATGATCGCCTACGATGCCGAGCATCTGCGCGATTACATGGCCGAGGCTGCACGCATTAGCCCCGACTACCCGGTGTATCTGGATCGCTTCTTGGAGGGTGCGATCGAGTCCGATGTCGACGCCCTGTGCGATGGCGAGGAGGTCTACATCGGCGGTATCCTGGAGCATATCGAGGAGGCCGGTATTCACTCCGGCGACTCCGCGACCTGCATTCCGCCGTTTAGCTTTAGCGAGAGCCTGCAGGCGAAGCTCCGCGAGACTACGCGCCGCATCGCGATGGCGCTGGGAGTCCGCGGCCTGGTCAACGTGCAGTACGCCATTAAGGGCGAGACCGTCTACGTGATCGAGGCCAACCCGCGCGCAAGCCGTACCGTGCCGTTTATCTCCAAGGCCACCGGTGTGCCGCTGGCCAAGTGCGCGGCGCGTATCATGGCGGGCGATTCCATCGCGAGCCTGGGCCTGCCGAGCGACGAGCGTCAGCTCGATTGGTTCTGCATGAAGGAAGCCGTTATGCCCTGGGGCCGTTTTCCGGGTGCCGACGTTATCCTGGGGCCCGAGATGAAGTCGACGGGCGAGGTCATGGGTATCGCCAAGAGCTATCCCGAGGCATACGCCAAGACGCAGCTGGCGATCGACTACAAGCTGCCCGACCCGAGCAGCGGCAAGGTGTTCATCAGTGTGTGCGACCGCGACAAGCGCCATATCCTTTCGGTCGCCCGCATCCTGCGCTACCTGGGCTTTGATATCTGCTCCACCGAGGGTACGGCGCGCGTGCTGCGCGGCGGCAACGTGACGTGCAAAGTCGTGGAGAAGATCAGCGGCCCACACGACAGCGAGCGTCCCAACATTGGTGACCTCATCGCCGATGGCAAGATCGCGGTAATCGTCAACACGCCGTACGGCCCGGGCTCGCGCGGCGACGGATATCTGCTGCGTACCGAGGCCGTGCGCCGTGGCGTGACCTGCGTGACCGCGATGTCTGCCGCCAATACGTACGTGAGTGCCATCGAGGCGGTGCGTGAGGACCAGCAGGGTCACGGCAGCGCCAACGACATGGGCATGGACGTCATCGCCCTGCAGGACCTGCCGCAGTACACGGTGTAGTTGACCTGGCCGGCCGGGGCGGGAGGCGGACACTTTCTCTCGGAAACTGGGCTTCGCGAAGTTTTCCGAGAGAAAGGACCGCCTCCCGCCCCGGCCTACGGTGACTCGGCTGCACCGTGTACTGTCGAAGGGACTTTGCGCGATGACTAGGGCTGAATAGAAAATGAGTGCGGGCGCCGTCGTTCATTCGAACGACGGCGCCCACGTTATATAGGAGGGACTTTCAGCCTCGTCAACCTCCCATTCCAAACCAAATCAGCCAACGTACGTCATGGCAATATCCGGTAGGTCGCAGGGTGTCCCGCGGCGGGCTGGGTTATTTAGCTGAGCGACTTTGCGAAGCAAGGGGAGCGAAGATAAAAACCCAGCCCGCCCCCGACGCACTGTGTCTAGACGGATTGCACCTTCCCCTGTTTCTAGAGATAAATACCATTTAGCGGTGATATTCAACCGTTCAAGATATTGTGTAATGGCATATTACGTCATATGACGTAATATGCCATAAGCAGTCAAGGATGATTGTCTGCGTTCAAGTCGAGAAAGGGGCAAAATGATTAAACTGTGCCGCGTCGATAGCCGGTTAGTGCATGGGCAGACCGTGTTCTCTTGGTATCCAGCGCTTAAAGCAAACGCTATTCTTGTGGTTTCAGATGAGTACGCCGCAAGCAAAGAGCGAATTCAAGCGCTGCGAATTGCAAAACCCGCTGATGCCAAATTGGTTGTCAAAAGTGTAGAAGATTCCATCGTGGCCCTTAACGGAAGCGCGGTGGATAAATACGAGCTAATTGTTGTTACGGGAAATGTACATGACGCCTGTGAAGTTGCGCGTGCGTGTCCAAAAATAACGTCTGTGAATTTAGGCGGCGCTCGACCGTTGGGGGATAGCGTAAAGGAGCTTGGCCCTGCTGTGCGCCTTTCCCAATCCGATATTAATGAAATTAAGAAAGCCATGGCTGATGGAATCGAGTTCGAGGTAAGGCAGGTTGCTAGTGAGAAAAAACGCATCGTAACAAGTTTTGATTTGTAGGAAGAGAGAGAAATATGCTGCTTCAGGCTTTTCTGGTTGGTCTTGCTGCTGCTATAGGTCAATCGGATTATTTGCTCGGTACCGCGATGGTCGAGCGTCCGATTGTCCTCGGAGCGATTGTCGGTATTTTTTTGGGTGATATTCCGACTGGCGTTATTGTTGGTTTCCAGCTCGAACTCGCGTTTATGGGGGTCTGGCAGGTTGGTGCTGCCGTGCCGCCCAACGTAATTGTTGGTTCAGTTTTGGGAACAGCCTTTGCGATTACTATGGGTGCGGGTCCCGAGACCGCTCTGACTATTGCTATGCCCACTGCGGTGCTTGCCGGCATGTTTGACAGCCTTATGTATAGCGTTGTTACGCCTCCTATGGCTGTCTGGGCTGATCGTGGTGCCGAAAAGGACGACCCCAAAACGATTGCAGCCGCTATGTGGACCAATGGAATTCTCTACATCATTGCGCTTGGCTTGATTTGCGGCGTGGCTTTTTACGTTGGAAATGATGCTGTTCAGGCGCTGATTGACGCCATCCCTGATTGGCTTACGAATGGGCTTACGATCGCAACGGGTATTCTGCCCGCGCTTGGATTTGCGCAGCTTATGTCAATCCTGTCCACCAAGGAGCTGAGCTTCCTATTCTTTGGAGGCTTCTTGCTGAGTGCCTATCTAAATATTCCGACGATCGGTATCGTGGCGTTTTCGCTGATCCTGATTGGGATCCTCAATATGGCTCACATTTTTATGCCTGCCAGTGCGGCGGTCGCTAAGGAGGTTGACGATGACAACGAATTCTAATGATGTTCTTGAGCTCTCGCTGGAGTCAAATAAATCGACCGATAAGAGAATAACCAAGAAAGACTTAAAGGCGTTATTTTGGCGTAGCTTTCCACTCAACATCATGTGGAGCTTTGACCGACAAATGAACGTTGGTTTCTGCTACGACATGATTCCGGTAATCAAGCGGTTATACGATAAGCCCGAAGATCGGATCGAGGCATATAAGCGTCATCTTGAGTTCTACAATATTCAAGTTACGTTTAATCCTCTGGTCGCCGGCATTGTGGCCTCCATGGAGGAGGAGAACGCCAACAATCAGGACTTTGACGCCGCCTCAATTAACGCCATGAAAGCATCGCTTATGGCTCCGCTTTCCGGTATTGGAGATTCGCTGATCGCCAGTACGCTTCGCATGATTGCGACGGGCGTTGTGACGGGACTTTGCCTTTCGGGCAGTCTGCTCGGCCCAATCCTGTTCCTGCTTCTTTATAATGTCCCAACGATCCTGATCCGCTGGTTTGGGCTTCAGTATGGTTATTCGCTTGGCAGTGGTATGATTTCAAAGCTGAACGATTCTGATGTAATGCGCAAAGTTACGTCCGGCCTGGCGATTGTGGGACTAATGGTAGTTGGTGGAATGGTAGCGACCACCGTTGCAGTTACCACTCCGCTCGCTCTTAACTTCGGCGACACCGCGTTTAAGTTGCAGGAAACGCTCGACGGGATATTCCCGGCTCTTTTGCCGCTCTGCGCGTTCGGAATCATGTGTCTTTGCAATAAGAAACAGGTCAAAATAATTTGGCAGATTGTGGGCATTCTCGCTGCTGGTATTGTGCTCGGCGTCCTGGGGATTTTGGGCTAGAGAAGGCGTCCATCTTTTGAGATGCTGAACTCGAAGGACGATGCGTCTGCTCGCCAAACGGTTTTTGAATAGTGGAGCGGCATCTCATCGCAGGCATATGTGACGTGCTCGACAACGCTCACGGGGGCTCCAACGATATAACCGAGAAGGCTTGCTTCTTGGAGCCCCGCTATTCCTGCGGTGATTTTGAGCTTCTCAATACCGGTTGCGATGCTGTAATGGTTGGCGATCAGGTCGAAAAGACTGGCATTGTCTGTGAGAAGCTCCAGCAGTCCGGGTAGAGTGCTCTGCGTTGCATAAACGGTGTCGATGGCGCAGGGGGCATTTTCGATATAAACCAAGCGCGCAACTCGTTGCACTACGGTTCCGTTGTCAATTTTGAGCTCCCGTGCAATGTGGGCATCAGCCTTGATTAAGCCTGTTTCCAAGATGGACTTGGTTGTTTTATCGCCGTATTGGGGGTCGGCGCTCAAATTGAAAATGGTGCTTGTTCCTCGTTTCAGGGTGAGCTTCGATGGGTTTACGAATGTTCCCTTGCCTCGCAGGCGGTAGAGCAAGCTTTGGTCAATGAGATTCTGTACGGCGCGTCTTACGGTGATCCTGCTTACTTTGTATTGCTTGCAAAGCTCGGTTTCGGTGGGAATCTGACTGCCGCCGGGGAGTTCGCCAGAAACTATTTTCTTGAGGATGTCGTTTTCAACGGTCTGATAGAGAAGTTCTGGCTGAGTGAACTCGTCTTTTGCTGCAGGCATGGTGGACCCCTTGGTTTTCAGTTTCTTTAGTACATAGATATACGACAACTGAGGACATCATAAGCCGTTATCTCAAAAGTTATGGAAATATCGATTTGGCGTTATTGCCGAGAGGGGATTTAAGATGGGTAGACAATACGACGAGGCGTTGATTGGTGCCATTTCCAGTCGCTCGTTTATAACCGAGAAGAGAGGGCTCGAGGTTCAAATTCGTCCGGTTCCTGATGATGAAAGAGAGCATGTGCTTGACCCACGAATTCTCGAGGTATCCCGCAAGAAGATGCGGAATGTTAGCATGTCTCCGAGCTGGACGAGCCTTATTGGAATGCGTCATCGCCCGGATAAGCCGACATACCGCCTACTCGATGGTGAGGTTCAGCGCGATGAGATCCTCATGGAGGCGGCCGATCGCTATATAGATTTATTCGTCTGGACGCCACCAAATCATAAGGAGGCAAGTCCGGCGCTTGTTTACCTGCACGGCGGCGCGTTTATGGCGGGGAATGTTCTGCAATTTGAACATCAGCTCGAGTTCATCGCCGAAAAGTCTGGTGCAGTGGTGGTTTATCCGGAATACCGCTTGGCGCCGGAGACGGCATTTCCGGGGCAGATCGAGGATTGCGTTCTTGCTCTTGATTATGTGCGCGAGCATGCCGCGGATCTCGGAATCGATCCTCATAAAATAATGGTCGCCGGCGACTCCGCGGGAGGAAGCCTTGCTAATGCGTGTGTTCAGCTCAGGGGTGCTGGAGCTGTAGCCCATGCCTTCGAAATCTATCCTGAAGTCGACCTTGCGGGCGAACAGGGCGAGGGATATGAGGATTTTCCTGCGATAGCCGATCAGGAGGACGTTGCGCGTTTTCGCATCGACCATCTTCGCGATTCGGACGGTCCGATGGTCGAACTTTGCGCACACGGAAAAATGTCTCCTCATGACCCGTTGATTTCTGCGCTAATGCTTGAGGACTGCACTGATTTCTCCCCGGTGACTATCGTGACATCCGAATACGATCCGCTTCGTATCCCCGATGAAAAATGGGCTACAAAATTACGGTCTTCAGGAATCGATGTTGAGGTCATCGAATATGCCGGGTGTGACCATGGTTTTTTCGATCATTTTGGCGTGTACCCGCAATCGGAAGACGTGTGTTTGTTGATGGCCGAGAAGCTTAAAGAAATGGCTGCACAATAACGTCTCTCGGCGATAAGGGACTGAAGTCGCCTGTGTTTCTGCGTTTGTGGTTCTCGGTCTGATTATAAAAATGAGGCTTGCTCCTTGCCCGAGTGGGTGGGGAGCAGTTTGTTTTTTGTAGCGATGCGAGGCGAATGCCGCGTGCTTTAGATTGCCATTTTGCTTCGCTGTATACCACTTGACGTAATAAAAGAGGCAAGGGCGGTGCGAGGGCCAACAGTCATTCTAAGCTCGGATTCGTATCCTAAAAGGTTGTTTCTGTTGCGCGGCACAATATAGCAAAAAAGAATGATAAAATGAATTCGAAAAAGAATTCATTTTTAGGAGGTATGTATGCCTGCCTTGCAGATGCTCGACAACCTTGTTCCAATTAGCGATTTCAGCCACGGTAAGGGCTCGGCTGCCTTTTCGAAGGTTGGGGACGACAATCCTGTTGTGGTCCTCAAACACAACAAGCCAGCATTTGTGATTGTGACACCCGATGAATACAGGGAAGCGAAGCAAGCGGAGGAGGACCTCGCCTTGTTAACGTTGGCGCTTAAGAGAGTGGCTGCGACAGGTGACGATGCGCTTGTTTCCCTGTCTGATGTTATGGAAGAGCTGGGTGTGAGCCAGGACGAACTCGATCAGATGGATGAGGTCGAGTTTGAATGAGTGGGTACGAAGTCGCTTTCTACCCAGATGCTCTCAAGGATATTAAGCGTCTGGACGGCTCCCAACGAAAGATTGTCCTTAAGGCTATAGAAAAAATCAGAACGAACCCATTGCCGCAGAACGAGGGTGGATTTGGCAAGCCTCTTGGAAACAAGGCGGGTACGGATTTGACTGGCTTTATGAAAATCAAGCTCAGGGGAAGTGGCATTCGAATCGTGTACCGTCTCATCAGAATTAAAGAAAAAATGGCCATCGTAGTGGTAGGCGCTCGCGAAGACATGGAAGTCTACCGAACTGCTCAGAGACGAACACTCGATTTCGAGAAATGGGCGGAAGAGAATATCTAGCTTTAACGATGAACGACGAGTGAGCGTTGGTAGGGCCCTGACGAATTAGATTCGTCAGGGTTTTTTCTGGACCAATTGCCTTTCAGCCTCCGTTAACCTTTCTTTCCAATTCATCAGCCAACGTACGTCATGGCAATCCCCGGTAGGTCGCAGGGTGGCGGCTGAGCCTTTCCCTCGGGAAACTTCGCGAAG
>CAUHHV010000035.1 GCA_959606065.1 uncultured Collinsella sp.
CCATGCGGCCATCAAAACGATCGCCAGTGGTGGGCAGGCCGCCCTTGGTGTTCGTTTTGTTGGTGGTTACTGTGGTCGTGGTGTCCGACTTGCCAGGCTTCTCGGGCTTGGTGGTGGGCTGCTCGGGCTTAGCGGGCTGCTCGGGGGTGCCGGGCTGCTCGGGGGTGCCGGGCTGATCCGGGGTGACCGGATCGGTGGCAAGAGCATCCTTGGCGTAAGTGATGGACACCTTGAGGCCGTTGGTCTCGGTGTTCAGGTCGCTCGGGGTGAAGGGCTCGTCAAAGTTTCCGGCCTTCTGATAGGCGCGCATCTCCTGGAGCAGGGCCTTGCACTTGACGTAGGTGTTCTCGGTGGCAGCCTTGCCGGCCTTGTTGGCCAGAGCGGTGCGGCCCTCGGTGGTCGTCTCGGCCAGCATGGCGGCGTCGACTTCCTTGTTCTGTTCGATGAGCTCGTTCTGGAGTGCATCGAGGTAGGAGCGGACGCTGATACCAAGGGTATCGGGATTCTCAAAGCAGAGGGAGCTGATGTCCATGAGGACGTAGTTGATGGAGTTCTCGGGCTCCTCGTTGTTCACGATGTCCGTCTCTTTGCAGTGGTCGAAGGAGACGGTCTGGTCGCTGAAATACGGGCTAACCTCGGTGAGCAGTGCGGAGTAGAAGGGGATGGCGACGGAGTACGCGGCGCGGGAGAGCATTTCCCACTGGATTGTTGCAACCTGGGGATCAAGACCGTTGCGAACCTGGAAGACGTGAATCTCGGTGTTGCGCTCGGTGCCGATGGCATAGGCACCGTCAGTGTTGGCGTTAAGGCCCGGGGTATTCTCGCCACGGTTACCGAGAGAGCGAATCATCTCAAAGGTAGTCCAGTCTGTCTTTCCGGGCTGGAAGAACAGCGGCTGCATCTCGTGGACCAAGGCGCCGGTCGTGGCGCGAGCCTCTTCGCGCTCGTCCTTGACGATCTCGTAGTCGGTGCCCTCCTGGAGCTCGTTGCCAAAGTAGTTACGGCCCTGGACGTAGCGGGTCCACTGGTGCATACCGGAATTCTGAATGGTCTCGCCATAGGTTGCGGCGACGTCGAACTTGCCGTCGGTGTACTCGGCAAAGCCCTTCTCCTTAGGCATGGACTCGATGCCCTCGGAGTGCAGGCAGTTCTCGGGGTCGTTGAGGTCGACATCGTAGTTGAGGTTGCCGATGTTGGGGTTGATCGAGGCGACGTCGTCGGCGAGCTTCATGCCGATCCACTGGTGACCGGAAAGCGCGGCAAACAGCCAGGTCTCGTTGTTGTCGGCGATGATGATCTGGTCGTTGGAGCAGACGCCCTGCTCGTCAATCAGGCTGCC
Source organism: uncultured Collinsella sp. (assembly GCA_959606065.1). Lineage (GTDB taxonomy): Bacteria > Actinomycetota > Coriobacteriia > Coriobacteriales > Coriobacteriaceae > Collinsella. The sequence goes on from CAUHHV010000035.1 coordinate 1,340, forward strand.
GAGGAGCTCGACGCCCTCGCGGGCCGTGGCGCTCTCGCCCAGGATGACGCTGGCGTAGTTGTACTCGCCGATGCCGGTGTTAGTCAGGGGGTCTGCTGTCTCGGCATCTGCATTCATACTGGTGCTTAGCGTGGCGGAGCAGGATACGCCCTTCTCGTTGATGCCTGCTTCAGAGTAGGCATCCCAGCGGTTGTCCCACTGGGAGGGATGGTCGCGTACATAGGTGTAGCGATACGTGGTCTTGGTCGAGGTGTACATGAACGAAGACTCGTCCGAGCTGTACGTATGTCCCGGGCCGTGAGAGGGCTCAATGCCAAAGTGCTTAAGATAGCGCGGGCCATAGTCCTCGGAACGGCCGTAGTACGTGTTGCCGTCGGCCGTAAGGTTTTTGCCCATGTAGACCTGCGTGCAGGCGAGCGCAGAGGTCGGCATGGACATGATGGTTGCAGCTCCAAAGGCGAGGCCTATGCCTAGCTTCTTGAGCGCGTTGACGGGGTGAGTTTTCCTCATTTTCCCTCCCAGCGTGCGAAAGCCCTCTGTCGCCAGAGGGCTTCAGCCAATAAAGACACCCCATTAGCGTAACGAATTGGAAACAATATTCATCTATGAAAGAAACCTACTCGATAAGCGTAATGAAATATGCGATGAGCGGTTAATTGTACTCAGTTTGTAGCTTTACTTTAATAAAGACGCCCTGCAATTACTGTAGACGAATAAAGTAGCTGGGAATGCCCGAAATGAAAATCCCCCGCTGTTTGGCAAATGCATAAACAACGGGGGGAGACGATAATTGGATGAATATCATACCAATGTGGAATTACTTCTTCCGGCGGTGGATCACGTTAATCGCATAGCCGATGAGCATGGCCAGAACGATGACGATAAAGCCGAGCAGGGGATTGTCGTTCATGGGGTCCTCCTATTTTCCGAGCGGTGAGAATTCGTCGACGATGAGGTCGAGGCATTGCGGAAGCGCGCGGGCTCCAAAGACGCCCGAATTGCTGGAGATAATCTCGCCATCGAACTGCATGCCCAGCGACGGGGTGCAGGTGATCTTGGCTTCCTTGGTCTGGATGATCTTGAACTGCGGGCGCCCGAGTACCTTGCCGGCGGGGTCAAGCGCAGCGGTGATCACAGTAGGCAGCAGCTGCACGGTGCGCACGGGTTCTATGACCGCAATGTCGACCATGCCATCGTTCATGCGGCAGTCGGGGAACAGGTTGATGTCGTTTTGGATGACCGAGGTGTTGCCGGCCATGCAGCAGATGCCGTCGAGCTCCTCGACAATGCCGTCATGCTCGATGGCAAAGTGCGCCACCGTGGGGTTGGGCGTGGCGAGCGCGGAGAGGAAGTAGGCGATCTCGCCGATGTCGTTTTTGGTGGGGGCGGCCTTCATCATGATCTCGGCGTCGAAGCCCGAGCCGGCGATGATGATAAAGCCGTGGCGCTTCTCGTTGCCGTTCTCGTCGAGCCAAAAGAGCTCGCCCATGTCCACTTTGACCGTGCGACCGGCGCGGCAGGCCTTGGCAAGTGCCGCTGCCTCGGGGGCATTACCGATGTTATTGAAGAACAGGCAGGCTGTACCGGAGGGGAAGACGAGCGTGGGGACGCAGCATCCGCGCATTTGGTCGAGCACGTTGGAGACGGTGCCGTCGCCGCCCGAAATCACCACGCGATCAAACTCGCGCACGTCTGCCACGGCGTCCTCGGGTTCCATGCCATCGCCGATAAAACGCATCACGACCTCGTCGCCGCCCTGCGCGAGGGCGTGCGTGAACGCGTAGATTTCATCTGAACTGGGGCCCGATGCCGGGTTGTGGATGATAAGGCAGCGCATACTTACGTTCCCGTTCTGTGACTAACCGAGTATAGTTGTAAGGCAATGCCGATATCCTACCCGTGTTTTTCGGGCCTAACCTTATTCGATGGGTTGATATGTACATTTCCACACATCAGGCTCTACTCGACTTTTGCCAGCGCGCCCGTGAGTTCGACGCGATTGCCGTCGATACCGAGTTTTTGCGCGAGCGCACGTTCCATCCGCGTCTGTGCCTGGTCCAGATTGCCACCCCTGCCGAGAGCGTAGCGGTCGATCCCCTGGTAATCGACGACCTATCGCCGCTGGCCGAGCTTATGGCCGATGAGAGCGTGACCAAGGTCTTCCACGCTTGCTCGCAGGATATGGAGGTCATGCTTCATACCGTGGGCGCGCTGCCGCGTCCGATTTTTGACACGCAGGTCGCCGCCGCCTTTTTGGGCGAGCGCCAGCAGATTTCCTACGGTGCGCTCGTGCAGACGTTCTGCGGCGTTTCGTTGCCTAAGACCGAGTCGCTGACCGACTGGTCGCGCCGCCCGCTGACCGATAAGCAGATTGAGTACGCGATCGATGACGTCAAGTATCTGATCGTTGCCTATACCGAGATGATGAGCCGCCTGCGCGAGCTGGGCCGTGTGGATTGGGTGCTCGATGAGCTGCGCCCGCTGGCAGACGAGTCGCACTACCGCGCCGACCGCCATGAGGCATTCCGCAAGGTCAAGCGCATCAACTCGTGCAGCCGCCATCAGCTGGGCATTGCGCGCGAGCTCGCCGCCTGGCGCGAGGACCGCGCCGAGCGCCGCAACATCCCGCGCAAGTGGGTCATGTCCGACGATACGCTGCTGGCGCTCGTCAAGCGCAATCCCGTGCGCGTTGAGGAGTTCCGTAGCATCCGCGGTACCGATCAGCTGGGGGAGCGCGACGTGGACGGCGCGCTCATGGCCATCAAGCGCGGTGCGAGCTGCCCGCACGATCGTCTGCCGCTCATGGTGCGCGGGCACCGTCAGATCTCGCCGGAGCTGGAGAGCGTGACGGACCTCATGTATGCGCTTATTCGCCTGGTTGCCGAACGATCGGGCGTGGCGACCTCGGTCATTGCCTCGCGCGATGACCTGGCCGACTATATTGAGCATCCCGAGCAGAGCCCCCTGCGCGAAGGCTGGCGCTTTGAGCTCGTGGGTTCGCGTCTGGACGATCTGCTTTCCGGCAATATGGGGCTCACCGTGAAGGACGGAAAGATTGAACTGTTATAGGGAAGCCTAGCCGGCTGAGTGGGTAGAATGCCTCCAACGTGTAACTCGATTCGGAGGAATTCGCATGCCTTATTACTATGGATACGGCTTTGGCATTGACCCGCTGTACCTGCTGGTTGTTCTTGTCTGCACGGTGCTTGGCCTTGCCGCGCAGAGCTATATCAACTCGACGTACAAGACGTGGTCCAAGGTGCGCTCGGACGGCGATACGGGTGCCACGGTCGCTCGCCGCATGCTCAATGCCAACGGTTGTAGCGCCGTGGGCATCAAGGGCATTGCCGGCGAGCTCACCGATCATTACAACCCGCAGGACAACAACCTGTATCTGTCGGATGCCAACCGTTCGGGCGGGTCGGTCGCAAGCGTTGCCGTCGCCTGTCACGAGGCGGGCCATGCCGCCCAGCGCCAAAGCGGCTATGCCATGATGAAGGTACGCACCGCTTTGGTCCCCGTCGTCAACTTTACCCAGAACACCTGGACGATCGTGCTGCTCATGGGCTTGTTCATGAACATCGCGGGACTCACGACCCTCGCGCTGGTCTTCTTCTCGTTTAGTGTGCTGTTCCAACTCGTTACGCTGCCGGTCGAGATTGATGCCAGTCGCCGCGCCGTGGCGTATATCGAGCAGTCGGGCATGAGTTCCAAGCAGGTCAACGGTGCCAAGAAGGTGCTGACGGCAGCCGCGCTCACCTACGTGGCGGCGGCGCTCACTTCGATCATCCAACTGCTCTACCTTATGGCTCGTTACAACAGAAACTCCAACCGATAACAAATAGGGCAGGCAGGCGCCGCGGGGATTCGTGTCCTCGCGGCGCTGTACTATGTGTTGGACTTGAATTTGCGCAGGGCCGGAGCCCGTGTGCACGATGACGAAAGGAGGCTGCGTGGCAGGCTGGAATCTAACCGGCAATGCCGTTTCCGCCGAGTTCGACGGTTCGGACGAGCAGGAGCGCAAAGAGCTCAGCGTGAGCCAAGCGGTGGAGATCGCCGCCGGCGCGCTCGATGCCATTCCGCAGCTGAGCGTTTTGGGTGAGGTCACGGGTTTTCGTGGTCCCAATGCCCGAAGCGGCCACTGCTACTTCCAAATCAAGGACGACTCGGCGGCCGTCGACTGCATCATCTGGAAGGGCGCCTACCTTAAGCGCACCTTCGATCTGCGCGACGGCATGCAGGTAAGCTTTAAGGGCAGCTTCAATCTCTACAAGCCTACGGGTCGCATGAGCTTCGTCGCCCGCTCGTTCTCGCTGGCGGGGGAGGGCTTGCTGCGTCAGCAGGTGGCTCAGTTGGCCGAAAAGCTACGCCGCGAGGGCCTGATGGACGAAGCGCGCAAGCGCCGCATCCCGGTGTTTTGCTCGCGCGTGGCGGTTGTCACCTCGCTTTCGGGCGCCGTAATCGACGACGTCAAGCGTACGCTGCGCCGTCGCAACCCGCTCGTCGAGCTTGTCTGCGTGGGCGCAAAGGTCCAGGGCGAGGGTGCGCCGGCAGAGCTTATTGAAGGCTTGCGTCGTGCCGCTGCCATTACGCCGGCGCCCGATTGCATTTTGCTCGTGCGTGGCGGCGGTTCCTTCGAGGACCTCATGACCTTTAACGACGAGGAGCTTGCCCGTGCGGTGGCAGCCTGTCCCGTGCCCGTGGTGACGGGCATTGGGCATGAGCCCGATACCTCGATCTGCGACATGGTGAGCGACCGTCGCGCCTCCACGCCCACGGCTGCGGCAGAATCGGTGGCGCCGGCTATGACGGAGTTGGTCGATGTGCTCGAGACGCGCCATCAGCGTCTGGGCGCCGCGATGGCTTCGATGATCGGGTCGGATCAGGTCGATCTGGAAATGCTCGACCAGCGCGGTCGTCGTGCCTGGGACACCTATACGGCTCGTCTGGGCGACGCGCTCGATGCGGCCGCGTGCCGCCCGTGCCTCAACGACCCCACGTTTATGGTCGAGCGTCGCGAGTCTGAGCTCGCCCTGACGGCCGATCGTCTGTCCGGCGCCATCGCACGCTCGGTCGGGACATTCCGCTCCAACTTTGAGCGCCTGCCCGAGCGTCTGGTTGCAAGCACCTCGGGGCTTGATGGCAAGCGCCATGCGCTCACACTTGCGAGTTCCCGTCTGGAGCATCAGGGGCGCACGATGCTCAGCAAACCTGCGTCCGACCTGGGCCGAGCTGCCGCGTCGCTCGATGCCTTGTCGCCGCTCAAGGTGCTTGCCCGCGGTTACTCCATCGCGTACAGCGATGACGGTGTGGCTACGAGCGCCAAGACCTTTAAGCCCGGCGATACCATCCGCGTGCGCATGGCAGACGGCAACGTGGCGGCAACGGTCGATACGGTCGAGTAGGCCGCGTTTCATAGCGATAAACCTTTAGGAAAGGAAACAGATATGGCAGAGAAGACCCCGGTCGAGCAGCTTACGTACAAGCAGGCCTCGCAGGAACTGGAGCTCATCATCCGCAGCCTGGAGTCGGGCGATATGGAGCTCGAGGAGTCGCTCGAGAGCTATACCCGCGGCGTCGAGCTCCTCAAGAGCCTGCGCACCCGCCTGGCCGATGCCGAGCAGAAGGTCTCGGTGCTCCTTAAGGACGTCGACGGCAACGACGTGCTCGCCGACGGCGAAGCCGCCAACACGGACGACAACCTCTCGTTCTAACCATCCCGGCCAAATATAATTACCTTGGTCTGTAAGAAAGGAACCTACCATGTGTGATTGCATCTTCTGCAAAATTGCCAACCACGAGATCCCCTCGACCGTTGTCTATGAGGACGACCAGGTCATCGCCTTCGACGACCTCAACCCCCAGGCGCCGGTCCACACCCTCGTGATCCCCAAGAAGCACTACAGCGACATCGCCGACAACGTGCCTGCCGAGACCATGGGCGCCATGGCCCACGCCATCCAGGAGGTCGCTAAGGCCAAGGGCCTGGAGGACGGTTTCCGCGTCATCTCCAACAAGGGCGTCAACGCCGGTCAGACCGTCATGCACTTCCACATGCACGTCCTCGGCGGCAAGAACCTGGGCGAGAACCTCATCTGAGGACGCACGGCCCGTCGCCTTGGCTGCCTTTGGAGTAACCTATGCAGCTTTCTCAACTCGAATACCTTCAAGCGGTAGCGAACTACGGCGGCGTGCGCAAAGCGGCTCGCGCCGTTCACGTGAGCCCACAGGCCGTTTCGTCGGCAATCAAAAAGTTGGAATCTGAGTATCAGATTGTTTTGCTCGACCGATCGGCGGGGGAGGCTGTTTTGTCTCCGGCGGGCAGAGAATTTGCGCGTCGTGCACGCGTGATTCTGGCACAAGTCGACGATCTCAAAAAGTACGCTCAATCGGGGAACGGCGGCGTTTCGCCCGACGGCCACTTCCGTCTTTACGCCCCCTGTCTTCACGGGCGGGGGCGTCTTTTTTCTGAAAACTGGTACGACTCGTTTGAAAGCTTGCACCCCCAGATTCACCTTGATGTTTGGCATCAGCCAACGGCCACATGCTTTGAATCACTTGTGCTTGGCATTTCGGATGCGGCCATCTCATTTGAGGAACCAAGGGATAGTGTCCTTTCTTCGAAATACTTGGGTGAAAAGGAGCTCAAGGTTCTTTCGTGTCCAGCGGGTCATCAATCTGTGGGTGCTATGACCGTTCGTGAGTTGCTGGGCGGCAGGCTGGCTGTTCCCATTAATTTGTCACCCTGTCTCAATGCAATCAACCAATGTCCCGAGGCTCAGCTGGTTAATTTCCGCTTCCGCGACGTCGAATACGAAAACAGGGCGCAGACTGAGTTTCTTCAAGCCGGGGGATTGATATTGAGTTTTTCTGGCTCTTCTCTCGCAACAGATGGACTGGAAGTGAGCGAGTGCTCCATTGAAGGCTCGCATGACGTGGCCTTGCCCATCTATTTTTGCTATCGACAAAATGCCTGGACCGATCGACACCAGACGGTATTTCTTCACCTATTGCGTCATCTCGCTTCGTGAGGCCATTTGGCCTCGTGGCGTCAAGTGAATGTTGACGCCTTGTAACACATGACTGACGGCTTTGCCCTCATGCTTTTCCAAGATTTCGGTTTGGGCTATTGGCTCTTGGAGGGCGGAGCATGAAAAACCGTACGGTTTTGCTTTATATGACGTTCGTTTTTCTGTCGAACTTCAGCACCATTTTGTATTTTCTGACGGTTTACCTTGAATTCGTCGGATTCTCGATGGTAGCGATTTCTAGCATGATGATTGCATACCAAGTGAGTAAGTTCATTCTTGAGGTTCCTACTGGTTATATTGCTGACAGGTTTGGACGAAAGACAAGCGGTCTCGTTGGCGTCGTGGGAATGCTTGGATACTACGCCGCCCTACTTTTCGCCCGTTCTCCTCTGCTTTTAATCGGCGCGTTTGCTCTCAAAGGATTTGCAGTTGCATGTGTGAGCGGATCCATAGAAGCGATCTACATTGACAGCGTCTCTCAGGACCAGCTCGTAAGACTTAATGTCGTTGAGCGATTTGTTTTCTATGCCTCTTATGCCATCTCCGCTTGCGTGGGCGGTTTCATTTCGTCTGTCGGTGCATATCTCATTGGTCTTTCGGCAGATATCATCGCAATGGTGTTGACGTTGGTTGTCGTTGCCTGCATTCCTGAGATGCGAAGAGGGGACACTGCAGCGACACCTAAGCGTGGAATTAGCCCGAAGATGATCGGTGCCGCTATTGCGCGTAACGGCATTCTTCGTTCAGCGTTCATCATGGACTGCTCTCAGGCATTTGCTTTTGTCGCCCTGGAAGACTTTTTCTCACTGCTGCTTGCGGGTCGCGGAATGAATGCCGTCGCTTCGGGTGTGACCATTGCGGTCCAGCTCCTTGCCTCGGCTTCCATGGGGCTTATTGTGCCGAGTGTGATTGCTCATGTCGACAAGGGCCGTTTTGCGCGTATTTGCGGCATCGTGCGCCTTTTCCTGACTGCTCTGTTTTTGATTCCCTTTACTCCGGTCTATTTGCTGCCCGTGTTCTATGTACTGCAGACGGTTGCTTACTCGTTATTTGCTCCAATTAAATACTCAATTTTTCAAAATGCTGTCGATTCTTCGATGCGCTGTTCACTGATTTCGGTCCAAAGCCAGATGGTGGCGGTGGGTGCCATCCTTTTCTATCTGTTCAATGCTGCGTTGAGCAGCATCGCGGGTATTCGAGTCATATTGCTTGTAGCGCTCGGGATATCTTCTTTGGTGTATATCCCCGCGCTATTTCGTCTTACAAGTCAAAGGCCGTGAGTATTTGGGCACCGATAACTTATATATCAACGCAATAAACCCGAGCGCGAGGGCGTTTGGGTTTATTATTGAAGCGTATGTAACCTGGCGGCGCCACACCGCCTGTTAGTAGGGAGACACATGAACGTTCTGGTCGTCAACGCAGGATCTTCGACCCTTAAGTATCAGGTCATCGATACCAAGTCCCACAAGGTGTCCGCAAAGGGCTCCTGCGAGCGCGTCTGCTTTACCGGCGGTACCTTCACCCATGCTGCCAACGGTTCCAAGAAGGTGACCGAGAACATCGAGTTCCCCGACCATAAGGTCGCCATTGAGGTCGTTCTGAAGGACCTCGAGGCCAACGGCGTCAAGATCGAGGGCATCGGCCATCGCATCGTTCAGGGCGGTTGGTACTTTGGCGACTCCTCCCTCGTCGACGAGGACGTTCTCGCCAAGATTCGCGAGGTCGCCCCGCTCGCGCCGCTGCACAACAACCCCGAGGCCAACGTTATCGAGTACTGCCTCGAGCAGTATCCCGATCTGCCCAACGTCACGGTCTACGACACCGCTTTCCACTTCAACATGCCCGAGGTCGCCAAGACCTACGCCCTTCCCAAGGATGTTTGCGATAAGCTGCACATCCGTAAGTATGGCGCCCACGGCACCAGCTATCGCTACATCTCCAAGAAGGTCGCCGAGATGACCAACGGCGAGGCCCGCAAGGTCGTCGTGTGCCACATTGGCTCCGGCGCTTCCCTGTGCGCCATCGAGGACGGCAAGTGCATGGACACCACCATGGGCTTGACGCCGCTCGACGGTGTCATGATGGGCACCCGCTGCGGCTCCATCGACCCTGCTACCGTGTGCTACCTGCAGCGCGAAGGCGGCTACACCTTCGACGAGGTCGACGAGATGATGAACAAGAAGTCCGGCCTTTTGGCTGTGACCGGCGGCAAGACCAACGACTGCCGCAACGTTGAGGAGCTCGCCGCTGCCGGCGACCCCGAGGCCCAGCTCGCCTTCGACATGTTCGTCTACAAGATTGCCGCCAAGGCCGCCGAGATGGCCACTTCCATGTGCGGCATGGACACCCTGGTCTTTACCGCCGGCATCGGCGAGCACGCTCCGGCCGTTCGCGCTGGCGTGGCCGACCGTCTGGCCTTTATGGGCGTCAAGATGGACCATGCCCGCAACGCCCTTCGCGGCGACGGCGCTTGGTGCCTGTCCGCCAAGGATTCCAAGGTCAAGATCTTCGTCATCCCCACGGATGAGGAGTTCATGATCGCTTCCGACGTCGAGCGCATCGTCAACAGTAAGTAATTGCAAGAGGGGAGGGGCTGGACGACCAAGTGCCGTTCAGCCCCTCTTTTGCGCTCGTTTGGCGATATGTCTGATAGCTATTTATCAAGATGTGATAACTTCTTATTAAAATGCGGTCGCCTTAAGAGGTCTGCGTCGACCGTATTGCACTGCAAAGGAGTCTCATGAACGTACTTGTTGTCAACGCCGGCAGCTCAAGTCTTAAATATCAGCTTCTGGATACCGATACCCGCGAGGTTTTCGCCAAGGGCAACTGCGAGCGTATCGGCTCGGACATGGGTATCTTTGGTCATTCCGAGAACGGTGGCGCTAAGCAGACCGAGGAGGTTCCCTTCCCCGATCATCGCTCTGCTATCGCTCGCGTGCTCGAGGAGCTCGAGAAGACCGACTTTACGATCGATGGCATCGGCCACCGTATCGTTCAGGGCGGCTGGCACTTCGATGATTCCGCAGTCGTTGATGACGAGGTCATGGCTAAGATCCTTGAGGTGGCCCCGCTCGCCCCGCTGCACAACTACGGCGAGGCCGCGGCAATCGAATATTGCCGCGAGAAGTATCCGGAGCTGCCCAACGTGGCCGTCTTCGACACCTCGTTCCACATGACCATGCCCGAGGTCGCCTACACCTACGCTCTGCCCAAGGACGTGTGCGACAAGTACCACGTGCGCAAGTACGGCGCGCACGGTACGAGCCACCGTTACGAGTGGATGATGGCCAAGGAAATCCTGGGCTCGCGCTGCCATCGCCTGCTTTCGTGCCATCTGGGCAACGGAGCCTCGCTTGCCGCCATCGAGGACGGCGTTTGCCGCGATACCACGATGGGCCTCACGCCGCTTGACGGCCTGATGATGGGCACCCGTTGTGGTTCCATTGACCCGGCCACCGTGTGCTATCTTCAGCGCGAGGGCGGCTACAGCTACCAGGAAGTCGACGACATGATGAACAAGCAGTCCGGTCTGCTTGCCATCTCGGGCATCTCAAACGATGCCCGTGACATCCGTACGCGCGCCTCTGAGGGTGACGAGCGCTGCCTGCTCGCCTTCGATATGTTTGCCTATAAGGCCATGCAGCAGGCCGGCTCCATGATCGCCTCCATGGCGGGCGTGGATACCATCACCTTTACCGCTGGCATCGGCGAGAATGACTGGTCGATCCGCAAGGCCTTCTGCGACTGCTTTGAGTGGCTGGGCGTGCGCATCGACAACAATAAGAACCGCGAGGCCGTGGGCAACGGCCCGCAGGTCATCAGCGCCGCCGGCTCTTCCGTCACGGTCATGGTCATCCCCACCGATGAGGAATACATGATCGCCCACGACGTCGAGCGTCTGACCAAGAACAACTAACGCATTCGTCTGTAATTGACAAAAAGGCCTCCAGAGCAACAGCTCCGGAGGCCTTTCTACTAGCAGGCGGAAATTCCAGTCCCAAAGTGATCGTCACCTGCAACGCCTGCGCTCCCAACAACGGCACCCGATCATTCAGATTCTCAGCCCCAGCTCGTAGTCAAGCCGCCGTCCGCCCCAGATTCCCTGAGCACCACGTAGCGGCAGGGACCCTACAGGGTAAAGCTCTGAAAACAATCCGCAAGGCGCGAGAAGCCCCGCCGCACGTAGTGCGCAGCGGGGCTTCTCGCATGCCTGAGGACGTTTTCAGAGCTTTACCCTGTAGGGTCCCGAGCGGATCAGTACGCTACTCAGCCATCTGAGCCTGGACGGCGGTGATGGCCACGACACCCACGATGT
>CAUHHV010000036.1 GCA_959606065.1 uncultured Collinsella sp.
AGCGAGATGGTGAGCGTGGCGGGCCTTGCCTATGCCAGCAATAAGACGTGGCGCCTGGTACTGCCGGCCGATGAGGAGCAGCAGATCTGCGTGCAGCTCTTTGGCTCCAAGCCCGATCAGTTTGCGAGCGCTGTTGCTGCCGTCGAGGAGCGTGTGGGCGATCGCCTGTCGCTGATCGATATCAACATGGCCTGCCCGGCTCGCAAGGTCGTCACCAAGGGCGAGGGCTCGGCGCTTATGCGCACTCCCGATCTGGCCGAGCAGATCGTCGAGGCGGCGGTGGGCGCGGCGCATGTGCCCGTGACCGTAAAAATCCGTAAGGGCTTTTACGCCGAAGACCGCAACGCCGCGACGTTTGCCCAGATGCTTGAGGGAGCAGGGGCCGCCGCGGTGGCGGTACATGGTCGCTGCGCCACGCAGCTCTATACGGGCCAGGCCGATTGGTCGGTCGTCGATGAGGTGGCCGACGCCGTCGAGATTCCCGTTATCGGTTCGGGCGATGTGTTCTCGGCAGAGGACGCTGCTGAGCATCTGCAAAGCTCGGGTGCCAGCGCGGTGTTTATCGCGCGCGGCATCTACGGCAATCCATGGGTGTTCGGCGATGCCCGAGCCCTTGCACTCGATGGCACGCCGGTTCCTTCTCGCTCCTCGGTTGAGCGCCTGGATGCCCTGCGCGAGCACCTGACGCTCACGCACGAGCTGTTGCCGCTCATGTCGCGTGCCCGCACGTACGCAAGCTGGTATCTAAAGGGCATGCCCCATGCTGCCGCCTGGCGCGCTCAGGTGGTGCGTTGCTCCACATACGAGGAGTTCATGGCACTGGTCGATGATATCGAGCACGATGTGGTGGCCTGTGAGGCCGCACTTGCCGCCGGCGAGTCGGTGCCCGCTCATCCGTTGGAGGCCTAACGGTGGCCGTTACCGCGCTGTACGTGCATGTGCCGTTTTGCGCCCAAAAATGCCGGTACTGTGACTTTGACTCACGCAGTTTTGCTCCGTGCAACATGAGCGTTGCGCTCGATACCTATTTTGAGCAGTTGTATGCGCGCCTCGATGCTTTTGGCGACGCAGGCGCGCTTGCACAGATCCGCACCGTCTATGTTGGCGGCGGCACGCCGTCGCTGGCGGGGGAGCGTTTGGTAGAATTTGCCCGGCGTATCTCTGCGTGGTGCAAGCCTGTTGAGTTTACCTGCGAGGCCAATCCCGAATCGCTGACCGCAGAGCTTGCCACTGCGCTTGCCGGGGTGGGTGTCACGCGCGTCTCTCTGGGCGTGCAAACGCTCGATAACGCCGAACTTACCGCCATCGGCCGCATTCACGATGCCGATCGGGCGCTCGCTGCCATCACGACGGTCAAGGACGCTGGGCTTGTCGTGTCGTGCGACCTGATGTGCGGCCTTCCCGGGCAGACCGACCTAAGCTGGCAGCGCACACTCGATGGCGTGTTGGCGGCGGCGCCGCATCATGTGTCGGTGTACCCGCTCACGCTCGAGGAGGGCACGCCGCTCTATCGCGTGGCGTGTCGCGACGAGTCGCTCGAGCCCGACGAGGATTTTCAGGCTGCATGCATGGATGCGGCGCGTGAGCGCCTGAGTGCGGCCGGCTATCACCCGTATGAGGTGGCAAGCTACGCGCTCGACGGCCATGAGTGCGCCCACAACATTGCCTATTGGACCGGACAGGGCTATCTGGGTTTGGGCCGCTCTGCCGCCGGTATGCTCGACGCCGAGGATTTCGATCGCTTGGCCGGGCTGTTTCCCGACGTGCTTGCTCGCGGCGATGCGTATCGCGTGCGCTTGGTGCAACGCGACGATGCCGCGACGACGTTTGATGCCGAGTATCTGTCGCAGCTCGAGGCGGCGGCCGAGGATTTGATGCTTGCCTGTCGCATGACGCGTGGCATTGGGCCCGATCTGTTGGTTCGCTCGGCAAGCGTGATCGCTGCAGATGAGTTGGCGGCGGCCTGCGACCGTGCGGTCGAGTTGGGCCTTGCCACCTGGGTGCCCGATCATATTGAAGGACATGCGGGGCGCGTCACCTCGAAAGACGTTATCGCAGGTCGCGTCCGTGCTCGTTTAGCGCCCACTCACTTGGGCTGGCTCGATGGAAATGTGCTGTTCGAGCTGTTTTGGGGTCTAGCCTAGGCCGCTCGGGTAGAATTACCGCAATATATACGCTGCTGTGAGCAGGAGGTTGCCGCGCATGGCGACGATGAACGAAAAAGATTACTACGAGATTTTGGGTGTCTCCAAGGACGCCACCTCGCGTGATATACAGAAAGCCTTCCAGCAAAAGGCCCGCAAGCTCCATCCGGACGTCAACAAAGAACCGGATGCCGAGGAAAAGTTCAAAGAGGTTTCCGAGGCCTATGCTGTGCTTTCGGACGAGCAGAAGCGTGCGCGCTACGACGCCATGCGCTCGGGCAATCCCTTTGCCGGCGCTCCCACGGCTTCGCCCTATGGCGGCGGTTACGCCGGCAGCGCGGGCTACGGCAATCCCTTTGAGGGCGGCTTTCCCTTTGGTGGCGCCTGGGGTCAGCCGCGTCGCGGGCAGGCTGCCTATAATCCCGAGAACGGCGCCAACGTGGTCGTCGATATTAAGCTCGACGCCAAGGAGGCCAAGGGCGGTGCCCGCAAGACCGTCCGCTATACGCGCTTCGATACCTGTGGTCACTGCGGCGGTTCGGGCTCTGTTTCGTCCGAGCATGCACATACCTGTCCGAGCTGCGGCGGTCGCGGCCACATCGATGTCGACCTGTCCTTTCTGTTTGGTGCCGGCACGTTCCAGTCTGTCTGCCCTGAGTGCGGTGGCTCCGGTAAGGTCGTCGCCGACCCCTGTCCCGATTGCGGCGGCAGCGGGCGAACCCGTGTGACCTCCGAGCAGACGATTGAGTTTCCCGCCGGCACGCACGATGGCGACGAGGTCCGTATTGGCGGCATGGGTCACGCCGGCACCAACGGCGCCTCTGGCGGTGATCTGGTCGGTCGGGCCCATGTTGAGGCCGAGCGCCTGGAAGGCAAGGCCCGTACCGGTTTTTACCTGATGGGCATCGTGGCGCCGTTTTTGGTGCTATCGGCCATCTCGGGCGTGTTCTCGGCCTTTGCCGTGATGTGCTTTATTCCGTTTGCCATGGGCCTGTTCATGGTGCTCTCGGACGGCGTGCTGCACCGCAGCCTGCTGTGGTGGAAGCGCGGCGCGATGCAGTTTGCCAACGGTTTTGCCAACGGATTTATGTTTGCGCTCGTGTCGGTTTGGTTTGCGAGCTGCTCGCAACGTGCCATGCTTTCGCCCTACGCAATGCAATAACATCAAACCCTCTGTTTGCGGCCGGCCCAGCTTGGGTATAGGACGCACTGTGACAATAATGAAAGTCGGAAGGATTCGGTCGTGTCGGAAAATAGGGATTACTACGAGGTGCTTGGCGTCGACAAGGATGCCGACGCGCGGACGATTAAGCGCGCGTTTCTAAAGAAGGCCCGTACCGTACACCCGGACGTTTCGGACGACCCCGAGGCCGAGGCTAAGTTCAAAGAGCTCAACGAGGCATATTCCGTTCTTTCCGATGAGCAGAAGCGTGCTAACTACGACCGTTACGGCACTGCCGACGGCCCCGGTGGCTCCGGCTACGTCGATATCAACGATATCTTTGGTGGCATGGGCATGGACGACTTGTTCTCGTCGTTCTTTGGCGGCGGTGCCGGCGGTGGCGCCCGCAGCCGTCGTGAGCGTCGTCGCGGACGTGATATGGCCATCTCGCTTTCGGTGACGCTCGAGGAGGCGGCGCTCGGCTGCAAAAAGACGATCAGCTATGACCGCCTTGCTCCCTGCGAGGATTGCAACGGTACGGGCAAGGCTGACGGTGCGACCGAAAAACAGTGCAGCCGCTGCCACGGCACGGGCTATGTCACCACGGTCCAGCGCTCTTTTTTGGGCCAGGTCCAGTCCTCTTCGCCTTGCCCCGACTGCCACGGCGAGGGCACGGTCATCGATCATCCCTGCGAGACCTGTGACGGCCAGGGCCGCACGCCTTCGCATGAAAAGATCGACATCGATATTCCCGCCGGCGTTTCGACCGGTCGCCAGCTGCGTGTGAGCGGCTTTGGCGAGGCCGGCCTTCGCGGCGAGCCTTCGGGCGACCTGATTGTCAACGTGCGCGTTGCCGACCATGAGCGCTTTAAGCGCAACGGTGACGACCTGTACCTGGTGAGCGATATCTCGATTGCGCAGGCTGCGCTCGGCTGCGAGATCGAGGTCGAGGGCATTATGCCCGACGAGGTCGTTAAGGTGACGGTTCCCGCCGGTGCCCAGTACGGCGACACCGTGAGCGTCAATAATTACGGCATGCCGCGCATTGGTGGTGGCGGTTCGCGTGGCCGCCTGATCGTGCAACTGCGCGTGGTCGTTCCCACCAATCTTTCCAATAAGCAGCGCGAGCTGCTCCGTGCTTTTGCCGATGAGATGGGCGATGACGTCGCTTCCGGTAAGAAGTCGGTGACCGACCGTATCAAGAGTGCCCTCGACGATATCCTCGATTAAGGAGCCCGCGTGCTCGCACCCCATATTTCCGTCGTCAACCTCGGATGCCGTGTCAATCGGGTTGAGTCTGACCGTATCACTGCCGATCTTATGCGCCTGGGCTTTGCTATGGTGGAGCCCCAGGATGCCGATCTGATCGTCATTAACACCTGTGCTGTTACGGGCGAGGCCGAGGCCAAGACCCGTAAGGCCGTTCGCCATGCACTGGCCCATCAAAATGAGCCCTATGTGGTCGTGACCGGATGCGTGGTCAATTTGCATCCCGAGGAGCTGCTGGAGCTTTCGGATCGCGTGATCGCCGAGCCGTCCAAGATCGATGTCGCCGAACGTGTCTGCGAGCTGCTGGGCGTTGAGTCCGATAGCGTCCCCACCTGCAGCGATGGCGAGGTGGTCGATGCGCTCGGTCGCTCTCGCCTGGGCGTGAAGATTCAGGACGGCTGCAACCATCGCTGCACCTATTGCATTGTGTGGAAGGCACGCGGCCCCGAGCGCTCCGTGCCCGTCGAGTCCGTGCTCGAGCAAGTTCGTGAGGCCCAGGAGGCCGGCGTGCCCGAGGTGGTGCTGACCGGTGTGAACCTGGGTGCCTACGATGGCAAGAGCGCGACCGACGAGCATGTCGAAATCGATGAGCTGCTTGAGGCCATCATGGAGCGCACGTCTATTCCGCATGTGCGCATTTCCTCGGTCGAGCCCATGGATATCTCTGAGCGCCTGCTTAAGGTGATGGCGCGCTATCCGCAGCGTATCGCCCCGTTTTTGCACCTGCCCGTGCAGTCCGGCTGCACGGCGACCCTGCATCGCATGGGCCGCCCCTATAGCGCCGAGACCTTTGAGGACACGGTGCGTATGATTCGCGCCAACTTGCCCCAGGCGTCTCTTTCGTGCGATGTCATCGTCGGTTTTCCTGGTGAGACGGACGAGGAGTTCGAGGAGTCGCTGGCGCTGTGCCGTCGTGTGGGTTTCTCGCGTATGCACGTGTTCCGCTATAGCAAGCGTCCCGGTACCCTTGCTGCCGATATGCCCGACCAGGTGCCGCCCGAGGTTATGGCCGAGCGCAGCCGTCGTATGCGAGCCGCGGCGCAGGAACTCGCCATTGCCGACGCTCGTCGTCGCGTGGGCACCGTCGAGCGTGCCGTCCTCGAGTACGGCGACAACCTGACGCTCGGTTCGTTCCATCATGCCCGTCTTGACGATACCTGTGGACTTACAGCCCCGTGCCTGCTCGATGTTGCTATCATCGGAGTCGATGATTCCGGCTTGGTCCATGCGCGCAGGGAGGTTCATGGAAGCCTCGAAGATTAGACTTACCGTTCCCGAGGGAATTGATCCCTCGTGCGTTTTGGGCGCCGGCGACGGCGTCCTTCGTGCGCTCGAGAGCTTGGTTCGCGCCCATGTGGTCGCCCGTGGCGATAGCATCGCCGTGAGCGGTGACCCGGATGAGGTCGAACTCGTGGCGCGTTTTTTCGAACATGCTTTTCGCGAGGCGGCCGCCGTGCGCACGCTGTCTGCCGACGATGTCTCTCGCTGCCTGGCCGTCTTGCGCGACGGTGAGCACGAGGCTACGTCGCTTCGCGATGACGTGCTGCTTTCGTATCGCGGCCGCGTCATTCGTCCCAAGACGCTCGGGCAAAAGCGCTACGTGGATGCCATTCGCTCGCATACCATCACCTTTGGCTTGGGTCCAGCCGGTACCGGTAAGACCTATCTGGCCATGGCGCTCGCCGTTGCCGCGCTCAAGCGTCACGAGGTGGGCCGTTTGATCTTGACGCGTCCGGTTGTCGAGGCGGGGGAGAATCTGGGCTTTTTGCCCGGTACCCTTGAGGAAAAGATCGACCCCTACATGCGTCCGCTCTACGACGCCCTTTTTGACATGATGGATCGCGAGCGCACCGATGAGCTTATGGAGCGTGGCGTGATCGAGATCGCCCCGCTTGCCTACATGCGCGGCCGCACGCTGAGTGATGCCTTCGTGGTGCTCGACGAGGCGCAAAATACCACGCCCGAGCAGATGAAGATGTTCCTGACACGCCTTGGGTTCAACTCCAAGTTCGTGATTACCGGCGACCTGAGCCAGCGCGACCTGGTGGGTCGTCGTGGCGGTCTTGCTGACGTTGAGCAGATTTTGGGCCGTGTCGACGATGTCGCATTTTCTCACCTCGAGCGTGCCGACGTGGTGCGCCATGCCCTGGTGGGTCGTATCGTCGAGGCATATGAAGCTTATGATGACGTGCGCGAGCAGCGCCCGCGCGACCGAAAGGAGTCCCGTTGAGTGTATTGATCAGCAACGATGCCGAGCTCGATACGCTGCTCGACGCGCAGGAGGTGGAGCACATCTGCGAGGTTGTGCTTGCCGCCGAGGGCGTTGAACGTGGAGTCGAGATTTCCCTTTCGTATGTCGACGAGGACGAGATGCACGAGCTCAACCACGAGTGGCGCGGTATCGACCGCACCACCGATGTGCTCTCGTTTGAGTGCGATTCGGCCTTTGACGATGACATTCCCGCCGATGAGACGCTCGAGCTCGGCGATATTATCTTGGCCCCGCAGGTTATTGCCCGTCAGGCCCCCGGTTTTGGCAATAGCCCCGCTGACGAGTGCCGTCTGATGCTCGTACACGGAATGCTGCACCTGCTGGGCTATGACCACATCGAGGACGACGAGGCCGAGGTCATGGAGGCCCGCGAGGACGCCATCCTGCGCGATCTGGCGCTCGAGCGCGGCGAGGACCCTAAGCTAGTCCACGTCGGCCCCATCACCAACCACGCCCACGACTAGGAGCCGTCTATGATTCCCGGATCGAACAAGGACCATCCGTCCTTTTTAAAGTCGTTTTCCTACGCCATGGAGGGCTTCGTCACCGCCGTCAAGACCGAGCGCAACATTAAGATCATGCTCGTTGCGGGCGCGTGCACCGTCATTGCCGGCTGCGTCGTGGGGCTCGACATTGCCGAGTGGGCCACGATTATCATCTGTTGCGGCCTGGTGATTCACGGCGAGCTGTGCAACACCGCTATGGAGGCCATCGTCGACCTGGCGACCCAGGAGCTCCATCCGCTGGCCAAGCGTGCGAAGGACATCGCCGCCGCTTCCGTATACATACTTTCCATCACCGCCGCGATTGTGGGCGTGCTGGTATTTGCCCACGCGCTCGGCTTTATTTAGAAGGGGATTCCCATGTCCGACAATATGCAGCCTACCGATGAAGTTTTGGATGACGAGGTCCTTGACGCGGTGGATACCGAGGAGCTCGAGGATGTCGAGGAGTTCGACCCGTTTGAGGGCATGAGCGACGAGGAACTCGACGCCCTGTGCGACGAGGACGACAACCTCGCGGGCTTTGGTGACGTTGAGCCCGGTTTCCGCAGCGGCTTTGTGGCCCTGGTCGGTCGTCCCAACGCTGGCAAGTCTACGCTGCTTAATGCCTGCTATGGCAAAAAGGTCGCCATCACCTCGCCGGTGGCCCAGACGACCCGCCGCCGCATGCGCGCCGTGGTCAATCGCCCCGGCTACCAGCTGGTCTTTGTCGATACCCCGGGTATTCACAAGCCCAAGGACGGTCTAGGGTCCGAGCTCAATAAAAGCGCGCTGTTCGAGCTGAACGATGTCGATGTTGTCGCGTTTTTGATTGATGCCACCAAACCGATCGGCAGGGGAGACGCCTGGGTTGTCGAGCGCGTCAAGAATGCTCGCTGCAAGAAGGTCCTGGTGCTCACCAAGGCCGACGAGGCCGACCCCGCACAGGTCATGGAGCAGCTCAAGGCCGCCCATGAGCTCATGGAATATGACGACGAGATCGTGACGTCGTCGGTCAAGAACTTCAACGTCGATGCCTTCATCGAGACCGTTGCGCACTTTTTGCCCGAGGGCCCGCGATGGTTCCCTGAGGACATGGGTACCGACGCTTCGGACGAGACGCTTGTTGCCGAGTTTGTGCGCGAGAAGGTCTTGCGCCGCACCCGTGATGAGATTCCGCACTCCGTTGGCGTGATCTGCGATGCGCTCGAGCAGACCAAGAAGGTGCTGCGCGTGCACGCCACCATTTACGTCGAGCGCGAGGGCCAAAAGGGCATCATCATCGGTAAGGGCGGCGAGATGATCAAACATATCGGTATCGATGCCCGTCGCGATCTTGAGCGCATCTTTGGCACGCAGGTCTTTTTGGAGCTGGACGTGAAGGTCAAGGCCGGCTGGCGTGACGACGAGGCCCAGATTCGCCGCTTTGGCTACAACGCCGAGGATTAGGGACACGCGGCGCGAATGGCAGGTTCTCGTACATATCGCACGAAAGTGCTCGTGCTCGATAAGACGAAGCTCAAAGAGACGGACCTGATCCTGACGATGCTTGACGAGCGGGGTCGGCAGGTTCGTGCCGTGGCAAAGGGCGCCCGCAAACCCGGCGGACGCCTGGCTGCGCGCTGCGAGATGTTCTGTACCGTTGATCTGCTGCTTGCGCATGGACGGTCGCTCGACGTGGTTTCCCAGGCCGAGCTTATGGAGGCGCCGCTCGGCGCCGCGCCCGATTACGAGATGACATGCGCCGCAAGCGCGATCGCCGAGGTCGCGCGCGTGTGCTCGTTCGAGGACGCCGAGGACCCGTTTACCTTTGCCATAACGCAGCGAGCGCTTGCCCTGGTGGGCAGCGGGCTCGACACGGCACATATGGATCTACTTGTGGCGGCATATGTCTTTAAGCTGCTGTCGCACGTTGGCTATCGACCCGATTTTTCGGCCTGCGTGCTGTGCGGTGACCCCATGCTGTCGTATTTTTCACCCCAGGCGGGCGGTCTTATGTGCGGGTCGTGCGCGTCGAGCGTGCCCGGTGCCGAGCTGGTCTCGACCGGTGAGGTCGCATGGCTGCGCGCCCTCATGTCCATGACCTTCGATGCGCTCATGGCCGAGCGAATCGACCCGCATACGGCGGCATTCCTGCTCGGGCTTTCGCATGTTTGGGCTGCGACGCACACCGATCAGCGCCTCCGCGCGATGGAATTCATGTTGGGTCGGTGATGATGCGCAGGCGCGGGCTGCTTGTGGTAACATACCGACCTGTTGGTACCTCGACCTTGGTTGTTCGCTCCACCGGCGGCTTCCCAGTCCGAGGCGAATCGAGTCGCCCGTGGGCGACGCAAAACGAAAGGTGAAACAATGACTGTTTCCAAAGAGCGCAAGGCGGAGCTGACTGCCCAGTTCGGTAACACCCCGGTCGACACCGGCAACCCCAAGGTTCAGGTCGCCATCCTGTCCGAGCGCATCAAGGAGCTGACCGAGCACATGAAGTCCCACCAGAAGGACTTCCACACCCGTCGTGGCCTGCTCATGCTCGTCGGTCGTCGTCGTCGTCTTCTTTCCTACATCAAGAAGAACGACATCGTCGAGTACCGTGAGCTCATCAAGGCTCTGGGCATCCGCGACAACATCCAGTAGGATTTGTACATGCTAAGAGCGTCCTGCGCAGCGGGGCGCTCTTTTTGTGTAAGGGCGCGAACAATCACGCTCTGAAGCGTGTCGGGGGCAGGGGGCCCGCGTCACATGAGAAGCCCGCAGGCAAGGGGCCTGTGGGGTAAAGGAGAACAATGACACTCGTATCCAAGACCTTTGAGCTGTACGGCAAGACCTACACCTTTGAGTCGGGCGAGCTTGCCAAGCAGGCCACCGGCGCCTGTCTGGTCAAGCAGGGCGACACCACGATGCTCGACACCGTGGTCGTCTCCAAGGAGCGCAAGAACTACGACTTCTTCCCGCTGACCGTCGACTTCAACGAGAAGATGTACGCCGCCGGCCGCATCCCGGGTGGCTACCTCAAGCGTGAGGGCCGTCCCAGCGAGAAGGCCACGCTCACCGCGCGCATGATCGACCGCCCGATTCGTCCGAGCTTCCCGGATGGCTTCCGCAACGAGGTGCACATCGTCGCCACCTCGCTCGTTGCCGACCAGGTCAACCCCTTTGACGTCATCAACGTCATGGGTGCTTCCCTGGCAATGACGCTCGGCGGCGTGCCCTTCGAGGGCCCGCTTGCCTGCGTGCGCATCGGCCGCAACGTGGAGACCGGCGAGTTTATCGTCAACCCCACCTACGAGGAGCGCGAGAACTCCGATCTGGACCTGGAGCTGGGCGGATCTGCCGACTTTATCTCGATGGTCGAGGCCGGCGCCGAGGAGATCTCCGAGGACGACATGCTCGCCGCCATGAAGTTTGGCCAGGAGGCCCTTGCTGCCTTCTGCCAGGCTCAGGACGAGTTCGTTGCCGAGTGGGAGCAGGTCAACGGCCCCATCGTCAAGAAGGAGTACCCGCTCGACCAGCCCGTCGAGGAGGTCCAGGAGCGCATCTTCGCCCACTACGACGAGATGGCAGCCGCCCTTCGCGATGCCGACAAGCTCTCCCGTATCGGCAAGGTCGAGGCTCTGAAGGAGTCCATCCGCGCCGAGTTCACCGAGGAGGAGCAGGCCGCTTGGGAGCGCGAGATCCCCGTGGTGCTCAAGAAGCTCGAGAAGAAGGCCATGCGCACCATGGTCGTCGAGACCGGCGAGCGCGTCGACGGCCGTGCCGCCGACGAGATTCGTCCCATCATGGTGAAGGACAACTACCTGCCGCTCGTTCACGGCTCCGGTCTGTTCCAGCGTGGCCAGACTCAGGTGCTTTCCGTCCTGTCGCTCGGCATGCTCAACGAGGGCCAGCGTCTGGATACCATCGAGCCCACCGAGGGCAAGCGCTACATGCACCACTACAACTTCCCGCCGTTCTGCACCGGCGAGACCGGCCGCATGGGCAGCCCCAAGCGCCGCGAGATCGGTCACGGTAACCTGGCTGAGCGCGCTCTGCTTCCGGTGCTTCCCGACGAGAACGAGTTCCCCTACGCCATCCGCGTCGTCTCCGAGGTCATGGAGTCCAACGGCTCCTCTTCGATGGCTTCGACCTGCGGCTCCACGCTCGCCCTTATGGACGGCGGCGTGCCCATTAAGCGCCCGGTCTCCGGTATCGCCATGGGCCTGATCCAGGAGGAGGGCAAGACCGTGGTCCTGTCCGACATCCAGGGTCTCGAGGACTTCCTGGGCGACATGGACTTTAAGGTCACCGGCACCACCGAGGGCATCACCGCCCTGCAGATGGACAACAAGGCCACCGGCCTCACCTTCGACATCCTGGCCCGCGCCCTGCAGCAGGCCAAGGAGGGTCGTGCCTTCATTCTGCAGAAGATGCTCGATGTGATCCCCGAGCCGCGCCACACCACACGCAGCACAGCTCCGCGTATCGTCTCCATCCAGGTTCCGACCGACAAGATTCGCGACGTCATCGGTTCCGGCGGTAAGGTCATCCGCGGTATCCAGGACGAGACCGGCGCCTCGGTCGACATCCAGGAGGACGGCACCGTCTTTGTCGGCGGTACCGGCGAGTCCGTCGACCAGGCCGTCGAGCGTATCAAGCTCATCATCAAGGTTCCCGAGCCGGGCGAGGAGTACACCGGTCGCGTGGTCTCCATCCAGCCCTTCGGCGCCTTCGTCAACCTGCTGCCCGGTAAGGACGGTCTGCTGCACATCTCCCGCGTCGCCAAGGGCCGTGTGGAGAAGGTCGAGGACGTCCTCAACGTCGGCGACGAGGTCAAGGTCGTCGTCATCGAGGTCGACGATCGTGGCAAGATCTCGCTCGATCGTCTTGACAAGCCCGAGGCCCCGGCTCGCGCCGAGGGTGCCTCCGAGGGCGACGGCGAGCACTTCCAGCGCCGTGAGCGTCCGCGTCGCGGGCGCTCCGAGCGCAGCGACCGTCCGCGCCGTCCCGGCGACAACGGAGGCCGCAAGCCCCGCCGTCACCACGACGCCGAGTAACAGCCGTACATAAGCAGCTCAACAAGGGCGACTCCTAAGGGGGTCGCCCTTTTGCTATTCTCGGCGGGGCCGCAGGTAAAGTTTCCTGCTCTACAGTCCTGCTCGCACGGAGAGCATATTAAGTGCTTTCCTTTGCGTGCGGAACTCGCGATAAACTTCATATG
>CAUHHV010000037.1 GCA_959606065.1 uncultured Collinsella sp.
GACGGCACCGAGCCGTCGGATGACTTGAAGAAGGGGGAGGCCTCGCGGCCTCCCCCTTTTTTGTATCTCGGGCAATTTGTCTCACATAGTAGCTGTGTTTTATAACCCTCGTTTGTCGCATCTTCTGCGAACGGGCTACAATAACTTAGTCTGTGCGATATGGAGGTGAACATGGCTGAAGCTGGTATCGGCGTTGATATCGTCGAGATTTCCCGCATGAAATCAATTCTTGAAAAGACGCCGTCGTTTGCTCGGCGTGTGTTTACCGAAGAAGAGCGTGCGTATTGCGATGCATCATCGCGTCCCGCTGCTCACTATGCGAGCCGCTTTGCTTCGCGCGAGGCGGTGCTTAAAGCTCTCGGCACGGGTTTTAGTCAAGGTGTAGGTCGCAAGGATGTTTCGGTAACGCGTGATAAACTCGGCAAACCGAAGGCGCTGCTTTCGGGCCGTGCTCTCGAGATCGCTCAAGAACTGGGCGTTGTTGAGGTCGCTCTTTCCATTACGCTTACGGGAGACTTGGCCGTTGCGAATGCCATCGCGATTACCGAAGATGCTCGGCCTAAGCCAAAAGATGAAAAGGTGAGCACCAAGAAACGCGTTACGCAGACATTTAAAGAGGCTCGCTCTGTATTAGATGAGCTCGAGCAGCTGCAGAATTCAGCATTGACGGAGCACCTGGGCGATGCTTCGCAAGATACGCTAGGAGCATAGATGAAACCGGTTTTGAGTACCGAAGAAGTCGTTCGTCTCGAGGATATCATCGAACGCGAAGGGACTTCGAAGGCCGAGCTTATGGAGCTAGCGGGTGAGTTTGCCGCTAACGAGGTCTTGAAGCTCAATCCCGATCGGGTTCTCGTTTTGGTCGGTTTTGGTAATAATGGCGGCGACGGTTGGGTTGCCGCCGATATCCTGAGCCATAAGGGTGTGGACGTGGATATCGTTTCTCCGGTTGAACCGGATGAGATTCCTGCTGCTCTGGCACGTCATGTTGCTCGTCGTACTGCCGGCCGCGATGTGCACGTTTGCGTCGGCCCCTCGCGTGATGAACTCGAGGTTTTGATCGATAAGGCCGATGTTGTTGTCGATGCCATTTTTGGTACCGGTTTCCACGGGAATCTGCGTGTGCCGTTCTCCATTTGGATTCCTACGGTCAATGAATGCGCCGATTGTGTCGTATCCATTGATGTCCCCTCGGGCCTGAATGCAGAGACGGGCGTTGTTGATGACGGCTGCATTCGTGCCGAGCGCACGGTGACGATGATTGCGCCCAAGATTGGTCTGTATAGCGCTGATGGTCCTGAGTATGCTGGCGATTTGATCTGCGGCAATCTTTACGACCGTCTTGACGAGGTCATCGATGATGTCGACCACGCCGCCGAGATTGTCGAGCCCGGTGACTTAGTTGATTACTTTGCTCCGCTACCATCGAATATCGATAAGTATTCCCGTGGCTCCGTGCTTATTGTCGCCGGATCTGCGCAATATCCTGGTGCTGCCATTATGGCGGCCAAGTCTGCAGCTCGCGCGGGTGCTGGTTACGTGGCAGTCGCGGCTCCTGACGCCTGCGCCAATCTCATTCGCATGGCACTTCCTTCGATTCCGGTCTTTGCTATTCCGTCTGATTCCCGCGGCTCCTTTGGCGCCGCTGCGCGCATGACGGTGTGCGAGATCGCAAAGAAGTACAGCTGCGTGCTGTGCGGTCCCGGTATGACGACGTCTGCCGGCGCTATGCAGGTGGTTTCGGGCTTGCTCGAGCTTGATGTACCGCTAATTTTGGACGCCGATGCACTCAACTGCCTTGCTAAGATTGCCATTGACGGTATTGATAGTAACCCCGAGATGTATCGCCGCGAGCAGCCGTTGGTTATGACGCCGCACTATCGTGAGCTTTCGCGCCTGGTTGCCGGTGACGAGGTGAACGACCTTGGTACCGCGATTGCGGCCGCGCAGAAGGTTGTCTGGGCTGCAGGCTCCGACAATCTGGTGGTCATTGCCAAGGGGCCGACGACGGCTATCTGTGGCGTTGAGCGTGTGCTGCTGCCGCTCTCGGGTCCGGCTTCTCTGGCAACTGCCGGTTCGGGTGATGTTCTCGCGGGTATTTTGGCCGGCACGCTTGCCACCATGCGCGACGAGATGGATCGTTGGGAGTTGCTGTATTCGTACGCCGTCGCACTTCACAGCTACGCCGGTTTTGCCGCGGCGACGGAGTATGGTGAGAAGAGCGTCATCGCGACCGATCTTATCGACTTGATCGGTCCTGCCATGGAGCTGGCGGCAAAGGATGCGCTCGAAGATCTGGGAATCATGGACGAAGGGTCGGATGACTAATCATGAATAAAGCCGATTT
Organism: uncultured Collinsella sp.; assembly: GCA_959606065.1. Lineage (GTDB taxonomy): Bacteria > Actinomycetota > Coriobacteriia > Coriobacteriales > Coriobacteriaceae > Collinsella. Next base: position 2,348 of record CAUHHV010000037.1, read on the forward strand.
GACGCGCTGGTCCTGGGTCGAGATCGACCGCGGGGCGCTCCGTCGCAACACGAGGGCCTATAAGAACTTGTTGAATCCGCGTCAGCGCCTGTGCTGCGTGGTCAAGGCCGATGCTTATGGTCATGGAGCTGTTGAGTGTGCCAAGATCATGTATTCGGCCGGTGCCGACATGTTTGCCGTGGCGACGGTTAACGAGGGCGTTGGGCTCCGTCAGGGCGGGATTACTAAGCCCGTCCTGATTCTAAGTGAGCCGCCTATCGAGGCTATTCCTGCATTGCTCGAATTCGATATCATGCCCTCGGTCTATACGTCCGATTTTGCTCTTGCGTATGGCGAATGCGCCGTCGCGGCGGGCAAGGTGGGCAAGTACCATCTTGCCATCGAGACGGGCATGAATCGTATCGGTGTTCACTACACACAGGTGCTCGACTTTGTACGCGGCATCAGTTTCCATCGCGGCATCCAGTGCGACGGCGTATTTACGCACTTTGCCACGGCCGATGAACCTTCGGGTTGGGACTACAAGCTGCAGTGCCAGCGTTTTACCGAGGCCGTTCAGGCCATTAAGGACGCAGGTTTTGAATGCGGTATCGTGCATTGTGCCAATACGCCGTCCTCGATGCTCGATTCTTCAATGCACTTTGACATGATTCGTGCCGGCATCGGTTTGTATGGTCTGCAGCCATGTGAGCTGAGTGGTCGCGTGATGCAGCTTGATCCCGTCATGAGCGTCCACGCGCGTGTGACGCGCGTGGCGCATCCTGCGATGGGCGAGGGCGTGGGCTACGGCTTTACCTACCGCGTACCGCGCACGCGCGTTCAGATCTGCACCCTTCCGATCGGTTATGCCGATGGCCTTTCGCGTACGCTTTCCAATCGTATGGACGTGCTGTATCGCGGCGAGCGTGTGCGTCAGGTGGGCAATATCTGCATGGACCAGTTTATGGTCGCCATTCAGTCCAACCCGGCGCATGAGATTCCCGAGGCCGAGTATGGTGACGAGATGATCATTGTCGGCCGCGATGGAGATGCCGAGATTACCATGGACGAGATGGCGCGCCTACGCGGCACGATTAACTACGAGGTCGCTTGCGGCTTTGGTATGCGTCTCGACAAGGTCTACGTGTAGGAGTCGCTATGGGCGTCATGCACATCCCCGGCCATAGCCATCAGGCGCCGCGTGAGGTCGCACTCGAGGAGATCGAGGCCGTTCTGGGCGATTGTCACCTTTGCCAGCTTTACCAGTCGCGCCATAACATCGTGTTTGGCGTGGGAAACCCCCACGCTCGCGTGATGTTTATTGGCGAGGCGCCGGGCCGCAATGAGGATTTGCAGGGCGAGCCCTTTGTGGGGGCGGCAGGCGAGGACCTCAACGGCATTTTGTCGCTGGCGGGGCTCAAACGCGAAGACGTCTACATTGCCAACGTGCTTAAGTGCCGCCCGCCGGGAAACCGCAATCCGCGTCCCGAGGAAGTGCTGGCTTGCTCGCCATTTTTGCGTGAGCAGATTCGAAGCATCTGGCCCGATATTATTGTGACGCTCGGCAACCCCGCGACGCACTTTGTGCTAAAGACCGAGATTGGCATTACTAAGCTGCGCGGCAGGTTCCACCAGATGGGGCATTTTGTGGTAATGCCCACGTTCCATCCGGCAGCAGCGCTGCGCAATCCGGCGTGGCAGGAGCTGCTGGAGGAAGACTTTAAGATGCTGGGCGACTATCTGGAGCGACATCCCGCGCCAGAGGACGCCTCGGAATAATAAGGAGCATATATGTCCCTGGAGCGCCTGGGGGTAGGTACTTACAAAACGACTTGCGCTGCCGATACGGAGTACTTTGGCGAGCTAATTGCACCGTGCCTTGAGGACGGCGATGTGCTCATCCTGACCGGTGGCCTGGGAGTGGGCAAAACTCACTTTACCAAGGGCGTCTCGCGCGGGCTGGGCGATGGGCATATGGTTACGAGCCCTACGTTCGCCCTCATGGCCGTTCACGATCAAGGTCGTATTCCGCTGTTTCACTTTGATCTATACCGCCTGGAGCATGCCTACGAGCTCGAGGATACGGGCATTTTCGATGTGCTGGGCTATGAGGGTGCTTGCCTGCTGGAATGGGGCGAACAATTCCAGGACGAGCTGACGGATGAGTATCTTTCGGTGACGCTCAGGCGTGATGAGGGCGACAGCGACGTGCGAACGATAACGCTTGAGGCGCACGGTGACCGCGCAATGGAGCTTTCCCATTTGATTGATAAGGCTGTACAAGATGAGCTTGCATAACGACAACGCGCTGGTGGTGGCGCTCGATACCTCGACCGACATGCTTGCCTGCGCGGCAAGCTGGATTGATGGGCAGACGGGCGAGACGAAGCTCGTGAGTGGCGACCACATGTGTCGCCGTCACGCCAACGTTGAGCTCGTGAATACCGTTGATGGCGTGCTGGCTCAAGCCGGTCTGGATCGCAGCGATGTTGGTTGCTATGTGGTCGGCCGCGGCCCGGGGTCCTTTACGGGTGTGCGCATCGGCATCTCCACTGCCAAGGGCCTCGCGCGCGGTGCCAATGTTCCGCTGCTGGGCGTGTCGACGCTCGACGCTTGCGCTTGGACGGCGTGGAAGGCTGGCGTGCGCGGCAAGCTTGGTATCTTGGCCGATGCTATGCGCGGTGAGGTATATCCGGCGCTGTATATGCTGGTCGATGAGGGTCCCGAGCGTCAATTTGAGCGCGAACACGTGGTCAAGGCCGCCGTGGCGCTCGATGAGTGGCGCCGAGCAGCGGACTGGGACCAGGTTCAGCTGACCGGTGACGGTCTCGTGCGCTATGGCAAGCTGCTGGGTGAGGACGAGACCGCCCGCTGCGTGGAGCGCGACCTGTGGTGGCCTTCGGGCGAGGGCTTGCTGCTCGCGCACGCTGCGGGTGACGGCGATCCGGCTCGCGTCCTGCCGATTTACACGCGCCTTTCGGATGCCGAGGAAAATGAGCGCAAGCGTCTTGGTCTTGCTGAGAGTGCACAGAGCGAAATTACGGGCGTTGCCGATGAGCTCGCCGGTCGTCATCTGCAGTTCCGTCCCATGGGCGCGGCGGATGCCGAGGGCGCGAGCGCGCTAGAGGCTGCCTGCTTTGAAGGTGCCGGACACAAGGCATGGACGCCGGGCATGTTCCTGTCCGAACTGGGCGAGGACGTCGCTGCGCCGCGTAGTTGGTGGGTGGCACACGACGACGGCAAGCTGCTGGGCCTTGCCGGCGGTATGGTCGTGGACGGTGATGTGCAGATTCTGGATGTCGCCGTCGACCCGGCACATCGCCGTGAGGGCATTGCCCGCAAGCTGCTGTCGCATGTGAGCTATGATGCCCAGATGCTCGGCTGCACCACGGCTTCGCTCGAGGTCGAGGACGGCAACGAGGGAGCGATCGCGCTTTATAACGCTCTGGGCTTTACCGAGGCAGGACGGCGCCGCGGCTACTATGGTGCCGGCAAGGATGCCATCGTCATGACGGCTCCGCTGCCCCTGGTGCTTCCGGTCGACAATGCCTCGCCCGAGCCGACGGCGGCAGAGCAGCGCGTATGGCCGCTGCCTGCGCCTGGGCGCTCTGCCGAGGAACGTGTCGAGATTGAGCGCCGCCGCCTAGTGCTCGCTATCGAGAGCTCCTGCGACGAGACGGCGGTGGCGATTATCGATGCGGATGGCAATATGCTGGCCAACCAGGTGTCGACGCAGATTGATTTTCATGCACGCTTTGGCGGCGTGGTGCCCGAGATCGCCTCGCGCAAGCACGTCGAGGTGATTGTGAGTGTCGTGGATGCGGCACTCGAGGACGCCGCAGCGTCGCTGGGCCTTACGGGCGGAGCCATTACACCAAGTGAGCTTGCCGCCGTGGGCGTGACACAGGGTCCGGGCCTGGTGGGCGCCCTGGTGGTGGGCGTCGCCTTTGCCAAGGGCTTTGCGTATGCTGCCGGCAAGCCGCTCGTGTGCGTCAATCATCTGGAGGGCCACCTGTTTGCCAACCTGTTGGCGCAGCCCGACCTCAAGCCCCCGTTTATCTTTACGCTTGTCTCGGGCGGGCACACCATGCTCGTGCACGTGAAGGCATGGGGCGACTACGAGGTACTTGGTGAGACGCTCGACGATGCTGTGGGCGAGGCCTTCGACAAGGTAGCCAAGGCGTTGGGTCTGGGCTATCCCGGTGGCCCCATCATCTCCAAGCTGGCCGAGACGGGCAATCCCCGCGCGATCGATTTTCCTCGCGCGCTTAACAGCAGGGGGGACTATCGCTTCTCGCTTTCGGGCCTCAAGACGGCGGTGACGCTCTACATCGAGCAGGAGACCAAGGCCGGGCGCACGATTCACCTGCCCGATCTGGCGGCTTCGTTTGAGGCAGCCGTCTTTGACGTTCAGTACAAGAAGGCCAAGAACGCGCTGCATGCCACCGGATGCAAGGAATACTGCATCGGCGGCGGCGTCTCGGCTAATCCGCATCTGCGCGAGATGATGATCAAGAAGCTTGGGCGTCAGGGGATCCGCGTAACGGTGCCACCGCTTTCGGCGTGCACCGATAACGCAGCCATGATCGCAGAGGTTGCCCGCCGTAAATTCGACCGAGGAGAAATCTCGCCGTTCGACGTCGACGCCGATCCAAACATGACGCTGTAGCTGGTACGGCGCGGTCCCCGGACGGAGGGGCCGGATATAAGGTTTCCTGCTCTACAGTCCTGCGCAAGACGAAGGCCACATTAAGTGGCCTTCTTTGCGTGCGGAACTCGCGATAAACCTTATATCCGGCCCCTCCGTCCGGGGACCTTTCTGTATCGATATAGCTTCTGAGCTGGTTTGGCGTCGACAACGTCCGGCAAGGTTAGCCAGCTGCGTCGAATTTCCGGCGTGCTTTAGCTGAAAGAAAAAGATGGTGTGCGGAGCTTTGCTCCGCATTTGGGATGGGAGCTCCCGCGGCTCCCGAGGGGCATCTCTCATGCAAAAACTTTTGTTGGGTAAAGTCCGAGGTCAGTGGCGTTTTATACCGAGAATTTCAAAAAAAGTTGAAAATTCATTACAAATTTGCGTTGACTTTAGGTAACTAAAGTTTCATACTCCTTTTTCAACCACTGGGGGATGTGAACACGCACGGATCGTTCGCATCATGATTGAAGAGGATTTTTTAGACATGTTCACGCATCAGCTAAACATTATCAGCGTAGTAATTATCTGATGCGGGTTAGCACATACAGCTAGCCCGTACGATAACGGGCGGCTGATGAAGATGAGGGCCGTCGAGCGCAACCGACGGCCCTCATTTTTTATGTCTAGGAAGTTCTTTTTAGAGGAGGAAATGTAATGAACGGAGTTTTGCTCATGGTTGTGGCCGCGGCGGTGCTCGCCTGTGGCTATCTGGGCTACGGCCGCTGGCTGGCCAACAAGTGGGGCGTTGACAAAGAGGCCCTCACGCCGGCCAAGCGCATGAAGGACGGCAAGAGCTTCTCGCCCGTCTCCGCCTTTACCGCGTTCTCGCACCAGTTCAGCTCGATCTGCGGTGCTGGCCCTGTCACGGGTACGATCGTCGCCATGGCCTTTGGCTGGCTGCCCGTCGTGCTCTGGGTCCTCGTCGGCGGCATCTTCTTTGGCGCCGTCCACGACTTTGGTGCTCTGTACGCTTCGATGAAGAACAACGGCAAGTCGCTCGCTCAGCTCATCGAGAAGTACATCGGCAAGACCGGCCGTCGCCTGTTCCTGCTGTTCTGCTGGCTGTTCTGCATCATCGTCATCGCCGCCTTCACCGACATGGTCTGCAAGACGTTCATGTTCACCCCGGCCGTTGACGCTTCTGGTGCTGCTACCGGTGCCATCGACTTCACCAAGTCCTATGCCGCCGGCTGCGCTGGTACCATCTCCATCCTGTTCACCTTCGTCGCTATCGCCTTTGGTTGGGCCCAGAAGAAGTTCAACCTCACCGGTGCTACCGAGTTCGTCACCGGCGTGGTCCTCATGGTTCTCATGTTTGCCGTCGGTATGCAGTTCCCGGTCTACCTGGATAAGTTCCAGTGGTTCGCCGTCGTCATGGTCTACCTGGTCTTCGCTGGCGCTATGCCCATCCAGATGCTCAAGACCCCGCGTGACTACCTCACTTCCATCATGATGATCGTCATGATCGTTTGCGCTGTCCTCGGCATCGTCGTCCTGGGCGTCAACGGCCAGGCCACCATCACCGCTCCGGTCTTCACCGGCTTCTCCAGCGCTTCTGGCATGATGTTCCCGGTCCTGTTTGTTTCCGTTGCCTGCGGTGCCCTCTCCGGCTTCCACAGCCTCGTTTCTTCTGGTACCTCCTCCAAGCAGGTCGAGAAGGAGCAGGACGCCGTCAAGGTCGGTTATGGCGCCATGATCGTCGAGTCCTTCGTCGGCATCCTTGCCATCATCGTTGCCGGCATCATGTTCTCCGACATGAACACCGCCGGTACCGGCGCCCTCAACGCCGGTGTCGCTTCCACCCCGTTCCAGATCTTCGCCGCTGGTATCTCCCGCGGTATGCAGGCCTTCGGTGTTGACGGTACGCTCGCTACCGTCTTCATGACGATGAACGTTTCCGCTCTGGCCCTGACCTCGCTCGACGCCGTCGCCCGCATCGCCCGCACCTCGTTCTCCGAGTTCTTTGCCCAGACCAACGACGCCCTGGCCATCGAGTCCAAGGCCGGCTACATGAAGGTTCTCGGCAACCCCTGGTTCGCCACGGTCGTCACCCTGCTTCCCGGTCTCGCCCTCGCCTTTGGCGGCTATGCCAACATCTGGCCGCTCTTTGGTGCTTCCAACCAGCTGCTCGGCGGCATGACCATGATCACCCTCGCCGTGTTCTGCAAGTGCACCGGCCGCAAGGGCTGGATGCTCTACGTGCCCGTCGCCTTCCTGCTCTGCTGCACCTTCACCTCGCTGGTCCAGAGCGCCATGGGCTGCATGACCGCTGTCCAGGCTTACGGCTTCTTCGGCACCATCCCGGCTACCGCCACCACGGCCGCCGTCTCCGTCGCCGCCACCAAGGGCTTGCAGCTCGTTTTCGCCGTCCTGCTGATGGTCCTGGGCCTCATCGTCGCCGTCAACTGCCTCAAGGAGTTCTTCGGCAAGGAGGCCGGCTCCATGCCCGACGAGGAGCCCGAGTGGTCCGAGATGGGCAAGGCCGAGTACGGTCGCGCCACTGCCGCTGAAGCTCCTGCCGACGCCGAGGCCGCCAAGGCTTAGTCGACCTGACGAGTTGAACGTCACATCTATATGACTCGGAAAGACCGGGTCCGCGACTTCGCGGGCTCGGTCCTTTTTTCATGCAAAGGCAGGTGACGCTCGAGTGTTCTCGCAGATGTTTTGCGTGGATAAGGGCGCGCGTTGTACCATATAGACGTATATGTGTACATATGAAAGGGGCCCCGTGGCCAAGACGGTATATTCCGATAACCAAAATAATGTCGATGCCCTGGCTGAACGTCTGAGCAGCCAGACGTCGCTTTCTGCCGAGCGTGCCAAGCTGGTTGCCTACGACCTGCTCTGCCGCAAGGCGCTCAAGATTAAGTCGAGTGCGCTGTCGCAGATTTTCCGCTCCGTCGATAAAGAGTGCGACACCAAGGCGATGCGCGATGAGCTTATCGCGGCAAAGATCGTGACCAAGATCGAGGGTAGCGGCATTAACGGGCGCCCGGCGTTCTATACCATCAATGCCGAGATCCGCGATGTCCAGGAGCAGCCTGCCGAGTCCGTCGAGGATTTTGTCGTCGAGGATTCCGCTGACGTGCCTGCTGTGGAAGAAGCTGCTCCGCGTGAGCATGTCGATACCGATGAGTTGCTCGATGAGAACGTCGTGCGTGCCTTTACGGCCAAGGCAGGACGCGGCGGTTTTGGCGGGGGTGGCAAGCGCGATGCGCAGCGCCGCGCCCAGCAGGAGCGCTTCCGTCGCGCCGTTGCTCAAAAGGGCGAGACGGATGCCGAGGCTGTCGAGGAAAAGTCCGTCGGGATGCAGGAGCCGACTCGCACTCAAGAGCATGCTGAGATCCAGGGGCCCAAGCGTCGCCGCGGTGCCCACTTTAAGGTCGAGCAGCGAGGTATTGCATGCGAGGTCCAGGATTCCGTCGAGGCTGCTGACACGTCCGATGAACCGGTCAAGAAGGCTCCGGGTTCATGCCGTCCCGGACGTGGTTTTGCGGGGCGCGCGTATCCCGTAAGGCATCAGGAGAAGAGCGAGCCGGCTTCGACCACTCAGGACGAGAAGGCCGAGAAGGCCGTTGAGCCGGCGGCTCGCGAACAGAAGCCTGCTGAGCCGCAGCTTGAGGTTGATGCCGAGGCCAAGGGCCAGCAGCCTACTGATGAGCAGGCGGAGCAGGGCACGTCGAGCAAGCCTCGCCGCCGTCGCCATCGTGGGGGCCGCAGTTCCCATGCCGAGACTGCAGCCGAGAAGACCATGCCACAGGACGAGGATGCGAAGGTCGAGGTTTCTTCGGGGCAGCCTAAGCGCCAGCCGGCGAAGGAGAGCAAGTCCGATCGTCCGCAGAAGCAGGCGCCTATGCCGAAGCGCGAGCGCAATTCCCAAGGCGATTCTAAGCGCAAGTCTCAGAAGAAGCCGGAGTCTGCCGCAGCAGATACTGCTGCCCAGCAGCCCAAGTCGGCAGTCCACGGCGAGGTCTCGGCGTTTGCCCTTGCCCGCGTTTTAGGCAGGCAGCTGCTCAAAGTTGTCCCTACGCCTATGGCGCTCTCTAAGATCAAGGAGCAGCAGACACAGATCGTAAAGGTCGAGGGCAAGGACGGCAAAAAGGCTCCGCAACGCACTCAGCACAACGAGATGTCCAACCGCAAGATTGCCGAGGAAATCGCAATCATCCAGGCTTGGATCGAGCAGAACCGAGGTGCCGGTACGCCGGTTGCCTCGCGCCGCCAGCGTGCCTACCAGATCTTTAACGACGAGAAGGCTTTTGACGGCAAGCACGGTGAGCGCCTGATCAGACGTATGACCGAAAAGGGCATCAGCATGCAGGCGATCAAGGTCGCCCCCAATCGCCCCGTGCACTTTACGGGCTTCTTTACGCTGGGTGCCGACAAGCCGTTCATTATGGTCGAGAACCTGGATACCTATGACGAGATCGTCAAGCTCCTGCGCGGACGCAAACATGCCAAGCTCTTTGGTACCAAGGTGGGCGGCGTGATTTTTGGCGGCGGCTGCAAGGCGAGCGTCTCGCACGCACTGGATGATTATCTGGCCGAGATTGGCTATCGCTTTAACTACGTCTACTACGTGGGCGATATCGATCGCGAGGGCGCGCGCATCGTCGAACAGGCTCGCAATGCCAATGTGGTTGAGATTCGCCTGCATGCCGGCATGTACCGCGCCATGCTCGCCGAGCATAAGCGTCGCGTGAAGGCCGGCGGCGAGTGCGAGCCCGCGGCTGCCAACCAGGGCGTGCCGCAGAACCTGGCAGCGACGATCAAGGATCTGCCCATGGTTACGCGCGTGCAGTTCCGCAACGTGCTACGTGAAGGCGGGCGCATTCCGCAGGAGATCCTGATGACCGCAGACTATCGGGATGGCGACTCGGGAAGCTTCGACCGCATGCTGAACAACTAGATTCCGCCGGCTCCGGGAGAGCGGGGACACCGGCTTAGGTTTCCTGCTCTACAGTCCTGCTCACGACGGAGGCCACATTAAGTGGCCTCCTGT
>CAUHHV010000038.1 GCA_959606065.1 uncultured Collinsella sp.
GAGGCCGAGCGCATCGGCGATGGGGCTTGCCGGCAGCCAGGTGACGAGCGCCAGGCCCAGTACGGTGAGAACGCACAGCGCGGGCGCGGCGTGGTCGCGCGGGCTCGGCAGGCGCGGGGAGCGCAGCATGTGGATCACGAGCGTCTGCGACCACATGGACTCGACAAACCAGCCGCTCTGGAAGAGCGCCACAAAGGCCGCCATGCCTGCGGCGTTGCCCGTCCCGGCGAGCTCGGACCAGCTTGCGCCTACGGTGGCAGGGCACACCACAAAGAAGAGCGCGGCGAAGGTTACGATGTCAAACAGCGAGCTCACGGGACCCAACTCGAGCATAAAGCCCTTAATGGACGCGGCGTCCCAGGCGCGCGGACGGGCGGTCCAGGCGTCATCGACGGTGTCCCACGGCAGCGCGATACACACGATCTCGTAGACCAGCGACAGCAACACCAGCTGCAGGGCGCTCATGGGCAAAAACGGCAGGAACAGGCTCGCGACGGTCACGGACAGTACGTTGCCAAAGTTGGAGCTCACCGTGGTCTTGAGGTACTTGAGCAGGTTGCCGTAGGTGCGGCGGCCTTCGATGATGCCGCGCTCGAGCACGCCCAGGTCCTTCTGAAGCAAGATGATATCGGCGGATTCCTTGGCGATGTCGACGGCCGAATCGACCGAGATACCGCAGTCGCTCGCGCGCATGGCGGCGGCGTCGTTGATGCCGTCGCCCATAAAGCCCACGGTGTGACCGAGCAGCTCGCGCATGACGCGCACCAGACGCGCCTTCTGCAGCGGCGAGAGCTTGGCGAAGAGGTGGGTGTGCTCGGCGCGCTCGGCAAGCTCGGCGTCATCGAGCGCATCGATCTCGGAGCCCAGCAAGACATTGCTCGCGTCGATACCGATCTGCTCGCAGACGGTGGCGGCGACGCGATCGTTGTCGCCGGTCAGGACCTTGACCGCCACGCCCTTGGCCTCGAGGGTGGCGACGGCGCCCGCGGCACTCGCCTTGGGCGGATCGAGGAAGGCCAAAAAGCCCATCAGCACCATGTCGCACTCGTCGGCGATGCCAAACTCGCCCACGCAGCGCGGATTGGTCTTCTGCGCCACGGCAATCACGCGCAGGCCCTCGGCGTTAAGTCCGGCGACCTGCTTTCGAATCTGGGCGAGCCTCTCGTCGGTGAGCGGCTGAGCGATGCCATCGACCTCGACAAAGGAGCAGATCTCGAGCATTTCCTCGGCAGCGCCCTTGGTAACCATCTGGGTTTTGCCTTGGGCGTCGGCGACAACTACGCTCAGGCGACGGCGCGAGAAATCGAAGGGAACCTCGTCGACCTTGGTATAGCGGTCGCGCAGACTCTGGCCCAGCATGGAATCGGGCGCGACGGTCGAGGGCGTCAGGTCGGCACGGTCGATAACGGCCAGGTCGATAAGGTTTTTGAGGCCGGTCTGGAAGAAGCTGTTCAAAAACGCATGGCGCAGCACGCGCGCGTCCTCGTTGCCGTCGGTGTTGAGGTAGCGCTCGAGCACGATGCGGTCTTCGGTGAGGGTGCCGGTCTTGTCGCAGCACAGGACGTCCATCGCGCCGAGGTTTTGAATCGCCGGCAACTCCTTGACGACAACCTGGCGACGGGCGAGGTCCTTGGCGCCCTGCGACAGGCTCGTGGTCACGATGACGGGAAGCATCTGCGGCGTGATGCCCACGGCCACGCTCGTGGCGAACAGCAGCGCGTCGATGACGTTGCCCTTGGTGGCGGCGTTGATGGCAAAGACGGCCGGCGCCATAACGAGCATGAGGCGCACGAGCAGCATGGAGACGCTCGAGACACCGCGGTCAAACGCGCTCTTCTCGCTGCGCCCGTTGAGTATCTTGGCGATGCCGCCCAGGTAAGTGTCCGAGCCGGTGGCTACGACAAGTGCCATAGCGGTGCCGTTTTGCACGGAGGTGCCGGTAAAGACGATGTTCTTGCAGACAGAGAGCGGCAGCGCGGAGCTGTCGGCACCCTCGGCGACGGTGATGGCAGCGGTCTTTTCGACGGCCTCGCTCTCGCCGGTGAGTGCAGACTCGATCACAAACAGGTCGCGCGTGGCGATGATGCGGGCATCGGCCGGCACCATATCGCCGGCAGAGAGACGGATCACATCGCCGGGGACGAGCTCGTCGAAGGGAATCTCGAGGCGCTCGCCGTCGCGCAGGGCGGTACAGGTGTTGGAAACCAGGTCCTTAAGGGCCTCGGCGGCATTGCCGCTGCGGGCTTCCTGGATAAACTTCATGCCGCCAGATACCAGCAGCATGATGCCGATAACGATGACCGTGGAGGGGTCGCGCTGGGGCTCGGGTACGGCGAGCACATCGATGTAGAGCGAGACCAGCGCGAGCGCGGCGAGGATGCCGGCGAAGGGGTCGATGAACGCGTCGGCGATGCGGCGGGCGAGTGTCTTGGTCGGCGCCTCGATGGTGTTGGGGCCGACGGCGTCTAGGCGCTCGGCGGCGTGCTCGGTACCGAGTCCGCCAGCCCTGGCGTCAAGCAGCACGAGGGCGTCCTCGGCGCTATGGGTGGCGGCGAATATGGTGTTCTTGGCAAGGCCGGTGTGAGCGGCGGGGCGCGCCGTGCGGCGGCGCTTGGAGATGGCTTCGAGTACCGTGGCGGTTTTGAGCATCAGCATAGGGTCCTCCTTGTTGAAGGGAGTTAGCGTACGTGTCGTATTTGCTTCAAAAAACCTAGATGTCGCTCACGTCATGCTTTCAAACCACCACAAAGGGACAGGCACCTTTGTGGTGGTTTTGACGATCGGTTAGTGGCGCTTATGCGTGCGCGGAATCCTCGCGGCGTGCCGAGGGCGACATGCAGGTTTTTCGACTATGGCTGCCTTCCATGGCACACCCCCTTAAGGCCGGGCGCGGCGCGCTTTGGGTATCTCGTACCCGTTTTAATCCGCCCGTATTTTTGATGAGGGGGTTTGCCGTGTCAACCCCTTTGTTTGGAAAACCATTGCCCCTGACAAAGCCTTTACAGAATGCTGAGGCCCCAAAGCGCGCCCGCAACGCGCCTTGCCTGCGCTAAACTGGAAGACACGTACGCGATTACGAGAGGAGCCCGCATGGAGGCTTACAAGCAAGAGTTCATCAAGTTTATGGTCGAGTCCGATGTTCTTAAGTTCGGCAGCTTTACGCTCAAGAGCGGCCGTCAGTCCCCGTTCTTTATGAACGCCGGCGCTTACGTGACGGGCTATCAGCTCAAGAAGCTGGGCGAGTATTACGCCCAGGCCATTCACGATAACTTTGGCGACGACTTCGACGTGCTGTTTGGACCGGCCTACAAGGGCATTCCGCTGGCCGTCGTGACCGCCATTGCCTACCACGAGCTGTACGGCAAGGAGGTCAAGTACTGCTGTGACCGCAAGGAGGCCAAGGACCACGGTGCCGACAAGGGCAACCTTTTGGGCTATGAGCCCCAGGACGGCGACCGCGTGATTATGGTCGAGGATGTCACCACCTCCGGCAAGTCCATCGACGAGACCTACCCCAAGGTCAAGGCTGCTGCCGATGTCGAGATCAAGGGCCTTATCGTTTCCCTCAACCGCATGGAGGTCGGCAAGGGTGGCGTGACCACCGCGCAGAAGGAGATCGAGGCCAAGTACGGTTTCCCCGTCGCGAGCATCGTCTCCATGGCCGAGGTCGTCGAGACCCTCTACAACCACGAGATCGACGGCAAGGTCGTCATCGATGACGAGCTCAAGGCCGCTATCGACGCCTACTACGAGCAGTACGGAGTTAAGTAGGTTACGGCGTTTTACCAAACGCCGTAACCGGCCGACGCTGCGCGGGCCGCATTTGGACAATCTGACGTTCAACTTCAAGGGCGCGACCAGAAGGTCAGCGCCCTTTCGTTTCACGTCACCTTGTCTCAAATGCGGCCCGCTCGCTGTCGTTGCCAAGACATCGGCACTCCCGTTGCTGGCGATGCGGCATCTGGGGACACTCCTGATGTAGTCATTGGGGACGTTCTTAAATGACTACTTAGGATGAGCGTCCAAAATCCGCGCTCGTTCGATTGGCGCATGTCTACGCAGCGTAGGTTGTCGAGCCTGGCCTTCAAATGGATACTGACTGTCGAACCGGTTCACTCCATTTCTTCAATTTGATTGGACAGCCCATGAACCAGACACGGCAAACCAATGCCTCCCATACTTTTTTGGCAGCGCATGCCATTAAGCAGCTGCGCGAAGAGCGCGGCCTCACCCAGCGCGCCCTGGCGGAAAGCCTTGGTGTGACCGATAAAGCCGTCAGCAAGTGGGAATCCGGCCGCGGCCTTCCCGACATTTCCCTCGTTGAGCCTTTGGCCCAGAGACTCGGCATAAGCGTGGCTGAGCTTTTGGCTGGTGACATTCGGGCCAACGCCAACCGTGCAGGCAATATGCTCAAAGGCGTCTTTTACGTTTGCCCTATCTGCGGAAACGTTGTGCACGCGCTCGGAGAAGGCAGCTTTAGCTGCTGTGGCTCCACGATGTTTCCCCAGGAGGCCGAAGAGCCGGACGCGGACCACGCCTTTTCCATCGAGCGCATCGAGGACGATTGGTACGTCACGCTCGATCATCCCATGACCAAGGATCACTACATTAGCTTTGTGGCATATGCGACTATGGACGGCGTCTGCTTTAAGAAGCTCTATCCAGAGCAATCGGTGCAGCCGCGCTTCCATATTACCGGGCGCGGCAGGATATATCTTTACTGCAACCAACACGGGCTCTTTACGTCGCTGACGCCTCGCAAATAACGGCTGTCTATCCGCCCTCCTCATGCGTTTCCCAGGGGACCCAAAATGAGCGTGGATAATCTCCCGGTTTTGGCCTGTGCGCGGGCTCAAAGTGGGAGATTATCCACGCTCGTTAGGTTAGTGTCCGAAAATCCACGCTCGTCGCTACTTGAGTCCGGGCAGGCGGGTGTAGGGAAACGACCGCTCTAAGAACTCGGAGCAGCGGGCGTAATCTTTGGCAAAGTAGCTGCTGTAGAGCGAATCGAGCACGTATTGCACGGCGATGTGGCTGGCGAACTGTGTGATGCGATGCGTCATGCTCTCGTGATCACTCACCGTGAGATAGGCGGCAAAGCCGGGGTGAATGCGGGCGCAGTGCGGTGTGCCGATGACGATGGCCGGGACATGTCGACTGCTGAGGATTGGCAAGATCTCCCTGAGGTTGGGGGCAAGGCCGCTGTAGGAGATAACGATTGCCACATGGTCGGGGCCCGAGGCGAGCGCCGTACGCACCTGCGCCTCGACACTGTCGTGGCACGTCGCGCTTTTGCCGGCGGAAAGCAGGCGATCGCGGAACATTCCCGCTGGATACAGATTATGCGAGCCCGTGTAGATGTCCACGGTGCCGGCGCGCACGATAAGCTTGGCGGCCTGGTCGAGCTGTGTGGGGTCGAGCAGCTCCTGCGTTTCGGCCAAAGTGGTCTGATAGAGCCCCTCCATACGCTCCATCACCTGCGCAGGAGTGGAGGTGGCATCGAAGGGAAAGTTGATGTCCACGTCGCGCCGGTTACCCGTCTCGGCTGCCTGACGGATGAGCTCGACCTTGAGGTCTTTGAATCCCTCGAGGCCGAGCTTTTTGCAAAAACGGTGCACGCTCGCAACGGAAACGTTGGTGCGCGCGGCAAATTCCTTAATAGAGAGCCCGCGGACGTCTTCGCCCATGGCAAGGGCCGAGATGCCGAGCTGTTGCTCGGTAGGGGTAAGGCCCTGCGCCTCGGAAATCTTGCGTTTGATATCCATGCGAACTCCCACACTCAACAAACCTGCCAAAAAGGACAGGTTTATTTTGGCAGGTTTTGCCCGCAAAGGGTAACGGGACCGAGGATGCCGCTCGGGGCGACGGGTTCGGTGAGGGCGAAGATGTCGGGAATCGCATGATCGAGCGTGTTGATGACGTCGACGGTGAGTTCGTGCGTGCCGGCGGCAAGCGGGTCGATGGCAAAGCGATAGGGCGGACAGATGCGTGTGCCGAGTGGGTGTCCATCGAGCGTAAGTGTCGCGACTTCGTAGACATCTCCCAGGTCGATTGTGGCATCGGCAAGGTCGTTCGCCAGCTCGAACAACGTGCGATAGCGGAACGTCCCGCAGGCATTGGGGAATCGCTCGGCCGTGAGATCGCACAAGTGCTCGAGTTCCCGCGGGGCGCCAAAGGTTCCGCCGCCGGCAGGGGAGAGGGCGACGTTCCAAGGGCCGTTGATGTCGAGGGCGAGCGCATCGCTCGAGCCCATGTCCGCGCCGCCCCCGGACTCAAGCTCGCCGTCCGTCTCCAAGGCAACGAAGCAGCTCTCGAAGGGTGCGAGCTCAAGCGTTCCGTCAAACGCAACGGGATCGGTGCCATTCAACAGGTCGAGGCGCGTGCCGCAAAGTCGCTCGCCTTGCGCGAGTTTAACTGTGCAGCCGATGCACTCGCGCGGGTGCTCGTTGACCAGCATGACGTAGGTCTCGCCGGCATGCTCGTAGCGAAGCGCGCGCAGCCAGGGCTGGGGCGTGTCGGTGACAACCGTCTGCAGCCCAACGCTCGCCAGCACGCCCGCCATATCGGCAAGCGGAGTCGCTGCAAGTTCACCCAGTTCAACCACGCCATCGGCGTCGTAAAGCGCGCTCGGCACCTCGTCGACGGCGAGGGCCATAACTCCCGCATCCATCATGCGCCTTACGGCCCGCGCCGTCGCCGAACCAATAAATGAAGCTCCTGGCATAACAAACGCCTGGTAACGACAATCGTTTACGGTAAGCATTCCATCAGCAATTGAAACCTCGTAACGGTCCTCATCCTCAAAAGCCTCGGCGGGCACAAAATCAAAGTCGATCTGCGCGCGCGTGAGCTCGGCAGCCACGCGCTCGATAGGCATGGCGCTGCCGGCCCACTCGGCATCGGCGTGGTACAGGATGGCGACGGGACGCGTGGCGCTGCCTCCCGAAAGCAGCGTTGCCGTACGGTTCATATAGCTCATGAGCTGGCCAAAGTGCGGCCATTGCGGATTGTTGCCGTGTGCGTAAAAGTGCGGCGGGCAGTCCCAATCGGGGAAGGGCGCCATGCTAAATGCGTGCGGCGTAAACCAGTTAATACCGCGGACGAGCATGTGGTCGGCGATCCATTTCATCTCGCGAAGGCCCTCGTGCCAGCCGAAGGCGCCAAAGACCTCGGCCATACAGCGCCCCTGCTTTTTTGGGTCGAGACGCGCGGCCGAAGAGCCCAGCTTGGCAAGCGCGTAGGTAAAGAACTCCATGTTCCACGCGCCGTGGAAGTAGCTGTAGCGCCCGTGGTCGATGCCGGGGGCAAGCTGGTTGATGACAACGTCGATGCCCGCCATATCTTGTCCGGCGACCGCGCGGAAGTAGTGCCCGGCGCCCTGGCCCAGGCGCGTGTGGCAGCTTTTGTCCTCAATCACATGTCCGATGTGCATGACGCCGCGCTCGCGGCACCAGTCGCCAATCTGCTCGTCAAAGCATGCGCGGTAGAGTTGCGTGGCAATGTCCATGTAGGCGTGACGGGCTCGGGCACCATCTGCCTCGCGTGTCCAAAGGCCGTGTAGCTTGGTGAGCCAGTCCTCGCCAAGTGCATTGCACAGGCGGCTGGCAAGCTCGTCCGACCAGGGCAGTGACATATCGCCGCGTCCAATAAAGCTGCTGGTAGAAGCATCGTCGAGAGCCGTGCCCTTCTCGTTCATAAAGCCCGGCTCATCGGTAAAGAACCCCAGTATGGTGCAGCCGAACTCGTCGCCCAGGTGCTCAAACGTGGGCTCGTAGACGGCATCGATGAGCACACGGCACGAATCGGCGTCGACCATGTTGATGTACTCATCGCGAAAGCCGGTCTTTTGGCTGGTGACGAAGAGCTCGACGGTGGTGATGCCGGCGGGCGCGTCAAAACGCAGGCGAGCGGGGGTGCCGTCGGCCTGCTCAACGGAGAGCTCAAGGTCGAGCGGTGCGCCGGCGGCGTCGAAAGTCGCCGCGCCCACAAAGCGCTCCGTGTGATCCATAAGATTGCCGAGCTTGATGACCGTGGACGGCTGGGGACCGACGACCGTAACCGTGCGATGTTTGAGCACGGTCTTCTTAAGCGCGGGGTCGACGTTCTCGCCCGCAAGCGCGCCGTTGGCGTAGCCCGTGGGGAAATGGGCGTCGTCGAGCAGCCAGATCTTCAACCCTAAGCGCTTGCACTCGCCGATGATAAAACGCAGGTCAGCCCACCAGCCGTTGCGACAAAACTCGGGATGCGTGCGCGATTCGAGGCAGACCTCGCGGATGTTCGCACCGGCGATCTGCTCCAGGTATTCGGTAATCGTCTCGTGCGCCTCGCCCTTGAGCCACAAGAACGGAAGCACATGGTTGTCGTGTGCCGCCATATCCACTCCTCTAAAACCAACCTTTTAAATCGATTGAAGTCAGAGTACGCCGAGCGCGCCGTCCTGCTAATATCAAAACCACAGCAGAATATGACCGAATCAACGATTGTAATGCCATGGATCTTGCACGTTTAGACAGCCTTCTGCTCGAGCTGACCGACAGCGAGCGTGCTTACCACGCGGGCGCCCGCTATGACTGGAATGATGCGTTCAGCTGGGGTCATCAACAGAATATCGGTGAAAAACATATCCATAAAATCGGTGACCCGACGCGAGCCTTGCACCAAGAAGGCATGCCTGAGGGCCTATCAATCGTGCGCAGCTCGCGCTTCAACCCTGTACCGGAGCATGTGCACGATTATGTCGAAATCAGCTATGTCTATCGCGGGCATGCGCCGCAGACCGTCAACGGCGAACAGCTCATGCTTGCCCAAAACGAGGTGCTCTTACTCGACGCCGCCTGTCCACATGCCGTAGGCGAGCTCGGCGAGCATGACATTATGCTGAGCATCGTCATCTCGCGGCCGATGTTGCACCGCAGCCTAGAGCAGAGCCTGTCGCCGTCAAGCACCGTCTCGCAGTTCCTCATTAATGCCCTCAATGACGAAACCGACCACCGCGGTCATGTGCATTTCCGCACGGGCAACAGCCGCCGCGTGCGCCGATATATGCAGGAGATGCTGTGCGAGCTTCTGGAGCCGACGGCTGCGAGTCCCCAGATCGTGTCGAAGCTGTTTGAGTTGCTGCTGGTCGAACTTATGCAAAGCTATGAGACATCGCTGCTGCAGGCGGACATGCCCAGGCTGCCTTCGGCGCAGGTCGCGGCCGCCGTGGGCTACATCGAGCGCCATGCCTGCGATTGTACGCTCGAGGACGTAGCTCGCCACCTCCATCTGAGTCCCAACTACGCAAGCGCACTGCTCAAGCGGCAGACGGGCCACACGTTTATGCAGCTCGTGCAGGAGAGCCGCCTGGCACGCGCGGCAACACTGCTCGACGCCGGTGCCACTGCCGAAACCGCGGCGCGCGAGGCCGGCTACGCCAACATGAGCTTCTTCTACAAAAAGTTTGCCGAGCGCTATGGCTGCACGCCGGCAGCGTATCGCCAGCGTTTGCCCAGATAAAACCGACCAAAATAAACCTGTCCCTTTTTGGCAGTCCCTTTTTGGCAGGTGTCAGGAAGTGTCAGGGGCGGGGTGGCGGCGGGGTGCCGCTGCGAAAAGAAGTGTCGGGTTTGGCACCCCTGCCCCTGTCTGTCGCGTGCGTGGGCGATACTCGGCTTATCGAACCGCGATGCAAAGGAGATGCTCATGGCAAACATCAAGTTCCCCGAGGGCTTCTATTGGGGTGGCGCCACCGCCGCCAACCAGTTTGAGGGTGCTTGGAACGTGGACGGCCGCGGCCCTTCCGTCGACGACCACTTCCTGGGCGGCAGCTACAAGGAGCCGCGTCAGATTACGATCGACATCGACCCCGACCGCTTCTACCCCAATCATGACGGTATCGACTTCTACCATCACTACGAGGAGGATATCGCGCTGTTCGCCGAGATGGGCTTTACCATGTTCCGCATGTCCATCTCTTGGAGCCGCATCTTCCCCAACGGCGACGACGCCGAGCCCAACGAGGCCGGCCTCGCCTTCTACGACCGCGTCTTCGACTGCCTGCGCGCTCACAATATCGAGCCGCTCGTGACCCTGTCGCACTACGAGATGCCCTATCATCTGGTCGAGAAGTACAACGGCTGGGCGAGCCGCGAGCTCATCGGCTTCTTTGAGAAGTACTGCCAGACCGTCTTCGACCGCTATCAGGACAAGGTCAAGTTCTGGCTCACCTTCAACGAGATCAACTGCGGCACCCAGGACATGGGCAACCTCTTTGGGACCAGCATGATCCAGGGCTTTGAGGGCCCGGCTTCGGCGGTCCACACCACGCCGCAGGAGCGTATGCAGGCGCTGCATCACCAGTTTGTTGCCAGCGGCCGTGTCGTGCGCTATGCCCACGAGCACTACCCGCAGTTTAAGATGGGCAACATGGATTGCTTCATCCTTTCCTATGCCGCCACGTGCGATCCGGCCGACGTGTTCGCAACGCAGCAGGAGATGAATACCATGAACTGGTACTGCTCCGACGTGCAGGTGCGCGGCAAGTATCCGTTCTATGCCAAGCGCTTCTGGGCCGAGAACGACGTTGAGCTTGTGATGGAGGACGGCGACCTGCAGGATATTGCCGACGGCAAGGTCGATTTCTACACCTTTAGCTACTACATGTCCGGCACCGTGGGCACCCACAAGGATCACGAGATGACCGAGGGCAACATGACCTTTGGCGGCAAGAATCCCTATCTGGAGTCCACCGACTGGGGCTGGCAGATCGATCCGCTGGGCCTGCGCATCGCCCTCAACGAGATTTACGCCCGCTACGAGATTCCGCTGATGGTGGTCGAGAACGGCATGGGCGCCTACGATGAGGTCGAGGAGGACGGCTCCATCCACGATCCGTATCGTATCGCCTACTTGCGCAGCCACGTCAAGGCCATGGGCGAGGCCATTGCCGACGGCGTCGACCTGATTGCCTACACCTGGTGGGGCCCCATCGACCTGGTGTCCGCCGGCACGGGCGAGATGCGCAAGCGCTACGGCTTCATCCACGTCGATAAGTACGACGACGGCACCGGTACTTACGAGCGCCGCCGCAAGGACAGCTTCTACGCCTACCAGAAGATCATCAAGTCCAACGGCACCGAGGGTCTGGCTTAATCGACAATATGAGTGCCACTGGGGAAAAGGTTTTGGGAAGGGCTTGGAAGGGCTTGCGATTCGAGCCCTCGCCTTAGTATTTTGGCCATTTGGCACTATAATCACCATAGGCATGCGCATAACGTTGCGCTTAATCAAGAGGAGAAAACGTATGGGTCTGTTTGACATGTTCAAGAAGAAGGCTGAGCCCGCGGCTGCCGCTGCT
>CAUHHV010000039.1 GCA_959606065.1 uncultured Collinsella sp.
TGGCACCTGAGCTAGCTCATTCCCCTTACCCATCCTCTTGAGAAACGGAGTCGTGGCAACACGGCTCCGTTTTTTGTGCCCGCACGTTACCCTGTGATCCGACTCGGCCAAACAATCTCGATCCATAACAACTACTCAACCAAAACGGTCCCAGCCGTTACAGATTGAGACATACCGGCCCCTCCCCTCGGGTTTATCTCAATCTGTAACATCTAGCAGGTGAAATTCGCCTTTGGTGTTACAGATTTAGATGAAATGGTTAGCTCAGCGGAACCGTCTCGATCTGTAACATCTAACGTCCGAAATCGGCCCTATCCGTTACAGATCGAGACAAACGACCGGCCAGACAGTCCCAACACAAAGAAAGGCTCCCCTCTCGCCCAGTGGACGGGAGGGGAGCCTTATATGTGACCGCGGCAAAAGGATGGCAAAGCCGCAGTCGCCCAAAGGGAGGGCCTGGATGCACCGGGCCTAGATAAGGTTCTTGCCAGACACCTTATCGAAGAGATGAGTCGCGTTCTTCTCGAACTTGAACCAGATGGGGTCGCCAGCCTTGAGCGCGCCCTTGGCCTCGAGGTCG
Source organism: uncultured Collinsella sp. (assembly GCA_959606065.1). Lineage (GTDB taxonomy): Bacteria > Actinomycetota > Coriobacteriia > Coriobacteriales > Coriobacteriaceae > Collinsella. The sequence continues at coordinate 581 of CAUHHV010000039.1, forward strand.
ACGACGGGGATAATCAGGACAAACTGGCCGTCGGGAGCGGTCACGTGGACATGCTCGGTCGAGCCCATGAGCTCGGTCACCTCGACGGTGCCCTGGAGCGCACCCTCCTCGCCCTTGTCGGCAAGCAGAATCTGCTCGGGGCGCACGCCGGCCGTAATCTCCTTCACGTCGCCGCCGTCCCAGTTGAGGGCAAGCTGAGCGCAAGTCTCCGGGGCGAGCGCCACGTTCATATCCTCGGTCTTGACAGTAAAGCCGTTGCCCGAGCGCACCAGCTGGGCATCGAAGAAGTTCATCTGCGGCACGCCGATGAAGCCGGCGACGAAGATGTTCGCGGGATGGTTGAAGACCTCCTGCGGCGTGGCGATCTGCTGGACGACGCCGTCCTTCATGACCACGATGCGGTCGCCGAGGGTCATAGCCTCGGTCTGGTCGTGGGTAACGTAGATGAAGGTGCCCTTGATCTCGTGACGCAGCTTAATGAGCTCGGCGCGCATCTGGTTACGAAGCTTGGCATCCAGGTTGGACAGCGGCTCGTCCATCAGGAAGACCTTGGGGTCACGCACGATGGCGCGGCCGATGGCGACGCGCTGGCGCTGGCCGCCAGAGAGCGCCTTGGGCTTACGGTCGAGGTACTCGGTAATACCCAGGATCTCAGCAGCGGAGCGAACCTTACGGTCGATCTCGTCCTTGGGGACCTTCTTGAGCTCAAGCGTAAACGCCATGTTCTCGTACACCGTCATATTGGGGTACAGAGCGTAGCTCTGGAACACCATGGCGATGTCGCGGTCCTTGGGCGCCACGTCGTTGACGCGCTTGCCGTCGATGAGCACGTCGCCGGAGGTGATGTCCTCTAGGCCGGCGACCATGCGCATCGTCGTGGACTTACCGCAGCCAGAGGGGCCAACGAGGACGATGAACTCCTGGTCGTGAACGGTGAGGTTGAAGTCCTCTACAGCGAGCACACCGTCCTCGGTAACCTTGAGGTTGTGCTTCTTCTCCTCGGTCTTCTTCTTTTTGCCAAAGAAGCCCTTCTTTTTTGACTCGTTGTTGGGATACACCTTCTGAACATGTTTGAGAACGATCTCGGCCATGTCTTTACCTTTCGATACGCGGCGCCGCGCTGAGAGGCGCCGCCAAAACTTGCAAAACAGTTACGGCATCAGCCCTTGACGGCACCTGCCACCACACCGTCGATGATGTACTTCTGGCAGAAGATGTACATGATGACGATGGGGATGACGACCATCATGATGCAGGCCATCATGGGGCCGAGCTCGACGTGGCCGTAGCCACCGCGGAAGTACTGGATCAAAATAGGAATGGTCTTGTACTTGGTGGAGTCGAGCGTAAGGTAGGGCAGCAGGTAGTCGTTCCAGACCCACATGGTCTCAAGGATGCCGACCGAAAGATAGGTGGGCTTCATGATGGGAAGGACGATCTTAAAGAACACCTGGACCGGGTTGCAGCCGTCGATCATGGCCGCCTCTTCGATCTCGAGCGGGATGTTCTTTACAAAGCCGGCGAACATAAAGACCGCCAGGCCCGCGCCAAAGCCCAGATAGATAAAGCAGATGTTAAACGGCGTGTTGAAGCCGATGCGGTCCGCGAGGTTGGACAGCGTGAACATGAGCATCTGGAACGGTACGACCATCGAGAAGACGAACAGGTAATAGAAGAAGTTCGAGATCTTGCTGTTGACGCGCACCACGTACCAAGCGCACATGGAGCAGCACACCAGAATCAGCACGACCGACGTGACCGTGATGATAAGCGAGTACATAAACGCCGAGGCAAAGCCCTGCTCGTTCAGAGCGTGCACGTAGTTTGCGAGGCCGTTGAACGTCTCGGGCGTGAGCAGATCGAACGCCGTGGTGGTGCTGATTGCGGTCGCTTTCTTAAAGGAATTGAGCGCAATCATGAACACGGGGTAGATCCATGCGAGCGACAGGATCGTAAAGAAGATCGAGAGCGCGCGGTTGATAGCCTTATCGCGTTTCATTACTGCTGCACCTCCTTGGACCTCGTGGCCTTAAGCTGGATCATAGAAATAGCGACAACCAGGATGCAGAAGATAACTGCCTTGGCCTGACCGATGCCCTGCCATGCGATGCCAGCACGCGAATAGAACGTGTTGTAGATGTTCAGGGCGAGCATCTCGGTGGAGTGCGCCGGGGCGCCACCGGTAAGGGCGAGGTTCTGGTCGAACAGCTTAAAGCCGTTGGTGATGGACAGGAACAGGCAGATGGTGATGGTCGGCATCAGGTTGGGGATCTTAACCTTCCAAAACGTCTGCCATGCCGTGGCACCGTCGACCTTGGCGGCCTCGATGTAGTCGGACGGAATGGACTGCAGACCGGCGATGTAGATGATCATCATGTAGCCGACCTGCTGCCACAGGGTCAGGATGATAAGGCCCCAGAAGCCAGCAGCAGAGTTAAGGGCGATGAGCTGGGCGCCCACGTTGGAGAGCAGGCAGTTGATCAGAATCTGCCAGATGTAGCCCAGCACGATGCCGCCGATCAGGTTAGGCATAAAGAAGATCGTACGGAAGATGTTGGTGCCCTTGAGCGCTTTGCGGGTGAGCGCCTGCGCGATGGCGAGGGCGATCACGTTGATGAGCACCGTCGACAGGAAGGCAAACGCCACGGTAAAGAAGAACGACGTGGCAAACTGCGGATCGGACAGTGCGCGCACGTAGTTCTCAATACCGACAAAATGCGCGTTGTTAATGGTAATAAACTGGCAGAACGAGAGATAGAAGCCCTGGATAAAGGGAATCACGAACCCGATCATAAACGCCAGGCACGTGGGCAGCATAAAGAGCGGCCACCAGCGCTTGAGTGCTTTGCCCATAGAAGGGTCCTTTCAATATGCAGGGGGCGGGCAAACCAACGTCTGCCCGCCCCCTGTCGCTAATCAGATAGCTTGGGCAGCAACTACTTACTCGGAAGCAGCCTTCTCGGTCTTCCAGCCATCGACGAAGGCGTTCTTGACGCCGTCCCACTTGCTGTTATCGGCAGCGTAGGCAATCAGAGCCTGCTTGAGGTTCTTCTTCCACTCCTCGGAGGGGATGTAGACGAAGTCCCAAGCGACGGTCTTCTTGCCGTCCTTGGCCATGGCAACGGCCTGCTGCGAGAAGACGTTGGTGGTTTCCTTGGCGCTCTTGAACGGAGCGGTCAGACCCATCTTGTCGGCGATGATGCTGGTCGGGGTGTCAGCGGTGACGCACCAGTACATGAAGTCCTCGGTGGCCTTCTGGGCATCCTCGGAAGCCTGGGAGCTGACGCACCAGTAGTTCTCGCCGCCGGAGCACAGGCCCTGGTTCTCCTCGCCGTCGACGCCGATGTAGATCGGCAGCATGCCGAGCTGGTCGTCGGTCATACCGGCCTTGGTGAGGTCAGCGTATGCCCAAGAGCCGTTCTGATAGAAGACGGCCTTGCCGGTTGCGAACTCGTTGGTGGCGTCGTCGCCGGTCTTGGAGGCAAGCTGCGAAGGATCGCAGGTGGAGTCGGTGATGTACAGGTCGAAAATCTGCTTGAAGTTGTCGAGATACTCGCCCTTGATCTCGTCGTCCTCCTGGTTGTGCTCCTTCTCGAACTCGTAGTAGAGCGGGAGGTTGGCGAGGTGGGTGGTGTAGCGCCAGCTGGAGGAGTCATCCATGCCGGCAGAAGTGAAGGCACCCTCAACGCCAAGCTCGTCCTTGCGGGCCTGGATGTCGTCGGCACAAGCCTTCAGCTTGTCGAAGGAGTTGATGTCCTCGGCCTTGTAGCCAGCCTTCTCGAGCAGCTGCTTGTTGTAAATGATGCCGTAGCTCTCCTGGACCCAGTCGATGCCCAGATCCTTGCCATCGGACTGCAGAGCCAGGGAGTCGTCAATGAGCTCACCGCGGAGCTTGGTATCGGACAGGTCGGCGCAGTAATCCTTCCAGTTCTTAAGACCGGTGGGGCCGTTGACCTGGAACAGGGTCGGAGCGGAGCTCTTGGACATCTCGGACTTGAGCTTCTCCTCGTAGGTGTTGGAGGCAGCGGTCACGATCTTGACCTCGACGCCCTTCTCCTTCTTATAGGCCTTGGCGATCTCCTTCCACTCCTTGTCGACCTCGGGCTTGAATTGGAGGAAGTAGACCTCGGCAGCGTCACCAGAAGCAGAGGAGCCGGAGCCGGCGGAGCCACCGCAGCCCACGAGACCCAGACCAAGAACCGCAGCCGCGGAACCAGCAAAGCCCAGGAACTGCCTTCTGCTCATTTCGTTCTTCATTACAATCCACCCTTTCACACCGTGGCGGCACCCTTTGCCGCCGCCTTCGGAGATTGGCTCGGGGACTTTGCCCCTTTTGCTGATTTGTACAATACGCTATTTGGCTAGTTGTTTGAACAAGTATTACTAGAGCGGTAGAAAAACTTCGGTGAACGGTAATATTCAACTTGATACTTGACAAGTTTTGTATAAACAATTATTTGTTATCGAATGCAGAGAAAACGCCCGGTCAAGCCGGTGCATCGTCGGTTTGACCGGGCGTTTTCGCTTTGAGGGCATAAGTCTCGTCAGGCTGCGAGCTAGCCGGCTATCGCTTGGAGTTGACGCGGTAGTGGAAGATCTCGGGATGCGTGCGGGCATGCGTGACCTCAAACAAGATGCCGTCCGAGGTGTACGACTGGCTCTCCATGACGGCGACACAGTTGTACTTACCAAGGTCAAGATAGCTGCAGTCCTCATCGTTGGCGAGCTCGACACTCACCGTACGACGGCTCGCCATCACCTTGACGCCGCGTTTGTGCTCCAGATAGTCGTAAATTGACTTTGCGGCGATCTCGGGCGTCAGACCCTTGGCGATCGACTCCAAAAAGTAACCATGGTCTACTTGGCGCGCATTGCCGTTAAGGCTTCGGACACGCACCACGCGAATCAGCTCCTCGCCCACCTTAAAGCCCAGGCGACGAGAGAGTTGCTCAGTGCAAATCAAATGTTCAAAAGACTTGACCTCGGTCGATGCGACGGCATTGTTGCGTTTTGCGAACTCGCCAAACGACTCAACCTCTTCGAGTGCGCCCAACATGTCGGTTTCGCCCTTAAGCCAAATAACGCGCACGCCCTTGCCGTGTATGGGCTGCACAAACATCCCGTCGGCCAGCATACCCAAGGCGCGACGGACGGTATTGCGCGTGCATCCGAACTCCGCGGTCAGCTCGGCTTCGGTTGGCAGCATCTCCTGAAACGCATAGGTCCCGTTAATGATGCGCGAACGGATCTCACGGTAGATTCCTTCGTAAATCGCTTTTGGCATGACTTCACCTCTACATTGTTCATTTCCGGCTAGGCACGATAGCATTTCTTAAAGTTGTTTAAACCGAATATCGGTAAAGCGACAGGATTTAACCGTTGACGGTTTCTGTCATGCCCAAATCGGTTTCGCTCAAAACTGCCGGTACGACAATCGTCTGGTCCTCTACAATGAATCCATTGTTTAAACGTTTCCCCACGCGCAACGCGCCTCGATATTCGGAAGGCAGAACATGCTGCAAAAAATCCAACGCTTTGGCGGGGCAATGTTCGCGCCCGCCATGCTGTTTTCTATATCAGGCCTCATGGTCGGCGTCTCCGCTCTCGCAACGACTGCGGACATCGTCGGCGATCTCGCCGTATACGGAACCCCTTGGTACGCTTTTTGGACCATCATCCAGCGCGGCTCGTGGACGGTCTTTAAACGCCTCCCGCTCCTTTTTGCCGTAGCGCTGCCCATCGGTCTTGCCCAAAAACAACCGGCTCGTTGCTGCCTCGAGGCTCTCGTCGCCTATTTTGCCTACTGCTTCTTTTTGAGCGAGATCATCAAGCTGAGCGGAGACAATCTTGGACTTAAGTACCCGTCGTCTTTGACCTCCGCTAGCGGCATCACCATCATCGACGGCATCAAGACGCTCGACACCGGCATTATCGGCCCGCTGGCGGTATCGGCAACCGTCGTCGCCATCCATGACCGCTTCTACGATGCCAAGGTTCCCGATTGGCTCGGCACCTTCTCGGGCTCCTCGCTGGTCTACCTCATCAGCTTTTTTGCCGTGTTTGCCCTTGCCGCTATCTCGGCCGCCATCGTGCCCTCCGTATACGCAATGACCGAAACGCTGCGCCATGCACTTACGAGCGTCGGCCCCTTTGGCGTGGGCATCTTTGTGCTTTTGGAGCGAGCGCTCGAGCCCATGGGGCTGCACCACCTGCTCTACATGCCGATCTACTACGACAACCTGGTCATTAACGACGGCATCTACGCCACGTGGAGCAGCTTGCTCCCCATCCTCTCCCATAGCACGCGCCCCCTTAATGAGCTTGCGCCGTGGGCCGGTTTTACCGCCACTGGCTGGGTCAAGCTCTTTGGCCTTCCTGCCATCGCAGCCGCGTTCTACTCCACCGCAAAACCCGAGCGCCGCGCCGGCCTCAGGGTCATCCTTGTTCCCGCCATCATCGCCTCGGTGGTTTGCGGCGTTACCGAGCCACTCGAGTTTCTCTTTATGTTCACCCACCCCGGGCTCTTTTTTCTCTACGCCGTCTTATCGTCTTGCCTTGCCACAACCATGAATCTCTTTGGCATCGTCGGCATCTTCTCGGGCGGCCTCATGGAGATGGCAGCCTTCAACTTTATTCCGCTCATGCGCACGCATGCCGGTGCCTATCTTTTGGCGCTCGGTATCGGCCTTGCCTTTAGCCTCATCTTTTTTGTTAGTTTTCGAGCACTCATCTTGGCCTATGACCTTAAGACGCCGGGCCGCGAGGATCATGTCGCCAATCGCGCGGCAATCGATCGTTTAACGGAAAGCGGCTTTGCCAAAGAGCAATCTCCCAACGACGAGGCCGATAGTCGATCCGATCAAGATCACGTCCTCGCTGAGCGGGTAATTCAGCTTTTAGGTGGCGTTGGCAATATCGTGGGCGCAACCAACTGCGCCACGCGTCTGCGCGTCGAGGTCGCAGACCCTTCCATCGTTGCAGATAACGCATCGTTTGTCGCGGTGGGCGCCAAGGGCCTCATCATTACGGGCAAGACCGCCCAGGTGGTCATCGGCATCTCCGTTCCCCGCGTTAAAGAGCATTTTGACCAGATTATGGGCCTCGAGCCGGGATTTGTGCCCACCACCTCGGCCTCCCCTGCCGCCAGCGCAGTCCATAAGCGCGGCGATATCTGCTTCTTCGATATCGACGGAACGCTCGCCTGGCAAGACCCTCGAGTGGCGCAAGAGCTTCCCGAGAGCGAGCGAGACCTCTCCCCCTATCCCAACGAGGCGGTTTCGCAGGCAATCCGCGAGTTTGTCGCCAACGGCAACATGGCCTTTATCTGCACGGGACGTACCCTCAGCTGCATCCACCCCAAACTTCTTGAGCTGCCCTGGACCGGCATCGTCTGTCTTGCGGGTGGTTACGCCGAGATCAACGGACACGCAATTCGCGATCTGTCGATGACGCCCGGTATGCTGCAGCGTCTTGCCCCCTACCTTGAGCAATCGGGCGAGGTCATCCGCTTTGAGGGCCTCAACGGCGTCGTGCGCATGAGTGCCGATGCCCCCGATGCTCCCGGATACGCGCGCACCCTGGGCGACGCAGTCACGCAGCTGCAACATTACAGTGTCTACAAGATCTTGATGTCTACATCGCTCGCCAACCACATCGCTCAAGATAAGGCGCTTGAGCCGCTGCTGTGCTTTAACGAGCTCGAACTCAAGGTAACCGAAATCTCGCCCCGCGAATGCACGAAGCGCGGGGGCATCCAGTCTGTACTCGACGCCCTCGATCCCCACCACGGAACCGTATACGGCATCGGCGACGCCAGCAATGACGTCTCGCTGATGAACGCCGTCGATGTCGGTATCGCCATGGGCAATGCGCCGGACTATCTCAAAAAGCGCGCCGACTACATCACCGACTCGGTCGACAAAAATGGCGTCGTCAAGGCGCTCGAGCACTTTAGGCTTATATAAGCAGCCGGCACGCGCACGCGTCCCGTTTCCCCAAATCGCCAAAACAGACGCGCCGGCAACTCCAATGTGGCAATATGGTATCTGCACACCGCAACGATGCAACCTAAGAAAGAATGCGAGAACCCGTGTCCAGTCCGTTTACCAGCTTTTTAGCCCAGCACTTTGACCAGATCAACGACTATCTGGCCACGTTCTTTGACGGACAGGCGACCTCTGCCGATATCGAGCGCTACCTGTATACCCCGCTCTCGACATTTACGGCCAATGCCGGCAAGCGCCACCGCCCGCTCATCTGCATGCTCGCCGCCACCGCGGTAGGTGGCAGCTTTGAGAGCGCCCGCAGCGCGGCGGCAGCTATCGAGCACTTTCAGTCGGGAGCGCTTATCCATGACGACATCGCCGACAACGGACAGCTTCGTCGAGGTAAGCCCTGCATGCACCTTACCGAGGGCACGGGCCTTGCCATCAATTGTGGCGACCTGGCGCTCACCATGGTCACCAAGACGGTTCTCGACGACCCCACGCTGGAGTCCGACGTGAAGCTGCGTGTGCTCCACGAGCTTACCGAGATGATCGTCCGCACCATCGAGGGTCAAGCGCTCGACCTGGGTTGGGTCCGTGACGGGCGCTTTGATATCTCGGTTGATGACTACCTGGGCATGGCGACGCACAAGACCGCGTTTTACAGCGGAGCCACGCCGCTTGCCGCCGGGGCCATTATCGGCGGCGGCAGCGATGAGCAAATCGAAGCGCTGCGCGCCTTTGGCCTGCACACGGGCCTCGCCTTTCAGATTCAGGACGACCTGCTCAACCTTGTCGGCACTAAGGAAGCCGCCAACAAGGACTTCCGCACCGACATCACCGAGGGCAAGCGCACGCTTGTCGCCGTACACGCCCTCTCTGATGAGCGCCACCACGACGAGATCGAGGCGATTCTTTCCTCGGGCACCGATGATCCCGCGCAGCTCGCACGCGCCGTGGAGATCTTCCAGGAGACCGGCTCTATCGATTACGCCCACACTTACGCGCTCGACCTGACCGCTAAGGCCAAAGCGGCCATCGAGAACGTTGAGCTTGATCCGCACGCACGTGAGCTGTTCCTCTCCATGGCAGATTTCTTTGTGGAGCGCCTTAACTAACGGGGGTTATAAAACCTGTCAGCAGCGTATTTAGGCACAACTTGCTACACTGTTGAGTGCATGTTTATGCATCCCTTTGCGTTGTCTATCCGACAGACGCTCAAATAGTACGAATGGTACGCCGAAAGGGGTTCGTTCATGGAACCTATTACAACGGGCATGCAAGGAGCAGCCGTCGAGGACGTGCAGTCTCGTCTCCTGCAGCTCGGCTACACGATTGATGCCGCCGAAGTCACCGACAAGTACTTTGGAGCCACCACTGAGCAGGCCGTCAGCACCTTCAGGCTCGACAGCGGCCTTGCTGCCGGTCATGCCGTCGATATCCCCTGCTGGAGCGCCCTTGTAGACGCTTCGTATAAGCTGGGCGACCGCACCCTCTATCTGCGCATGCCCAATTTCCATGGCGCCGATGTGCAGGCCCTGCAGCGCGCTCTCAACGTTTTGGGCTTTGCCTGTGGTGAAGACGACGGCTACTTTGGTCCGCATACCGAGGCCGCCCTGCAGCAGTTCCAGGAAAATGTCGGCCTGTTTGCCGACGGCATGGCCTTCCAGGACACCTACGCCTACGTCAACCGCCTGCACCATGTGTGGGAGGGCAAGCCCTCGGTCACCGAAGCCGAGTCCCGCATCGGTTTTGCTCGCGCCGCCAACGTGCTCGAGCGCTTCCAGATTGCCGTTATCGGCGAGGACCCCATCGCACGCAGTGTTGCGTCGCGCATGTGGAATATCGCCACGGCAACGACCGACAACAGCGGCATGATGCTCTGCGACTCCGAGGTCCCAACCGACGTTGACCTGGTGCTCGAGATCGCAAGCGACGAGCTGCCCGCCGACGCCGCACCGCGCGCCACGATTGCCCTCGCCGAGTGCCACAACCTGGCCCAGCGCATCCGCACCGCCAATGTCGCCGCGCAGCAGAAGCCGGCTCGCATTCGCATTGAGCTCACAGGCATGACGCGCTACAACGGCACCTTCACGGCCAGCGACGCGCAGACACTCGCCGTACGCCTGCTCGACGGCGTTTGCGATGCCCTCGCAGATTAGGTAAACTAAACGAGTTGCTTTTGGGCAACACCACACATTGGGACGTAGTTCAACGGTAGAACTCCGGTTTTTGGTGCCGGCTGTTGGGGGTTCGAATCCCTCCGTCCCAGCCATTAAAATTGAGCGCCCTGAGTCCATAACGGCCCAGGGCGCTTTCTTGTGGGCAAGCGGAGGGATTCGAACCCGCAAGGAATCTACCTATATAAGACAGACGCCCCAGGCCCATAACGACCAAGAGCGCCTTGCATCTAGAATTATCAGCCCTGTTCCGAAAAGTGAGCCGCATGCAACAACCAAGTAACCACAGGCCCCGGGAGAGCGGGGACACCGGCTTAGGTTTATCGCGAGTTCCGAACGAACAGGAGGCCACTTAATGTGGCCTCCGTCGTGAGCAGGACTGTAGAGCAGG
>CAUHHV010000040.1 GCA_959606065.1 uncultured Collinsella sp.
TGTGGGGTCACCGCGCGGTCCGCATCTGATGGTGTCGACGTCAATGGTATACGGGCGCATCATCGACGTCTTCAATACAGACAATATCAGTGCGGAATGTTCCGGAGAGAAGCCCCCGTCACGCCCCCGGATTCCCTGCGTTTACGGCCTTGAGGTCGGCGTGGGCGGAGGACTTGGTTGTTGGGAATACGTGTCCCGGTCGCTGTTTCGCGGCTTTGCCGCGAAAGGCGCGCTACTTTGGGATGGGTGGGGAACGTGGTTGTTGTGGCAACTGATCCCCACCACAAATTACCCTCGGCATACTTGCGCGAACGATTGCTCGTGCTACACTTGCAAGTGCTGTTTCAGGGCGGGGTGGAATTCCCCACTGGCGGTAAATCGGGCGGTGCCAAAGGGGTGCCGCGGAGCAGGCGAGGCGTCTGCGACCGAGCCGATGAGTCCGCGACCCGAGCGTGTGTTGGTTCGCATGCCGGCTGAACTGGTGAGATTCCAGTACCAACGGTTAGAGTCCGGATGAAAGAGGCAGGTGATCTTATGTCTGAACAGTCGCAGCATATCCATTTTGAGAACACGAATAGGTGGAGCACCAAACAGCTCGTTACCATGGCGCTGATGTGCGCCTTGGGCGCCCTGTTTATGTATGTGCAGCTGCCCATCCTTCCTTCGGCGCCGTTTTTGACGTATGACCCGTCGCTGGTGCCGGCGATGGTGTGTGGATTTGCGTATGGCCCTGGCGCCGGCACTGCTGTTGCCGCTATGGCGATTGTTATCCATGCGCTTACCACGGGCGATTGGGTCGGCGCACTTATGAACCTGGTGGCTACGCTGGGCTACATTCTGCCCGCGGCTATCGTGTACCAGAAGATGCATACCTATAAGGGTGCCGTGATTGGCCTAGTGTTCGGTGTCATTGCCGCTACGGCGCTGTCTATGGTCGCTAACCTTACCATTGGCGTATGGTTCTGGTATGGCTCGGTCGATGTGATCGCCCCGCTCATGATTCCTGCCGTGCTGCCGTTCAACCTTATCAAGACCGTGCTTAACTCGGTATTGACGCTTGCAGTGTACAAGGCGGTCTCCAACCTCATCACGCCTAAAAAGGACCAGGTCAAAGGCCGCGCATGATTGAGTGTCGGGGCGTTTCCTTTAGCTATGACGGTGCCGTGTCGGCACTCGACGGTGTCGATCTGAACATCGAGGACGGGGAGTTTTTCTGCATCCTCGGTGGCAATGGGTCGGGCAAGTCGACGTTTGCCAAGCATCTGAATGCGCTGTTGCAGCCCGATGCGGGCACGGTACGCATCAACGGCATGGATGCGTCCGACCCCGAGCTGGTCTACGACATTCGTTCGACCGCGGGCATGGTATTCCAGAATCCCGACGACCAGCTGGTGGCAACGCTTGTCGAAGATGACATTGCGTTTGGTCCCGAAAACCTTGGCGTGCCATCGGCACAAATAGCACAGCGTGTACGCGAGGCGCTGAAGGGCGTGGGCCTGGTGGGCTTTGAGCGCCACGAGACCCACGCGCTCTCGGGTGGCCAAAAGCAGCGCGTGGCGCTTGCCGGTGTGCTCGCCATGGAACCGCGCGTGCTCATCTTGGACGAGGCTTCTTCGATGCTCGATCCGCGTGGACGCAAGGGCCTCATGAAGGCTTGCCACGCGTTGCACGATCGCGGCATGACCATCGTGATGATTACGCACTTTATGGAAGAGGCCGCCGAGGCCGATCGTGTCGCGGTATTTCGGGCGGGGCGCGTTGCCATGCTCGGTACGCCCGAGGAGATTCTGACGCGGGCAGATGAGCTCGCGGAGCTCAACCTGGATATGCCGGCGTCGTGCTGCTTGGGCACGGCGCTTCGTGCGAAGGGCGTGCCCGTTCATGCGCAGGTGCGCGAGGCGGATATGGTCGCCGAGATTGCGCAGGTATATGCCGACCGGAGTGGGGAAGACACCGCAGGGCGGCCTTCCGCGTCCCAGTTGGAAATCGCTGACGGCACTGTTCCGGTAGACAACGAGGGCAACGCGTCGGAGCCCGTCATCGAGCTATCCCATGTTTCGTACAGTTATTCGCTCAGTCCGCGCGAGCGTCGCCGCTGGCATAAGCGCTCGGCCGTTGCGGGCAAATCGAGCAAACAGGCTCTCTGGGGAAACGACCCCAGCAGCCCGTGGGCGCTGCGCGATGTATCGCTGACGGTGCGTCGCGGCGAGTTCCTGGGCTTAGCAGGTCATACCGGTTCGGGTAAGTCGACGCTGGTCCAGCATCTCAACGGTTTGATTCGCCCCCAGGAGGGTTCCGTTTACGCGTTGGGGCTCGACCTGGCAAACAAGAAAGATGCCGCCGCGGTTAAGGCCAAGGTCGGCGTGGTGTTTCAATATCCCGAGCGTCAGCTGTTTGCCGAAACCGTGACGCAGGACGTGGCGTTTGGCCCGCACAACCTTGGCTTGTCGCAGGCCGAGGTCGCGCGCCGCGTTGAGTCATCGCTCGCGCGCGTGGGCCTCGACTTGGCCACGGTGGGCGACAAGAGTCCCTTTGAGCTTTCGGGTGGCCAACAGCGGCGCGTGGCGTTTGCCGGCGTGCTTGCCATGGAGCCCGAGGTCTTGGTACTCGATGAGCCCATGGCGGGGCTCGATCCGGCGGCGCGCAGTGATTTCCTGGAGCTCATCGATCGACTTCACCATGGGGGCCTGACCGTCGTCATGGTCTCACACAGTATGGATGACCTTGCCAATTGCTGCGATCGTATTGTCGTGATGAACGAGGGCGCGGTGTTTGCTGAGGGCACGCCCGCTCAGGTTTTTGCGCATGCGGATGAGCTCAAGTCGATCGGCTTGGGCGTACCTGCTGCCCAGCGCATGGCGTTGGCGCTCGCGGAGGCGGGCGTGCCGCTGCGTTGCGGCGGGCTCTATACGGTTGAGTCGCTGGCAGACGAGTTGGTGGACCTGCTAATCGGTCGCTCGGACGGTCCTTCTAACGTCGCGGACATTGCTAAATCCAAGACGGTCGCGCGAGAGGAGGGCTGCTAATGGAGGCGTTTTCGTTTGGCAGCTACTATCCCGGCGATAGTGCAATCCACCGCCTGGACCCGCGCACCAAGCTGCTCCTGGGCTTTGTGTTTTTGATCACGACGCTGACCGTCGGCGGCTTCCGCGGATTAGCCCCTGTCGCAATTTTCGTTGTGCTGATCTATGTCGTGTCCCGGGTGCCGGCTCGTCGCGTTCTGTCGTCGATGGCGCCGCTGCTGGCAATCGTCGTCGTGGTCGCGGTGCTCAACTTGTTTACCGATCAGAGTGGGCGCATCCTGTGGCAGCTCGGCTTTCTGCGGATAAGCGAGGGCTCGCTGCATTCCGCCGCCTTTATGGCGTGCCGCCTGACCTTGATGATGGCCGGTATGAGCGCCATCACGCTCACCACACCGACGCTCGACCTCACCGCGGGCTTCGAGCGCCTGCTCGCGCCGTTTGCGCGTGTGGGGCTCCCTGCGCACGAGCTCGGCATGATCATGGGCATCGCGCTGCGCTTTATGCCGCAGTTTGCCACCGAGATGAAGCAGACGGCGGACGCGCAGGCAAGCCGCGGTGCACGCGTAACGGGTGGCCCGCTCGGCGGCGTGCGTATGCTCGGCAGTGTGGCGATTCCACTGTTCACGGGCGTGTTCCGTCATGCCGAGACGTTGTCTGCCGCCATGGATGCACGCTGCTATCACGGCGAGCAGGGCCGCACGCGTCTGCATGCACTTGCATTTCGCCGCGGGGATGCGCTGGCTGCGGTTGTGACGATGCTGCTGCTCATCTGCGTCATCGTCATCAATCTTCAACTTGTTTAGGCGCGATTCGAGCGCAGGAAAGGGATTCCCATGACCGACAACGACCGCACGGCGCAGCTCGAGCGCGCCTGTTCGTATCTTAGGCGTATTCCGGCGTGGTATCTCGCCACGATCGACGTGACGGACGGACATCAGCCGCGCGTGAGGCCGTTCTCGTTTGCCATGGTCGATGATGACAAGCTGTGGTTTTGCACCTCGCGCGATAAGGATGTGTGGGCCGAGCTCAGCGCGAACCCCAAGTTCGAGCTTTCGGGCTGGAAGCCGGGGGAGTGCTGGATCGTATTGTCCGGCGAGGCCGCGCTCGAGGACGATGCGGTGGTGAGCGACCGCGTTCGCGAAGCAGGCTTTAAGCACATGGTGGGCATTGGCGAGAAGCATGAGAGCGCCAACGACGGTCGTCTTGCGTTTTTCTCGGTCCGCAATATCGCCGCCCGCTTCTGCGATATCGACGGCAGCGAAGAGCATCTGGAGCTCTAGCGCGTCTCAAATTAACTACCCGTTCCAAATTGGCTAGTGGCAGGAGGACGCATGGACGGATTGAATACGGTTTTGGAGTATCTGACGTCGGTGCCGGCGTGGTACTTGGCGACGAGCGTGGACGGGCAGCCACATGTACGTCCATTTTCGTTTGCTCAGATCCAGGATGGCAAGCTGTGGTTTGTAACAGCGCGCACCAAAGATGTGTGGCAAGAGCTGCTGCAAAACCAGCGCTTTGAGGCCACGAGTTGGTGGCCGGGCCATGGCTGGCTCATCTTGCGCGGGCGTGCCGGCTTGGATGACCGGGCTTTAGGCGAAATGCGCGAAGCCGGGTGGAAGCATCTAGAGCACCTGGGCGAGCACTATGAGGGGCCTAACGACCCCACGCTCGTCTTCTTTAGCGTCGAGGATCCCGAGGCTTTTATCTGCAATCACGACGAATGGGTGCCGGTCGAGCTCTAGCCAGCTGGCTCATCCTAACAACTTGGTTTTCGCATGGGCGGGCCCCGTATTGCCCGGCGCCGTTAGGAGCGCCGGTCAATACGGGGCCCGCTCCATTTGTCAATTCCTTCAAGCGAATGTGTCGGGAATGTTTCAATGCATGAATATGCAAGCCATTTACGTATTCATGCATCTTTTGGTGCTAAAGTTTCAACCCACTTCATAACGACCGCTGCGAAATGCGCATCGGTGCATAAATCGCAGACAAGGAGTCTGATATGTCTTTGAAGGTTGGAATCGTCGGCGCGGCTGGATATGCCGGAGCCGAGCTCATTCGCCTCGTCCTCGGTCATCCCGAGTTTGAACTTGCTGCCATTACGTCCAACGCCGATGCCGGCCAGCCGTTGTCTGCGGTGTACCCGAGCTTCACCGGCGTAAGCGATCTTGTCTTTACGACGCATGATGCCCCCGAGCTCAAGAACTGCGACGCGGTCTTTTTGGCCGTGCCGCACACGGCTGCCATGGCACAGGTGCCCGCGCTGCTTGCATCGGGCGTCTCCTGCTTTGATCTTTCGGCCGACTACCGTCTGAACGACGCGTCCGTTTTTGAGGCTTGGTATGCCGCCGAGCATACGAGCCCCGAGCTGCTCAAGACCCGTGCCTTCGGTCTGCCCGAGCTGTTCTGCCAGGACTTGGAGACCGCCGCATCCGACCATGCCGACGGCAAACCCGTGCTGGTCGCCTGCGCCGGTTGCTATCCCACCGCAACGAGCCTTGCCGCCGCGCCCGCCGTGCGCGCGGGCTGGGTGGCCGAGAACGGTCCCGTGATTGTCGATGCCATTAGCGGCGTGACGGGCGCCGGTAAGACCTGCAACGCCCGCACCCATTTTTGCAGCGCCGACGAGAACTTGGAGGCCTACGGCGTGGGCAAGCATCGCCACACGCCCGAGATTGAGCAAATCCTTGGCCTGACCGATCGCGTCGTCTTTACCCCGCACCTGGCACCGCTCAAGCGCGGTCTGCTCTCCACGGTGACGCTGCCGCTCGCGCCGCAGGCTCTCGACACGCTGGCTCTTGAGGATGTCGTCGACCATTACAAGCAGTTCTACGCCGGTCGCACCTTTGTGCGCGTGCTCGATGCCGGCCAGCAGCCCAAGACGGCTTCGGTCGTCGGCACCAACGCTGCCCAGATTGGCCTCGCGCTCAACAAGCGCGCGGGCGTGCTGGTGGCGACGGGCGCCATCGACAATCTGTGCAAGGGCGCTGCGGGCCAAGCAGTCCAGTGCGCCAATATCGTCTTTGGCTTTGACGAGCGACGAGGCTTGCCTACAGTGGCGTGCCCGGTGTAGCACATTCGATTGTTAACGATTTGGTAGTCGGGCATCGAATGGGGCGCCACTCTTAAGCTGGTCTCATGATCACGACTGGCATGGCGCACCAACCGATGCCCATTTTTTGTTTGACATAAGGAGTCGTAAAGACGATGAATGCTGAGCAGTTCGATATCAAGATTCGTGCCGTAGAGGGCGGCGTAACGGCGGCGGCCGGCTTTAAGGCGGCGGGCATCCATGCCGGATTCCGCAAGAATCCCGAGCGCCTGGATTACGCGCTCGTCGTGCCCGATAAGCCTTGCCCCGGGGCCGGTGTGTTTACGACTAACCGCTTTTGTGCGGCGCCCGTGCAGGTGAGCCGTGCCAACTTGGGCGGCGCCGACAAGGGCTACGGCGTCATTGCCGGCGTTTCGGTCAACTCTGGCAATGCCAACGCCGCCACGGGTGAGACCGGCCTTGCCTGCGCGCGCGAGATCTGCAACATCGCCTCGCAGGTCATCGGCTGCGAGCCCCAGCAGATTCTGGTCGCCTCCACGGGCGTAATTGGCCAGATTCTGCCGATCGACACGTTTGAGACCGCCATTCCTGCTGCCTACGAGGCGCTCTCCGCCCACGGTGGCGCCGATGCCGCTCGCGCCATCATGACGACCGACACGCACTCCAAGGAGTACGCCGTGTCCTACGTCAGTGAGGCTGCGGGTCATGCGGGCAATGTCTATACGGTAGGCGGAATGTGCAAGGGCTCGGGCATGATCATGCCCAACATGGCCACCATGATCGCAGTTATCACCACCGATGTCCCCGTCGAGCCTGCGGCACTTCATGCCCTGCTGCTCTCGACCGTCAAGCAGACCTTTAACAAGGTAACGGTCGATTCCGACACCTCGACCAACGACACCTGCATCATGCTTGCCTCCGGCGCCGCTGCCGCAGATGCCGAGCCTATCGTCGAGGGCTCCGATGCCTTTGACGAGTTGGCATTTGCCGTGCACGAGGTGTGCGAGAGCCTGGCGCGCAATATCGCCGCCGATGGTGAGGGCGCATCCAAGCTTGTTACGGTCAACGTTACCGGCGCCGCCAACGACGAGGAGGCCGATATCGCCGCCCGTGCCGTTGCCAACTCGCCGCTCGTTAAGACCTGCATCGCCGGCCACGACTGCAACTGGGGCCGCGTTGCTATGGCGCTTGGCAAGTGCGGCGTGAAGTTTAATCAGGAAGACGTTTCCATCGACATGATGGGCATGCCTGTCTGTCGCGACGGTCTGACTGTTCCCTTTGACGAGGACGAGGCTCTGCGACGTTTTGAGGCGCCCGAGATTGTGATCTCGGCAGACCTGGGCGCGGGCGACGCGGCGACCACCGTGTGGACTTGCGACCTCACGCACGAGTACATCTCCATTAACGGCGACTACCGTTCCTAGATTCCAGGCACGCTGCGTATCTTGCCGCGATTGCGGACAGCGGAGCACGGCGCGATAACGATACGAAAGACGAGGCAGATTATGAAATTCGCACGCGATTGTCGTTCGAGCGAATCCAACGAAGCAACCGCGCAGCTGCTGTTCGAAGCGCTGCCGTGGATTAAGAACCTGACCGGCAAGACGGTTGTTATCAAATATGGCGGAGCCGCCATGGTTGATGAGCAGCTGCGCCGCGACGTGATGAGCGACATCGTCCTGCTTAAGATCATCGGCATGCGCCCCGTCATCGTGCATGGCGGCGGCAAGGCTATCAACGAGGCGCTTAGCCACTACGACATCCCCGTCGAGTTTATGAACGGCCAGCGCGTGACCACGCCGGCGACCATGGATATCGTGCGCGAGGTGCTGGGCGGCAAGGTCAACCAGGAGCTGGTCGCGGCGCTCAACCATCACGGCAACCTGGCCGTGGGCGTTTCGGGCAGCGATGCCGGTACGCTCATCGCCGAGCCGCTCGACCCCGAACTCGGCCGCGTAGGCAAGGTCACGCACGTCAACACCGACTATATCGAGCGCCTGCTCGATAGCGAGTACATCCCCGTCATCGCTACCGTCGCGGCGGGGGAGGACGGCGGTTTCTTCAACATCAACGCCGATACCGCCGCCGGTGCCGTTGCGGCGGCGCTGCATGCGCATAAGGCGATCTTTTTGACCGACGTCGACGGCCTGTACAAGGACTTTAGCGATAAAGACTCACTCATCTCCAACCTAACGCTCGACGAGGTTAACGAAATGCTCTACGGCGGCGAGGTCGATAAGGGCATGATTCCCAAGCTGCGTGCGGCCGTCGATGCGCTTGCCGGCGGCGTATTTCGCGCTCACATCATCAACGGCACCACGCCGCATTCGCTGCTGCTGGAGCTGCTGACCGATGCCGGCGTCGGCACCGTGATCCATTCCACCGAGACGGCTTACGAGTTCGATACGCATCCGCATCCGCTTTCGACGTTTGCTGCGCGTCTGACCGAGAACCTCGACGAGGTTGAGAAGCTTCAGACAGTCTAACTGACCCGCAGCCGCCCCATTTCTGCACCCATAGGCCTGCGCCGTCCGGCGCTCAACGAAAGGCATCCCATGTCACTTGCAGCTCAGCAATCGCTTGAATCCCATTACGTTATGCATACCTTTGGCCGCTCTCCGGTCGAGTTTGTCGAGGGTCACGGCATGAAGCTCACCGGCGACGATGGTCGTGAGTACCTCGACTTTCTTGCCGGCATCGGCGTGTGCAGCCTAGGTCATGGCGACCCGGCTGTGCTCTCGGCGCTCGAGGCACAGACCAAAAAGCTCATGCATGTCTCCAATTACTTCTACATCGAGCAGCGTGGACAGGTCGCGGCGCTGCTGTCCAAGCTTGCCAACGACGACTTAGATGGTGCACGCGTGCTTGCCGATGCCATTGCCGCCGGCGATGAGACCACGGCAGCTGCTCTTGGTGCCCCGGCTGCGGATGAGCAGGTTTGGGAGACCTTCTTTGCCAACTCCGGCGCCGAGGCCAACGAGGGCTCGATGAAGCTCGCGCGCCTGTACGCCAAGCGTGCCGGTAACGGCGGCAACACTATCGTGTGCATGCGCGGCGGCTTCCACGGCCGTACGCTCGAGACCATTGCCGCCACCATGCAGGATTGGCTGCAGGATAGTTTCCGCCCGCTGCCGGGTGGCTTTGTGGCCTGTACGCCCAACGATATCAATGAACTGCGTGCGATCTTTAAGCAGCTGGGGAGCGAAATATGTGCCGTGATGCTCGAGCCGATCCAGGGTGAGAGTGGCGTGCACCCCATGACCGAGGAGTTTATGGCGGCAGCGCGCGACCTGGCACACGAAGTGGGCGCCGTGCTTATCGCCGACGAGGTCCAGTGCGGCATCTTCCGCTCCGGCAAGCCGTTTGCATTCCAAACCTATGGCGTGGAACCCGACATCATGAGCCTTGCCAAGGGCATTGCTGATGGCGTGCCCATGGGTGCCGTCGTAGCAAAGAAGGAGATTGCCGACGTGTTTAAGCCGGGCGACCACGGTTCGACTTTTGGCGGTAGCTGCTTGGCCATCGCGGCGTGCGCCGCGACGCTCTCCGCGCTCGTGCACGGCGATTATGCCGACCATGTTGCCAAGGTAGGCGCCTATATGGAGGCAAAGCTCGCCAAGCTGCCGCACGTGACCGAGGTGCGTGGCCGCGGCTTGATGCTCGGCTGTGATCTGGATGATGCCGCGGGCGACGCGCATGATATTGTTGCCCGCGCGCTGGCCGCCGGTGCCGTGATTAACGCTACAGGTGCTCATACGCTGCGTTTCCTGCCGCCGCTCGTGTGCGAAGAGGCCGACGTGGACAGCCTAATCGAGATCCTGGCGGGTGTCTTGGGCTAACGCGGCGCAATAACTCAATTTGGACCGGGTTCCGGACTGCGGATGTGCCATATGCGGCACGATTCAGCGGTCTGGAGCCCGTTTTGCCACAAATCTGCAATGGCCAGGAGAGCCTTTGGACAAAAAATGCCAAATGTGAATACTGTCACCAGCTGAATCTCATATGAAACCGACTATCTAGGATTAGTTAGACCACACATGTTCAGTTATGCTAATGAGGAAACAGCTAGCAAAGGCTTCAAATCGCTGATTCAGGGCTAGATTTACCCAGCGAAACCCAAAAATCGCTGCTACAAAATTAGTAACAGTACTCATTTTTGCCATTTTTTGGCCACGGCCTTTGTGACGGACGTGCTGGCGGGTTCGAATCCCTCAGTAATGGGCCCAAAAATGAAAGGCCCCCATAGCTGGGAGCCTATCAAATCAGTGGTGGGCGATGAGGGATGTCGCGTGCGGCTGACGCCGCCCGCTCTCGCTTCGGGCCTGCGGCCCTCGCGTGCTGCGCTGGAAAACGCTTCGCGTTTCCTCAGCT
>CAUHHV010000041.1 GCA_959606065.1 uncultured Collinsella sp.
GCGATTGGCGAAAATACGTTGGTGAAAATGGTGAAAAATATATTGACGCTAACAGTTCCTCGAGGTCACGGGGCGGGGCGCCCTTTCGAGGGAGCGCGCCATGGACGCGCTGAGGGGCCGCATCGCGGCCGGCTCGGTCGTCGCGACCGACAGGGCGGCCGTCTACGTCAATGTCCTCGCGGAACTCGAGGTCGCCGCGCACGCGGCCTACGACCCCAAGGACCGCTCCGGGGGGACCATCAACCGGGTCAACGCCGTCCACTCGCTCCTCGGCGCCTTCATGGAGCCGTTCAGGGGCGTGTCGACGAAGCACCTCGATGCCTACCTCGCCTGGTTCAGGTGGTGCCGGACCTTCATGGCGACCGATTCCGGCACCGCCGGGCGCACGGTCGCGCGGCAGCTCGCGCACGGCGTCTGCAGGAGCCGCGTCCGCGACATGTTCAACGTGGAGCCGCCCTACATGGACTACTGGGCCGCGCCCGCCGCATAGAGGCGGTAGAATGGTCGCACCGCGATACACGAGGAGGGGTGAGGCCATGCCGTCGAACATACCGGCCACGACGATCCGCATCGACCCGGAGGTCAAGAGGGAGGCCACGGCCATCCTGGACGAGCTCGGCCTGTCCATGTCCACCGCCGTCAACGCGTTCCTCAGGGCGCTCGTCCGGGAGGGCGGGATGCCGTTCGAGATGAGGGTCAAGACGCCGGCGCCCGACGGGGAGACGGCGAGATAGCCGGCAGGTCGGCATGTCAATCCTGGTCTAACAGAGCCTTATTTAATCATTTGATCCCCGCGCCCGCTGCGAGCGAGGGGCGATTCGAACGCTTTCGTTCGCGAACAGTTCTGTCACCTTAATGCCGCGCGAGGCGCGCACCGGCGACTTCGCGGCAATAATGGCAGTAAGACAACCAAGAGGGGGGGGAACGGAATCCATGGCGCTGATCTATATCGTTGAGGACGACGAGCCCATTCGTCGCGAGCTTGCCGATATCCTTGCCCGTGCCGGTTTTGAGGTCGAGGCCTGCGAATCGTTCGAGCACGTCTCGCGCGATATTCTCGCTGCCGCGCCCGATCTGGTACTGCTCGACCTCACGCTTCCTGTCAAAGACGGCCAACACATCTGCCACGAAGTCCGTCGCGAATCCGAGGTCCCCATCATCGTCCTCACTTCGCGCACGACCGAGATCGACGAGGTCATGGCCATGACGCTCGGCGCGGACGATTTTATTTCCAAGCCCTATAGCGCCCGCGTCCTCGTGGCGCGCATCAACGCGCTGATGCGCCGCACCACGGCGGCAGGCGAGCGTAGCACCATGGTCCACAAGGGGCTGGAACTCGACCTCGCCCGCTCCGCGGTCACCAACACGGCAACCGGCGACAGCACCGAGCTCACCAAAAACGAGCTGCGCATCCTCTCTCTGCTCCTGAGCCGCGCGGGCAAGATTGTCTCGCGCTCGGCCATCATGCAGGACCTGTGGGACTCCGATGCCTTCGTGGACGACAACACGCTCACCGTCAACATCAACCGCCTGCGCACCACGCTCGACAAGATCGGCGTCAAGGGGTATCTGACCACGCATCGCGGCCAGGGCTATTCGGTCTAGGTGCCAGCTATGTCGTTTGGCAAGTTCTTTAAAGATGCGCTGTTGCCCGTCGCCGTGTGGACGTGCGGCGTGCTGCTGAGCTGCTTTGTGCTGACGGTTGCCGGGGCCCCGGCATCTATCGTGGTCGTGGCGGTCGGTGTGTCCTTTATCTTTGGCATGCTCGGCATCGTGATCGAGTACGCGCGCCGTCGTCGATTTTTGCACCAGCTGGAGCGCGCGGCCGAGGAGCTGGAAAGCCCTGCGTGGGTGCAGGAGATGGTGCAGTGTCCGACCTATGCCGAGGGCGAGCTCGAATACGAAGTCCTGCGCCGCGTGGGCAAGGCGGCTTGCGATGAGGTAGCGGAAGGGCGACGTCAAACCGACGACTATCGCGACTATATCGAAAGCTGGGTCCACGAGGCCAAGTTGCCCCTGGCGGCGGCCCATCTGATTCTTGAAAACCTAGACGGCAGCGAAGACGACCTGTCGCGTGTGGATGACCTGGGTCGCGAGCTGGCTCGCGTTGAGCGCTATATCGACCAGGCACTGTACTATGCGCGCTCGGAAGTCGTGGAGCGCGATTACCTGATTCGCCGCTGGGATCTCAAGACCTTGGTGACGGGCGCGATTAAGGCCAACGCGCGCGAACTCATTGCAGCGCACGTGGCTCCGGTGTGCGAGAACCTTGACTTCGAGGTCTTTACCGACGAAAAATGGCTCGAATTTATCCTGGGCCAGCTCATTCAGAACAGCATTAAATATGCGCGCGAGGACGGCGCGAAGATCGTGTTTTCGGGCGCGTTGTTGGACGAGGGCCTGGCGAGCGAACGCATCGAGCTCACCGTTGCCGACAACGGCTGTGGCGTGAGCGCGGCCGACCTGCCGCGCGTGTTCGAGAAGGGCTTTACCGGCGACAACGGCCGCACCACCAAGCGCGCAACGGGCATCGGCCTCTACCTGGTGGCGCGTCTGTGCTCCAAGATGGGCATCGACGTCACCGCAGCATCCGATCCCGGCGAAGGCTTTGTCGTAACGTTTGCCTTCTCAACGAACAAGTTCCAATATTTCGAGTAACGCACGCGGCAGACGTCCGCCCAAACAAAAACGTGCCGCCCCAACCGGGGCGGCACGCTATTTTTCTATCAGCCAACTCGTTGAAGTAAGGCTGCGA
The DNA here is from genome assembly GCA_959606065.1 of uncultured Collinsella sp. GTDB lineage: Bacteria > Actinomycetota > Coriobacteriia > Coriobacteriales > Coriobacteriaceae > Collinsella. The sequence continues at coordinate 2,756 of CAUHHV010000041.1, forward strand.
AGGCCGCGAGGCCGGGAGGGGTTTCCTAAGGGCACATCCCGCAGCCGCAACGCGGCGAGGACGTCGGCGTGATAACCCCGCAGGCCTTGCGCCGACGGGAAGGAACCTACTTCACGACCAAAATGTCGCAGTCGGTATTGCGCAGCAGGAACGTCGAAATCGAACCCAGAAGCGCATACTTGATCGAGGACAGGCCGCGAGCGCCGCAGAGCACCAGGTCGGGCTTGACCACGTCGAGCATCTCGTCCTTGAGTGTCTCGCGAATGCGGCCGGCGCGAATCATGACCTCGACCTCGGGAATATCGGGATTGGCCTTGGCCTCTTCGAGCTGCTTGGCGATGGAGTTCTTAAATGCCTCCTCTAGGCCGTTGACCAGATCGACCGGATAGGAACCGGCGCTCTCGAGTGCCGTGGAATCGATAACGTGGCCGATGATCAGCTTAGCGCCGTTGTTCGCGGCGACTTTGATGGCGCGTGCGAGCACAAAATCCTGCTGCTCAGTACCGTCGAGTGAAACAAATACCTTGGTGTAGCCCTCGTTCATGGTTTCCTCCTTGGTCTATCGCACGGGCGCGGGGCTCGTGCGTCGGGCGGGCGCGGGTGCGTTGACCGCCGGACACTTTATCTTGTTGCAGTTATACCCAAGGATTTCGGTTTAACTGCTCGCAATTCTGTGAACGGGCGAGTTTTTTGGTAAGGGTAGGCGCCGTCGCACCGCCAACGGTTGATAATGGGACATCGCCCGCATCGTCCGCAGAACATCTACCGGCGGGTGTCTAACGAGGGGGTCCCTTTGGATATTATCGAGCTTCTAAAATCTGCCTTCATGGGCCTGGTCGAGGGCATCACCGAATGGCTGCCCGTTTCGTCGACGGGTCACATGATTTTGGTGGACGAGTTCGTCAAGATGAACGTGAGCGAGACGTTCTGGAATATGTTCCTGGTCGTGATTCAGCTCGGCGCCATTCTGGCCGTCTGCGTGCTGTTTTTCCACGAGCTCAACCCGTTCTCGCCCAGCAAGGGCAAGGAGGGCCGTCGCGACACCTGGGTGCTGTGGGGCAAGATTGTGCTCGGTTGCATTCCTGCGGCGGCGATCGGCCTGCCGCTCAACGACTGGATGGAGGAGCATTTCTACAATGCTCCCGTCGTGGCGCTGGCGCTCATTGTGTACGGCGTGCTGTTTATCGTGATCGAGAACTGGCGCGCAAACAAGCGCGAGGAAATGACCGTTGCCGGTTCGTTTGGTTCGCGTGCTGTGGTGTCGGGTGGACGTCCCGCCGGTGCGCACTTTGCGGCGCCCGCCGCGGCTACCGCTGAGGATGAGGACGATGACGAGAACCTGGACTTTGGTTCCATCGCCACGCTCGAGGACCTCAGCTGGAAGACTGCGCTGGGTATCGGCTGCTTCCAGGTGCTTTCGCTGGTGCCTGGTACGTCTCGCTCCGGTTCTACCATCATCGGCGGCCTGCTGCTGGGCTGCACGCGCTCGGTGGCGTCTAAGTTCACGTTCTTCCTGGCTATTCCTGTTATGTTTGGCGCAAGTGCGCTCAAGCTGGTCAAGTACTTTATTAAGGGCGGCACGTTCGGCACCAACGAGATCGCCATCTTGGGCGTGGGCTGCATCGTGGCCTTTGTGGTGTCGCTCATTGCCATCAAGTGGCTTATGGGCTTCGTCCGCCGTCACGACTTTAAGTGCTTCGGCGTCTACCGCATCATCCTGGGCATCGTGGTGCTCGCATACTTCTTCGTTCTGGAGCCTATGCTCGGCCTGTAACTTGGTTGACGCTGCGCGGCGGCCAGAGCGACAACTTGTCATTCAAAGAGGGCGACATGACCAGAAGGTCTATGCCGCCCTCTTTTCATGCCAATTTGTTCGCTCTGGCCGCCGCTCGCTACCGTCGCCATGACATCGGCGGCTCCGTGATTGGTGCATTGGGCTCAGTTCATTTGCACCAACGTGGTACAGACTGGCCTGACCCCCATTGCGTCAAATCTGCTGGGCCGGTCCGACGATGACGGACGGAGTCGTGGTGTGATTTGCGTCGGTGTCCGCGCGGCTCGGTATACTGGTACGGCTCAAACTATGGCGCCGCCCGCAGGCGCGCCGTCCGTCAGATGAGGAGTCGCCCATGACCCAGCCCTTGCCCTGGGAAAAGAACGTCGCGGTATCCGTGCCGCCCGCGCCGGAACCCGTGCCGCTCGATGCATACACCGCCCCTGCTGCGCCGGAGCCCGAGCTCGTTCCGCTCGACATCTACGACGCTCCCGCGCCGGCACCCAAGCCTGCCAAGCCGATCGTCGACATCGACAGCCTGAATCCCGCCCAGCGCGAGGCGGTCCTGACCACCGAGGGTCCGTTGCTGGTGCTCGCCGGCGCCGGCTCGGGCAAGACCCGCGTCTTGACCTTCCGAATCGCACATATGCTCGGCGACCTGGGCGTTAAGCCCTGGCAGATCCTTGCCATCACGTTTACCAACAAGGCTGCGGCCGAGATGCGTGAGCGTCTGGCGGCACTCATTCCCAGCGGCACCCGTGGCATGTGGGTGTGCACGTTCCATGCCATGTGCGTGCGCATGCTGCGTGAGGACGCCGATCTGCTGGGCTACACCGGTCAGTTCACCATCTACGATGACGATGACTCAAAGCGCATGGTGCGCGACATTATGCAGACGCTCGGCATCGAGCAAAAGCAGTTCCCCATCAACATGATCCGCAGCAAGATCAGCTCGGCTAAAAACGCCATGATCGGCCCCGAGGACATGCTCAAATCCGCCGACAGCCCCAACGACAAAAAGGCCGCGCAGGTCTATCTGGAGCTGGAACGCCGTCTGCGCGCCGCCAACGCGATGGACTTCGACGATCTGCTCGTGCGCACGCTCGAGTTGCTGCGCACCCGCCCCGAGGTGCTCGACAAGTACCAGGAGCGCTTCCGCTACATTAGCGTCGACGAGTATCAGGACACCAACCACGTCCAGTACGAGATCGCCAACCTGCTGGCCGCCAAGTACCAAAACCTCATGGTCGTGGGCGACGACGATCAGTCCATTTATAGCTGGCGTGGCGCCGACATCACCAACATCCTGGACTTTGAGAAGGACTTTAAAAACTGCAAGACCGTCAAGCTGGAGCAGAACTATCGCTCCACGGGTCACATCCTGAGCGCCGCTAATGCCGTTGTTCGCCACAACTCGCAGCGCAAGGACAAGCGTCTGTTTACGGCCGAGGGCGATGGCGAGAAGATTCAGGCCTTCCAGGCAAGCGACGAGCGCGACGAGGGCCGCTGGATTGCCGGCGAGATCGAAAAACTGCATGCCAAAGGCACGAGCTACGACGATATCGCCGTGTTCTACCGCACCAACGCCCAGTCGCGTATTCTCGAAGATATGTTCCTGCGCGCGGGCGTGCCCTACAAGATCGTGGGCGGCACGCGATTCTTCGACCGTGCCGAGATCCGCGACGTCATGGCCTACCTTAAGATGATCGTGAACCCGGCCGACGAGATGAGCGTCAAGCGCGTCATCAACACGCCGCGCCGCGGTATCGGCTCCACCTCGATCCAAAAGATCGAGCAGCTGGCGCGCGACAACCGTTGTTCGTTCTTCCAGGCTTGTGAGATCGCAACAGCCGAGACGGGCATGTTTAGCGCCAAGGTGCGCAACGGCCTGTCGAGCTTTGTGGCGCTGGTGCGCGAGGGTCGCCGCATGGACGGCGAGCTCAAGGACGTCGTCGAGATGATCGTCGATAAGACGGGCCTGCTGCAGGCTTTCCGCGCCGAGGGCACCATGGAGTCCGAGAGCCGCGCCGAGAACATCCAGGAATTCCTGGGCGTCGCCGCCGAATTTGAGGAGACGCACGAGGATATCGAAGGTACGCTCGAGAGCTTGGAAGAGCTGCGCGCTGCCGGTGTTGCCGATGTGCCTGCTAGCGCCGAGCCCGAGCCTGTCGTGGTGAGCGCGCCTGCGCCCGAACCGGGGCCATCTGCCCCGGTATCCTCGTTTGAGGCGCTCGTTGGCGCGCGTGACGCCGCGGGCTCCAATCCGCTCGATAGCTTGGCCGCTCCGGCGCTGTCTCCGCAGGATGCCCTGGCCGCCGCCATCGCGGGCAACGCGTATGCCGCGCCGACGGAGATGCCGGCGGGTGCCGTGCATGCCGACGAGATCGAGCGCACCTACGGTCTGCTCACCTGTAAGGCGCTGCCGGCGCTCATGGAGTGGCTGGCCCTGCGCTCCGACTTGGATTCCCTGGCCGGCGAGACGCATGCCATTACCATGATGACCATCCACTCCGCCAAGGGCCTGGAGTTCCCGGCGGTGTTCGTGGCCGGCATGGAGGAGGGTATCTTCCCGCACGTGCACGACTTTGGCGGTAGTGACGATCCGGGCAAGCTCGAGGAGGAGCGTCGCTTGGCCTACGTCGCCATCACGCGTGCTCGCAAGCGCCTGTTCCTGACCTATGCGGCCACGCGTCGCACCTACGGCTCGACCTCTGCCAACCCGCGCTCGCGCTTCCTCAACGAGATTCCGTTTGAGGATATCGAGTTTAGCGGCATCGGTTCTGCCGGTTTTGAGGGCACGGGCTGGGAGAAACGCGGCGACCGACACGGCACCTTTGGATCGGGTATGGGCTCGGACATGTATGGCGGCAAGGTGTTTGGTTCGCATACGCGCTCGACCGGCGGTTCCGGTTCGCGTGGCGGATCGAGCTTTGACGATTTCTTTGGCGGCAGCAGCTACGGGACCGAGCGCCATCGTGGGGTTTCGCCCGATGCCGGCCGTGTTGCCTCGACCTTTGGTTCGGGTGCGCCGCGAGCCAAAAAGCCGTCGTCCAAGGTGTCCCCGACGGTGGAGCGCAAGGTCGATCGTGCCAGCGCATCGCAGGACTTTGCCGCGGGTGATACCGTGAGCCACAAGACCTTTGGCACGGGTACCGTGATCTCGGTCGTCGGAGACATGATCGAGGTTCAATTCGAAAAGACCGGCCAGACCAAAAAGCTTATGAAGGGCTTTGCTCCGATCGTCAAGCTGTCGTGATCCCGGCGGACCTGGGCGGGCGTATGGGGCAACATCGCCTGCTCGGGCAGTCCTGCTCGCACGGAGAGCACATTAAGTGCTCTCCGGCTCGTGCGGAACTCGCGATCGATGTTGCCCCATACGCCCGTCCAGGTCCTTAGATAACGTTGCTTGCGAACGTCGCTCTGCTCGTCCGCTTTTTTGATCTGGAGAGCCGGGTGGGCTGATATATATGGACAAGGGGCTCCCCCGTTGGTGGACGGGGGAGCCCCTTGTTGCGTTTGGGTTGTTGGTGCGATCTACAGATGCGAGACGATCAGTTCCATCTTGCCTTCGAGGTCGATGGAGCTGACGGTGTTCGGGGCCAGCAGGTGGCTTCCCTTGTGGACGGGGTCGCCGCAGACGGTGCCTTCGCCGTCGATGACCGACAGACACATGAAGGGCCAGCGCTGGTCGAGGGTCTTGCTGCCGTCGACACGCACGCGATCGACGGTGTAGCAGGAGTTAGACTCGAGCTCGGTCACGCCATCGACCTCGGGTGCGGTCACGGTGCCGTCGGTCGGAGCCTGAGCATCAAAGTCGATGCAATCGAGGCTCTGCTCAATGTGCAGTGGGCGCAGCTTGCCGTCGGTGCCGGGGCGGTCGTAGTCGTACAGACGATACGTCACGTCGCTCGACTGCTGCGTCTCCAAAATGAGCGTGCCGGTCTTGATGGCATGCACGGTACCGGAATCAATCTGGAAAAAGTCGCCCTTGTGGATCGGCAGCACGTTGAGCATGTCGTCCCAACGGCCTTCCTCGATCATCTGTGCGGCCTCGACGCGGTCCTTGGCGCGCTGGCCGACAATGATCGTGGCACCGGGCTCGCAGTCCAGCACATACCAGCACTCGGTTTTGCCCAAGCTGCCGTTCTCGTGCTTGGCGGCGTACTCGTCGTTGGGGTGAATCTGGATCGAAAGGTCGTCCTTGGCGTCCAGAATCTTAATGAGCAGCGGGAACTCCTTGCCTTCACAGTTGCCAAAGAGTTCGCGGTGCTCGGCCCACAGCCACGACAGCGTGTGGCCGGCGTACGGGCCCTCAGCGATCTGGCAGTCGCCGTTGGGGTGGGCCGAGATGGCCCAGCACTCACCGATGGGACCATCGGGAATGTCGTAACCAAATACGGTTTCGAGCTGGCGGCCGCCCCAGATCTTCTCGTGAAAGATCGGCGTCAGCTTAATCAAATCGGACATGTTTATACCCCCATTGTGTTGTGCGGGCGCTGCACAAAACAGCTCAAAGCGAGCGCCCGGATGACTACAAAAACCTATGCCAACGTTACGTTGTGCAACTCAAAGCGGTCGCCAACGTTGCGCGAGACCGAATACTCAAAGGCGGCGCCGCTGTCCAAAAAGCCAATCTGGGTGAGCTCGAGCAGGGGAGAGCCAGGTTTGGTGTCCAGGCGATTGGCTTCTTCCTCGGTTGCTGCCACGGCGCGAATGGTACGGTGGAAGCTCGAAATTTTCAGCCCGCATTGCTCGCGGATGAAATGGTAGACCGATCCGTACAGGTCCTTCTTTTTAAGGCCTGGAATCAGCTCGAGCGGCATGTAGGTGTACTCGATAACGATGGGCTTCTCGTCGACCTGGCGCACGCGCACGATGTGATAGGCAAAGTCATCCTCGGCAATTCCCAGCTGGGCTGCGATGTCCGCTGGTGGATTAACAATCGAGAAATCGTAGACCACCGAGGTCACCTTCTCCCCGCGGTGCTCATACGAAAAACCCTGGGCACGGTCGTTTTTGCCCTGGAAAAACGCCTGGCCGGGAAGCCCCGCCGTGTCCTTAACGTAGGTACCCGATCCGCGCCGGCTGGTAATAAGACCTTCCTCGGTGATTTGCTCGATAGCTCGTTTGACGGTGATTTTGGAAACGCTATAGAGCTCACAGAACTCAACGACGGTGGGAAGCTTGTCGCCCGGTTTAAGAGCGCCATCCTCGATACTTCGACGAATATCTGCAGCTATCGCCTCGTATTTGGGAATCATGGAACCTCCTTTCC
>CAUHHV010000042.1 GCA_959606065.1 uncultured Collinsella sp.
CGGACGATCCGGAGCAGATCCGCAACGCCGACGGCCTGGTCATCCCGGGCGTGGGTGCGTTCTATGACGCGATCGCCTTTATGCGTCAGAGCGGCGAGGAGGTGGCCGTGCTCGATGCCGTTGCCGCCGGAACTCCGCTGCTCGGCATCTGCCTGGGCCTTCAGCTGTTTTTTGAGCGCGGCAACGAGGGCGTGCCTGCGAACGAGGACGCGGACGCGGACGACGATGCCTCCGAGCAGGCCGGTGGTCCCTGGGTCGATGGCCTGGGCATCATGCGTGGCTCGTGCACGCACCTGGAGTCGAGCCGTCTGAAGGTCCCGCACGTGGGCTGGGACCAGGTGCGCATGACGCCCGCCGGTGCGGCCGATCCGTTGCTTGCCGGTTTTGCCGAGGGCGCCAACATGTATTTCACTCACAGCTACGCGGTGGCCGACGACGTCGATGCCGCCGATGTGTTGGCGCGCACGCACTATACACGGAGCTTCCCGTGCATCGTGCGCCACGGCAACGTGTGGGGCTGCCAGTTCCATCCCGAGAAATCCTCTGCGCTGGGTCAGCGCATCCTTAAGAACTTCGTGAGCATCGTCGAGGGGGCCGGCCGATGATTCTGTTTCCCGCAATCGATTTGATCGGCGGCAAGGTCGTGCGCCTGGAGCGCGGCGACCGGAGCCGCTGTAAGGTGTATTCTGACGACCCCGTGGCCGTTGCCCGCTCCTTTGCCGAGCAGGGCGCGAGCTGGGTGCACGTCGTCGACCTGTCCGCTGCCTTTGGCGAGGACGAGGACGCGTGCGCTGCCAACTCGGCAGCGATTAAGGCCATCTGCGGCGTCGACGGTCTGTCCGCGGACGTGGGCGGCGGCGTTCGTTCGCTCGCGCGCATCGACGAGCTGGCCGGCTACGGCGCGCGTCGCATCGCGCTAGGCACGGTGCTCGTGACCGAGCCGGGATTTGCCGAGGTGGCGGCCCAAGGCTTTGGCGAGCTGCTGGTGGCAGACATTGCCGCCCGTGACGGCCAGGTCAAGGTGAATGGTTGGCGCGACGGCGCGGGTGTGGCGCTCGACGACGCCGTGGCGCAGCTCACCGAGCTGGGCTTTAAGCATCTGGTGTATACCGACATCGCGCGCGATGGCATGCAGACGGGCATCGACGTGGCGGCGTATCGCCATGTGGCCGAGGTCGCGGGCTTTCCCGTCGTGGCTTCGGGCGGCATCTCGACGCTCGACGATATCCGCGCACTGGCCGCGGTGGGCGAGGATGCCATCGAGGGTGCCATTACCGGTCGTGCGCTCTACGAGGGCAACTTTACGCTGGCCCAGGCGTTGGCCGCCGCCCGAGGGAAGGAGTAGCCCATGCTTGCCAAACGCGTGATTCCCTGTCTGGATGTTAAGGACGGCCGCGTGGTCAAGGGCGTCAACTTTGTGAGCCTGCGCGATGCTGGCGACCCGGTGGAGCTGGCGCGCGCCTACGACCGCGAGGGTGCAGACGAGGTCGTCTTCCTGGACATTACCGCGACGAGCGACAACCGCGCGACGACCATCGAGATGGCGGCGCACGCGGCCGAGGAGCTCGCTATTCCCTATACCGTGGGCGGCGGTTTCCGCGACTTGGCGGGCATGCGAACCATGGTTGCCGCCGGTGCCGACAAGGTGTCGCTTAACTCTGCCGCCGTGCGCGATCCGTCGTTGATCAGCCAGGCCGCCGCGGCGTTTGGCAGCCAGGCCGTGGTCGTGGCGATTGATGCCAAGCGCGTGGGCCTGCCCGGTCAGCCGGATGCCGACAAGTGGGAGGTCTTCACGGCGGGCGGTCGCAACGCCACGGGTATCGATGCGGTGGCGTGGGCCGAGGAAGCGGCTCGTCGCGCCGCCGGTGAGATCTTGCTCACCAGCATGGATCGCGACGGCACCAAGGCTGGCTTCGACCTGGCACTCACCCGCGCCGTGGCGCGCACGGTGCCGATCCCGGTGATCGCAAGCGGCGGCGTGGGCACGCTCGAGCATTTTGCCGAGGGCGTGATCGAGGGCGAAGCCGACGCCGTACTGGCGGCCAGCGTCTTTCACTTTGGAACTTTCAGCATTCGCCAGGTGAAGGAGTACATGGCCTCGCAGGGCATCCCTGTCAGGTTGGACTTCTAGCGCTGCGGCTTGCCCAGGCACCGCATCTTGCCGCTCAAACCGTCGCTCGCGTACCAAAGTACGCGTCGCTCCTCTTTCGCGGCAACCTGCGGCACCTGGACAACCCTCGCCGACCTGTGGGGCTTACTGTTATTACTTGGGAGAAATGATGACTGAGGTAGTAGAAGCTGCTGATCTTAAATACGACGCCCGCGGGCTGATTCCCTGTGTGGTTCAGCAGTATGACACCGGTGAGGTGCTTATGGTTGCTTGGATGAATGAGGAATCGGTGGGGCTGACGCTCAAGACCGGGACCACGTGGTTTTGGAGTCGCAGCCGTCAGGAGCTCTGGAACAAGGGCGCGACGAGTGGCAACATGCAGGAGGTCAAGGAGCTCTGGGCCGACTGCGATAGCGATACGCTGCTGGTCAAGGTGGACTCACCGGGCCCGGCCTGCCATACCGGCAACCGTACCTGCTTCTTTAAGCGCGTGGAAGGGGGAGTGCGATGAAAGTCGTGACGCCGTTCGAGGTCGCCGAATGCAACACCGAGCTCCTCCGCGCGGGCGTGCCATGCCGCGTGCACCTGACTGATGCCTGCGGGGCGCAGTCGCTTTGGCTCGAGGCCGAGAAGGAAAGGCTCAATGAGGCCCATGCCGTCATCGTCGAGTTCTTTGAGAAAAAGGGCGCAAAGCCTCGGTTCGATGAGACCGGTACCTACTTTACGCTGCAGTAACGAGAGGAAATAACCATGGGAGTCAGAACAGCTAACGTGCAGCCGGGAAACATCGGTGAGACGCTGACGGGACTGGCCGAGGTGATTCACGGTCGTCGCGACGCATCGCCGCAGGAGAGCTATACCGCGCGTCTGCTGACCGACGTCGAGGACGAGCTTCTCAAGAAGCTTGCCGAGGAGGCGAGCGAGGTGATCATGGCTTGCAAGGATAACGACCACGATCACATCCGCTACGAGGCCGGCGACCTGATCTACCACCTGCTCGTGACGCTCGAGCGCTACGGCATCACCCTCGACGAACTGGCCGGCGAACTCAACGCCCGCCGCCACTAGTCATTGGGGACGTTCTTAAACGACTAGTTAGGCGAGGGGCGTGGATTCCCATTCGCCGGTGGGGTGGGGGATATCGAAGGCCCGGTAGCCGCAGTCGTAGGCGTGGGCCTGGGCCTCGCGGATGTTCCAGCAGATGTCGCAGGCGCGGTGCGCGTCCGAGCCAAAGGTGATGGGCACCTCGGCGTGGGCGAAGCAGCGCAACAGCCCCGTCGAGGGGTAATAGTCGTCGAGGCCCTTACGCGGCGCGGCGGTCGAGACTTCGACACGGCGACCCGTATCGTGCGCGCACTCGGCCATCTGCCCCCAAAACGGCGCCGGGTCAAAATCGGGCGCAAAGCCCTCCTTCGAAAAACGCATGACCAGGTCGGGGTGGGCCATCACGTCAAAGTTAAGCGAGCTTTCGCAAGCACGGCACCAGTCGTCGACGTAGTGTTCCCATACGCCGCGTACGCCTAAGTTTTCCCAAACATGCAGGTTGGTATCGTCGTCGATCCAGCCACAAAGCGAATCGGGCGTATCGGGACGAGCGACGCTCTCTGTTCCCGCCGTGCCCGCGGCGCCGGCCATGATATCGCCCGGGTCGCCAATCCAATGCACGCTGCCCAAGCGCACCACGGCGCCCTGGGACCAGCGCTCTACCAAGGACTCGCAGCCTTCGTACCAATCGCATTCAAAGCCATAGATAAGCTCGAGCTCCGGCGCGATCTGCGCGGCAAGCTTGCGGGCATCCTCAAAGGCCAGGCGATGTGCCGGCAAGTCGCCCTCGACGACCTGCACCTCGCAGTTAGCATCCATGCTGGCAGGCAGGGTGAGGTGGTCGGTCGAGACCATGACCCGACAGCCAGCGGCCGCGGCAGCGCAGACGTTTTCCTCAAACGAGGCATGGCCGTCCGAAAACGAAGTATGAGTATGGCAATCGACCAGCGGGCAAGCGGACATGGCGGCTCCTTTGCATTTGGCGAATCCGCTCCATTGTAATGGCGCAGCCTCGGCGCGGCGGGAACGCTGCAAGTCGAAACCGACTGGAAAGGGCAGGCGGCGCGTGCCGGCGCCGGCGACTACTTGCTTCGTGCCGCCGCTCGTTTGGACTGCACGGTTATAATCGCGTGCCGCACGGCGGTGATGGGGCGATAGCGGATCATACGCGGTCCCGACCAGCGCATGACCTCGCGGATCTTCTCGCGCATGGCAGGCCGGTAGCAATGCGAAGGACAGGCCGAGCAAAATGTCTTGGTGCCCATGTGCGGGCAGTGCTCAATGCGCGCGATGGCGTATTTCTGCAGCTCGGCGCATTCGGGGCAGAGCGTAATGGTCCGAAGGCCGAGCTTCACGCGCACGGACTCATCGTCGCCAGCCTGTTCGACCGCATGCCCGCCGCCATGATGCCCGCGGCACCACAGTGCAATCATCTGCGACACCATCTGGGCCTCGCGTGCACGTTTGCGCGCCAGCTCCGGCGTGTCGGCGGTGCGCGCCATTAGCTCAGCCTCCCGTGCTCGACCGAAAGCGAGAAATCGGCAAACGCGCAGGTGCTGGCACGGTGGCTTACGAGCACAATGGTCTTGCCGCGGCGCTTGAGCTCGTCGATCGCCTGCATCACGGACGCCTCGTTGAGGGCATCGAGCGCGCTGGTGGGCTCGTCGAGCAAGATGAAAGGCGCGTCGTTGAGGAAGATGCGCGCAAGGCCGATGCGCTGGCGCTCGCCGCCCGAAAGCGAGTCGCCCAGCTCGGCAACGGGCGTGTCGAGACCCTGCGGCAGGCGGTCGATGAGGGCGGTAAGCGAAGCGGAGCGGCAAGCGTCGAGCAGCTCGGCATCGGTGGCGCTGGCGTGCGCAACCAGCAGATTCTCGCGTACGGTGCCGCAGAACAGATGTGTGTCCTGGGTCATATAGGCCTCGTGGCTGCGCAGGCTCGCCGTGTTGATGTGGCGGGCATCGACGCCGCTCACCGTGATGGTGCCAGCTGCGGGGTCCCAAAAACGCATGAGCAGCTTAAGCAGCGTCGACTTGCCCGAGCCCGAGCGCCCCATGACGCAGGTCATGGTGCCGGGCGCAAAGGTGCAGGTCACGTCGTCGAGGATGAGACTCGAAGCGGGGTCATTCGCGGCCTGCTCTGTGGCGCCCGCACCGCCCGCGTCCACGCCGTCCGCATAGCTAAAGCTCACATGTTCGGCTGCGGCGCCGGCAAACTCAACGTCCTGTCCGTCGGCGACCTCGGCGCACTGGGGCTGCTCGTCGAGCAAATCGAGCACGCGTGCGCCCGAGGCGAGCGTCTCCTGCAGTGAGGCGCCCAGGCGGCTCACGGCCATCACCGAGCCAAACGACGACACAAAGGTAAAGACGGCGACAAACGCTGCGGCAAAATCAATCGTTCCCGCAGCCACCAGCTGCAGCGCACGTCCGAGCATCACCAGATTGGCCGCAAGAATAAGCGCATCGGAAACGGCCTCGCTGGCCGCCTGGCGGCGCTTGAGGCGCGCGTCCACGGCGCCGACTTGCTCGGTCAGCTTGCCCAGGGCACGGCTGCGATCGGCGCCACCGGCAAACTGGATAGTCTCGGACGCGCCGCGTAGACCGTCGAGCACAAAGGCACCCAGCTTACCGGCGCCCTCGCGGCTCTGGCGGCCGGTGGTGCCGCACGCCTTGGCCGAGGTCAGGGGCAGCAGCACGCCCAGGACCGCGTAGGCCACGAGCGCGATGCCCGCGAGCTCGGGGCTCACAGCCAGCAAAAAGCCCTCAAACACAACGGTGCAGACCAGAGCGATGGCAATGGGCGAGATGGTGTGCGCGTAGAAGACCTCGAGCAGCTCGATATCCGAGGTGACCAGGCTCACGAGCTCGCCCTTGCCGCGGCCCTCGAGCTTGGCGGGGGCGAGCTGGCGCAGGGCGCCAAACACCAGGTCGCGAATGTGCGCGAGCAGGCGAAACGCGATGTAATGGTTGCAGAGCTGCTCGCCGTAGTGGAGCGGCCCGCGTGCGATGCCGCAGGCGGCACAGGCCGCGCATGCTGCGATCAGACCAAGCCCCAAGGCGTTGCGGCCCAGCGCGGCCATAAGGCCAAGGGCGCCAAAGGCCGGCACGAACGCGGCGGTGAGCATACCAATGCTGCCCAGCGCGACGGCTAGCACAAGCCAGCCGGCAAGCGGTCGGACGAGCCCCATCATGCGCCATATGATGGACGGCGCCGAGCGACGGGCGCGGCCGGAGTCAGGCGCCGCGGTAGCGGAAGACGAGCCGGCACCGTTGAGGCCATCGGTACGGGCGGTGCTGCCGTCAACAGCCTCAACCGCGCCGGCATCCTCGGCATCACCCTCCGCATACGCATATGCCGAGAGCTGCTCCTGGCTGTTCCACATGCGCGCATAGGCGCCCGCGCCCGACAGGAGCTCATCATGGGTGCCGCGCTCGGCAATGCGACCGCGCTCCAGCACCAGAATCTGGTCGGCGTCCACGATCGTCGACAGGCGATGCGCCACCACAATTACGGTGTGCTCGCCGGCAAGCGACGCGATGACCTCGCCGATCGCGGCCTCGCTTGCGGCATCGACGTTGCTCGTCGCCTCGTCAAACACATAGATGGGCGAGTCGTGCAGCAGGGCGCGGGCCATGCACACGCGCTGGCGCTGGCCGCCCGAAAGGTTGGTGCCGCCCTCGTTAATTACCATGTCGAGCCCGCCGTTGGCCTGCACAAAGGCCGCCACGCGCGTGCGGCCGAGCGCGCGCAAAAGCTCGGCGTCGGTGGCGTTGGGCTGGGCGAGCAGCAGGTTGTCGCGCAGGGTGCCGGCAAACAGGTAGTCGTTGGTGGGCACCAGCGTGACGGCGCGCATGAGTGAGGCGGCCGTGGCATCGCGCAGCTCGACGCCGCCAATGCGAACGCTGCCACGGTAGGCACCCTTGCGGCCCGCGATAATCCCCGCGAGCGTGGACTTGCCGCCGCCGCTTTCGCCCACGAGTGCCACGAGCGAGCCGTGCGCAATGGTCGCGCTGGCGCTGTCCAGCACCGTGCGGTCGCCGTATGCATAGCTCACGCCCGCGAGCTCGATATTGCCGCGACCGTCAAGCTCAACATCGCCGCGCTCGGGCTCGGGCGTATCCAAAATGCCAAACATGCGGCGCGAGGCGGCCATGCCGTTCATAGCCGTGTGGAACAGCGATCCCAGGCGGCGCATGGGCAAAAAGAACTCCTGCGACAGAAAGACGATGAGAAAGGCCGCCTCAAAGCCAATCTTGCCCGTGGCGAGCTGCAGCGCGGCTACGATAATGCCGAGCGCGGCGCCCATATAGACGACCAGGTCCATAACGCAAATGGAGCGCAGCTGCATCACCAGCAGGCGCATGGTCGCTGTGCGGAAACGCTCGGACTCTGCGTTGATGCGCTCGTGCCAGCTGCGATCGGCCTGGTAGACCTTAAGGGTGGTGAGACCCTGCACGGCCTCCAGGAACATGCCGCCAAGATCGACATAGCTGCCCCAGTACTCGGCACCGATCTTTTTGGCGTTGCGCATGACCATCATAATGGAGACGGGGATGACCGGAACGCAGGCGAGCAGCAGCGCGGCGGGAAGACCCGCCTGGCCCACGAGCAGTACAAACAGCGTGATGGGTGCCAAGCCGGCAAAGAAGAGCTGCGGCAGGTAGCCGCCAAAGTACACCTGGAGTTGCGTGGCGCCCTCGACGCTGGTCTGGACGGCCTCGGCGGTGGGGACGGTCTCGGTGTAGGAGGGGCCGAGTGCGGTGAGCTTGTCGTAGACGAGCGAGCGCACGCGGCGGACGGCCTCGAACGCGGCTTTGTCGCCGGCGCGTTGGGCCAGGTAGATGGAGGCGGCGCGCACGATGATGGCGGCGGCGAGCGGCAGGGCCGCCTGTGCGAGGGCATCGACGGCGAGCGCGGCGGAAAGGCCGTCCGTGACGATGCCGCCCAAGATGCGCGCAAGCACCCACATCACCGTGATGTTTGCCATGAGCGCGATCCATTTAAACAGGACGCTCGCCACAATGTAGGGCGTTGCCTGCGGAACCAGGGAGAAGAGCCGCTTCTCGAACATGAAACCTCCTATGCCGTAACGGTGCCGGGCGGGGGTTCTCGGCAGCCGCTTAGTTAGCCAAATGCAACTAGAGTAACATCGTGCAGCGGGTAAGTATGCCGAGGGTAATTTTTAGCCGATGAACTGCGTAGAAAGTTCAAAATTGTTGAGTGCGGCGAACTTTGTGGTGGACGGA
>CAUHHV010000043.1 GCA_959606065.1 uncultured Collinsella sp.
GGGCGGGCACTGATGAAGTTTATCGCGAGTTCCGCACGAACAGGAGGCCACTTAATGTGGCCTCCGTCGTGAGCAGGACTGTAGAGCAGGAAACTTCATCAGTGCCCGCCCCACGGGAAACCGGCGGGATGGACCAGTTCAGATGGGGCTTTGATGCATGGGTGGTCTGTTGGTGGGCAAATGGGTATCATACTGAGGTTACTGCGTCGACTCTATGATGCATGTTTGTACGTTCCCGGCGGTCGGTTTGCCAGAAGCGCCCCGCCGGTTGTTCCAGACCCGTTTCGAAGAAAGGAAACCACACTAACCTATGGCAGCTAAAAAATCATCTCCCTTGAAGATCATTCCGCTCGGCGGCCTTGACGGCATCGGCAAGAACATGACGGTCTTCGAGTGCGGCGACGACATGGTGCTCGTCGACGCTGGCCTCATGTTCCCCGACGACTCCCAGCCCGGTATCGACCTGGTGCTTCCTGACTACACCTACGTTCTTGAAAACGAGGAGAAGCTCCGCGGTATCGTCGTCACCCACGGCCACGAGGACCACACCGGTTCGCTTCCGTACCTGCTGCAGGACCTCAACAACAAGGTGCCCATCTTTTCGAGCAAGCTGACGCTTGGCTTTATCGAGGGCAAGCTTTCTGAGTTCCGCATCCGCGCGCCCAAGTTCCGTGAGGTCAAGGGCGGCAGCCATGTCAACCTTGGCGGTATCTCGCTCGACTTCTTCTCGATGACGCACTCCATCCCCGGCGCTCTGGGCGTGTTCATTCGCACCAATCAGGGCACCGTTATGCACACCGGCGACTTTAAGCTCGACCAGACCCCCATCGACGGCGTCACGCCCGACTATGCCGCTATCAGCCGCTTTGCCAAGCAGGGCATCGACCTGTTGCTGTCCGACTCCACCAATGCCACGGTTCCCGGCTTTACCAAGTCCGAGGCCGAGGTCGGTCCCAACTTGCTGCACGCCATCAAGAACGCCCCGGGTCGCGTGTTCGTCGCTTCGTTCTCGAGCCACATCCATCGTTTGCAGCAGATCTGCGATGCCGCCCGCAAGTGCGGCCGTAAGGTCGTTGTGACCGGTCGCTCCATGCTCACCAACACCCGCGTCGCGCGCGAGCTGGGCTACCTCAACATCGACGATGCCGATATCATCGATGCCTTCGATATCGATAACCTGCCCGACGACAAGATCGTCGTCATGTGCACCGGTTCGCAGGGCGAGCCGCTGTCGGCCCTGTCCCGCATGGCCAATGGCGAGCACAAGACGCTCTCTATCCACGAGGGCGATACCGTCATCCTCTCGGCAACTCCTGTTCCCGGCAACGAGAAAGCCGTCCAGCAGGTCGTCAACAGCCTGGCCAAGCTCGGCTGCGACGTGTGGGATAAGAACCGCGCTCTTGTCCACGTCTCGGGCCACGGCAGCCAGGAGGAGCTTAAGCTCCTGATGGCCATGGCCAAGCCCACGTACTTTATGCCGGTTCACGGTGAGGCCGTGCATCTGCGCGCCCATGCCCAGCTGGCCCGCAAGATGGGCATCAAGGACGATCATATCTTTATCCTCGACAACGGCGACACGCTCGAGATGCGCGGCGGTATCGTTAAGCGCGGTACGCCCGTCGAGTCCGGCGTCGTTTACGTCGACGGCCTGCGCATCGGCGATACCGACCCCATCGTCTTGCGTGATCGTCAGAAGCTCGCCAACGACGGTATGGTTACCGCTGTTGCCATCGTCTCGCTCAAGCACAAGAAGATCGAGGCCATCGAGTTCTCGGGCCGCGGCGTCTCGTTTGCCATCGACGACCAGTTCTCCGAGGATGCCTCCGCGTCCATTATGAAGACGATCGAGAAGGGCAAGTTCAGCTTTACGAGCAGCGGTTCCGATGCCATTCGCAAGGCCGTGCGCGACTCGCTCTCCAACTTTATCTGGAGCCGTACGCGCACTCGTCCGATGATCATCCCGGTCGTCATGGAGGTTTAGTTTGGCGCGCGGATCTGCACAAAACGCCAAAGGCAATAAGGCCAACAACCAACCGGCATCTGCTAAGGGTGCCGGTTCCCATCTGCGTGCCAATAAGGGCCACGAGGCGGACTTCGATGATTTTGAGCCCTTGGTCGAGCCCTCGGCCAACCGCGATATCGCCGGCGTGGTCATTGCCGTCTTGGCGATTGCGTCCTTTATTGCCGTGATTTCGCCGGCGACTGCGCCCGTTACGGCTGCGGTTGCCGGTTTCTACCACTTGGGCTTTGGTCTGGGCGCCTACGTGCTGCCGATCGTCATTTTGCTGTTTGCCGCCACGCTCTTTTTAGGCGAGGACTCGCCGCTCAACGCGCGCTCTGTTGCGGGCGGCGCCGTGGTCTTTATCGCCGTCGTCTCCATTCTTTCGTTGATGGTGCCAGGTACGAGCGACTCGTGCGACCTTATGTTCACGCCGCAAAATCTGTCCGCCTCGGGTGGCTACATTGGTGCGTTTATTGCGAGTGCGCTGCAGAATGCCCTGGGTAAGCCTATCGCGATGGTGGTCCTGTTGGGCCTTGTCGTCGTGGGCCTGGTCATCATCGGCTTTTCGGTGGGCGGCGTTTTGCGCTCTGCTCGCGACCGTGCGGCTGATTTTGCCGAGCGCCGTCGTGCCGATGTTAACGCGAGTCCGTGGGGTGACGATGAGGCCCTGTCGGTGCCCGGCGTTGCCCGTCCTCACCTGAGCATTCTTCGTCAAAAGGGCTCCGATGCTGCCGTGACCACGGTCATGGGCAACGATGTGGACCCGGTTTTGGACGATGACGACGAGGACGATGACCCATTTGTCGACGTATCCGAGTCGGTTGAAGCCGAGCGCGCCAAGACCACGCTGCTGCCGCGCCGCCATGCCAAGAAGGGCAAGGCTGCGCCCAAGCTCAACACAAGCGAGCCCGACCCTTCTTGGTCCGATAGCGAGATTGAGCTCACCGAGGGTGACGACGAGGACGACGAGGCTCCGCTCGAGACCGCCAAGACAACCTTGCTGCCGCGTCGCCACGCCAAGCGCGGGCAGGTCACTGGACAGCTTTCGATGGAGGACGATCCGGACAAGATCGACGAGTCCGAGCCGCCGTTTGCCGTGAATCCCGTCTCGGCCGCACCTCAGATTCCCGACTTCCTGAAGCATCCCAAGGTTGCCGATGCGCCTGCCACGAGTGCTGTCGAATCGGCTGCGGCTCGTGATGGGGGAGTGGACGACGGCGCCGCAGATAACGAGGGCGAAGAAGAGGACGGCCTCAAGCTTCCGCCGCTCGAAATCCTACATGCCAACCCGCAGTCGGCTTCTGCCGCGTCTTCGGATAAGGAGCTGGAGCAGACCGCTGAGTCACTGCAATCCACCTTGCTTGAGTTTGGCCGCAGTGCCCGCGTGGTCGGCTGGATCGCCGGCCCCACGGTGACGACCTTTAAGCTGCAACCTGGCGAGGGCGAGCGCGTGAGCAAGATTTCGAGCCTCGAGGACGATATTGCGCTTTCGCTCGCCGCCCAGTCGGTTCGTATCTTTGCCCCGATCCCCGGCACCTCGCTCGTGGGCATCGAGATTCCCAACCGCAAGCGCCAGAACGTCAATCTGGGCGACGTACTGCCCTATGTGAAGGGCGGTCCGCTCGAGCTTGCCATCGGCCGAGATGCCGAGGGTACGCCGGTCGTCGCCGACCTTGCCAAGATGCCCCACCTGCTGATCGCCGGTACGACCGGTTCTGGTAAGTCGGTGATGATCAATTCCATCATCACGACCTTGCTCATGCGCGCCCTTCCCGAGGACGTTCGCCTGATCATGGTCGACCCCAAGCGCGTCGAGCTTGCGGGCTATAACGGTCTGCCGCATCTCTATGTGCCCGTGGTGACCGAGCCCAAGCAGGCCGCGAGCGCCCTGCAGTGGGCCGTGTCCGAAATGGAGCGCCGCCTGAAGGTATTCGAACGCCTCAACGTCCGTAAGATTTCGACCTATAACGAAAAGCAGGCCGCCGGCGAGTTTGAGCATTACGACAACCCGCCTCAAAAGATGCCCTACCTGGTCATTATCATTGACGAGCTCTCTGACCTGATGATGGTCGCCGGTAAGGATGTCGAGGCCTCGATCGTGCGTATTGCACAGCTGGGCCGCGCCGCCGGTATTCACCTGATCGTTGCCACGCAGCGCCCCAGCTCCAACGTGGTGACGGGCCTTATCAAGGCCAACATCACCAACCGCATCGCCTTTAACGTCGCCACGGGCATCGACTCGCGCGTCATCATCGACCAGATGGGTGCCGAGAAGCTCACCGGTTTGGGCGACATGCTGTTCTCCAAGGTCGACTGGGGCAAGCCCCGCCGTATCCAGGGCTGCTTTGTCTCGGACGACGAAATCAACGAGATTGTCGAGTTCGTTAAGTCGCAGAGCGAGCCCGACTACCACGAGGAGATTCTGTCCGCCGTGGCGCCCGCTTCCATGTCCATGGCTGGTGGCGGCATTGTCCGCACCGGAGTCGCCGAGCCGCAAGACGATGATCCGCTCATTTGGGAAGCCGCCCATATTGTGGTGGAATCGCAGCTGGGCTCCACATCTGGCCTGCAACGCCGCCTGAAGGTTGGCTATGCGCGTGCCGGGCGTATTATGGACATGCTGGAAGAAAAGGGTGTCGTCGGCCCGCCCGACGGTTCCAAGCCGCGCGAGGTCCTGTTGGACGAGGAGGGGCTTGCCGCGCTGGAATCTGTCGACGCCGAGATGGCACGTGAAGATCGTGAGTTTGGAGGATTCTGATGGCTGCACGCTTTGGTGACATGCTGCTCGAGCAGCGTCGCCGAATGGGCCTTTCCATTCAGCAGGTCGCCAACACCATCAAAATCAGGCCGCAGATCATCGAGTTTTTCGAGACCGGTAACTTTGCTTCGATGCCGCCGCGCGGCTATGCGCAGGGCATGATTTCGAGCTATGCTCGTTTTTTGGGCCTCAATCCGCGCGAGGTCGTCAATGCCTACTTTGACGAACTGATGGCATACGAACGCGAGACGTCGCAGCAGGGCGGTCGTTTCCAGGACGCCGCCGGCTACGTCAATTCGCGTTCCTCGGTCGATAACGGGCGCTTCCTGATGGTTCAGGGCGGTCGTTCGACTCGCTATGGACAGCGTCCTCAGCAGGCCGGTTATATTACCGAGACGGGTTCGGGCGAGGAGATTCGCTCGCAGCGTGACCGGTTCCGCAGTACGCCGATGCCCGAGGACCGTGCACTTCCCGCTGCCCGCGGCGTGGCGCGTGACCCTCGTGCCGGCTACGGCGACGGCGGCTATTCCGATCGCGGTTACCGTTGTGCCTCTACGGGACGCTCTCGCGGTGGCTATGCGGATGCCGATACCACGCAGGTGACGCCGCGTCTTCGCTCTCAATCTCAGCCGTGTGGCCAGCGCCCTTCGGCTCCGCGTTCGGGCCAGCGTGGCTATCAAGGCCGCGGTGAACTTGCGCCCCGCTCGGGTCAGCGCGGCCTTCAGGGCCAGGGTGGCTATCGTGGCCGTTCCGATAGCAATCGTGGTCGTATGCCTCAGGGAGGTGGCCGCAGCAGTTCCAGTCGTGGACGCGGCGGATCTCGTACTCCTCAAAACAACGGGCTCGATCCGCGTATCGTCTACGCTGGCATCGGTGCCGTGGCGTTGCTGCTGATCGTGCTCATCGTGGTACTTCTGCGCGGCTGCGCATCTTCGACGCCCGAAACCACGCCCGAGACGCCTGCTGCTACCAAGACGACGACCAAGAAGTCTTCTAAGAAGACCGAAACGGTCGACGAGGACGAAGACACCGATGAGGCGACGGATGAGTCGACCGGTTCGGACGCCACCAAGACGACGGCTAAAAAGGAAGAGAACGAGGCGACGAAGGTCAAGGTCTCCGTTGCCAAGGGAAAGACCGCGTGGATTGAGGTCAAGGTCGACGGAAAGTCGGTCTATGGCGCCCAGGCGACTGGCCCCTTTGAGCAGGAGTACACGCCCGAGTCCTCGATCGAGATCACCACGTCCAAGCCTTCCGATGTCACCGTTACCAAGAATGGCGAAAAGGTCCGTTACGATACCAAGACTTCGGGCGTGGCGCGTGTGACGATCACCGTTCCCAAGAAGGAGACGACCGATTCCGAGAATGGTGAAAGTTCTGATGGTGCCGACACCACCGACGGTACCGACACCACCGACGGTACCGATACCACCGACGGCACCGATGCCCAGTCCACGGATGGCGCCGATGCCGCAACTGACGGTCAGACGCCCACCGATTCTACCGACTATTCGTACGATAGCTATTAAGCCGCTCGTACGCGAAAGGAAACATCATGGCTAAAGATTCCAGCTTCGACGTCGTGTCCGAGGTCAATATGCAAGAGGTCGACAACGCCTTCCAGCAGACCACGCGCGAGATTTCCCAGCGCTATGACCTGAAGGATTCCGGCGCCACGATTGAGCTTTCGAAGGGCGACAAGCTCTTTACGATCAACGCCCCGGCCGACTTTGTCTCCAAGCAGATCATCGATGTCCTGAGCTCCAAGCTCATCAAGCGCGGCATCGACCTCAAGGCTGTTTCGTGGGATGCTCCGCAGGCGGCATCGGGCGGCACCGTGCGCGTGCTCGGCCATATCGTCGAGGGTATCGACCAGGCGACCGCCAAGAAGATCAACAAGGACATCAAGGACCAAAAGCTCAAGGTCAAGGTGACCATCGAAGCTGACAAGCTGCGTGTTTCCTCTGCTTCGAAGGACGCGTTGCAGACCGTGATTCAGTTCCTGCGCGACCAGGACTACGGCCAGCCGCTGCAGTTCACCAACTACCGCTAATATCATTCGAAAGGACCGCTCTCCAACATGGATACACCGTTGGGCTCCGTGCTCTACATCACCCTCGGGTGCGCCAAGAACGAGGTCGATACCGACCGCATGCGTTCTCTTTTGACCGCCGCAGGCTACGAGGAGGCATTCGACCCGCAGGAGGCCGATATCGCCATCGTCAATACGTGCTCGTTCCTCGCCTCCGCAACGTCCGAGAGCATCGAGACCACGCTCGAGCTCGCCAACGAGGTGCAGGACGGCGTTCGTTCTTGCCCCATCGTCATGTGCGGCTGTGTGCCGTCGCGCTATGGCGACGACCTGCCTGACGAGCTGCCCGAGGTCGCTGCCTTTGTGAAGGCCGACGAGGAAGACGGCATCGTGGCAGTCATCGATGGCGTGCTGGGTGTCGAGCGTGAGATCGCGGCCTATATCCCTCAGGTCAAGCGTACCGTCGAGGGTGCCGTTGCCTACGTCAAGATTTCCGATGGCTGCAATCGTTTTTGCAGCTTCTGCATGATCCCCTATATTCGCGGTCGTTATCACTCGCGCAATGCCGAGAGCATTATCTCCGAGGTGCGCGACCTGGTTGCCGGTGGCGTGCGCGAGATCGTGCTGATCGGCCAGGACACGGGCATCTGGGGCACCGACTTTGCGGATGAGGACGTCGCCGAGGGCTCGCCGCGCAATTTGGCGCAGCTGCTGCGTGCCGTCGCCGAGGCCGTGCGCCCGCAGAACGTCTGGGTCCGCGTGCTCTACCTGCAGCCCGAGGGCATGACCGATGAGCTCATCGAGACGATTCGCGATACGCCCGAGGTGCTGCCCTATATCGATATCCCCGTGCAGCACTGCGACGCGCGCATTCTCAAGGCCATGCGTCGCTCCGGTTCGCGCCAGGAGCTCGAGGATCTGTTCCGCGACCTTCGCGAGCGCATCCCCGGCATCGTGATTCGTTCCACGGCCATGGTCGGCTTCCCGACCGAGACCGACGACGAGTTCCGCGACCTTATCGACTTTATGGACACCGTCGGCTTTGACTACACGAGTGTCTTTGCCTACTCGCGTGAGGAAGGTAGCCTGGCCGCTAAGATGGAGGGCCAGGTCGACGAAGAGGTCAAGCTCGAGCGCGCCCAGGAGGCCATGGACCTGGCCGAGTCGCTCGGTTTTGCCGCCACCGCCGCACATGTGGGCGAGCGCGCCCAGGTGATTGTCGACGGTATCGAAGAGACCGAGGATGGCGCCGAGCTGATCGGCCATGCCTGGTTCCAGGCGCCCGATTCCGATGGCGCGGTGCATCTGGACGCCAGCGAGGCGTCCGTGGGCGATATTCTGACCGTCGAGTTTACCGATAGCTTCTGCTACGAGCTTATCGGTCATGTTGTGGAGTAGGAGAGCGTCGTGGCTAACGAGAGCAATAAGGAACTGACGAGTGTCTGGACGCCCGCCAACATCGTGACGTGCGTTCGCATCGTCTTTATCCCGGTGTTCATGATCGTGTCGGCGCTTTCTCACACGAGTGTTGCCGGTACGGATTGGAGCACCTTCGACGGCCCGCTCGCCGCCGCTGCCTTCATTCTGTA
>CAUHHV010000044.1 GCA_959606065.1 uncultured Collinsella sp.
CTAAATAGCCATTTAGCTTAGAGTTTGCTTGCTGCTTTGCATATATCGCGTCAAGTATTGAAACAATTTGATGTTGAACCTCAGTTTGCGGTAAATCGATTTCGATTCGTGCCACGTCTTTGGGATGGACACGGAATACCTTCATACCTCTCGTGTACTGCCGGAGCTCTCTGATAAAGCGCGGAGAGCTCATAAGATAGTTAAGGTAAGCCGGCACGACGAGGTCTCGGCGATTGACGCGCACGATGGTTGTTTCGGTGCCTGAAATGGTAGGCTTTTCCTTTGGATTGTTAAACAAATAGGCATGACCAAGGTCATCGACTGTCTCTGAGGTCAGCACATATACGATGTCTTGGTCTCTGAGACGCTGACTGTCTTTTATCTTTTCGTTGTTAAGGATGTATGGGATGGGTTTTGCGGGGTCTTCAACGTCGATGTGTAGGTCGAAACCTTTGTAAAGATCTCCATAGTGAATGTAAAGATAGGCACCCTTATCGTACATGCGGGTACGGGGGACGCTGGCGCCGCGGTAGAAGCTACAAACGTCACCAAGTGCGACTCTATATCCCATAACCAATCGCCTCCAGATTCTTCTTAATCTGCTCCTGCAAGCGGTTGGACTCTTCAAAGCACTTCGAAATCTCGCTAGTCAGGCGTGCCATCTTCTCATCAAACGGCTCACCGTCGTCTTCTACCTCGGCAATGCCTACGTAGCGACCGGGTGTCAGGATGAAATCTTGCTTGGCGATTTCATCCAAATCCGCTATGGCGCTGAACCCCTTCACGGGCTCGAACTCGCCCTTGCGGAAGGAGTCGAATGCGGATGCAACTTTGTTGATGTCCTCTTCGGTAAACTCGCGTAGTTTGCGAGAGACCATGGTGCCCATTTCGCGGGCATCGATAAATAGTGTCTTGCCGGACTGAGCCTTCTTCTTGTTCAGGATCCACAGGCACACGGGAATTTGGGTGCTGTAGAACAGCTGCCCCGGCATGGCTACAATGCCTTCGACCAAATCGTCCTCTACGATAGCGCGTCGAATATCGCCCTCGCCGCTCGTCTGGCTCGAGAGCGACCCGTTTGCCAATACGAGGCCAATCTTGCCCGTGCCGTTAAGATGCCAAATCATATGCTGCATCCAAGCGAAGTTAGCGTTGCCCGTGGGCGGCACGCCGTACTTCCAACGTACGTCTTCCTGCAGCGCTTCGCCGCCCCAGTTCTTGAGGTTGAAGGGTGGGTTTGCCAACACATAGTCAAACTTTTCATTCTTGTGCTGGTCGGCGCTGAAGGTGTCTGCATAGTTACCCAAATCGGCCTCGATGCCGCGAATACCGAGGTTCATCTTTGCGAGCTTCCAAGTGGTGGGGTTGCTCTCCTGGCCAAAGATGGTGATGTCCTGTACCACGTTGCCGCCATGGTGCTCGACGAAAGCGGCGGACTGCACGAACATGCCTCCGCTGCCGCAGCAGGGGTCGTACACACGACCGTGGAAAGGCTGGAGGATTTCAACCAGCGTGCGCACGATGCACGACGGTGTATAGAACTCGCCGGCGTTTTTGCCCTCCATTGATGCGAATTTCTGCAGGCAGTATTCGTATGCGCGCCCTAACAGGTCTTTCTCGCTCTCGTTATCGGTCATTTGTACGTTTGTGAATAAGTCAACGACGTCGCCCAAGCGCCGCTTGTCTAGTTCGGGACGAGCGAAGTTCTTGGGCAGCACGTCTTTGAGCTTGTCGTTCTCGCGCTC
Organism: uncultured Collinsella sp.; assembly: GCA_959606065.1. GTDB lineage: Bacteria > Actinomycetota > Coriobacteriia > Coriobacteriales > Coriobacteriaceae > Collinsella. The sequence continues at coordinate 1,746 of CAUHHV010000044.1, forward strand.
GATGGCGCGCATGGCATTGTCAATAATCTGGCCAATTTCGGGCGTATGCGCCGCCTGTGAGATGTTCGCCCAACGTGCTTCTTCGGGAACGAAGAAGACATTTTGCTCCATGTAGCAGTCACGATCTTCCTCGTCGCCGTAACCCTCTGCGACGAGCTCTAGGTAGCGTTCGTCGAAACGGTCCGAGAGGTACTTCAGGAAAATAAGGCCTAACACGACGTTTTTGTACTCGGCAGCGTCCAAGTTGCCACGCAGCACATCTGCAGCGTTCCACAGTTGATCCTCAAAGCCAACGTCGGCCGTGTTCTTCTTCGTGTCCTTAGCTTTGCTTTTAGCCATGTTGTCTTAACTCCCTATGCTGCATTGTCGGCCCAGAGTTCGCACTGATCCATCACGGTGGCCAGTGCCGACTCCATGCCCTCCGGCGGATACTTATGATGTTTGAGCAGACGCTTAATTGCAACACGCATAGCAGCGCGTGCGCTTTGCTTCTTCTGCCAATCGACCGTGCGCATTTCGCGCATCTTCGCAGCGAGCTCTTGCGTGATGGCGACCAGCTCGTCATTTCTTTCGCGATAATAATCAGCGACTGCTTGCGGTTGTGTTAGCGCCTCGTAAAACGCAAACTCCTCTTCGCTAAGCCCAAGCTCCTTTGCCTTTTGGTTTTCGGAAAGCATCTCTTTCGCCATCTTGAGCATTTCTTCGAATACCTCAGCGTTTGTGAGCTGTCCATTTAGATAGCTATTTACCATGCTTTGCATGAGTTCTGAGTACTTTTTTGCCTGCGTTATGCTCTTTCTGCGGTAGCCCTTGATCTGGTCGTCGATGAGTTTTCTCAACAACTCGTAAGCCAAGTTCCTCTCTTTCATGCGCGAGAGGCTTGACAGAAACTTGGGATCAAAAATCGAAACCGTTTCGTCTTCCACCTTAAACAGGTCTATTACGCCGTCGGTATGGACGATGTTCTGTTCGAGTAGTGCATTGATGCGGTCATTTACCTGCTTAAGGGTAAGTTTGCCTCCGTTTTTGCTGTGGGTGCCGCCCTGCTCGGTGAGCTGAAGGATGAGCTCTCGAACAACCTGGAAATAGCCAGCCTCGATGCGCTGCATGTCTGTTGCGCGACTTTTGGCGAGTCCATAGGCTTTGAGCATGACTCCTGCCTGCTCAACAAAGTCGCGGGTGGTATCTTCGTCGCCGGGTGCAAGGATATGATTTACTCCACCCGTTATGAGTTCGCTTCGACGTGCGGCGGACTCGGCGCTCATGAATTCCGAATAATCGTAACCAAACATTTTGTCGCGACAGACCGCTAGTTTTTCCAAGAACTTAGGATAGGCGGTTTTCCCGATATCCATGTCGCCGTATTTCTTTTGGTCGCGCTTGGTGTAGTCCTTCATGGCGCGTTTGAGGGCGTTGGCTATGCCTACGTAGTCAACAACCAATCCGCCAACCTTGTCTTTATACACTCGGTTTACGCGTGCGATTGCCTGCATCAGGTTATACCCGCGCATGGGTTTATACACATACATGGTGGCAAGGCTCGGCACGTCAAAACCGGTGAGCCACATGTCTACGACGATTACGATTTTGAGCGGGTCAGCATCATCCTTAAAGCGCTTTGCCATCTCCTTAACATGGGCCTTATTGCCTACGACGTCGAACCACCACTCGGGGTCTTGATTGCCCATGGTCATGACAACGCCGAGCTTGCCCTCGTCCTTCCAAGAGGGTCGCAGCTCGCATATACGTTGATATATAGCCATGGCAGCGGGGCGCGAATACGCAACGATCATTGCCTTGCCGGTGAGTTCGTGCGCACGGTTGGTCTCATAGTGCTCTACGATGTCCTGACATAGGGCATCAATGACTTCGGGTGCACCTAGAACGGCGTCCAGATTTGCAAAGTTGCGCTTGCTTGCGTCAATGGTTTCGGCGTTAGCCTGCTCGGTGAGTTTTTCGTACTCATCATCAACTTTTGCAAGGATGCCCTGATCCAGCTTGAGTGCGACGACGCGGCTCTCGTAGAACACGGGTCGAGTTGCGTCGTCCTCTACTGCCTGAGTCATGTCGTAGACGTCAATATAATCGCCGAAAACCTCGCGAGTCGATCGGTCTTCGACAGAAATAGGGGTACCGGTAAAGCCGATGAAAGTCGCATTCGGAAGGGCGCGGCGGATGAGTAACGCGGTGCCCGTGTGCTTCTTGCCGTCACGGTCGTATTTCTCCTCGAACCCGTACTGCCCGCGGTGCGCTTCATCCACCATCACGACGACGTTCTTGCGCTCGGAAAGGGCGATGGCCTCCTCCTCGAACTTCTGCATGGTGGTGAAAATGATGCCGTTGGCGCGGCGGCTCGAGATCTGCTGCGCAAGATCGGCGCGGCTCTGCGCCTGAACGGGCGTCTGGCGCAGGAAATCTGAGCATCTGGAGAACTGTGCGAACAGCTGCGAGTCGAGGTCGTTACGGTCGGTAATCACCACGATGGTCGGGCTGTCGAGTTTCTCTTCGAGCAGATGGGCAAGGAAAACCATCGAAAGCGACTTGCCCGAGCCCTGCGTGTGCCAGAAGACGCCGCCCTTGCCGTCGCCGCCGATGGCCTCATGCACGCTCTCGAGCGCTTTGTTCACCGCGAAGTACTGATGGTATCCCGCGAGGATTTTCGCGTCCTCTGAGAACAGAATGAAGTTCTTCAGGATGTCGATGAGCCGCTCCTTGGGGAACATGCCATCCAGAGGGGTTTTCCAATCGGCGTACTGGGTGGCCTCGTAGCTCCCATCGACGCTCTTCCACTCAACGAAGCGTGACTCGTTGGCGGTGATCGTGCCAACCTTGGTGTGAAGCATATCACTGGTGACGCAGAAGGCGTTGTACACGAAAAGCGATGGAATCTGTCGTTTGTAGTTTTGAATCTGTTGGTAGGCATCTTCGCTGTCAGCGTCGGCTCGAGCGGGTGACTTCAATTCAAAGAGAACGAGCGGAAGCCCGTTGACGAATACGATGATATCTGGACGTTTGTTGGTGCCACACTCGATGTAGGTCCACTGGTTAACAACGTGGAAGCAGTTCTTTTCGGGATTGTCGTAATCGACCAAGCGCACGATGTCCGTATGCTCTTCTTTGCCGTCAAACCAGCTTGTCTCCACACCGTTCTGGAGCATGTCCATAAAGATGCTGTTCTTGGCGATGAGGTCGCTGCCCTCGATTTCCTTTAGTTTGGTAATTGAGGCATCAATCGCCCGCCGATTGAGCGTGGGGTTAATGCTCTCAAGAGCGGGCCCAATGACGTCAGGTAGGAAGGCGTCGTCAAACGCGTCGGAGGAACGAGCGACATCGGGTCCATAGAGGTGCTCGTACCCCAGGCTCGTTTGCAAGTGGTCAATGATGCCTTGTTCGAAAGCATCCTCATTAAATGACGTTGAGGAGCTGTAGTCGACAGCAATCATACGCACTCCTTACCTTATGCTTCTTCGACGCTGGTGAGCCTGTCCACCATTGCATTCTAGCAGTTAATCTTGCGTATATTGGTATATCTGACACCCGTTAGTTGCCATTTGACCTATTGGCTGATCGTGCCCGAATGACAATTGGTGGCAAGGCTCTCTTACTTATTAAACTGGCTCCTATTTATGGGCGCTCGTGTTGCGACAGTTGCCCAAGCGCTTGCTTGAAGCTGTTGTTGGTGATCTTGAGATCGTTTCCCGCTTGCATTTTAATGAGTGTCGGGCCGGAGGCGATGGCGGATGTGGTGCGATGGCGCCAAGAAAAGTGCCTAGACCTGGGTGAGGAACTGAGGCCGTGGGCGTTTTTCTATTTCTTTGGTCGCATGGATTGTCTGTTCTGTTGGCCGCGCCGGCGTTGTTTCTTTGCTCTCGTTCGCGCGGTATCCGCTTGTGGCGGTGGATGTAAATAAACGGTGGAACGGCTGCAAAAGAGCCGCCCCACCGGGTAAAATCAAGATGTGCCGTGGAACCCGCTCCTCAGCGCTTAAACTTCGGAGACGCGGGCAACGCAGGTGCTAATGTCTAAAGGGCCGGGTGCGACCGGCCCTTTGCATGACTCCCTTCGCTATCCGTTACTGCTTATATTCCCGCCAGATCGAGTAGAGGTTCCGGGCAATGCCGGTTACATACATCGAGAGGCGCAGGATTTCAAGAAACAAGTTCATAGGCTTCACCCCAATCGGAGATCGGAGCGTTGCCCGCAGGCGGATTCCGCGGCAGTCGTAATTCTACCTCACAGGCCGCGGCGGGAGACATACTACCCGCCCCATGGCTTGGAGCAGTGTCGATCTAACGGGCAATCAAGCCTCTAGTTCTCTTTGAATTGAGCAAGCATCTGCCCGAAGAAGCTTAGTTCGGATGGCTCATAAATGATCGAACCGCCGTCCGCGGTCCTGTAGACCCCGCAGGGGAGGTAACGCCCGTCGGGGAGGACATAGAGGCTGGCTTCCTCCTTCAGTCCTACTGGAAATAGCGGAATCCCGTTTTCGTCCACTTGGAACTCGTCTATATTTGCGATCTTCCTCTCCATGATGCCTCCTGCCTTATTTCTTGAATGGCGCCTTAAAACAGGCAGCTCTCAATCAGCTCTTTGCCGCGCAGAGTGTCGATCCACTCCTGTGGGATGGCTTTGAGACCGTATGCCGTGCCGGCGAGGGCGCCGGCGACGGCTGCGGTGGTGTCGGTGTCGTCGCCTAGGTTGACGGCGGCAAGCACGCAATCTTCGTAGCTGTTAGTGTTGACGAAACACCAGGTGGCTGCCTTAAGCGTGTCGCGCACGAAGCCACCCGACCTGATCTCCTGCTCAGGCACGCCTTTCAGATGGAGCGCCCACGAGGGGAGCACGTCGTTCATCACATCCCTCATCAGCTCGACAAATATGATGCATGCGTCGGTCGACGTTCTGTGGGCGTGCGTAATCGCGGGGACCTTGCTGACCTCTTCGTCTGTTGCATCGGTGAACGCCAGGGGAGCGATGCGCATGAGCGATCCGTTGCCATTGTCGCGCTCGCCGGAGCCTCCCTTACCGGAGTGAAGTGCGCGGGCGGTTGCATCACCGTAGTCGAAAACGCCGTCGATCGTATACTTGCCACGGGCAATCCAGCTTACGAACTTGCTGCGCATGTCTGCGGTGTCGATATGCCCGAGCTCCCTAATCGAGTCGCAGGTAGCAAGCGTCATGGACGTGTCATCGCTCCAGGTGCCGGCGGGCTGCCCATGCGCGCCGTAGCCGATCATGTCGGTGCATTCGAACGTGCCGCGAGGCATAAACTCGTGGGGAACGCCCAGCGCGTCGCCGACGGCAAGTCCATAGATGCAGTCGCGCAATGTTGTTTTCGGTCCGTCTGTCATGGAAAGCTCCTCTTTCCCGGATGATGTGGAGCGCCGTCGGGGGTATCGGTCGCAACGTGCTGCTGCCCTTGCGCTTTGCCATAAGTCGCTTCGTTGATGGCGCGGTACTCGGCACTCAGCTCGCGCGCCAGCTCTTCCTTGCTTGGAAGATACGGCAGGTATTTGGCGGCAAACACTTGGTCGTTGTCTTCGGGCAGCGTGTACTCGACAATCGAATCGCTTTTGTCCGCGCAGAGCACGATGCCTATGGGCGGATTGTCGCCTTCGTTCATGAGCTCGCGTGTGTAGTAGTTCACATACATTTGCATCTGGCCCAGGTCCTGATGCGTAAGGTCATCGGTCTTAAGGTCGATGAGCACGAAGCAGCGCATCAGATAGTTGTAAAACACAAGGTCAATATAGAAATGGCGCCCATCAAAGGTGATGCGCTTTTGGCGCGCCTCGAAAGCGAAGCCACGGCCAAGCTCCAGCAGGAACTTCTGAAGATGCGTTATGAGTGCCTGCTCTAGATCGCTCTCGCGAAACGCAGCATCGTCCGTGAAACCTAAAAACTCCAGTACGTATGGGTCGCGGATGATATCCTCGGGGCGACGAGCCGGGGCGCTCTTTTGGATTTCCTTGGTGACGGCCTCCTTGTCCTTGCTGGCAAGTAGGCGCTCTCGGAACATGGTGTTGATCTGGCGTTCGAGCTGACGCGTGCTCCAGCGAGAATCGGCGCATTCGTTCATGTACCATGTTCGAGTTTCGGGGTCAGGAATGCGTATTAACCTGCGGTAATGTGTCCAGCTCAATTCGGGACGCAGTGAGTCCCGAATTGGAAATGCAAGATGGAACTGACGCATTTTACGCAGCTCTCTTGCTTCAAAACCTTTACCAAAATCCTTGGTAAGTCTGATTGCGAGGGCCTTGAGCAGCGCCTCTCCATACTTGGCGCGCTCCTCTCCGCCCTGCTCATCAACAATGCTCTTGCCGATCTCCCAATACGCCTCAACCATCGCAAAGTTAACGGCGGTATAGGCCTTGTCGCGAGCGGCGTTGAGAATCGAGGAAACCTGCTTGTAAAAAACTTCTGGCACGATTGCCGATTCTCCACGGTTTACCAGTTCGCCCATCACTGTCGCCCCACTTTCCTCTTGTGGAATGCATCTTTATCGCATTTAGTTTAAAGCCTCGCGCGGACACGAATTGCTGTGCTGTCTGGCACCTTCGCATGG
>CAUHHV010000045.1 GCA_959606065.1 uncultured Collinsella sp.
TTAGGAACATAGTGGTTGCGCGCCGCAACCTCCTTGATGAGCTTGCGGTTTTCTTCCGAGATGCGACAGGGCCGATTATTGAGAACAAGCGAGACCGACGAGGGGGAAAGCCCCACCTCCTGGGCGATCTGCTTGAGGGTGACTTTGTTGGCCATCTCGCTCCTTCCGGGTTTACGCGCAATCTCTTGAAAGTATAGCGACTGCCCCTCTACCTCGGTGATAAACACTTTACCAATCCGGTGGACGGCTGTTTTATCGCCGCCAGCGCACCAAATCCGTCCGGGTGGGGTATATTGCAATCGATTGATGACAACGACCACCAAAAGGCGGATATTCGTATGCACGAGAACGATTTTTTTAACGAGGACCTGCTGTGCGCGCTCGCTGGCGTTGCCGGCGAGGACAACGTGCTGATGAGCGAGCCCATGCGCGAGCACACCACGTTTAAGATCGGCGGTCCGGCCGACGTCTTTGTCACGCCCGATACTGAGCAGGGCCTCGTCGCCACGCTCGATACCTGCTATCGCTGCAATCTACCACTCACCATCGTGGGCAACGGCTCCGACTTGCTCGTCGGCGACAAGGGCATCCGCGGCGTCGTCGTAGCGCTGGGCGAGGGCCTCTCCGACATTACGGTCGACGGCACGCACGTCACGGCGGCAGCCGGCGCCTTGCTTTCCGATGTCGCAGCCGCGGCAGCCGAGGCCGGCCTTACCGGCATGGAGCCCATCTCGGGCATTCCCGGATCGGTCGGCGGTGCCTGCTACATGAACGCCGGAGCATACGGCGCCTGCATGGCCGATGTGCTGGAGTCCGTGCGCGTCTACAAGCCCGCACGCATGCTCGACGACGGCACCCGCGGTAGCGGCAGCATTATCGAGTTCGATGTCGATGAGCTCAACCTGGGCTATCGCAAGAGCCGCATTGCCGACGACGGTTTCATCGTGCTTTCGGCCACTTTCAATCTCGCCCCGGGCAACGCCGCGATGATCAAGGCCGACATGGACGACTACCGCCAGCGCCGCGAGGACAAGCAGCCGCTCGACATGCCGAGTGCCGGCTCCACCTTCAAGCGCCCCGAGGGCCACTTTGCCGGCAAGCTCATCATGGACGCCGGCCTGCGAGGACACGCCATTGGCGGCGCGCAGGTGAGCGAAAAGCACTGCGGCTTCATCGTCAACGCCGACCACGCCACCGCCGCCGATGTCGACGAACTCATCCGCCACATCCAAACAACCGTCAAAGACCAATTCGACGTAGACCTAGAACCCGAAGTCCACCGAGTAGGCGAATTCCTCTAACAAAGAAGGCCCCGAAAGGGGCCTTCACTTTCTTTTATTCAGACAACCAATCCGGTGCGTAGCGCCCCGAACCCGAGAGGGCCGCGTGCCCGCCCGCAATATATTTGATTGATCGCGAGTTCCGCACGCAAAGAAGGCCACTTAATGTGGCCTTCGTCTTGCGCAGGACTGCCCGAGCAGGCAATCAAATATATTGCGGGCGGGCACGCGGCCCAGTCGGCTTTACGACAGCGCAATACCGCCAAGCCAGCCCCAACGCACGCCAGAGCCAGTACCATAAAAGCTGATGAACGAATCAAGCGACTTCGATGTAATGGCACCCTCGTTGCTCATAACGATGCCGCCGCCAACGTAGATACCCACATGACCGTAGATAAGGCCCGGAGCACCCGTGCCGCTGTGCGAGGAATCGGCCACGATCATGCCCACCTGCAGCGCCGAGCGGTCGGAGCTATAGCACCAGGCGTTGAACATGTCACACGCGTTGCCGCCAAAATAGCCCACGCCGGCATTGCGGAAGACGTTGGTAACCCAGGCAGCACACCAGCCCTGGCCGGGAGAAGGCGTCGAGTAGCACGCATTGACGACGGCCTGCTGCTTGCCCGAACCGCCCGTCTGTTGCGGGGTGCCGCCGGCATACGAGCCGCCACCCGAGCTCGAGCCACCCGAAGAAGAGCCCGTGTTCGCAGAGGCCGCGGCTGCCGCAGCCGCCTTCCTAGCGGCCTCCTCAGCCTGGGCGGCAGCGAGGATCTCGGAATCGCGCTGAGCCATGAGTTCCTTGACGTCGTCGGAAAGACCGTTCAGCACGGTCTGGACTTCTTGCTGCTTGGCCTGCATATCCTGCATCTGAGCCGTCTGCTGGTCCTTGAGTTTCTCCAGGTTGGCCTTTTGTGCTTCGAGCTCGGTCTTCTGCGCGTCGAGCTCAGCCTGAATCGTCTGGATATCCTCGATGGCATCGCGGTCGCTCTTGTTGATCTTCTCAACGTAATGCGCGTTGGCGACGAGTTCCTCAAACGAGCCAGAGGCCAGCAGCAGCGACAGGATATTCGTACCGCCGGACTTGTAGCTGGCGGCCACGCGATCGGAAAGGTCGTTGCGCTTCTTCTTGAGCTCGGCCTTCTTTTCATCGATCTGGGCCTGCGTGTCGTCAATCTTGCCCTGGACATTCTCGATGTCGTTGAGGGTCTGGGCATTCTTGTTGGCCAGCGCCGCATACTCATTTGCGATGCTGTCGAGCTGGGCCTGAACCTCGTCGAGTTGGGCCTGGGCGGCATTCAATTTATCGGTGGTTTCTTTGGAAGCCTCCGCCGCATGGGCGCGAGTGGGCAGGCCAAAAAGAACTGCCGCAGAAGCGGCGCCGAACAGGGCCTTAAGGGCAGTGCGGCGCGAGAGCTCCTGGGAAAGGATGGAATCGCTGTTTGGTGACATATGTACTCCGTTACATGCTTATTTATATGTCGCTCAACTCATACATATTAGCGTACATATGGCGCGTCCCAACGATTTCCACGAACGGCAGGAAACTACAAGGTCGGCGGCTCGTAAGCAATTGTCAAATTTGAGGTAACAATTGAGCAAGCTCTTATATGAGTACGTTAACATAATCCTCTGCTTTTCCTACAGTGCACCATTTGGGCGTCCCCGCCTGCGCTATACTCCCCTCTAGAAGTGTTCCTGATTCGATAGGAGACTACATGTCCAAAGCACTCGACCCCAAAGACACCTGCGTCCTCGTTACCGGTGGCGCCGGCTTTATCGGCTCGCACACCGTCGTTCAGCTGCTCGAGGGTGGCTACCAGGTCGTCATCGTCGATGATCTCTCCAACTCCAGCGCCGTCGCCGTCGACCGCGTCAAGACCATCGTGGGCGACGAAGCCGCCAAGAACCTCACCTTCTACAAGGCCAACGTGCTCGACCGCGATGCGATGAACAAGATCTTCGATACCCATCAGATCGACCGTGTCATCCACTTTGCCGGCTTTAAGGCCGTCGGCGAGTCGGTGAGCAAGCCCGTCGAGTACTACCACAACAACATCGAGAACACCCTGGTGCTCATCGACGTCATGCGCAACCATGGCTGCAAGTCCATCATCTTCTCGAGCTCCTCGACCGTCTACGGCGACCCGGACAACCCGCCCGTCACCGAGGAAGACCCCAAGAAGCCCGCGACCAACCCCTATGGTTGGACCAAGTGGATGATCGAGCAGATCCTTATGGACGTCCACACCGCCGACCCCGAGTGGGACGTCGTGCTGCTCCGTTACTTCAACCCCATCGGCGCTCATCCGTCGGGCCTGATCGGCGAGGACCCCAAGGGCATCCCCAACAACCTGGTGCCCTATGTCGCCCAGGTCGCCGTGGGCAAGCTCGAGGCCGTTCAGGTCTTTGGCAACGACTACCCCACCCCCGACGGCACCGGCGTGCGCGACTACATCCACGTGTGCGATCTGGCCTCTGGTCACGTTGCCGCCCTTAACTGGATGAACGGCAAGACCGGCGTCGAGATCTTTAACCTGGGCACCGGCACCGGCACCTCGGTACTCGAGGTCGTCGCCGCCTTCTCCAAGGCTTGTGGCAAGGAGCTGCCCTACGTGATCCGCGAGCGCCGCGCCGGCGACATCGCTGCCAACTGGTGCGATGCCTCCAAGGCCGAGCGCATGATGGGCTGGAAGGCCCAGTACGACATCGCGGACATGTGCCGCGATAGCTGGAACTGGCAGAGCCACAACCCCAACGGCTTCGCCGACGCCGAGTAGCAAAAACCTACATACCGCTCTTGCCCCGATCTCACGTTGTGAGGTCGGGGCTTTTTCATGGCATGTAACCATTCGCCGAAAATCGACCAACTTTTTTATCTTGCCTGTACATGTTTAAACAACATGTTTTACAATAGGCGTATCGAATCAGAACATCGGAGGCGGACTGCACACCCATCGGCAGGCCGACCCCACAACAAGAAGGTTGGTGAGCGCATTCATGGAGCGTGCAAGCGGCGTCCTCATGCCCGTCTCATCTCTGCCCGGACCATACGGAATCGGCGGCTTTGGCTGGAATGCCTACGACTTCGTCGATTTTCTCGCCTCGTGCAAACAACATTACTGGCAGATTCTGCCCCTTACGACGACCAGCTATGGCGATTCGCCCTATCAGTCGTTCTCGGCCCGCGCAGGCAACCCCAACTTTATCGACTTTGCCGAGCTTATCGAGGCAGGGTATCTGGAGCAGCGCGATATCGATGGCGTGTATCTGGGATCCGACCCCAGCAATGTCGACTACGGTGCCATCTTTGGTGGCCGCCGTCAGATTCTCGACCGCGCCGCCGAGCGCTTTGCTGCCGACAAGCCGGCCGATTTCGATGACTTTATCCAGGCCAACGAGGACTGGCTCATCCCCTACTGTGAGTTCATGACCGTCAAAGAGGAGTGCGGTCTCAAGGCGTTTTGGGAGTGGCCCGCGGAGCTCCGCACCCGCGGCGAGGCTTCCGCCAAGGTCTGCGCCGACCATCCGGCGCGTATGCTCTACCACCAGATGACGCAGTACTTCTTCGATCGCCAGTGGAGCCGCCTCAAGGCCTATGCCAACGAGCGCGACATTCTCATCATCGGCGACCTGCCCATCTATGTCTCGCGTGACTCCGTCGAGATGTGGGCGACGCCTGAGCTCTTTAAGATCGACACCGCCGGCAATCCCGTGAGCGTCGCCGGCACGCCGCCCGACCAGTTCTCGGCCACCGGCCAGTACTGGGGCAACCCCATCTACGACTGGGACGCCATGGAGTCCGACGGCTTCTCCTGGTGGGAGGGCCGCATTCGCGCCGCCCTCGACATGTACGACGTCATCCGCCTGGATCACTTCCGCGGCTTCGAGGCCTATTGGGAGGTGCCGTTCTCCTCGCCCGATTCGTCCTACGGTTCGTGGACGCAGGGTCCCGGCCTCAAGTTCTTCAAGACGCTCGAGGAAAAGCTCGGCACGCTGCCCATCATCGCCGAGGACCTGGGCTTCCTCACCCCCGGCGTCATCGACATGCGCGACAACTCGGGCTTCCCCGGCATGAAGATCCTGCAGTTTGCCTTTGAGGGCACCAACTCGTACTACCTGCCGCATAACTACATCGCCAACACCGTCGCCTATGTGGGCACCCACGACAACGAGACGGCGCGCGGTTGGTTTGAGGGAACGGCCACCCCGCGTCAACGCGAGCAGGCAGCCCTGTACACCCATCAGCAGGCCGGCGAACCCATCGCCGACGCGCTCAACCGAACCATCGCAGCCAGCGTGAGCGACACGTGCATCTACACCATGCAGGACCTGCTCAACTTGGGCAACGAGGCGCGCATCAACACCCCTGCCACGCTGGGCGGCAACTGGACCTGGCGCATGCTCGACGGCGCCATCACCCGCGAGCTCGAGCACAAACTCACCGACTGGACCGAGACCTACTTCCGCATCCCGTCGGAAGCCGAAATCGAGCTTCCTCAATAGGAGCTACCGCGCCCGACCCCTCCCCACCGTGCGGACGCGCTTGCTTACCCGCGCGAGGCCACCCCAATCCCCTCGCGCGGGATTCTTATGAATTGCAGACATGTAATCAACCCATTACAGGAGGAAACATGCCCCAAATTAACCTCATGGAACTCGCCGAGCAGTCTTTTGGCACCTCGCTCGAGCAGCTCGACGACCGTCGCATTTACAAGCTGCTGGTCAAACTCGTGCAGGAGCGCTCCGCCGCCTGCCCGCTCAACAACGGCAAGAAAAAGCTCTATTACATTTCCGCCGAATTTTTGATCGGCAAGCTGCTCATCAACAACATGATCGACCTCGGCATCTACGACGAGGTTAAGGACCAGCTCACCGCCGCAGGCCACGACCTCAACAAGATCGAGGAGTTCGAGGTCGAGCCGTCGCTCGGCAACGGCGGCCTGGGCCGCCTGGCCGCATGCTTCCTGGATTCCATCGCCACGCTGGGCTTGACCGGCGATGGCGTGGGCCTCAACTATCACTACGGCCTGTTCCGTCAGCGCTTTGTCGACAACCAGCAGAAGGCCGTCCCCGACGAGTGGCTCGGTGAGCAGGACATCCTAGTCGACGACGACCGCTCCTACACCGTCGAGTTCGGCGATTTTGCCGTTACCTCCAAGCTCGTCAACATCGACGTGCCCGGTTACGGCCAGCCCACCAAGAACCGTCTGCGCCTGTTCGACCTGGCGAGCGTCGACGACGGCCTGGTCCCCGGCAGCTCCATCGACTTCGACAAGACAGAGATCGCCAAGAACCTCACCTTGTTCCTCTACCCCGACGATTCCGACGAGCAGGGCCGCCTGCTTCGCATCTACCAGGAATACTTCATGGTGAGCAACGCCGCCCAGCTCCTGATCGACGAGGCCATCGAGCGCGGCAGCAACCTGCACGATCTGGCCGACTACGCCGTGGTCCAAATTAACGACACGCACCCCACCATGGTCATCCCCGAGCTCATTCGCTTGCTCACCACCGAGCATGGCATCGAGTTTGACGAGGCCGTGACCATCGTACGCTCCATGGTCGCCTACACTAACCACACGATTCTTGCCGAGGCGCTCGAGAAGTGGCCGCTCGTCAGCCTGCAGAAGGTCTCCCCTGCCATCGCCGACATTATCGTCAAGCTCGATGAGATCGCGAAGGCCGAGCACGATGACCCGCGCGTCGCCGTCATCGACGAATACGACACCGTCCACATGGCCCACATGGACATCCACTTTGGCTTCTCCATCAATGGCGTAGCCGCCCTCCACACCAAGATCTTGGAGGACACCGAGCTTCATCCGTTCTACGAGATCTATCCCGAGAAGTTCTCCAACAAGACCAACGGCATCACCTTCCGCCGCTGGATCCATGGAGCCAACCCCGCGCTCGCCAGCCTGCTCGACGATGTAATCGGCACCGACTGGCGCAGCACCGGCGATCTGAGCAAACTCGCCAAGTTCGCCGACGACAAGGACGTTCTTGAGCGCCTGGCCGCCACCAAGGTCGAGGCCAAGGCCATCATGCGCCAGTTCATGGCGCTCGAGCAGGGCGTGACCATTCCCTCCAACGCCATCATCGACGTCCAGGTCAAGCGCATCCACGAGTACAAGCGTCAGCAGATGCTCGCGCTCTACATCATCTGGAAGTACTTCGATATCAAGAACGGCAACAGGCCTAAGCACCCTGTCACCATCATCTTTGGCGGCAAGGCGGCGCCTGCCTACACTATCGCGCAGGACATCATCCATCTGATCCTGACGCTGTCGCAGTGGATTGCAAACGACCCCGACGTGGCTCCCTACCTGCAGGTTGTCATGATCGAGAACTACAACGTCACCGCCGCCGAGCGCGTGATCCCCGCCGCTGACATCTCCGAGCAGATCAGCCTGGCCTCCAAGGAGGCGAGCGGCACCTCCAACATGAAGTTCATGCTCAACGGCGCCCTAACCCTGTGCACGCTCGACGGTGCCAACGTGGAGATTGCCGAGCTCGTGGGCGACGAGAACATCTATACCTTTGGCGCCTCGTCCAAACAGGTCGAGCAGCTCTACGCCGACGGCACCTACAACGCCGGTGCGCTCTACCGCAAGCCCGGCATTAAACTGCTGGTGGACTTCATCACCAACCCGGCCTTTATGGCAACCGGCAACGCCGAGCGCCTGCAGCGCCTGCACGACGACATTAAGGGCAAGGACTGGTTTATGGCCCTGCTCGACATTGAGGAGTACATCCAGACCAAGGAGCGCGTGCTGGCCGACTACGAGGACCAGGACGCCTGGATGCGCAAGGCGCTCATCAATATCGCCAACGCCGGCACCTTCTCGTCCGACCGTACGATCTCCCAGTACAACGACGAAATCTGGCACCTGAGCTAGCTCATTCCCCTTACCCATCCTCTTGAGAAACGGAGTCGTG
>CAUHHV010000046.1 GCA_959606065.1 uncultured Collinsella sp.
TCCTTGAGCTGGGCGCCGCTAACGGCACTCGGGGCGCCCGACATAAGGTCGGAGCCGCTGGCCGTCTTGGGGAACGCCATGACGTCGCGGATAGAGTCGGAGCCGGTGAGCAGCATGCACACGCGGTCCAGGCCCAGGGCGAAGCCGCCCATCGGGGGCGCACCAAACTTGAGGGCCTCCATGAGGAAGCCAAACTGAGACTCGGCGCGCTCCTCGGTAAAGCCCAGGAGCTTGAGCATGGACATCTGCATCTCGGCGTTGTGGATACGCATACCGCCGCCGCCGGCCTCAAAGCCGTCCATGACAAAGTCGTAGGTGCAGGAACCGGCTGCCAGCGGGTCGGCCTCGATCTTGGCGATGTCGGTCTCGGTCGGCAGGGTAAAGGGCTGGTGCTCGGCAGCATAGGCCTTGCGATCCTCGTCCCAGTGGAACAGCGGGAAGTTGACGACCCACAGGAAGTCGTGGCCCTCGCGCTTGATCTCGAGCGCGTTAGCCATGTGGGAACGCATGCCGCCCAGGATCTCGTCAGAGAGCAGGCGCGGACCGGCGGCGAACATCACAAGGTCGCCGGGCTCGACGTTCATGCGCTCACGCAGAGCCGCCATCTCCTCGTCCGAGAAGAACTTGACGATGGGGCTGTTGATGGAGCCATCCTCGCGGAATGCGATCCAGGCCAAGCCCTTGGCGCCAAACGTGGAGGCCACGCCGGCAAGCTTATCGATCTTGGCGCGAGCCCAGGCACCGGCACCCTTGGCGTTGATGGCCTTGACGACAGAGCCCTCCTCGTTTGCGGCAGTCGCAAAGACCTTGAACTTGGAGTTGGCAAAGATGTCGGTCAGGTCGACCAGGTGCATGCCATAGCGGGTATCGGGCTTGTCGGAGCCATAGGTGTCCATGGCCTCCCAGTAGTTCATGCGACGCAGCGGCGTGGGCATCTCGACGCCCATGCGGCCGAAGGCATCGGCCAGGACCTCCTCGAGCGCGCTCATGACGTCGTTCTGGTCCACGAAGGACATCTCGATATCGACCTGGGTGAACTCGGGCTGACGGTCGGCACGCAGGTCCTCGTCGCGGAAGCACTTGGCAACCTGGTAGTAGCGCTCGACGCCACCGACCATAAGCAGCTGCTTCAGGAGCTGCGGAGACTGCGGCAGGGCGTAGAAGTTGCCCGGCTGGATACGGCTGGGGACGATGAAGTCGCGGGCGCCCTCGGGCGTGGACTTGAACAGAGAGGGCGTCTCGACCTCCATGAACTCACGGTTGTGCAGCGCCTCGCGAATGGCAAAGGTAAAGTCGGAGCGCAGCTTGAGGTTGGCCATCATCTCGGGACGACGGAGGTCCAGATAGCGATAGCGCAGGCGGGTGTCCTCGCTGGTCTCGATGCCGTCCTCGATCTGGAACGGCGGGGTGACGGAAGTGTTGAGCACCTCGGCATGATCGGTCAGGACCTCGATCTCGCCGGTCGCGAGCTTGGTGTTGGTGGTCTCCTCGCCACGGGCGCGCACGACGCCGTGAATCTTGATGGGCCACTCGGGACGCATGGTCTCGGCGATCTTAAAGGCATCGCCGTCGGAGTGCTCGGGGTCGAAGGTGAGCTGCGTGATGCCCTCACGGTCGCGAAGGTCGCAGAAGATAAGGCCGCCGTGGTCGCGGCGACGGCTCACCCAACCGGTGAGGGTGACCTCTTCGCCCACGTTCTCGAAGCGAAGCTCGCCGCAGGTACGGGTGTGCATGGAATGCTCATCGATGGGACGGGTCTGGCTCATACCAGTGATCCTCCTTTATGGATCTGTGCCGCCCCGTGTCGTTCCGGGCGGCGTCGTACAGATTTGCCCAGCCTGCGTAAACCGCGCAGCCAGACATGGCGTTCTATCTTATCGCACTCGCGTCGATGTGCCGCGAAAAAGTGGCTCCTGCCCAAAGACTTGACGGAGACGAAACAATTGACGCGCCGCGACACCCGCCCGCGCTCGTCACGTGCGACAATATGCCCCAATAAAACAGCACTCGGAAAGGCCCACCATGACTGCACGCCTCATCGTTATGGATATCGACTCCACGCTCATCAACCAGGAAGTCATCGACCTGTTGGGCGAGGAGGCCGGCGTGGGTGAGCAAGTTGCACAGATCACCGAACGCGCCATGCGCGGCGAGCTTGACTTTAAGCAGGCGCTCGAGGAGCGCGTGGGGCTGCTTGCCGGCCTGGACAAGAGCGTGTTCGAGCGCACCTTTGAGCGCGTGACGTTTACCCCCGGCGCGCTGGAGCTTGTGCGCTCGGCACACAGCAAGGGCTGGAAGGTCGGCGTGGTGAGCGGCGGTTTCCACGAGGTCGCTGACAAAATCGTGGCTGCCGCGGGTATCGACTTCTGCCTGGCCAATCGTCTGGAGGTCGTGGACGGCAAGCTCACCGGTAAGTTGGCTGCCGACATTGTGACCAAGGAGTCCAAGCTCATCCAGCTGCTGGACTGGGCAGTTGAGTGCGGCGTCGATATGGCCCACACCGTCGCGATCGGCGACGGTGCCAACGACATCCCCATGATTCAGGCCGCGGGCACGGGCATCGCGTTTTGTGCCAAGCCCAAGACGCGCGAGGCGGCCCCGTTTGCCATCGACGAGCGCAACCTGATGCTCGCTATGGACATCATCCTGCGCGATTAGCCGATCCGTCTAACAATTGAATCAGTCTGTCCTATAGTTTCCGAACAATTTTGTCTTAGTGTTCGGAAACATACCCTTTGAGTGCTAGACTTTGCGCCGTCGAAGGGAACATATATGGATAAGCGAGATCTTGAGCAATTGCTGAGCGATGTTGCCGGCGGAGCAGTCACCCCTGCCGACGCCCTCACGCGCATCCAGACGGCTCCGACCGCCGATTTGGGCTTTGCGCAGCTCGATCTTTCGCGCGGGGTGCGCCAGGGAGCCGGCGAGGTTGTCTACGGGGCCGGTAAAACCGCCGATCAGATTGCCGCCATTATCGAAGCACTGCGCGATGCCGGCCAGGAGCGCATCCTGGTCACGCGCCTGGATGCCGAAAAAGCCGCGCGCACCGCTGAGCTTCTTGGCAACGGCATCGACCTGGGATATGTCCCGGACGCACAGCTCGCCCTCGTGGGCGGCAAGCCCTCCCCTACCGGCAACGGACGCATCGTCGTCGCCTGCGCTGGTACGAGCGACCTGCCCGTCGCCGAGGAAGCCGCATTGACGGCCGAGTTCTATGGCAACGAGGTCTACCGCCTCTACGACGTGGGTGTCGCCGGCCTGCACCGTCTGCTCGCGCATGCCGAGGAACTTGCCCAGGCACAGGTGGTCATCGCCATTGCCGGCATGGAGGGCGCACTGGCGAGCGTTGTCGGCGGCCTGGTATGCTGTCCGGTCATAGCCGTTCCCACCAGCGTGGGTTACGGCGCGAGCTTTGGTGGCGTAGCCGCGCTGCTCGCCATGCTCAACTCCTGCGCCAGCGGCGTTTCGGTCGTCAACATCGACAACGGCTTTGGCGCCGCCTACCAGGCAAGCCTTATCAATCATCTGAGTACCGGCGCGTCCTGCGCCCGCTAAGGAGCATTTCGTGTCCAACCATCAGTACACGCTTATCATCGACGGCACCTCGGGCATCAGCGGCGATATGACCGTCGCGGCCCTGCTCGACCTGGGCGCCAGCGAGGAGCACCTGCGCGAACAGCTCGCCACGCTGCCGGTCGACGGCTTTTCGATCGCCGTGACGCGCGTAAACAAGCATGGCATCGACGCCTGCGATTTCGACGTCCAGCTTGCAGAGGAGCTCGAGAATCACGATCACGATATGGCCTGGCTCTACGGCAACGAAGCAGCTGCCGAGCACACGCACGAGCATGAGCACCACCATCATGATCATGGCGAGCACGAACACGTGCGCTGCCACGAGCATGATCATGAGGCCCACGGTCATGGCCACGAGGGTCATCATCACGCCCACCACCATCACCACCGTTCTTTGGCGGACGTTACCGCCATCATCGATGGCTCGCAGCTAAGCGATGGCGCCAAGCGTCGCGCGCTCGCCATCTTTACCGCGCTCGCCGCCGCCGAGGCCAAGGCCCACGGCAAAACGCCCGAGACCGTCATGTTCCACGAGGTGGGCGCCGTCGACTCCATCGTCGACGTCTGCTCCGTCGCCATCTGCCTCGACGACCTGGGCATCGAGGACATCGTGGTCGAGTCGCTCTCCGAGGGCCACGGAACCATCCGTTGCGCCCACGGCCTCATGCCCATTCCCGTCCCCGCTGTCGTCAACCTGTGCCAGGCGGGCAATATCGCCCTCACGCCCGCACCGGTTGTCGGCGAGCTCGTGACGCCCACGGGCGCTGCCGTCGTCGCTGCACTGCGCACGTCCGAGCACCTGCCGGTCCGTTACCGCATCGAGGCCGTCGGCTACGGCGCCGGCAAGCGCCCTTACGAGGGCTGCTCCGGCACGCTCCGCTGCCTGCTCGTTCACGTGGATGCATAGCCATGGATGCCCGCAAGGCAAAAAGCCGCGCCGCCATCGTCGCGGCGTTTTCCGAGCTCCTGCGCGAGGAGGACTACGGCAAGATCACCGTCGGCGACATCATCGCTCGCGCCCATGTGGGTCGGGCCACGTTCTACGGCCTCTTCAAGAGCAAAGATGACCTACTGTCCGAACTCGTGAGCGACATCTGCACCCACGCCCTCGACGACGATGGCACACCGCTCGATGATCCGCTCGTACAAGTCGAGCATATCCTCAACAACCTCTGGGAACGCCGTCAGGGCGTTCGAGCCCTCGTAGCCGGCGCCGGCTCACGCGTCTTCGCCGACTGCTTACGCAAGACCATCATGTCACGAGCAGCCGAAACCGTTCCCACCGACCCAAACGGCCCCGCCGCCACCATGGACCGAAGCTTCCTACTACACCACATAGCCTCAAGCTTCGTAGGAATGGTCCAATGGTGGGCCTGGCACAACTTCCAAGCCCCAAAAGAGGACGTAGCCAAAGACTACTTATCAGCCATAAAGCCCCTCTTCAACTAAGTAAGAAGCTCATCCCAAAGCACCGCCCCACCCCAAGGCGCCACGCATCCCAAAGTGTCACTCGCGCCTCAACGCCGCCAACAGCAACAAGCCCCTCCCATCCAAATTCAGATTTATATGTTGGGTTGCTTGCTCGAGCGCAGCAAAGATCCCGCAGCTGGCCGCATGGGGTAACTTCCCAGCGCATTCCGCAGGACGCAAAAAGGCTCGCCGCACGAAGTGCGCAGCGAGCCTTTTTGCATGTCCGAGGACGCGCTGGGAAGTTACCCCATGCGGCCAGCGGACAACTATGTAGCCTTGGACTAGAACATGCCCAAGAAACCATGCACAAACAGCGCGGCCACAATAGCACCGACAAACGGCGCGATGCCAGGAACAAGCAGACCATACTTCCAGTTGTTGTCGGCCTTGTTCTTGATCGGCAGCACCTGATAGGCCATGCGAGGACCAAGGTCACGAGCCTGGTTCATGGCGAAGCCGGTGATGCCGCCCATGCCCATGCCAACAGCCCAAACGATCAGGCCGACGCAGATTGCGAGCATCAGAACGTTCTCGCCGGCGCGGCTAGCGGCAG
Source organism: uncultured Collinsella sp. (assembly GCA_959606065.1). Lineage (GTDB taxonomy): Bacteria > Actinomycetota > Coriobacteriia > Coriobacteriales > Coriobacteriaceae > Collinsella. The sequence continues at coordinate 5,600 of CAUHHV010000046.1, forward strand.
CAAGGATGGCGCTGATGAACACGAAGGTGCAGATAGCCTCGCAGAAGAAGTTACGAGCATAGTTCGTGCCCTCGGTGGTGGGGTTGGTCGAGAAGATGTTGCGCTGGGCAATGGGGTCGACGACGTCCTCGGAAGCCTTGAACTCATCGGCATACATAAACCAAGCGATCACGGCACCCACAAAGCCGCCGAGCATATCGGCAAGCATGAAGGGGATGCAGTTGCCCCACGGCACCAGGCCGACGATGCACTGGGCAAGCACCATGGCGGGGTTCATGCACACAGCGCCACCAAAGACAAACAGGCAGACCGAGATGCCAAAGGACCAGGTGGTGATGGCAAACATATGGCCGGAGCCCTGATACTTGGTGCCCTTGAGCACGGTATCGCAGTGAACACCCACGCCAAAGACGATCATGAGGGCCGTTGCGCCGAATTCGCAGAGGAGTTTGGTAAGCATAAAACCTTATCTTTCTTGTCGGTTATAAACGATTCGTTTAAGCCGCGCACTAGTGCTGTGCGACAACAACACCCAGGCCATCGGGGATGACGGCGACCTTGGCATCGGCACCCTTCATCTCAAAGGCGAGCTTGAGCGCTTCCTCGATAGTGTTGACCGGCGTCATGTGCATATCCTTGAGCATCTGGTGATCGCACAGGTCGGTGACCATGATCACAGGGTGATGCGCCAGGATGCGGGCAAAGATCTGGCTCGTCCACTGATCGGGCAGGGTCTCGTCCTTAGGACGATCGATGCAGGCGCGCTCAAACTCTGCCGGATCGTTGTCGGCGATGTTGTGATAGAAGCCCTCGCCGCCGTGACCGTCGGCACAACCGGCGACGTCGATGATCACGCCGCCCTCGGGAAGCGTGGCCTCGGCAGCGCACATGCCCTTCACAGCCTGATAGATGTTCTGATCGAGGGGGTAGCCGCCGTTAGTGGTAATGGCGATCTCGCACTCGACGGGCTCAACGCCGGCAAGGCTCTTCACGAACTCGCAGCCAGCCTCGTGCGCCTTGTGGATGTCGCCGGCAAAGGAGCCAATGACCTCGTGCTTGCCGTTGAGCACCACGTTGAGCACAAAGGCAAGGTGAGCCATCTCGGCGGCGGCAAACATGTCCTCGCTCACGTGGTTGTGGCACAGGTTGCCGGCACGCGAGTGGGAATCGTTCACAAACTGACCGTTGTGGTTGTACATGATGGTCTTGTAGCTGGCGATGCCAGGCAGGACGGACTTGCGGCTACCAGAGAAACCGGCAAAGAAGTGCGGCTCAATAAAGCCCTCGGCAAGCAGCAGATCGCAATCGGCCGCAATCTTGTTGATGATGCACTCGCCACCAGAAGGCAGGGTGCCGATCTTTTTCATCATGCTGTCGTCAGTCGCGACGTGCATAACGATTTCTTCGTTGGCAACGATCTCCTCGCCGTACTTGTTGACGAGCTCCTCGTGCGTCGACGGACGATGCATACCCGTAGCAACCAGAATGCGAACGCGCGTCTCAGGCGCAGCGGAGTGGATGTGATGCAGCAGAATAGGCATCGTCACACGCGAGGGAACGGGACGCGTATGATCTGAGCTAATGATGACAATATCCTTCTTGCCAGCACAAAGCTCCTCGAGCGAAGGCGAGCCGTAAGGGTTGGAAAGCGACTCCTCCACCAGCTCTTCCTGCGATTTCGTGGTCTTAAACTCGTTTTGATGACCTTCCATCACACCCGCGAAGTTCTTATCCTCGAGCTCCAGATGCAACGTCTTGTGGTCAAACGGCAGTTCACATTCAAACAATGACGAGCGCCCTCTTCCTTTCAACTGACACACTAGATAAACCGTTGGAAGGATACGCCGCTCACCGAAAAACACCACCGTCCACCGACTCATTAACACAACGTTCATATTTGACCCACAACAAAACGGCCGCGA
>CAUHHV010000047.1 GCA_959606065.1 uncultured Collinsella sp.
CCCAGCGCTTATTTGTTGACCTGGCCGGCGCGGACGGCAGCCTTCTTGCGGTCGGTGGCGTTGAGCAGACGCTTGCGCAGGCGAATGTTCTTAGGAGTGATCTCGACCAGCTCGTCGTCGGCGATGTACTCCAGCGCCTCCTCCAGCGAGAAGGTGCGGGGCGGCACCAGCTGAACGGAGATATCGGAGGTCGAGGAACGCTGGTTGCCCAGGTTCTTGGTACGGGCGATGTTGACGACCATGTCGCCGGCCTTGCTGCGCTCGCCCACGATCATGCCCTCGTAGCACTCGGTGCCCGGCTCAACAAACAGCTGGCCGCGCTCCTGCAGCGTACCCAGGGCGTAGGCAACGGCCTTCTCGGTGGTCATGGAGATCATAGCGCCGTTCTGACGGTTGCCGATCTCGCCGGCGTAGGGGCCATACTCCAAGAAGGTGTGGTAGAACACGCCCTCGCCGTGGGTGACGTTCATGATGCGGTTCTTAAGGCCCATGATGCCGCGGGTCGGGATCTTAAACTCGAGGTGCGTCACGATGCCCGAGGTATCCATGCTCGTCATGATGCCGCCGGAGGTACCGAAGACCTCAACGACCTTGCCCGAGTACTCGTCCGGGCACTCGACGACGGCCTGCTCGACGGGCTCCATCTTGTTGCCGTTCTCGTCCTTCTTAAACAGAACGCGGGGACGGCCAACCTGGAACTCAAAGCCCTCGCGACGCATGGACTCCATCAGAACGGACAGGTGCAGGATGCCGCGACCCGAGACCTCGACGCCGCTCTTGTCCTCGAGCTCCTCGATCTTCATGGTTACGTTGTTCTCGGCCTCGTTGAACAGGCGCTCCTTGAGCTGACGGGCGCCCACGATGTCGCCGTCGCGACCGACGAGCGGGGAGGTCGAAGCCTCAAAGACGATGGACAGGGTCGGCGGGTCGATCTCGATGGGCTCGAGCTCGACGGGGTTCTCGGGATCGGTGTAGACATCGCCGATATCGGTGCGGTCGATGCCCACGACGGCGGCGATGTCGCCGGCGCCGACTTCCTGGCATTCGGTGCGGCCCAGGTAGTCGAAGGTAAAGAGCTGCTTGACGGTAGCGGTGGCGCTGGAGCCGTCGTTCTTGACAACCAAGATCTGATCGCCCTGATGAATGGTGCCGGAGTACACGCGACCGATGCCGATGCGGCCGACGAAGTTGGAGTGGTCGATAGTCACGCACTGCATGGCCAGCGGGGCGTTCTCGTCAACCTCGGGCGCGGGCATGTCGTCGATGATCATATCGAGCAGCGGATACATGTCCATGTTGCCGTCGTTGGGGTCAAGGCGGGCAAAGCCATTCATGGCGCTGGCGTAGACCACGTGCTCCATGGCAAACTCGAGCTGGTCGTCGGTAGCGCCCAGGTCGGCCATGAGGTCCAGGCAGTCGTTGTAGGCCTTCTCGGGGTTGGCACCCGGACGATCGATCTTGTTGATGACGATCATGATCTTAAGGCCGGTGTCGATAGCGTGACGCAGCACGAAGCGGGTCTGGGGCATGGGACCCTCAAAGGCGTCGACCAGCAGCAGGGCGCCGTCGGCCATACGCAGTACGCGCTCGACCTCGCCGCCGAAGTCGGCGTGGCCCGGGGTGTCGATGACGTTGATCTTGACGTCCTTGTACTCGATAGAGATGTTCTTGGCGAGAATCGTAATGCCGCGCTCGCGCTCCTGGTCGTTAGAGTCCAGGACGCGGTCCTCGACCTGCTGGTTGGCACGGAAGGCGTCCGTGGCACGCAGGAGCTTGTCGACCATCGTCGTCTTGCCGTGGTCGACGTGGGCGATGATGGCGATGTTCCTCAGATTGTCTACGCGCATGTAGTTCCCCTATCTTCTATCCATATACAAACGGCACGCGTATGCGACCCGCCCAGCGATACAACGCTCAGCGGGAATATTGAGCCTTTTACCGAAAACTCGTTTATTTTAGCGATTTTAGATAAGAGGGGTTTCCTCACCTGCAGGTTCAGGGTCGCTCCACATAAAACCATCGCCGGCACCCATGCCCTCATACAGCACGTATGCCGAAAAACCGCTCTCGAGCGTGGTTTCGAAGAAGCTCACGAGCAGAGCATCGTGATAGCCGCCGTCAATCTCGACGCAGCCGGTGTAGCCGATGGCATAGCGGGCGATACGGCCCAGGCCCTCGTCCTTAAGACCCATCTTGTGCTCGGAGATAAAGTTGGTGGCCGCCTCGAGGCACGCCTCTTCGCCATCCTCATCGAGCGCCGCCAGATAACGGTTGGAAGCAGCGTCCTCAATTGCCACGACCACGCCAGGGTTTTCACCGGCGGCAAGGTCGTCCAAGAACGCGCCGATCAGGTCACACACCATGGCGTCGAGCTCGGCGGAGACGTTACCGGCGTCCTGCATATCCTGTGCCATCTTTAGACCTTCCCATCGAGTCTGGCGTCGTTACAGTTCTTGTGCCTCGGCGGCGATCTTGGCGGCAGCGTCGCGGGCGCGCATCATATCCATCGCGCGCTTGTCGAGCACCTTGATCTGACTGGTCAGCATTACCGCGTCGACCACACCCCAGATCACCAGGCCCGTAGAGATCGAAAACCCAAGCGCACCAACTGTACCACGAAGGCGCGAGCAGATTGCCGCAACAAGGGCGGAGATGACAACCATCTTGATAAACGAGCCGCGACGCTCGCGAAGCGTGCGGGCCTGTGTCACATAGGCAATGCGAGCCGCCTCAGAAGCCTCCGAGCGCATCTGGGCCTCACGCGCAATGGCTGCCGCCTCAGCCGACATGCCGCCGGCCATCAGCGAACACTCCGCAACCCTGCCGCCCCGCATTTAGAAGTCATCGGGGGAGAGCGTATGGACGAACTCGTCGAACTTCTCGAACTCCTGCTCGTCGTCGACATCCTCGGCGTGGGTGGAAACAGTGCCCAGGCGATTCATGATGTCGTCCTCCACAAACATGGGGGCATTGCTGCGCACGGCAAGGGCAATGGCGTCACTGGGGCGGGCGTCGATCTTGCGCTCCTCGCCATCGGCCAGTACGACGATCGTCGCGTAGAACACCGGCGGCTCGGCGCGAACGATCTCGATGCGCTCGAGCTTGGCGCCCAGGGCGTCAACGGTATCGAGCAGCAGGTCATGGGTGATCGGGCGCTCGGCGCGGCCGCTATCGATGCCGCGGCTGATGGCAGCAGCTTCAAACGAACCAGTCTGAATGGAAAGGGAACGCAGCGGCGCGGGCGAGTCCGATTTGCTGCTGCGCTCACGAAGCACGATAAGCGATGGCACGGGACCGGCGGCCATGACGATGGTCTCTATGTCGACACGAACCATGGAACACCTCCGGTACGTAGCGGTTAACACGCGGCAGCCCGCCGCATTGAATAGCTATACTACCCAATCTTTCGCACAGCACACAAAATCAAAGTAGTTAATTTGGGACGGGGCTTTTTTGGCTACTTTCAGTAGGTAAGAAAAAAGCCCCGAGGCAACGCCCCAAGGCTCTTCACAGTTTTGATGGTGGACCTGACAAGATTCGAACTTGTGACCTCCCGGTTATCAGCCGGACGCTCTAACCAACTGAGCTACAGGTCCATCATGGTGGAGGTTAGGGGGATCGAACCCCTGACCTCAGGCTTGCAAAGCCCGCGCTCTCCCAGCTGAGCTAAACCCCCACGGAGACAGTAATAAACACCCCAGCGGCGACTCGGCTCTCGCTGGGGTGTTTATTGCGAAAGAAAGTGGTGGACCTGACAAGATTCGAACTTGTGACCTCCCGGTTATCAGCCGGACGCTCTAACCAACTGAGCTACAGGTCCATCGCGCAAGGGATATATTAGACGAGTCGTTACGCGCGCGTCAACAACTTTTTTGAAAATCTTTGAGGGGTGTGTCAGACGGCTGGGCGAGATGGGTTAGGTTTGCTGCTCGGGCAGTCCTGCGCAAGACGAAGGCCACATTAAGTGGCCTTCTTTGCGTGCGGAACTCGCGACAAACCTAACCCATCTCGCCCAGCCGTCTGACACGGGGCTCCAAGCTTGTCAAAAAAGCGGTCGGCGCGCAGTGCGCCGACCGCCGATATATGGGGTCTGATGTTTTCTACCAGCTAGTTCCTCTTACTCGTCGAGGAGATCCTCTGGCATGTCGTTACCGTCGCCTAGGTCGACTGGAGTCTCTTCGGTGTCGGCTGCGGCATCGGGACCTTCGCCTTCGGGCTTTTCCTTGGCTGCCGTCATACGGGCGACAGCGCATACGCGGTCGTTGTCGTCGACGGTCATCATCTTGACGCCCTGGGTAGCGCGGCCAGTCTGGCTGATCTCATCGGTCTTGACGCGAATGACCGTCGCGCCCTCCGTCACGATGAACAGCTCATGCTGCGGGCCCACCGTCTTCATGGCCGCAAGGTTGCCCTTGCGCTCGGTCATCTGGATGGTGTAGACGCCCTGGCCGCCGCGGTTCTGCTCCGGGTAGTCCGCAACCGGCGTGCGCTTGCCGTAGCCGCGCTCGGTAATGACAAACAGGTCACCATTGCCGTTGGTAACCTCCATACCCAAAACGCTCACGCCATCCTTCATGCCAATACCGCGGACGCCGCTGGTATCGCGACCGGTGGCGCGCACCTGGTCCTCGGGGAACATAATCGCCTTGCCCGCGGTGGTTGCCATGATGATCTTGTCACCCTCGCGCACGCGGCGTACAGCGAGCAGCGCGTCGTCGTCCCTCAGGTTGATGGCGATCAGGCCATCGCGGCGGCTACGGTCGTAGGCGCTCATCACGGTCTTCTTGACCATGCCGCTCTTGGTGGCAAACATCAGATACTCGTCGGCGGGGAACTCACGGCAGCTGATGACGCTCGCGATCTTCTCGCCCTCCTCGAAAGGCAGCAGGTTGACGATCGCGGTGCCGCGCGCCTGGCGCGTGCCAACCGGCAGCTCGTGCACCTTCAGGCGATAGACCTTACCCTTGCTCGAGAAGAACAGCACGTACTCGTGCGTGGACGCGATGAACATCTCGTCGATAACATCGTCCTCTTTGAGGTTGACGCCCGACACGCCCTTGCCGCCGCGCTTTTGGGCGCGGTAGGCGGCCACCGGGATGCGCTTGACGTAGCCGGTGTGGGTGATGGTCACGACCATATCCTCGTCGGCAATGAGGTCTTCGACATCCAGGTCCTTCTCGACATGGCTGATCTCGGTGCGGCGCTTGTCGCCGAACTTCTTGGAGATCTCGCGCATCTCTTCCTTGATGACGCCCAGAATCTTCTCCTCGTGCGCCAACAGGTCCTCGTAGTAGGCGATAGCGCGGCGCAGGCCGTCCAGCTCTTCCTGAATCTTGTCGCGCTCCAGGCCGGTCAGGCGGCGCAGCTTCATCTCGAGAATGGCCGTGGTCTGCTCGGGCGTAAAGCCAAAACGCTCGATCAGGCGGCTGCTGGCCTCGGAATCGGTCTGCGAGGAGCGGATGATGCTGATGACCTCGTCGATATGGTCGAGAGCCATCAGATAGCCCTCGAGGATATGGGCACGCGCCTGGGCCTTCTTGAGGTCAAAACGGGTGCGGCGGGTGACGACGTCGACCTGGTGGTCGATGTAGTGCTGCAGCATCTCGCGCAGGCTCAGGCATTTGGGAACGCCGTTGACAAGCGCCAGGTTGTTGGCGCCGAAGGTCGTCTGCAGCGAGGTGTACTTGTACAGGTTGTTGAGCACGACCTGCGGGATGACGCCCTTCTTGAGTTCGATGACCAGACGGATACCCTTCTGGTTGGACTCATCGCGCATATCCGAGATGCCCTCGATGCGCTTATCGTTGACGAGCTGGGCGATCTTCTCCTGCAGGGTGCCTTTGTTGACCATGTAGGGGATCTCGGTAAAGACCAGGCGGCTGCGGCCGGTCTTGGTGGACTCCACATGAGCCTTGGCGCGCACGGTGATGGAGCCGCGGCCGGTCTCGTAGCTCTGCTTAATGCCGGCACTGCCCATGATGATGGCACCGGTGGGGAAGTCCGGACCGGGCATGATCTGCATGAGCTCGTCGACGGTGGCGTCGGGGTTGTCGATCAGGTAGCACGTGGCTTCGATCGCCTCGGTAAGGTTGTGCGGGGCGATGTTGGTGGCCATGCCGACGGCGATGCCCTGGCTGCCGTTGACCAGCAGGTTGGGGAAACGCGCGGGCAGCGCCTGGGGCTCGGCGAGCGACTCGTCGTAGTTGGGCTGCCAGTCGACGGTGTCCTTCTGCAGGTCACGCAGCAGCTCCATGGCGGGCTTTGCCAGGCGGCTCTCGGTGTAACGCATGGCGGCGGCGCCGTCGCCGTCGATGTTGCCGAAGTTGCCGTGACCGTCAATGAGCGGCGTGCGCATGGAGAACCACTGTGCCAGGCGAACCATGGCCTCATAGACCGCGAAGTCGCCGTGCGGATGGTACTTACCGATAACTTCGCCGACCGTCCAGGCCGACTTCTTGTGCGGACGGTTGGGGTAGATGCCGCTCTCGTTCATCGCGTACAGGATGCGACGGTGCACCGGCTTTAGGCCGTCGCGCACGTCCGGCAGGGCGCGCGCCGTGATGACCGACATCGAATACTCGAT
>CAUHHV010000048.1 GCA_959606065.1 uncultured Collinsella sp.
ACGAACACCAAGGGCGGCCTGCCCACCACTGGCGATCGTTTTGATGGCCGCATGGTGGCTGCATTCGCCATCGCTGGCGTTGCCGTCATCTCCGCCGGTGGTTACTTCCTCTACCGTCGCAACAAGGAGTAACGTCCTAGCTGAGCGGGCAAGGCAGCAATGGCAGCCTCGCCCGCTTAGCCCGCTCTTTTGACCGACGGGAAACCCGCCTGAAATCTTTTTAAAAAAGATTTCCCCGCACACACTTCGCTGTGCTATAGTGCAGCGCAACAGCAATCAGGTGCTACCGCGCCACGGCATCACGAAAGGAGCCACCAACATGAAGAACACGATGAAGTCTCTCAACAACTGGTGGTGGCGTGATGCGAATACGATCGGTCGACAGTGAGTCCCTCACGCCTGTTTTTGCGCTCTAGGTGATTGGAAGGCCTCCGGTTTCGACCGGGGGCCTTTTTCTATCTCGAGCCCGATCGCATTCGCATCACGCGCCTCCGCTTTTCTCTTGCAATCCCCTTCCGAAAGGATTTTCACCATGTCTCAGAACACCACCGCCACCCAGCCCCGCACCGTCCAGACCGCCGATCGCGGCAAACTCGATGTCCGCGCCCTCGTCTTGCTCGCCATCCTGCTCGCCGCCGGCTTCATCCTCAACTTCACCGTCGGCAAGGCAATCTCGGGCATCTCGGGCGGCATGATCAGCCCCGAGTTCATCATCTCGGCCTTCTGCCTCACCATCCTGGTCGTTCGCCCCAACATCGGCCAGGCGCTCGTCATTGGCCTCATCTCGGCTGCCGTGATCCAGATCACCACCACTTCGCCGTTCGTCGATTTTGCCGCCGAGGGCATCGCCGCCATGCTCATGGCCGGCATCGTCAACGCCGCCGGCAAGAACGGTCAGGTCAAGCCCGCCATCGCCATTGTCGCAACCTTCGTGACCACCTTTGTCTCCGGCGTCATCTTCATGGTCATCAAGATGGCCATGCTCGGCGTGGTGGGCGAGCTCGCCGCCGCCATGTTGCCCGTCGTCGCCATGACCGCCGTCTTTAACGCCATTCTGGTCGGCGCCCTCTACCTGCCCATTCAGAAGGCCCTGAAGCTCAACTAACCCACTCGGCTTTACGCGCCACCCCATCTTGGCGTTCATTCGTCGCTCGCGTACCCAAGTACGCTTCGCTCCTCTTTCGCGCCAACCTGGGGCCCCTCGTAAAGCCGTCTCCGTGCTCCACCACCAAAGACTGTCCCAAACAACTAGCTCTTGGGGACGTTCTTAAACGACTAGTCATTAAAGAACGTCCCCGATGACTATGAAAGGTATCCATGGAAACGATCATCAACGTCGACGATGTCTCGTTCTCCTATGGCACGCAGACCGAGCAGGCGCTCAGCCACATCTCACTCGGCGTGAACAAGGGAGATTTCATCGGCATCATCGGGCCCTCGGGCGCCGGCAAGTCCACGCTTGCCGCCTGCCTGTCGGGCGCCGTGCCCCACCACTACACCGGCACGTTCTTTGGGTCCGTCATGGTTGACGGCCACGACACCTGCGAAGCCTCGCTCACCGACGTATCGCAAATCGTCGGCAGTGTGCTGCAGGATATCGACACGCAGATGGTCGCTTCGGTCGTCGAGGACGAGATGCTCTTTGGCCTCGAGAACTTTGGCGTCCCCCATGACCAGATCGAGCAGCGCGTGAGCGAAACGCTCGAGACCGTCGGCATCAGCGACCTGCGCGACCGCGAGATTGCCACCCTCTCGGGCGGACAGAAGCAAAAGGTAGCCATCGCCGCCATCCTCGCCATGCGTCCGCGCGTCTTGGTTCTCGACGAGCCCACCGCGGCACTCGACCCTGCCAGCTCCACGCTGGTCTTCGAGACGCTGCGTGAGGCAAACCGCGCACTTGGAATCACCATCGTCGTCGTTGAGCAAAAGGTCGCCCTGCTCTCGGAGTACTGCAACCGCGTGCTCGTGCTCAACCATGGCGAAATCGCGCTGCAGGGCGAACCACACGAGGTCTTCGCGCATACCGACGAGCTCCGTGCCATCGGCGTCGACTGCCCTCGCGTCACGCGTATCTTCAATAGCCTCGAGGCCGATGGCCTGGTAAGCGGTACCCCTTGCTTGGATGTCGATGAGGCCGAGCGCCTGATTTCGGGCATCGTCGACCCCGCACGCGCGGCCAGCGAAGCCCAGGCGCCCGCCGGCTCCCCGCATGCACCGTCGTTGCGCCCTCATGCCAAGGACGCCGAGCCCATGCTCACCTTCGATCACGTTGAGTTTGCCTATCCCAATGGCGGCGCCGCCGTACACGACCTTAACCTGACCCTCTATCCCGGCGAGCTCGTGGGCATCGTCGGCCAAAACGGTGCCGGCAAGACCACGCTCACCAAGCTGCTCACGGGCCTGCTTAAGCCCGCCTCGGGCAGTGTGCGCGTTACGGGGCTGGATACCGCAACCGTTCCCACGAGCCGCATCGCCCGCGAAGTCGCAACCCTCTTCCAAAACCCCGACCGCCAGATCTGCAAGGATACCGTACTCGACGAGGTCGCTTTTGGCCTGGAGCTTGCCGGCATCGACCGTGCCGAGGCTCTGCGCCGTGCTCAACTTGTTATCGACCGCTTTGGCCTGCCTGCCGATGAGGCACCTTTCTCGCTTTCGCGCGGCCAGCGACAAATGGTGGCGCTTGCCTCCGTCGTAGTTGTTGAGCCCAAGATCGTCGTGCTCGACGAGCCCACGAGCGGCCTTGATTACCGCGAGTGCATGACCGTCATGGAAACGGTGCGCACCATGGCCGAGCGCGGCTGCGCCGTTATCATGGTCTGCCACGATATGGAAGTTGTTTCCGACTTTGCCGAGCGTATCGTAGTAATGGCCGACGGTCACATCCTCGACCGCGGCCGCACGCACGAGCTATTCTCGAACATCGATCTCATGCGGCGTGCCTACGTGGAGCCTCCCCAGGTCATAGAGCTTTCTCGTCGCCTGGCATCCTCCGTCTCGCCCGCTTTTGCGCAGGTGAGCGAGGTCACCGATGTCGTTCGAATTACCAAGGAGATGGTCCACCGTGGTTAACGTCATCGACTACATGCCGGGCGATACGCTACTGCATCGCCTGAACCCCGTCGTCAAACTGGGCCTCGCCGCCGCCATCATCGTCGGCATCTTCTTGTCCGACACCTACGTGGCGCTGCTGGGCTTTTTGGCACTCACCCTTGCGCTGGGTGCCTATGCCGGTGTCGTCGACCGTCTGTTCTCGCTGCTCAAGTTGCTGATTCCGCTCGCGCTTATCATGCTGGTGCTCCAGCTGGCCTTTATGCGCGATGGCAACGTGGTGTGGGGCTTTATCACCGACACGGGCCTCATCACAGGATCGAAGGCCTGTCTGCGCCTGCTGGGCGTGGCGTTACCACTCATCCTCATGCTCATGGTGACCAAGCTCAACGACCTTGCCAACGCCTGCGTCGAGGTGCTGCACGTGCCGTATCGCTATGCCTTCACCTTTACCACGGCGCTGCGCTTTGTGCCGGTGTTTGGTCAGGAGATGAACGCCATCATGGAGGCGCAGACCGCACGCGGCGTCGAGTACGACACCAAGAACCCCATCAAGAAGCTTAAGCTCATGCTGCCACTGTGCGTGCCACTGCTCATCTCGAGCGTGGGCAAAACCGATGCCACGGCCTTGGCGGCAGAACAGCGCGGCTTCTATCTGCGTACGCGCGCTAGCTCGTACAAGCGCTACCCCATCAAGGGCCTGGACATCGCCGTGCTCATCGCCAGCATCGCCCTCATCGCCATCGGCTTCCTGTTCTAGTTCACCACTGACAGCAACCGCCCAACGCAAAAGGCCTCGGCTCGCACCAAACGAGCCGGGGCCTTACTGTTTCCCCAGATAAAACCTGCCAAAATAAACCTGTCCCTTCTTGGCAGGTCGAGGGCTACAGGCGATAGAGTGCGCCGCTGCGGATGATGGATTCGCGCACCAACACGTCCATGGCGTCGAGGGTGATCTCGGGCATCTCGCGATACTTTTGCAGCACCGAGAGCTCCGTGCAAGCCAAAATGACACGGTCGCAGCCACTGCGGGCGAACTCCCACATCACGCGATCGAACTTATCCATATCGGGCTCACGTCCGGCCTTCACATCATCGTAGATAAGCGACATCACATCGTTCTGACGTTTCTCGCTGGGATAGACAACCTCAACACCCGCAGCCTTACATTCGCGGCCGTAGACGCCCGCGCCCACGGTGCCATCGGTTCCCATAATGCCAATCTTGTGCACCGGCTCGGCCGGCATACTCAGGTTGGGATCGAACTCGCACTCCCCCATCACCGCACCGGCCAGAGCATAGCGCACCGACTCGCGCGGCATGTGAATGATCGGCACCCTGGTAAACGACTGGATCTGGTCGTAGAAGTAGTGTGACGTGTTGCAGGGAATGGCAATGTGCGCACAGCCCAGCGACTCGAGTGCCTGGGCACACTCTTTCATGGTCGCCAACAGCTTGGCATGCTCGCCGGTCTTAATGGCTAGCGTGCGGTCGGGCATGGTCGACTTGGAGAGCACCACCATGTCGATATGTTCTTGATCGCAGGCAGCAGCCGTATGACGCACCACCTGGTCGTAGTAATACGACGTGGCCTCGGCGCCCATGCCGCCGATAACTCCCAGCTTTTCCATCGCCGCCTCCTTGGTGACGCTTGCGCAATTGCGCGTATCATACCCGCGCCCGCCCGATGTAAACCGGACGGGCGCCGCGCTCATCTACTTGTAATACGTCTTGAACAGCTTAAAGTGGCGCAGCTTGGTGTGCCACATGCGCAGCCAGCGGTTAAAGACAAAGTCGCCCTTCATAAACGAAGGGTCGGCGCCCTTGCCTTCCTTGTCCAGGCGATGCACCTTCGCGCGCAACTCGGGATCCTTGACGTACTTGTCGACGACGCCCATGGGAACGACCATCCACAGGGCCTCGTCCTGCGCCGTCACAAACTCCGGCTCAAACGGGCGGTTGAACACATACTCGTCCACCACATACTTGGCAACGTTAAAGCCGCTGTTGGTGACGTAGTAGTTGCTGCGACCCTGGCGCGTGTTGAAATCGAAGAACTTAAACGAGCCGTCGCGCTCGTCGTACTTAACGTCAAAGTTGGAATAGCCCACAAAGTGAAGGTCCTCGAGCAACTTGCGCACGCCACCCATAAGCTCGTCATTGGGCTCGGTGATGATGCAGGCGTGATTACCGACGCCATGGGGCTGATGCTCCTCGAGCAGCACGTGGCCCAGGCACATCATGCGGACCTTGCCGTTGCGGTCGGAATAGCTGGTGAGCACGCGCATGTACTCGTCGTTGCCGGGCACGCGATCCTGCAAGATCAGGTCGTCGGTGTAGCCGCTGGCATACGAGTCGCGAATGACCTGTTCCAGCTCAGCACGGTCGGCAATCTCATAGGCCTTTTTCTGGCCCTCGAACTCGTGCTGCCACCACATGATGCCGTCGGAAGGCTTCAGGATCATCGGGTAAGGAAAATCGATCTGGTCGAGCACTTCGGCAGGTGCCTCGCCTTGGGCATTCAGCATCGCCATGGTGAAGGTAAAGGTATGCGGATAGGGCACGCCATGCTTCTCGCACAGCTCGTAGAAGATCTCCTTCTTCTGACACTGCTCAAGCATGCTATAGGGAGCGTAAGGCGCGACGATGTTATCCGCCAACTCATGGGCATCCTTGGCCTGAGCCACGAGGGCAACATAGTTATCTCCACAGCCCACAAGGACAATCGTCTTATCGGCATGCGCTTGGGCAATGCCGTTGACGGTCCTGAGCATCACGGGCATGGTATCGATATCCACGTTGGGCGTGTAGTCGATAATCTGACTGCGGTACGCGGGACCCGTCTGATACTTGCCAAAGACCAGACTCTTGACCTGGTACTCCTCGTAGAAGGCGCGCGCCACCGAATAGGCGTTGATGTCGCCACCGAGCAGCACGGGGATAAACTCACGCTCTGTAAACTGCAATGCCATGGATACTTCCTATCATGAACTGCCCACACAACGGGGCGGTCTTTGCGCAACTGATTTATTCTAGCGTGCCAAGCCGCCGGCGCCCAAAGCTCCACCGTATCTATGGCAATCGACGTAATCGTCCAGCA
>CAUHHV010000049.1 GCA_959606065.1 uncultured Collinsella sp.
TATCCTGTTAAGTCGTCAGCATACGATTCAACAGGGAAGGCAGATTATGCATTCTCCCCATCAACGCGACGCGCATCCACAGCTGGTGTGCAGCCGTCGCATCTTTTTGGGTAGCGCTCTCGCTGCGAGTGCTTCCGTTGTCGCCGGCGCGCTTGCCGGCTGCCAGCGTCCGTCCACGCTCAAGGTGGTTCAGCCCACGACGGGCGGCGGTCGCGACGACCTGTCCGATTCCGTGATCGGCAAGGACAAGATCCGTATCGGCATGGAGGCGGCCTACGCCCCGTACAACTGGCAGGTCTCCGAGGCCAGCGAGTACACCATTCCCATCGACAACGTGCAGGGAGCCTACGCCGATGGCTACGACGTGCAGATCGCCAAGATCGTCTGCAAGGCCCTCGGCGGCGAGCCCGTCGCCGTCAAGCAGAGCTTTTCGGGCCTTATTGACTCGCTCAACAACGGCCAGATCGACCTCATCATCGCCGGCATGAGCGCCACGCCCGAGCGTGAGGAGTCCGTCGGCTTTTCCGACCCGTACTTCATTGGCTACTTTGGCCTGTTCGTAAAAGAGGGTTCCCCCTACCAAAACGCCACCAAGCTTAGCGACTTTAGCGGTGCCACGGTGCTCGGCCAAAAGGACACCATGCTCGACACCGTCATCGACGAGATCCCGGGCGTTGTGCACAAGAACCCGGTCGATTCGGTTCCCACGGTGTTCTCGAACCTGCTGCAGGGCACGTGCGATGCCGTGACCTACAACACCGAGAACGAGAAGGGCTATATGGCCCAAAATCCCGGTATCGTCCCCATCCATTTTGCCGAGGGCGAGGGCTTTAAGCAGGAGGTCGCGGCAAACGTCGGCTGCCGCAAGGGCTCGGACAAGCTGCTTAAACTCATCGACAAGACACTCAAGGGCATTAGCCAAGAGGAACGCGACCAAATGTGGGACGCGTGCCTCGACCGTCAGCCGGCATAGGGAGGCAGCATGAAAACCATCAATCGTCTGGCCTCCTTTATCAAGGCCGACCACCGTTACGTGTACCTGGGCACGAGCGTTATCGCGGCGCTCGGCCTGGCGTTTAGTCAGCGCAACCCCACGCCGCTGAGCTTCTTGGCGCCTACGGGCGTGTTCCAAGACTGCCTCTGGGCAATCCTTTGGGCCTGGCTCGTCGTGTCGGCGGCGGCGCTGGTCACCAAACTCATGCATTGGAATGACTATCGCGAAAAGTCGCCGTTCGCATCCGAGCGTTTCCGCCGCGGCGCGCGCCTGGGCAGCTACGTCGTGGTCGCCATCGCGGCGATCTTTTTCGTGGACCGCTGCGTCATGTCGTTTATCGACCTGGTGCAGGTGAGCATTGTCTCGGATTCCAACCCTAGCGACTTTTTGTCGAGCCTGGTCTACATGACCTACAAGAGCGGCGACTTCTTTATCCGCGGCATCGAGATCACCATCGCACTTGCGACCTTCGGTACCGTCATCGCCTTTTTCCTGGCGCTGCTCTTTGTGTTCCTGCGTATTCAGACGTTCGATCGCGTGGACAACGACCTGGTGCGCTTCTTTAAGAGTGTCGGTCGCGGCTTTGCGACTGTCTACTCCACCATCGTGCGCGGTACGCCCATGATGGTTCAGGGCCTGCTCATCTATTACGCGGGCTTCACCGTTTTGCGCGGCATGGGCTTCGAGACCGCCCAGGCCAACCAGATTTGGAGTACCTTCACCGCCGGCCTCGTCACCATCTCGCTCAACTCCACCGCCTACATGATGGAAGTCCTGCGCGGCGGTATCGAGTCCATCGACCCCGGCCAGGCCGAGGCAGCGCGCTCGCTGGGTCTTTCGCAGTGGCAGGCTATGCGCAAAGTCGTGTTCCCCCAGGGCATTAAAAACGCTATTCCGGCGCTCACCAACGAGCTCATCATCAACATCAAGGATTCGTCGGTGCTTTCGGTCATCGGCGTGTTCGACCTTATGTACGCTACTACCACGGTCGCCGGCGTGTACTACCGCCAGATGGAGGTCTACTGCGTGGCGCTCGTGGTCTACCTGATCCTGACGCTCGTGGCGAGCCGCCTGCTCGAAGCCTTTGGCAAAAAGCTCGGCGCCGAGGCCCCTGCCACGCTGCCCAGCTCTAACTAGGCTTAAGACGAGGAGAATCATCATGGCAGATACCGCCACTACCGGCGTTGCGGCCGCCGCACAGACCAATGAGCCGCTCATCCGCGTCGAGGGCCTGCGCAAGAGCTTCGGTTCGCTCGAGGTGCTCAAGGGCATCGACCTGTCCGTTAACCACGGCGAGGTCGTTACCATCATCGGTGCCTCGGGCTCGGGAAAGTCGACCTTCCTGCGCTGCCTCAACCTGCTCGAGACCCCGGACGCGGGCCACATCTGGTTCCATGGCCAGGACCTCACGGCCGAGCGTTGCAACATTAACAAGCTGCGTGAGGACATCGGCATGGTGTTCCAGGGCTTCAACCTGTTCAACAACATGGACGTGCTCGACAACTGCACGCTTGCGCCCGTCACGCTCAAAAAGATGAGCAAGGCCGAGGCCGAGAAGGTCGCGATGGAGCATCTGACGAGCGTGGGGCTCGAAAAGTTCGCGCACGCCGCCGTGGGTCGCCTGTCCGGTGGTCAAAAGCAGCGCGTGGCCATCGCGCGCGCCCTGTGCATGAATCCGCAGATCATGCTGTTCGACGAGCCGACCTCCGCACTCGACCCCGAGATCGTGGGCGAGGTGCTCGAGGTTATGCGCAAGCTCGCGGCCGACGGCATGACCATGGTCGTCGTCACGCACGAGATGGCCTTTGCCCGCACGGTGTCCGACCGCGTGGTCTTTATGGACAAGGGCGTGGTACTCGAGGATGCCGCGCCGGCCGAGCTCTTCGGCAACCCCAAGCACCAGCGCACCCGCGAGTTCCTCTCGCGTTATCTCGAGGACAAATAACCGACCGCAAACGCTTATGTGGCAGGGCCGCTCCGGTGGGGCGGCCCTCGTCATCACAATCGAAAGGATGCCATGGCCGAGGTTTGGCGCTTCTTTGCGCATGAGGATGATTTTGCCGATTTGGACGAAGCTGGCGCGTGCGAGCGCTTGGGCCGCGTGCTGTCGTTTCCGACTGTCTCGAGCATGGATGCCGAGGCGGTGGACTGGCAGCCCTTCGACGACCTGCGCGTCTATATGCAGCAGGCCTGGCCGCGCGTGTTTGCGGCGGGCGAGGTCGAGCTTATCGACCATTCGCTATTGGTGACGCTTAGCGGTTCCGACCCCGCCCTCAAACCCGTCATGCTCATGGGCCACATGGACGTGGTCCCCGTGGTGCCTGGCACCGAGGCTGACTGGACGCATGCCCCCTTTAGTGGCCACGTGGACGACACCTACATTTGGGGTCGCGGCGCTATCGACATGAAGGACCAGGTCGCAGGCATTCTCGAGGCGGTTGAGTATGCGCTGACGCACGGCTGGGAGCATGAGCGCACGCTGCTGCTCGCCTTTGGCCAGGACGAGGAAACTACGCAGCACGGCGCGGGAGCAATCGGCCGCGTGCTCGAGGAACGCGGCGTTGAACTTGAATACCTGATCGACGAGGGCGACTACCGTATTGTTTCGGCTGCCGAGTACGGCGCGGGCGAGGGCTGGCTTATGCATGCCGACCTTGCCGAGAAGGGCTACGCCGACATCGTGCTCAAGACGAAGAGTGAGGGCGGGCATTCGTCCAACCCCTACGGCGGTACATCGCTCGAGGTGCTGAGCCGCGCCATCGCCGCAATCTGCGATATCGAGTGGCCGACGCGCGTCACGGACCTGCTTGCCGCACAGCTCGTCGAGCTGGGGCTCTACACGGCGGATGAGATTGCCGCCAACGGGGATGCCATTGTCCGCGATTGCCTCGTCAGCAACAAGCTCTATCCGCTGGTGACGACCACCTACGCGCCCACGCAGATCGAGGGCGGCAGCACTGGCGCTAACGTGATGCCACAGGATATGTGGGCCAATATCAACTTCCGCATGCTCGAGGGCACGAGCGTGGCCGACGTTGTGGCGCGCTGCCGTGAGGCAGTTGCCGCGGCGGACCTTGCCGGTCGTGTCGAAGTGGAGCTAGGCCCCGGCAGCTCCGAACCCTCGCCGTCCCCGCACATCGGTGGCCCCGGCCTCGAGGCGGTTCGCTCCATCGCCGCCCGCTATTTCCGTGATCCAAAGGGGACGGAGGAAAACGGACCATTCGAGCCAGTGGCAATTGTGCCCTCGACCGTGATTGGTGCGACCGACGCTGCCAACTACCAGCGCATTTGCTCTGAGTGCATTCGTTTCTCGGCCTTTGTGGTCGACGATGACGAGTGCGACCGCGGCGTCCACGGCACCAACGAGCGCATTACCCGCCGAGCCTACCTCCAGGGTGTCCGCTTCCTCATCGCTCTACTTCAAACGCTCTAAAATGTGACAAAGCGACAGTCCCTTTGCTAGTCGTTGGGGACGTTCTTAAACGACTAGTCGTTAAGGAACGTCCCCAACGACTACGTCCAATCATTCCGTGCGGGTTATATGCAGGTTTGCCTGCGCACGCTATCATGTATGGGTTAGACCGCAACTATGTACCCCATACGCGAAGGGATGCGCATGTATCTGAAGATCGACATGTTCTAGCTGGGCTTACCCCCGCAGTGGCGCCGCGCGCCCCATCAACTCTGCCGATTTTCACCTTCACGCATATAAAGGAGTCCCGCCATGCGCGACAAGCTCGAAAAGATTATCAAGGCCTACGAGGAACTCGAGAAGAAGCTCTCCGACCCGGCCGTCGCCTCCGATATTAAGGAGTTCACGCGTCTCAACAAGGAGTACGCGCACCAGTCCGACCTCATCGCCGCCTCGCGCGAGTACATCGGCGCGCTCGATGACATCGAGGCTGCCAAGGAAATGCTCCACGATACTACCGATGCCGATGAGAAGGAGATGCTCCAGATGGACATCTCCGAAAACGAGGCCAAGCTTCCCCAGCTCGAGGAAGATATCAAGTACATGCTCATCCCGAGCGACCCCAACGACGACAAGAACACCATCGTCGAGATCCGCTCCGCCGCCGGTGGCGACGAGGCGGCCATCTTCGCCGGCGACCTGTACAAGATGTACCAGCGCTTTTGCGAGTCGCGTGGCTGGAAGACCACCGTGCTCGATTCCAGCCCCAGCGAGGCCGGCGGCTTTAAGTCCATCGAGTTCAAGGTCGAGGGCGACCGCGTCTACTCCGTCATGAAGTTCGAGTCCGGCGTGCACCGTGTCCAGCGCGTTCCCAAGACCGAGTCTCAGGGCCGCATCCAGACCTCCACGGCAACCGTCGCAGTGCTTCCCGAGGCCGAGGAGATTGACGTCCAGATCAACCAGTCCGACCTGCGTATCGACACTTACTGCGCTTCGGGCCCTGGCGGTCAGTGCGTTAACACCACCTACTCCGCCGTGCGTATCACTCACCTGCCCACCAACACCGTGGTGCAGTCGCAGGAGCAGCGCTCCCAGATCCAGAACCGCGAGGTCTGCATGCAGATGCTGCGTGCCCGTCTGTACGAGATGGAACTCGAGAAGCAGCAGGCCGAGCTCGGCGCCGAGCGCCAGAGCCAGATCGGCCACGGCAACCGTTCCGAGAAGATCCGTACCTACAACCAGCCCCAGGACCGCGTGACCGACCACCGCATCGGTTTCAACTCCACCTACAACGGCGTCCTTCTGGGCGACCAGCTCGGCACCGTGATCGAGGCGCTCGCCGCCGCCGAGCGAGCCGAGAAGCTGGCACAGGCAGTTTAAGTTCCGCCGTTCTACCGAACGGCGGACCGGTTGACGCTGCGCGCCGCCCAGGGCGACAATTTGTCATTCAAAAGGCAAGGCATGACC
>CAUHHV010000050.1 GCA_959606065.1 uncultured Collinsella sp.
AGGCTCCGCAGCGCGAAGCGCGATGCGGAGCCTCTTTGCATGTCCGAGGACGTTCCGGAGAGAAGCCCCCGTCACGCCCCCGGATTCCCGGTGGGAGTTCTAGACCTTGTCGGCCTTAGTACATACCGCCGCCCTGCTGACCAGCGGTAGCAGCAGCGATAGCGTCCTCAAGCTGAGTGTTCTTGGGCACATCGGAGACGGTGGCCTCGGTGATGAGAATCAGGCTGGCGACAGAAGCAGCGTTCTGCAGGGTGACGCGGCTGACCTTGACGGGGTCGAGGACGCCCATCTCAATCATGTCGCCCCACTCGCCGTTGGCAGAGTTGAGACCCTGGCCGGCGGGCAGCTCGGCAACCTTGTCGACCACGACAGCGCCCTCAAAACCAGCGTTCTTGGCGATGGTAGCGACCGGAGCGGTCAGAGCCTTCTTGACGATATCGACGCCAATCTTCTCCTCGGGGTCGTCGATCTCGACAGCATCGAGCGCAGGAGCAGCGTCCATGAAGGCGACGCCACCGCCGGCGACGATGCCCTCCTCGACAGCAGCGCGGGTAGCCTGCAGGGCATCCTCAACGCGGTGCTTGATCTCCTTGAGCTCGGACTCGGTAGCAGCGCCGACCTTGATGACGGCAACGCCACCGGAGAGCTTGGCCAGGCGCTCCTGGAGCTTCTCACGGTCGAAGTCAGAGGTGGTGTTCTCCATCTCGCCCTTGATCTGAGCGATGCGGGCGTCGATGGCCTCCTTGGAGCCAGCGCCGCCGACGACGACGGTGTTGTCCTTGGAGATGGTGACGGACTTAGCGGTACCGAGCATATCAGCGGTGATGTCAGCGACCTTCACGCCCAGCTCGTCCAGAGCAGCCTGGCCACCGGTGAGGACGGCGATGTCCTCCAGGATGCGCTTGCGGCGATCGCCGTAGCCCGGGGCCTTGACGGCGCAGACGTTGAGGGCGCCACGGATCTTGTTGAGGACGAGGGTCGGCAGAGCCTCGCCATCGATGTCCTCAGCGATGATGAGCAGGCCACGGCCAGCGCGCTGGACAGCCTCGAGAACAGGCATGATGTCCTGGACGCTGGAGATCTTCTGGTCGGTGATGAGGATGTACGGATCCTTCATCACGGCCTCCATGCGGTCGTTATCCGTGACGAAGTAAGCGGAGACGTAGCCCTTGTCGAACTGCATGCCCTCGACGGTGTCGATGGTGATGTCGAACGTCTGGGAATCCTCGACGGTGATGACGCCGTCCTTGCCCACGACCTCCATGGCCTCGGCGATCTTCTCGCCGACCTCGGGGTCACCGGCGGAGATGGTACCGACGGAAGCAATCTGCTCCTTGGTCTCGACCGGCTTGGCCTGCTTCTTCATCTCGGCGACGGCGGCGTTGACGGCCTTGTCGATGCCGCGACGGATGGCCAGCGGGTTGGCGCCAGCGGCGACGTTGCGCAGACCGTCGTTGACGATGGCTTGAGCGAGCAGGGTTGCGGTGGTGGTGCCGTCACCCACGGTGTCGTTGGTCTTGGTGGCGACCTCCTTCACCAGCTGAGCGCCCATGTTCTCGATGTTGTCCTCGAGCTCGATCTCCTTGGCGACAGAAACGCCGTCGTTGGTGATGGTCGGAGCACCGAACGTGCGCTGCAGCGCAACGTAGCGGCCCTTGGGGCCCATGGTGACGGTAACGGCGTCGGCCAGAGTGTTGACGCCCTTGGCAAGCTTAGCGCGGGCATCGGTGTTGAACGTAATGTTCTTTGCCATGGTAGGTAATCCTCCAAAAGAAATGTGACTCGCGTCGCCGCTTCCGAGTCCTATGCGGCGGGCGCGTTCAAAGACGAATCAGAGATTCTGACGAGACTAGGCCTCGACGACAGCGTAGATGTCGTCGGCGCGCATCAGCAGATACTTCTCGCCGTCGACCTTGACCTCGTTGCCACCGAACTTACCATAGATGACAACGTCACCGACCTTGACGTCCATGGGGATGCGCTCACCCTTGTCGTTGACCTTGCCGGCGCCAACGGCAACGATGGTGCCGCGCTGCGGCTTCTCCTGGGCGTTGCTAGCGATATACAGACCAGAAGCGGTCTTCTGCTCGGCCTCGTCGGGCTTGACCAGAACACGATCTGCAAGCGGCTTCAAAGACGACATGCTTGTCTCCTCCTTTTTGGGCCGCGTGGTTATGCCACGCGAATTAACCCTTTTTGTTTGCGTACGCGTTGAATGGTACCCACGAATGGCGGGTTATACAACACGGAGTCAAAAAATCTTATTTTTTGGCACTTAGATTTTCTGAATGCCGGGGGATAACTTAGCGATGCCTCCCGTGTGGCTCCGGAGGGGCGGGGCATAAGGTTTCCTGCTCGGGCAGTCCTGCTCGCACGAAGGCCACATTAAGTGGCCTTCGGCTCGTGCGGAACTCGCGATAAACCTTATGCCCCGCCCCTCCGGAGCCACACGGGAGGCAGGTTAACTAATTCGGGCCCGGCATTCAGAAAAGTCAGTGCAGCAAAATGGCGATGCGGATAGCGACATGTGCATGGTTTTCGCTGCGCGCACGGGTCCCCTGGGGAGCACCGTGCATTTTTGGGAGTATTCAGCAGACTAGGACGGCTGCATACGTGCCGGACACACCATATTGGTCCCAAGGACGCCTTCGGCCGGCGATTTTGGTCGGCAGGCAAACCCCGTCAGGACAGAAAGGCATGCCTCACGCCGCACCGGAGCACAAAATGACGTCAATCTCTGCAACGTTACTCAGCCGCAGCGGCACAGGCAGAGCTCGCGGTGCTGAATACTCCGTTTTTTGCACGGCGCGGACGGGGGTACATCAGGATCCGGAAGAACATCCCAGCCTTTTTATGCAATTCGTAATGGAAAGTATGCAAAACACCTAGAGATAGCATTGCTGCTGTCCAAATTGGGCGCGGGGCGGCGGCGCCTCCGCCCCGCGCCCAAATCAAGCAGGGCGGGGACGCTCCTAACGAACCCCCCATTTGCAAACAAACGCGGCTCGAGCGCCATCCCAAAATAAGCTGCCCGAGCCGCGTTTAACGGTAAGACATGAATACTTAGCGCTCGTAGATCAGGTTGCCGGCTAGGTAGGTGGCTTGGACTTTGGTGGCTTGGAGTTCTTGGGGGTCGATGGTGAGCAGGTTTTGGTCCAGGACTACCAGGTCGGCGTATTTGCCGGGTTCTAGGCTGCCGAGGTTTTGCTCGTCGCCCGCTGCATAGGCGCTGCCCAGGGTGTAGTTGCGCAGAGCCGTTGACGCATCGATGCGCTCGCTCGGCAACCAGCCGCCCTCGGGCCAGTGGCTTTTGGGGTCCTGGCGCGTGATGGCCGTGTAGAGCACGTTCATGCTGGTAACGGGCGTGATAGGGCTGTCAGTACCGAAGGCTTGGCGGATGCCGCGCTGCTTATAGGTTGCAAACGGCCACATGATGCGGCTGCGCTCCAAGCCCAGGTCGCGCTCCGGACCACCTGGGTCGAGCGTGATATGGCAGGGCTGGCTCGAGGCAACGACGTTAAGCTTGCGTAGACGATCGATGTCCTCGGGCAAGAGGTTCTCCAGATGCTCGAGCGTGTTATGACCGTGCTGGGGCAGGCCGTACAGCTCTGCCGCCTCCTCAAAGATATCGAGCGCGGCATGGATGGCACCGTCGCCGATGACGTGGATGCGCACGGTGTGGCCGCGCTCCGCGGCCGCCAGAACTAGCTTGCGCATGCGCTCGGCGGGAACCGTCAGACGGCCCTGGTCGCCCGGGAAGCGCAGATTGGTATAGGGCTCGGTGAGATACGCCGTGTGTTCGCTCGACACGCCGTCGAAGAACTGCTTAAAGCCCGGTGCCGAGAGCAGCACATTGTTCGCGTAACGTGCCTGCAGCTCTTCCAAGTGCGACTGGTCATCCAGCAGCGTGGGGAACAGATGGGCTCGGATGCCCAACTTGCCGGCTGCCTGCAGTTTGTCGTAGACGTCGTCGCGGATAAAATCGCAGCCCGGCATGGGCATGAGCGACATATCGCATATCGAGGTGATGCCCTGCTCGGCCATACGCCTCATTTGATCGGCGTAAGCGCTTGCGATGCGATCCTCGCCCAGCCACTCAAGGCAGCGCGGTAGCAGCTGCATAGCAGCTGCCTCGTGAGCAATGCCCGTGAGCTCGCCGTTTGCGTCCTTGTCGTAGCTGCCGCCCGCCGGCGGCTCACTGTCGCGCGTGACGCCGAGCGCCTCGAGTGCACGGCTGTTGAGCCAAAGCGTGTGCCCGTCGCCCGAATACATAACGCAGGGACGATCGGGGAATGCCACATCGAGCGACGCCTTGCTAGGATGCTCGGGCGGGTCCCAACGGTAGTCGCGCCAGCCCTGCGTCACAACCCAAGCGTCATCGGGCAGGTCCTGGGAAAACTCGCGCGCATGCTGCACCAGTGCCGCCTCTGACGTGCCCATATCCATGAGCATGTACGGCGAGGAGCCGACCGAGGTATGGAAAAAGTGCAGGTGCGCGTCATGGAAACCGGGGCAGACAAACTGCTCGCCGTAGTCGATAACCGGCGTGGCGGCAGGCGCGGCGGCAATCACGTCATCGGGCGCACCGACTGCGACGATACGGTCGCCTGCGATGGCAATCGCCAGCTCGCGGGCGGTATCGATGCCGTCTTGCGCGGTAAAGACGTTCTTAGAGCGGA
The DNA here is from genome assembly GCA_959606065.1 of uncultured Collinsella sp. Classification (GTDB taxonomy): domain Bacteria; phylum Actinomycetota; class Coriobacteriia; order Coriobacteriales; family Coriobacteriaceae; genus Collinsella. Next base: position 4,680 of record CAUHHV010000050.1, read on the forward strand.
TAATCCGATCGATATGTTGCATGGGCATCCCCATCTCTGGCAGGAAATTCAACACCCCCGAGTGTACTCCCCCGCCCTTGTAACAAAACCCCAAGCGGCAAACGGCAACTTTACCAGCCCTAGCGGCAGGTGGCATACTGGAGAGAGCCCGTACGATTTTGCGATCAACCCAGCAAGGAGCAAATCGACCATGACGAAGACCAAGGCACAGCAGATTATGGCGGCGACCGAGGCTCGCGCGGCTGACGACGTCACCGCAGCCATCAAAGATATCGCTACCGAGTTTGAACCCTATATCATCAAGCAGCGCCGCCACTTCCATAAGCACCCGGAGCTGAGCCTTGCCGAGGAGCGCACGACTTCTGACATCGCCAACCAGCTCGACGCCATGAATATCCCCTACGAGCGTCCCCTTAAGACGGGCCTTGTGGCAACCCTTCGCGGCACCGCGCCCGACGCCTATCGCGAGGACGGCACGCCACGCCGCCGCATCCTGCTGCGCGCCGACATCGACGCCCTGCCCGTCACCGAGCAGACCGGCGAGGAGTTTGCCAGCGTCAACGAGGGCTGCATGCACGCCTGCGGCCACGACTGCCACATCGCCATGATGCTCGGCACGCTGCAAATCCTGCGCCATATGACCGACGACATCCACGGCGAAGTCCGCATCGTCTTCCAACCCAGCGAGGAAAACGGCCAGGGCGCCAAGCTCATGATCGGCACGGGCGTGCTCGACGGCGTCGATGGCGCCTACGCCGCGCACATCTGGAGTGAGGTCGACGCCGGCACCGTGAGCTGCGAGCCCGGGCCGCGCATGGCCAATACCGACTGGTTCCGCATCGACGTCCGCGGCACCTCGTGCCACGGTGCCATGCCCCAGCGCGGTCACGACGCCGTTATGGTTGCCGCCGAGATCGTCAACGCTCTGCAGACCATCGTTTCGCGCGAGATCAGTCCCTACGAGCCGGCCGTCATTACCGTCGGCGAGCTGCACGGCGGCACCGCGCGCAACGTTATCGCCGGCACGGCCTACCT
>CAUHHV010000051.1 GCA_959606065.1 uncultured Collinsella sp.
GAACCCAAGGCCGTCTTGGCAAATGTCAGCAAACTCATGCCGCGCCTACCTTTCCGTGCAGCTAATACAGGGGTCGATGGTCAGGATAATCATGGGCACGTTGGCAAGGAGCACGTCCTGCAGCGCATGCGTCAAACCCGCCAGGTTTTGCGACGTCGGCGTGCGCACGCGGAAACGGTCCAGGTTCTTGGTGCCGTTGCCACGCACATAGTAGTACGCCTCGCCACGCGGTTGCTCAATCACGACCTCGCCGCGCGCGCCGTCGGCCGGTGTGAGCTTGGTACGCCCGCCGATACCGTCGTGCGGAATCTTGCCCACAAGCTCCTTGATGATGTCCATAGCCTGCGTGACCTCGGCGCAACGCACCTGGCAGCGGGCATAGCAGTCGCCATCGGTAGCGACAACCGGCTCAAACGCAGCCAGGTCCGCATAGGCACCGTCGCCAAACATGCGCACGTCGTAGTCCACGCCCGAGGCGCGCCCAAACGGACCAACCATCGAAAGCTCCAGCGCGTCTTTCTTGCTAATCACGCCCACGCCATGCAGGCGCTCGCCGCAGCTGTCATCGTCCAAAAACGTATGCACCAGAGCCTCGTAGTCAGGACGCATGGCATCGAGCATCTGGACAATGCCCGCCAGCTCGGAGTCCTCGATATCGTGCTTAAGGCCGCCGATCTCGTTAATCGACAGAATCACGCGCCCGCCGCACGTGCTCTCGAAGATCTTGAGAATCTGCTCGCGCAGCGTCCACGAACGATAGAACAGCGCCTCGAAGCCAAAGGCATCGGCGAGCAGGCCCAGCCACAGCAGATGCGAGTGAATGCGCGAAAGCTCGTGCAGAATGGTGCGGATATACTGCACGCGGCCGGGCACCTCGATGTCGAGCATACGCTCGCAGGCGCTGGCATAGCCGCAACTGTGGCCCACGGCGCAGATGCCGCAGATGCGCTCGGCGATGTAGCCAAACTGATGCATATCGCGCTTTTCGGTGAGCTTCTCGAGTCCGCGGTGCACAAAGCCGATCTGCGGAATTGCCTCGATGACGCGGTCGTCCTCGATCACCAGGTCCAGATGAAGCGGCTCGGGCAGCACCGGGTGCTGCGGGCCAAACGGAATAACGGAGCGATGTGCCATGGACCTTACGCCTCCTTTTTCTGCTTGTCGCGAGCGGCTTTGGCGGCAAGCGCCGCGCGGACCTTGGCCGCTTTCTCGGGATCCATGGCGGCGAGCTTTGCCTCCATCTCGGCAGCCTTGAGCGCGGCCTTCGCAGCAGCCTCATCGTGCTGAGTATCGGAGCCGGCAGCCGCAGCGGGCTGAGCAGAGGCGCCCGCAGCATCGCCGGCACCTGCGGCGCCCTCCCCTGCAGCAGCGGCAGCCGCGGCAGCCTTCTCGGCCGCGGCCTTGCGCGCCTTGGCCTCGGCGGCCGCGCGGACTTTCATGGCCTTCTCACGCGCGGCCTTCACCTCGGGTGTGATAACGCTCATGGGTTCGACAGTCGAGACCTGGTAGAAAAAGCCCTTAAAGTCGATCTGCATATCGGTGATGGCAAGACCAAACAGATCGTGCGCTTCGTTTTCAAACGGGAACACCGCCGGATAGTACGAGCTGATGGACGGAATCTCCTGGTACTGGTCGATGCCCTCAACCACCAGGTTCTCGATCGCATAGCTGCCGTCCTGCGCAATATGTTCCTGAGCAGCGCGAACGTTGATAAACGTATAGACCAAGCGATACGATCCGTCGTCGACGTTGCGCTCGGCATGCATCTGCACAAAGCGCGCGCCGGCGCCCTTGAGCGCCTGGACATGCGACAGGAGCTCGTCGATCCCGACGGTGGTATAGATTGCCTTTTGCATTACTCGGCCTCCTTTGCAGCGGCGGGTGCGGCGGGCGTCCCAGTAGGCGCGTCGCCAGCGACGGGCTTCCCGACAGGTGCGTCACCGGCGGCGGCCCCAGCCCCGGCCCCCGCAGCCACAAACCCGTCCTCGCCCAGCTCAACACCACCGTCCCAGGTAGCGGCACCGCCCACGGTAAGCGGATCGCCGCCGGCGCGCATCACGGCCTCCTTCTGGTCCAGGATGCCGCACGCCTCCACGATGGCATCGATCATGGTCTCGGGGCGAATGGCACACCCGGGCGCGTACACGTCCACGGGGATTGCGCGGTCCACGCCGCCGATCACGTTGTAGGCATCGCGGAACACGCCGCCCGAGCATGCGCAAATGCCGCACGCCACAACGCACTTGGGCTCGAGCATCTGGTTGTAAATCTGACGCACGACGGGCAGATTCTGCGCGTTGACCGAACCCGTCACCAAAAAGATATCCGCATGCTTGGGGTTGCCGGTGTTGACCACGCCAAAGCGCTCCGCATCAAACAGCGGGGTAAGCGAGGCCAGCACCTCGATATCGCATCCGTTGCAGCTCGAGCCGTCGTAATGAATAACCCACGGCGAGCGCGACATTTTATGATCCATGGATGCCGCCTCCTAAATAAATACGTCGACGAGGATGGGCATAAGGTTGAGCAGGCCAAACACCAGCGCCACGCCCCATCCGAGCTTAAAGCAGCTGCGCCAGGTGCTGCGCGCGAAGGTGTTGTCGATCAGGACCTCGACAAAGTACGTCGCGGCCATGACGACCAGGGCGACCAGCCAGCTCACGGGGTTGTCCCAAACAAAGAACATGCCCACCCACATCAAAAACAGCACGGTCTCGCACCAGTGCATAAGGGTCATCTTGGCCAGCGTGCCGCCGCTCATCTCGGTGGCGACGCCCTGGACGATCTCCTGATGCGCGTGATGCGAGTACGAAAGGTCAAACGGCGACTTGCGCAGCTTGATGGTAAGTACCGCGAGCAGCGCAAGGAAAATGGGCGCGCTGTACACGATGATGGGGGCTGACTGCCCCGTCACGGCAATGGAATCGAAGCTATCGGTGGCAAGGTACAGGCCCACGCTCATCAGCAGAACGGCGGGCTCGTAGCTCATAACCTGCAACAGCTCGCGGTCGGCGCCGACCTGAGCAAACGGGCTTTGCGTCGAGGCGGACGCCAGCACCACAAAGATCGCAGCGAGGGTAACCATAAAGGCGCACAGCAGCGTGTTGGAGCCCGACACAAAGATGCCGCCGCCCACCACGGTAAAGATGAGCGCGCATGCCATATAGGTGTCGTCCATGGTGTTTACGCTGGCAGGAGCCTTGCGCAGGAGCTTGGCAACGTCGTAGAACGGTTGCAGCAGGCGCGGGCCCACGCGGCCCTGCATACGAGCCGAAAGTTTGCGGTCAACGCCGTCGATCAGGCCGCCCACAAGCGGCGCCAGCAGGGCAAACACCACGGTGCCTATAAAAATGCCCACGACACCCGAGCCTTCAAAGTACTTGCCGCGCAGCACCGAGGGCGCGCTCATGGCAAGCCGCTCGGGCCCAATCCATGCGCAACACAGCAGCGCAAACAAGATAATGCTGCAGCACACGACACTACCCGCGGGGCCGATACGCTTCTCGCCAAGGGCGTCCTCCGAGTACCAATTGCGCTTTTCTGCCTTCACCTCGTGTCCCATCGAGCCGCGGAAATGGCGGTAATTGTCGGTTCCCACACCCGAAAGATATACGTTGACGTGCGGCTTATTGCTCACGCGGAATGAAGTCAGCAGCACCACGGCGATAAACGCCACGATAACCACCATCAGATACATGGCGTCCTTGCCAATAACGTACGGCACGCGGCCAAACACCATGGCCAAGTAAGGCGACACCAGACCGCTCGAGATAACCGGGAACGCCACGCAGCACAGAATCAGCAGCGCGGCGATGGTGTTAAGCGCCATCCATTCGGTCTTATGGACATTGACCTCAACGTTTTGGGCCGTGGGGTCGACGCCCGAAAGCTTGGCCAGCCACTTACCCCAGAAGAAGAAGGTCGCGGCCGAGCCAAAGGCAAGCACCATGATCATGAGCACGTTGCCGGTCTGGGCAAACGCCACCAGGGCGCCCCACTTGGACACGAGCATGCCAAACGGCGCCACAAACATGCCCATGATACCCAGCATCATCAGGCGCGTCAGGTGCGGCATGCGGCTGAACATACCGTCCATGTCCTCGATATCGCGGCTGCCGATATGATGCTCGGCCGTGCCCACGCACAGGAACAGCAGCGACTTTGCCACCGTGTGGAACAGGATCAGGAAGATGGCGGCCCACACGGCCTCGGGCGCGCCGACGCCCAGGCAGGCACTGATGAGGCCCAGGTTGGAGATGGTGGAGTACGCGAGCACGCGTTTGGCATTGCTCTGCGAGATGGCCATGAGGGCGGCGAGCAAAAACGTGATGGCGCCCACACTCGTGACCATAAAGCCGGTCACGGGATAGATGGCATAGAGCGGGCTGAGCTTGACCATCAGAAACACGCCGGCTTTGACCATGGTTGACGAGTGCAGCAGGGCGCTCGTGGGCGTGGGGGCAACCATGGCACCCAGCAGCCAGGTATGGAACGGCATCTGTGCGGCCTTGGTGAGTGCGGCGAGCGACAACAGGATGACCGGCATCACCAGCAGCGCGGACTGCGCGGTTCCGGTGCCGGAAAGCTCGATCATGCCCGAGATGGTCAGCGGCATGCCGTTAACGTGCAGGTACATGAGTCCGGCCAAAAACGCGATACCGCCCAGCATGTTAAGGATGATCTGGGTGAAGGCGTTCTTGATGGCCTCGGGCGTGCGCGTGTAGCCAATCATAAGGAACGAGCACACGGTGGTGATTTCCCAGCCGCAGAACAGCCACTCAAGGTTGTCGCTCGTCACGATGACGAACATGGCCGAGAGGAACAGGAACATAAGCGCCAGGAACTGCGGGCGTCGGTCGGGCGCGGTCTGCCCGCGCAGCGCGGCCTCGTGCTCGTCGTGGGCCTGGAAGTCCTTCATGTAGCCCAGGGCATACACGCAGATCAGGCTGCCGACAATGCCGACGGCGAGGACCATGATCACGCTCATATAGTCCAGGTAGAGCGGCGTTGCGGTGACGGCTTCGGCCGCGGGCAGCGTCATGGCTGCAAAGGCGAGCGAGCCCACCAGCTGGACTATGCCGAGCACCGTGGTGAGCGCGTTCCTATATTTGAACGCGTTGTACAGGATGACGACGCACAGGATGACATCGATGGCGGAGCTGACGATCGAGAGCACATGCGAGGTGCCGGGGGCAACCTCAAAGCTCTGCGGACCCGTGCCAAAAAACATGACGGCGACTACAACTGTCACCGCCATAATGATGCCGGAACCTATGAGCCCCACCGCATCGCGGGCGCGGTCACCGCGCGCGAGCAGCATGCCCAGCGCCGGTACCAGCGGAAACAGGGTAAGGAAATACAGTAGCGTCATACCATCACTCCCCCATGCAAAAACGCTGCAATTGTTTAACGTTATAGCTCAATTGAGGAG
>CAUHHV010000052.1 GCA_959606065.1 uncultured Collinsella sp.
CTGGGAAGGGCGCGTAACGGTCCAAGAAATCGTCCGCAGTCCCGTCTAACACAACGCACATAAGGGACCGTTCATCCGTTTGGTTCGGTGATGATTGTTAAGGCGCGCCTCGATTTAAAGCTGTGGCTGATACTATGGATGCTCGCAAGCGATATGAATGAGGATGCTCATGGCATATGACGATAGGGAGACATGGCCGACGGTCGAGGACCGCGGCTCCAAGTTGGGTCTCCCCCAAAACCAAGATGCAGAGGCCAACGTACTGGCCGCCATGCTGCTATCGCCCGAGGTGGTCGAAGAAGCCCAGGTCGAGCTGCAGCCCGATGACTTCTACCGGCCCATTCATAAGACCATCTATACCGCGATGGTCGATATGTACAACAGCCGCATTCCCATCGACTCCATCTCGCTGATCGATTACCTGCGAAGCATTAACAAGCTTGATGCCGTGGGCGGCGAGGCCTATATTTTGGAGCTGATGGGTCAGACCCTGTCGCTCGTCAACTGGCAGCACCATGCCGCTATCGTTCGCCGCGATTCGATGCTGCGTGAGCTGATCGGCGCCACCAACGAGATCAACGCGCTGGCCTATAACGCTCCCACCGATACCAAAGAGGTCGTGGAGCTGGCCGAGAGCAAGTTGCTCAAGGTCACGGCGCGCGAGGTCAAGTCGAGCTACAAGACGCTGACCGAGTTTATGGTCGAGGCCTATAACGAGGCCGAGGAAGTGTGCCAGGCAGGCGGCCAGGCTGCGGGCGTGCCCACGGGCTTCCCGTCGCTCGACCGCATGCTCATGGGTTTTCGCGAGGGCCAGCTCATCATCATCGGCGCCCGCCCTGCTGTGGGTAAGACGTCGTTCGCCCTGAATCTGGCGCTCAACGCTGCCGCGGCCGGTTATACCGTCGGCTTCTTCTCGCTGGAGATGTCGGGCAAGGAAATTGCCCAGCGTCTGATTTGCGCCTACGCCATGATTTCGATCAGTGACTTCCGCATGGGCCGCATTAGCCCCGAGCAGTGGGCCAATATCAACGAGGCCACGCAGACCTTGTCCAAGCTCGATATTCTGATTGACGATACGCCCGGCACCACAGTGACCGAGATTCGCGCCAAGAGCCGCCGCATGCTCCACAACAAGGAGAAGGCCATCATCATCCTGGACTACCTGCAGCTGGTGAGTCCTCCGCCGGGACGCCGCTCCGAGAGCCGTACCGTCGAGGTCTCCGAGATGTCGCGTGGTCTGAAGATCATGGCCAAGGAACTCAAGATCCCGCTCATCGCGCTGTCGCAGCTCTCGCGTCAGGTCGAATCCCGTACCGGCAAGCGCCCGCAGCTTTCCGACCTTCGTGAATCGGGCTCCATCGAGCAGGACGCCGATATCGTTATGTTCTTGGACCGCTCCGCCGACGAGGCCGAAGCCTCGCGCGACGATCGACCCGACGAGGGCGTTACGCGTATCGTCGTGGCCAAGAACCGTTCGGGCCCGATCGGCGACGTCGACCTGATGTTCCTGCCGGCATCCACCAAGTTCTATGAGCTTGATGGGGCACATGCCGAGGAGTAGGACAGGCGCCCGTTGCACGGGTATACTGGGAATGTTTTGTGCTTCTGCGTGCCGGCGTGGCGCGTAGACAGTCCATGAATGTAAGGAGTAAACATGCCGTCAACCGTTTTGGTCGGTGCCCAGTGGGGCGATGAGGGCAAGGGTAAGATCTGCGACCTGGTCGCCGGCGACTTCGATGCCGTCGTGCGCTACTCGGGCGGCAACAACGCCGGCCACACCATCGTCGTCAACGGCAAGAAGTACGGCCTGCACCAGGTGCCCTCCGGCATCATGTATTCCGACCATGTGTCGGTGATCGGTAACGGCTGCGTCGTCAACCCCAAGGTTGTCCTTGAGGAGATCGACATGTTCGAGGCCGACGGCATCACCACCAAGAACCTCAAGATTAGCGGCAACGCGCATGTCATCATGCCGTACCACATCGACCTGGATGGCGCCTTTGAGCAGAAGCTCGGCAAGAAGAACATCGGTACCACCAAGCGCGGTATCGGTCCGTGCTATCAGGACAAGATGGCCCGCATTGGCCTGCGCATGCAGGATATGCTGGACGAGGCGCTGTTCCGCGACAAGCTGGAGACCGCTCTCGCCCGCGTGAACCCCGAGCTTGAGCTCATCTACAACCTGCCCACCTACACCGTGGACCAGATTTGCGACGAGTACCTGCCCATGGCCGAGCGCCTGCGTCCCTACATCACCGAGACGAGCCTGCTGCTCAACAACATGATCGATGAGGGCAAGGACCTGCTGTTTGAGGGCGCCCAAGCGACGTTGCTCGACATCGACCACGGCACCTATCCGTACGTGACGTCTTCCAACTGCACCGCCGGCGGCGCCATCACCGGCTCCGGCGTGGGCATGAAGAACGTCGACCGCGTGCTGGGCGTCATGAAGGCCTATATCACCCGCGTCGGTTCGGGCCCCATGCCCACCGAGCTTTCCTATGAGTCCGAGGCCGGTCACACGCTGACCGAGGAGGGCTATGAGTACGGTGTGACCACCGGTCGCCGTCGTCGCTGCGGCTGGTTCGACGGCCCCATCGCCAACTACGCCTCACGCGTCAACGGCCTCACCGATATCGCCCTGACTAAGCTCGACGTGCTTTCGGCCTTCGACACCATCAAGGTGTGCGTGGCCTACGACGTCGATGGCGAGCGCTACACCAGCGTGCCCGAGCATCAGGTGCGCTTTGAGCATGCCAAGCCCATCTACGAGGAGCTCCCCGGCTGGAAGTGCGACATCACCGGTTGCCGCAGCTTTGATGAGCTGCCGCAGGAGGCTCAGGACTACGTGGCGTTTATCGAGGATCTGGCACACACCCGCGTGACGTTCATTGGCGTCGGCGCCGGTCGCGAGCAGATCATCAACCGATTCTGGAAGTAATCGGGACTATTTGGTTATTGCGATATACCCCTTTGCAGCCCAAGCGGGCGGCCGAGGGGTATATTTGCTTGCAAAGGGCTCGCGCGGAGCGGGCCATTCATCCATAGAGGAGGCACCCTTGAAGGCGGACACTCAAACCATCGACATCCTGTTGTTGGGCAGCGGCGGCCGTGAGCATGCTTTGGCAGCTAAGCTCGCAGCATCACCGCGCGCCGGCAAGCTCTACATCGCGCCGGGCAACGGCGGCACCGCGAGCTGCGGCGAGAACGTTGTTCTCGACGACTGCGATCCTGCGGCCGTGGCGGCGTTTGCGCAGAGCCACGGATGCGGACTCGTGGTAATTGGCCCCGAGGCTCCGCTCGTGGCGGGTGTGGCCGACGCCGTGCGCGCGGCGGGTATTCCCTGCTTTGGTCCGGGTGCCGAGGGTGCCCAGATGGAGGGCTCCAAGCTATTCTCCAAGCAGCTCATGGAGCGTGCCGGCATTCCGACGGCCGCCTATGGCTCGTTTACTGACGAGGCTTCGGCTCTTGCCTATGTGCGTGAGCAGGGTGCCCCGCTGGTCGTGAAGGCTGACGGCCTGGCCGCAGGCAAGGGCGTTATCGTGGCGACTGAGCTCGAGCAGGCCGAGGAGGCCGTGCGCGAGTGCTTTGGCGGCACCTTTGGCGATGCCGGCAACACCGTGGTCATCGAGGAGATGCTGACCGGTCCCGAGTGCTCGCTGCTGGCCTTTACCGACGGCAAGACCGTGCGCCCCATGGCCACCTCGCAGGACCACAAGCGCGCGCTCGAGGGCGACAAGGGCCCCAACACCGGCGGCATGGGCGTCTACAGCCCGGTGCCCATCGTGACCGACGAGGAACACGCCACCATGGTGGCGGTCATGGAGCAGACCGTGGCCGAGCTCGCTGCCGAGGGCATCGACTACCGCGGCTGCCTGTACGGCGGCTTTATGCTCACGCCTGCCGGTCCCAAGGTACTGGAGTTCAATGCCCGCTTTGGCGATCCCGAGACTCAGGTCGTGCTGCCGCGCCTTAAGAACGACCTGGTTGAGGTCATGCTCGCCTGCGCCAACTGCGAACTCGATCAGATTGAACTCGACTGGCGCGACGAGTGGGCCGTGGCCGTTGTACTGACGAGTGCGGGCTACCCCGGCAGCTATGAGAAAGGCAAGGTCATCACCGGTATCGCCGACGCCGAGGCCATGGAGAACGTGACCGTGTACCATGCCGGCACCGCCGTGGTGGATGGCCAGCTTGTGACCAACGGCGGCCGCGTGCTTGCCGTGACCGCGCTGGGCGATACGTTTGAGAACGCTCGCAACCTTGCCTACGAGGCTTGCGAGAAGATTGATTTTGAGGGCAAGACCCTGCGTCACGACATTGGCCTGCGTGCGCTGCGCGGCCGCGACGCCTGGGATGCCTAAAATCCGAGAGGAATGAGACGGATGGACGAGAAGAACGAAGAACTCGTGGACGCGCAGATCGTCGAGGAGGACAGCCGCATGTATGGGCACGCCGAGGGCGAGCCTGGTGGCGAGGTCGCTGACGAGCCGGCGCTGGTGCTGGGCGACGACGACCCGCACGATGCCGAGCTGCACGAGAAGATTCTTTCGGAGGAGTGCGCCTGGAAGGGCAAGATCCTCGACGTCCACCGTCTTGAGGTTGAGCTGCCCAACGGTCGCCGCAGCGCCCGCGATATCGTTCGCCATCCGGGTGCGGCGGCCGTTGTGGCGCTGACCGAGAGCGGCAAGATCGTACTGGTGCGTCAGTACCGCACCGCCATCGACCGCGTGACGGTCGAGATTCCCGCCGGCAAGCTCGATCCAGGCGAGGACCCGCTCGATTGCGCCAAGCGCGAACTGCATGAGGAGACGGGCTTTAGGGCTGGTCGTATTCGCTTTTTGACGTCGATTGTCACGTCCTGCGGTTTTTGCGATGAGATCATCCACATCTACTTGGCTACCAAGCTCGAGTTTGATGCGCCCAACCCCGATGATGACGAGTTTGTCAACGTGGACCTGGTGCCGCTGCA
>CAUHHV010000053.1 GCA_959606065.1 uncultured Collinsella sp.
GGAGCTTTCTCAACCAAAATGGCGGAGGAGGAGGGATTCGAACCCTCGTGACCTTATACAGGCCAAACGGTTTTCGAGACCGCCGCATTCAACCACTCTGCCACCCCTCCGCGTGGGGTAAAAACAAAGCAGGCTCGAAGGCCTGCTTTGGAATTAACTGGCGGAGAGTCAGGGATTTGAACCCTGGAGACGCTTTTGACGCCTACACGATTTCCAATCGTGCTCCTTCGGCCACTCGGACAACTCTCCGTTAAATGCGAAAGTTAGTATACACGAGGAATCGTAAGGTGTAAGCCGAAAACTTAGCATTTTTTGATCCACAGTGTCTCGCGCTATGCCTAAAACGTGCGGCACATGCAGTCTGACCAGCTAAATCATGCTAAGCGAATTGTTCAAAAAAGGACTTTATAGACCACGAGCAAACGAATTTAAATTCTTTTTGGCGATCAATTAGACCACTGGTATGCATTTCGCGACCGCAACCATGCGCCCACTGACCTGCGGCTTGGCTCAGCTTGTCCCCGCGGCACCGTATCTTGTCCACAAATCCGTCAAGCTCTTGGTCGGCATTTGGTTGGAATGCGCATGAAACGTCGTGCGAATATGGGCATATGTGGAGGTCATGAGGTTGTAGCTGCATATTCTTGCGGCCTGGGAGGTTGAAAGATATTATTACCAAGTCTTTTCCTGCTTCAGGCGCACCTTCACGACCTGAAGCCACATTTGCCCAGAGGAGGTGACAATATGAAGGCTTATGAACTGCTGTTCTTTGTTGACCCGTCGCTCGACCCCGAGACTCGTCTCGCTGTTATGAAGCGTATCGATACCACGATCGCCGAGGGCGCTGGCAAGGTCGACTCCGTTGACGAGTGGGGCAAGCGCAAGCTCGCCTACGAGATCAACGACCTCACCGATGGTGACTACACCCTCATCAACTTCCACGCAGATCCTACCCAGATCGCCGAGCTTGATCGCGTCCTGCGCATCACCGACGCTGTGGTCCGCCACATGATCGTCCGTCGTGACGACCAGGAGTAAGACTGTCGTTTTGGACTGGGCTTGTGCCCCAAGAGGAAGTAGTGAGTTATGAGCATCAATCGAGTGAACATCACCGGTAACCTCACCCGCGATCCCGAGCTGCGCGCCACCGCCGGCGGAACCCAGGTTCTGTCCTTTGGCGTCGCTGTGAACGATCGTCGCCGCAACGCGCAGACTGGCGAGTGGGAGGATTATCCCAACTTTGTCGACTGCACTATGTTCGGCACCCGCGCCGAGGCCGTGAGCCGTTTCCTGGCAAAGGGAAACAAGGTCGCGATCGAGGGCAAGCTGCGCTACAGCTCTTGGGAACGCGACGGCCAGCGCCGGAGCAAGCTTGAGGTCATCGTTGATGAGATCGAGTTTATGAGCTCCCGTGGTGGCCAGGGTGGCTACGATCAGGGCGGTTACGCCCCCGCAGCTCCTGCGCCCACAGCACGTCCTGCCGCACCGGTGGCTACGCCGCCCGCGGTCGACGTCTACGATGAGGACATCCCGTTTTAAGGGTTGTTCACCTATTTTTGAGTGAGAGGCGGCTTCGGTTCGCCGAAGTTGCCAAATGAAAGGTATTTTGACATGGCTAATGATTTTTCTGCACGTCAGCCGCGTCGTAAGTACTGCCAGTTCTGCAAGGAGAACACTGAGTTCATCGACTATAAGGACACTCAGCTTCTCCGTAAGTACATGACCGACCGTGGCAAGATCAAGCCCCGTCGCGTCACTGGCGCTTGCACGCAGCATCAGCATGACATCGCCAACGCCATCAAGCGTGCCCGCGAGATGGCTCTCCTGCCGTACACCGTCCCCGTGGTTTCCTCTCGTGGCAACCGCGACCGCGGCTAAGAAGGGAGACGCATCATGAAGGTTATTCTTCTCGATGAGATCAAGGGCAAGGGCGGCGAGGGTGACGTCGTAGAGGTCGCTCAGGGTTACGCTGAGAACTTCCTGTTCCCCAAGAAGCTCGCTGTTGCCGCCACCAAGGGCAACCTCAAGCAGCTTGACGAGCGTCGCAACAACATAGCCAAGCGCGAGGCCGTCCGTCTGGCTACCGCCAACGAGACCAAGGCTGCCTTCGAGGGCAAGACGGTCACCGTTGACGTCAAGGTCGGCGACGAGGGCATCCTCTTTGGCTCCGTTACCGCCGCTATGATCGCTGACGCCATCAAGGATCAGCTCGGTATGGACATCGACCGCAAGCGCGTCGAGCTCGGCAAGCCCATCAAGGTTGCCGGTGCCCACACCGTTGCCATCTCGCTGTACCGCGAGATCAAGGCCGAGGTTGTCGTTCTCGTCGGCGTTACCGCCGAGGAGCTCGCTGCCGATGCTGAGGTCGAGGAGGCCGCTGAGGTCGCCGAGGCCGAGACCGCCGAGGTCGAGACCGAGGCTGCTGCCGAGTAGCATTTGCTGCAACGCAACAATCTTGTTCTAAGAAGGGCGCTCTGAGAGACCGGGGCGCCCTTTTATTTTTTGCGCTGAGTGGGTGTCACGTCATACATTGAGATGCAGTCCCACATAAGCGTTGTGTTAGACCACTTTGGATAAGTGTCCTGCACGCAGTACACGCGACGGGGCCCCGGTTGCGACAATTCCATCATCAGGAGAGATGGAGGTTGCAATGGAAGACGTGCTCACCCAGCTGACGAGGCAGTTCCTCCCGCAGATGACGGCTGCCGAGAAGAGCAGGGCCCTGAGATCGCTCAAGGCGCTGATAGACGCGGAGCTTTTCGAACTCGCGGCAAGCGAGGGGGCGGAAGACGATCCCGACAGAGCCTGCCCCTGGTGCGGCTCCCCGCATTACGTGAAGAGGGGGCGAGACGGGAGCGGCCGTCAGCGGTTCCTCTGCCGAGGGTGCGCCAGGACCTTCACCGACGCCACCATGCGCATCTTCTCCACCACCAAGCTCGACAGGTCGGCCTGGATGAGGTTCGCGGAGTGCCACGTGGACATGCTCCCGCTGCGCGAGTCGGCGGAAAAGTGCGGCGTGTGCCTCAAGACGGCGTTCTTCATGCGCCACAGGCTGCTCGAGGCCATGGCCAAGCGCATGCCCGCCTTCCGCGTGGAGGCCGGCGGCGGGGCCGAGCTCGACGAGTGCTTCTTCAGGGAGAGCTTCAAGGGAAACCGCTCCAGGTCGGAGTCCGGCATGCCCAGGAAGCCCCGCACAAGGTCGCAGGGAACCGACGGGCACGAGAAGATATGCGTGCTCACCGGCATCAACGACGCCGGCGACATCTTCTACGAGATCGCGGGGAGGGGCGGCCTCGACGAGGCGGCAGCCAGGGAGCTGCTCGCCGACAAGCTCGCGGTCGGCGCGATAATCTCGACGGACCGTGCGCACGTGTACCGCCGCGTCCTGCCCGCCCTCGGCGTCGGCGCGCACATCGCCAGCAAGAGGGAGGAGCACGCCATCAACAGGGTGAACAGCCTCCACTCCCAGATGAGGCACTTCATCGGCAGGTTCCGGGGTGTCTCCACGAGACGCCTCGAGAACTACCTCGCCTGGTTCAAGTGGACATGGTGCTTCAAGGTCCGCAGGAGCGCGGACGAGCTCGCCGAGCTCATAGTGAGGCAGGCAGCCCGCGGCACGTACGAGAAGACCTGGCGCCAGTACAAGGTGACCCCCTATCCGTTCTACGAGTACTGGATCAAGCAGGCGAAATGGGACTCGCGTGCGCGGAGGGCCATATACGGCGTGGCGTGATGTCCAGGGCGGTCTGGCGCAGCGCATCTGCGGCAAGCGCTGAAGTCGTGCCCCGATGCAAATAGCAACAGCTAGCGATATTCTTCGGGAACGTCGAAACCGTACTCACGGCATAGGAGCATGACATCGTGGGCGTCGTGCTCGTCATGCTGATAGCCCAAGTGAAACAACAGCTGGCTTTCGGGGTCGATGCACGACACCTCCACCTCGCCGATGCGCCCCCTCCCCGAAAAGACCTCCCCGGGAAAACGATCTCCCTGATACAGAATATCGCCATTCTCGGCGAAATCGAAGCAATGCAGGTCGACGATGCGCCCCGCCTCGTCTTGCCACACCGTGTGATCTTCGGTGGTGAAAGATGCAGCCACCTCGGAAAACCCCTCATCAGCAATTAGATCCACGAACCTTTGGTAATCCCCGCGCTGAACGAACAGGTCGATGTCGTTATGAGCCCTGGTCTCACGCCCGACAAGCGCATCGATGCCCCAGCCGCCATCAAGGTATACGCCAATGCCCGCACCTGCGGAAAGGCCGATTATCCAACACGCATCATCCTTGGTGACCATAGGAGCTCCTTCGCTTTCGCCTGCTATCTAAGCAAGAAAGATTATAGGAAAAGTCCCAGTATCCAAAGCGGTCGGGACTGCGGACAAAAAGTTGGACCGTTGAGGTCCGGAACGGAGTCCGCATGGCATACAGTAGGAGAATGGTGGAGAGGGCCAGGGCGCTTCGCGGCGCCGGGCTCACCGTCATGGAGATAACCGAGATACTCGGCGGGCCCGGCAAGACGTCCGTCTGGCGCTGGATCAGGGACGTGCGCAAGCCCGCGGGAAGGGCCGGTGGAGGAATGGACCTGCCGCGACTCGTCGGGGACGGCCCCGACTACCCCGACATCGACCCGGAGGACAAGGACGCCCTGATCGAGCGGCTCAGGCTCGAGAACGCGGTGCTGAGGGCGGTGCAGGACGTTTTAAAAGCCGAGAGCCTCGACGGGATGTCGAACAGGGAGAAGACCCTGGTGATAGACCGCCTGAGGCCTGCGGGGAAGTGGTCCTTGAGAGAACTCACGAGTTCCTTGGGGATATCAAAGAGCTCCTATGAGTACCAGCGCCGCGCGATCGCGAGGCCCGACCGGCGCGCGCCCCTGCGCGCGCTCGTGCGCAGGATCTTCACCGAGGACGGCGAGGGGGCGCGGGGGTACCGCTTCGTGACGGCGCGCCTGCGC
>CAUHHV010000054.1 GCA_959606065.1 uncultured Collinsella sp.
GATCCGACTAACGTTTGCCAGCCGTTAACTACCGCTCGCCGAGCATCTCTTTATATAAGGCAGTCTCATGATTAAAGCGGATACGTCCCCCTAGCTAAAGCACAGCCAGCATCGAGCAACTCATCGCGTTCTTCCACCGAGAACCCCTCGGCGTAGACGCGCACCACTGGTTCGGTCCCGCTAGGACGGACCAGCAGCCACGTGTCATCCTCGAATTCCAAACGCAAGCCATCCATATGACTAACGTTTTGCGGCACCTTGCCACAAATCGACTTGGGGTTTACGCCCGGCAGCAGGGTTCGTAACGTTTCGGCATCTTCGGCCTCAAGGCGCAAATCCCGTCGACCGTAACTCGTCTTACCAAAACTGTCCTCGAGTTGGTCGACCAGAACGCCCAAAGGCGCGTCCGTCTTAGCCATAAGCTCACACAGAATCAGACAGGCGAGGACTCCATCGCGCTCGGGCATATGCGCGGCGATGCCGATACCACCGGCTTCTTCACCGCCTATGAGGACGCCGCCCTTCTTCATCTCCGCCGCTATATATTTGAAACCGACTGGTTTGACGGTCACGCGGCAGCCAAGCGCCTCGGCAATGCGACGCACGAGCGTCGAGCATGAAAGATTGACGACGACGCGCCCCTCCAAATTACGAAATTGGACCAAGTCGCCCAAAACGAGCGCCATGATCTGATGCGGATGTATATATCTGCCGCGCTCGTCAACCGCACCGATACGGTCGGCGTCGCCGTCGGTCACCAGGCCGGCGCAAGCTCCGTCATCGATAACCGTGCGCTCGCAAGCGTCCACCCAAGGCTCAACGGGGTCGGGGCAGATATCTTCTTGGTCAGACGCCTGCCCGGCGTGAATCTCGTGCACCTCAACGCCAAGCTCGCGCAGCAAGTCGGCTAGATAGCCCTGGGCTGCGCCGCCCATGGGATCGACAACCACGCGCAGGTGCGCCGCGCGGATGGCTTCGGCATCGACAAACGATGCCACCGCCTGCATATAGTCAGGAATAATATCCGCGGTGCGATATTGCCCCTCGATCCCCATTGGCTCGGGAGCCATGGTCTCTTCGAGCTCTTCGATGACATCCTGGTTGGCGGTCGAGCCGTCACCCATGCGAATCTTGAGGCACAGATAACCCTGCGGATGATGGGACCCCGTCACCATGAGCGCGCCGCACGCCTCACCGTCATAAGCCGCCGCCCACGTAAGGGCAGGGGTCGGAACAGGTCGCGAAGCGAGCACGGCGTCCAGCCCGTGCGCTGCTAGCACGCCCGCCGCAAGCTCAGCGAACTCGCTCGCCAGGGGCCGGGTGTCGAACCCTATATATACCGTTTTGCCTGGATTGGTCTTTTGCCACAACTCGCCGACGGCATCGGCGATACGGGCAACGTTATCGGCAGTGAAGTCCTCATCGACGCGAGCGCGCCAACCGTCAGTTCCAAAATGAATTATCGCGCACACGCGCAGACACCTCACAGTGTTTGGATCATGGTACGCATGGGGTATACCCGCAACATGCACTCGGCAACCCGCCGGCACCAGCATTCACCATTTGGGCAAATGCTGCCGAGGACATGCAGGCAATAAAAAAACCGCCCCGTATGGAGCGGTTTTACCCTTTATATATCGAGCGCCTCGGCCATCGCTGCCGTAGTGATTGCCGTGGTTCCACAACAACTGCCCACCATTGCGGCGCCGGCATGTCTCCATTCGATGCATGCGCGCGCGAAAGCTTCGGGGCTCTCGTGCCATACGGGGCCATCCTGAGTCTGGACCGGATCGCCCACGTTGGGACGCACCGTGACGGGAGTAGTCGCCGATGCAACCATCCTGGGCACCGCCGCGTTCGCGGCCGCAAGCGAACAGCAATTAACACCAACCGAGTTTGCGCCGTGTTTTTCGGCGTACAAAACGGCTGCCTCGATGTTGAGGCCATCGCCCAGCAGGTCGCCTTTATCGTCAACGACAAAACTCACCAGAACAGGCATGCCGTCGGCGGCATCTCGGGCGCCGGCAAGCATGGGCTGCAGATTACGGATAGACGTCACCGTCTCGATCAGCAGACCGTCAACGCCGGCATTGAGCAAGGCGTGCGCCTGTTCGCGCGCAATGCCGCGGATTTCACGATACTCGACAGAGTCCTCGGCAAACCACTCAATACCGATCGGGCCCATCGAGCCCAGCAGTAGCTGAGGGTGCGCCTGGCGGGCATCGTCGACGGCCCCGCGATTGACCTCCGCCACGGACGGCGCAATCTGGTCGTGCTTGAGGGCATAGCTCGATGCCTGAAAGGTATTGGTAATGAGCACCTGCGCGCCGGCGGCGACATACAAGCGATGGATACGAGAAACGGTCTGCGGCTCTGCCAGATTCCAAAACGCCGGTGGAATGTCGGCGGCATCGTACTCACTCAACAAAACACTGCCCATGGGGCCCTGCGCCAACAAGGTCTCGCTCGACAAGCGGCGCGTAAGTTCCTCGGCACCAAAGCGGTTGTAATAACTCGTATCCATATATATCCTGCTATTCCTCGACGCTGATTCCCTGCTTTTCGAGATAGGCGAGCCAGCGGTTCATCGTGTCCTCGGATAGCGCATGCTCCATCATGCAGGCCTCGGAATCGGCTCGCTCAAATTCGACACCGAGCTCCTGAACCAAAAACGTGCGGATGAGGCGATGACGGTACCAGATAGCCGTGCCAACCTCGCGACCGCGATCGGTCAGGATTACCTTGCCGTAGTGCGATTGCTCGACAAGCTCGGATGCCTTGAGCGCCGAAACCGCTTTATTGACCGATGCCTTGGAGACGCCAAGGCGCTGCGCGATGTCGACCGATCGCACGCCGTTGGTTTCCCCCTCTTCGCTTTCAATGCGAACCATGCACTCCAAGTAGTCTTCGTTCGCCACCGTCAGATGTAGTTCGCGCGAGCTATTTGTCGTATCCATGATCTTCCGTCCCTTCTGCATTCAATGGCTGATTCTACCCCATCCAAGCGTCGTGGTATGCCGTGGCATACCGTGCTAGAGTTCTTGTTGCACACGACGACCAAGATTGGAGCGGTCTTTATGGAAAACACCACCACGAGCCCCGATGTCCTCGAGCGCTTTTTGCGCTACGTCCAGATCAACACGCAGTCCGAGGATGCAAACTGCGACCAGGTACCCTCGAGCGCCGTTCAGTTTGACCTTGCCAACGTGCTGGCCGAAGAGCTGCACGAGCTTGGTGCGGAAGATGCCCACGTGACCGAGCACGCCTATGTCTGCGCGCATATCCCCGCAAGTGCGGGCGCTGAGGACAAGCCCGCCCTGGGCCTGATCGCCCATCTCGACACCACCGAAGTTGCACCGGGCGCCGGCGTGAAGCCGCACATCGTACACTACGAAGGCGGCGACCTGGTCTGCGGCACGGTTGACGGTAAGCCCGTTGCCATGAGTACCGCCAAGCTTCCTGCCCTGAACGACCTCGCAGGTGAGGACCTGGTCTGCAGCGATGGCACCACACTGCTGGGCGCGGACGACAAGGCAGGCGTCGCCGAGATCATGTCGCTTGTCGCGCGTATCGCTCAGGACCCTTCTCTGCCCCATCCCACACTCGGCATTTGCTTCTGCCCTGACGAGGAGATCGGCCACGGAGCCGAGCTGTTGGATATCGATGCCTTTGGCTGCAAGTACGCCTACACGGTCGACGGCGGCCCCATCGGCGAGCTGGAGTGGGAGTGCTTTAACGCCGCCGAGGCGACCGTCCGCTTTGAGGGCCAGTCCATCCACCCGGGCGACGCCAAGGGCCGTATGGTCAACGCAGGCAATCTGTTCTGCGACTTCAACGCGTTGCTCCCCTACGCGCAGCGCCCGGAGTATACGGAAGGCTACGAGGGCTTTTATCACCTTGAGGGTGTATCTGCAACCGTCGATCACGCCACAGCGCGCTATATCGTCCGCGACCATGACGCCGCCAAGTTCCAGCAGAAACTCGACCTTATTGATGCCGCCGCCTCGATGCTCAACCAGCGTCTGGGTGAGGAGCGTGTGACGGTCGAGATTAAGCAGCAGTATCGAAATATGGCCGAGATCGTTCGTGACTATCCCGAGCTTATTGATGTTGCCAAGGAAGCCTACCTTGCCTGCGGTGTTGAGCCCCAAGTGCTGCCGATTCGCGGCGGCACCGACGGCGCGCAGCTGTCGTTCCGCGGTCTGCCCTGCCCCAACCTTTCCACCGGCGGCTA
>CAUHHV010000055.1 GCA_959606065.1 uncultured Collinsella sp.
CCCAAGCCGCCCTCAACTAACCCATCCGCGCCAAAAACCACCACAAAGGGGACAGGCACCTTTGTGGTGGTTTTCTTGTTCTAGTAGTATTCATTCTCATCGATACCCACGAGCACAAGGAGTCTCTTATGGCAGAGCCGCTTACCGCCGGAATCACCCGCGACCGCGCGTTCGAACTGCTCAACGAGCATAACAAGGACCCGTTCCACATCACCCATGGCGAGACGGTCGAGGGCACTATGCGCTACTTTGCGCGCGAGTTCGACCCCGAGAACGAGGAGTTTTGGGGCATCGTCGGTCTGCTGCACGACCTGGATTGGGAGGAGCATGAGGACGACCCCATGAACCACACCATCTATGCTGCCGAGATTCTTGAGGACGAAGGTGCGTCTCCCGAGCTCATTCGCGCCATCCAGACGCACACGTCCGACTTCAACACCTCGCTGCCCAAACCCGAGCTGCAGATGGAAAAGATCCTGTTTGCCTGCGATGAGCTCACCGGCCTGATCGGCGCTGCAGTCATCATGCGTCCGAGCAAGAGCGTCATGGACTTTACGACCAAGTCGCTCAAGAAGAAGTTCAAGGACAAGCGCTTTGCCGCTGGCTGTTCGCGCGACGTGATTACGCAGGGCGCCGAGATGTTGGGCTGGGAGCTCCCCGAGCTCTTTGACCGCACCATCGCGGCCATGCAGTCCTTCGCCCCCGACCGCGATACCTTCCAGGCCTAACCGCCCACGCCACCTAAAACCACCACAAAGGGGAAAGGCACCTTTGTGGTGGTTTTTCTTGCGCGGGCGCTAGGGGCGGACCTGGCCGGTGCCGCGGAGCTTGTATTTGTAGGTGGTGAGGGCCTCGGCGGCAAAGGGGCCACGGGCGTGGAGTTTTTGGGTCGAGATGCCGATCTCGGCGCCCAGGCCAAACTCGCCGCCGTCAGTGAAGCGAGTGCTGGCGTTGGAGTACACGGCCGAGGCATCGACCGCATCAAGGAAGCGCTCGCAAGCATCCGTGTCCTCGGCAACGACGGCCTCGGAGTGCATGGTGCCGTAGCGGTTGATGTGCGCGATGGCCTCGTCCTCGCTAGCCACGACCTTCACACTCATCTCGAGCGCCAGGTACTCGCGACCCCAGTCCTCCTCAGTCGCGGCGACGTAGTCATCGCCCTCTACAAAGCCGGCGTCGGCGCACGCGGCGCACGTGGCCTCGTCGCCGTGAATGAGCACGCCGTGGTCGTGTAGCGCGGCAACGACCGCAGGCAAAAACGCATCGGCCACAGCACGGTCGACCAGCAGCGACTCGGCGGCATTGCACACGCCTACGCGCTGGGTCTTGGCATTAACGATAATGTTGAGCGCCTTATCAAAGTCGGCGGATTCATGCACGTAGATGTGGCAGTTGCCCGTGCCCGTCTCGATCACCGGCACAAGCGACTCGCGCACGCAGCGCTGGATCAGGCCTGCACCTCCGCGCGGAATGAGTACGTCGACAATACCGCGGAGCTTCATGAGCTCGCCGGTGGCCTCGCGGTCGGTGGACTCGATCATCGACACGGCCTCGCGCGGGAAGCCCTTGGCCTCGAGCGCATCGGCCAGCAGCTCGGCGATCATGGCACACGAGTGATAGGCCAGCGAGCCGCCGCGTAGAATGCAGGCGTTGCCGGTACGGATGCAGATGCCTGCGGCGTCGGCCGTCACGTTGGGGCGCGCCTCGTAGACCATGGTGACCAGGCCCAACGGCACGCTCACGCGGGTCAGGTCCACACCGCTCGCAAGCACGCGGTGGTCGAGCACGCGGCCGACGGGATCGGGCAGCTCGGCGAGCTTCTCCAAACCGGCGGCCATGCCCTCGACGCGCTCGGGCGTCAGCAGCAGGCGATCGAGCAGTCCGGCCGAGGTACCCGCATCGCGCGCGGCGGACATATCGAGCTCGTTAGCGGCAACGATGGAGTCGACACCGTTGCGCAGTGCTGCGGCCATGGCGCGCACGGCCTCCTGACGCTGCTCATCGCTCGCCGTGGCAAGCGAGGCCGACGCTGCCTTGGCGGCAACGGCAAGATCGTGGACATACGTGGCTATATCGACCGACATGGGCGGCCCTTTCTCCTAGAAGTTTGCAACCATGGTAGCCGATTTGCGCATGGCCTCGCCCGCGGCGGTAGAATTGGTCAACCCGAAACACCGCAACGAACGGAAGACTCACATGGCCCTCATCACTTCGTACCACGTCCCCGGCCTTTACGTCGAGGACCACAGCATCGACGTCCCCCTTGACTGGCGCGGCCTGGAGCCGATGCTCCTGGCCGTCGGCAGTACCATGCGCCGCGGCGCCATGCCGGCACCCATCGCCGGCGCGCCCGAGAGCATCAAGCTCTTCTACCGCGTGGTTAGCGCGCCCGACCGCATCAACGACGATCTGCCGCTGCTCCTGTTTTTGCAGGGCGGCCCCGGCGGCGAGAGCCCACGTCCGCTGTCGCCCACAAGCGACGGCTGGATCGAGGAGGCCGTCAAGCACTTCCGCGTGGTCCTTCCCGACCAGCGCGGCACCGGACGCAGTAGCTGCGTGGACGGACGCACGATCAAGGCACTGGGTGATCGCGCAACGGCCGCCGGCGCCGATACAGCACGCTCGCAGGCGGACTTCCTCAAGCGCCACCTCGCCAGCTCCATCGTGCGCGATTTTGAGTACCTGCGCCTAGTGGGCTTTGGCGGCAAGCCGTGGGTCACGCTCGGCCAAAGCTACGGCGGTTTTTTGACGCTGAGCTACCTGTCGCTCTTCCCCGAGGGCGTGGCGGCGAGCTTTACCTGCGGCGGCATCCCCCACGTACCGGCGAGCGCAAGCGAGGTCTACGCGCACACCTTCCCGCGCATGGCCGCCAAGACGCAGCAGTATTATGACCGCTATCCCGCTGACGTCGAGCGCGTGGCAGCCCTGGCCGATGCGCTCGAGGCTCAGAAGCCCGTGCTGCCCGACGGCTCGCCGATGACGGTCGAGCGCCTACAGCTCATGGGCAGCGACTTTGGCATGAAGCCGAGCTTTGAGCGCATGCATTGGACTATCGATCACGCTTTTGTTACTGGCGACGGTACGCTGAGCTGCGGCTCCTCGGTATCCGACAGCTTTTTGATGCGCGCCTTCGAGCGCACCAACACACGCACGAACCCGCTGTACTGGACACTGCAGGAGTTTATCTACGCCGACGGCGACACCATGCCCATTCGCTGGGCCGCAGCAGAGGAGAAGGCCCATCGTGCCGAGTTCGACACACTCGCGCGCCCGCTCATGTTTACCGGCGAGGCCATGTTCCCGTGGATGTTCGAGCAGATGCCCGAGCTCAAGCCCTTCAAGCCCGCCATGGACCTGCTGATGGAAGACACCAGCTGGGACAAGATCTACGACCCGCAGCGACTGGCGTGCAACGAGGTGCCCCTGCAGGCCGCGGTGTATTTCGACGACATGTACGTGGATTCGGGCCTGCAGCTTGATACGCTCAGCCGCGTGGGCAACTCGCATGCCTGGGTGACCAACGAGTTCGAGCACGACGGCCTGCACGGTAGCGTGGTATTCAAGCACCTCTTCGACGAAGCCCTCAACCGCGGAGACCTGCGCCAGATCTTCTAGCAAAGGAGTGTCCCAAAGTGCCGGCACATAAGGAACGTCCCCAAGTGCCGGCACGAGAAAGACAGCGCTGCGGGAAACGATCCGCAGCGCTGTCTTTCTTTATGCAAATACGATCAAGTTATCCCTGTGTATCGCCGGCTTCTCGGCCAGGTCTGCCAGCAGGCGGTTGCTGGCGATCTGGTCCTGGCGGCGGCCGGCGGCAAGTTCCAGCACGTCCGAATCGGCCTCGGCGATACCGCGGGCGACGACCATACCTCTCGGATCGCACACATCGAGCACATCGCCCTCGGCAAACTGGCCATCAACCTCGCGAATACCCACCGCAAGCAGGGAAGAGCCACGGCTGACCAGCGCCTTCGCAGCACCGTCATCAACCGCCACCGAGCCGTGGGCCTTGTCGCCCAGCGCGATCCACAGTTTGCGGGGTGCGATGTCCAGGCGCTCCGCCGGCGGATCGAACAGGGTTCCCACGCTCTCGCCGCGGGCGAGACGCACGAGGGCATCGGGCTCCTCGCCCGAGCAAATCACGCTCTGAATGCCCGCCGTCATCAGGA
>CAUHHV010000056.1 GCA_959606065.1 uncultured Collinsella sp.
CTAGTACACCATGCCCATGGCGTCCTGAACCTCGGCCAGGGTCTGCTCGGCAATCTCGTTGGCGCGACGGTTGCCCTCGTGCAGCACGTCCTTCACATAGTCCAGATCGTTCTCATAGCGCTGACGACGCTCGCGGATCGGCGCGAAGTACTCGTTGACGGCCTCGGTCACGTACTTCTTGAGCTGGCCGGAGCCGCCCATGCCAATCTCCTCGGCAATCTCGACCTCGGAACGGCCGGTGCAGATGGCGGCGGTTGAAAGCAGGCCGGACACGCCGGGGCGGTTCTCGGGATCGAACGTGATCATGCGCTCGGAGTCGGTCTGGCTCTTCTTGATGCGCTTGGCCGTCTCCTCGGCGGTCATCGAGATGTTGATGGCGTTGCCGTAGCTCTTGCTCATCTTGCGACCGTCCAGGCCCGGCAGTAGCGGGGTCTCGGAAAGCAGCGCTTCGACCTCGGGGAACACCTTGCCGTAGCGGTTGTTAAAGCGGCGGGCGATGGTGCGGGTGAGCTCGATGTGCGGCAGCTGGTCGCGACCGACGGGCACCACATTGCCCTTGCAGAACAGGATGTCGCAGGCCTGGTGCACCGGGTAGGTGAGCAGAAGGCCGGTGAGCTCGTGGCCCGAGGCCTCCATCTCGGCCTTGACCGTGGGGTTGCGCGCCAGCTCGGCCTCGGAGACCAGCGACAGGAACGGCAGCATGAGCTGGTTGGCGGCGGGTACGGCGGAGTGCGCGTAGATCATGGTCTTGTCGGGGTCGATGCCGCAGGCAAGGTAGTCCATGACCATGTTGTACACGTTGTCCTGGATGTGCTCGGTCGTATCGCGGTCAGTGATGACTTGGTAGTCGGCGATGAGCACGTTGGTCTTGGCGCCCATGTTCTGCAGCTCAACACGGCCCTTGAGGGTGCCGAAGTAGTGACCCAGGTGCAGACGGCCGGTGGGGCGGTCGCCGGTGAGCATGGTGAACTTCTCGGGCGTTTTGGCCAGGCCCTCGCGAATGGCGTTGCTCTTTTGCAGCGCGACTTCGTAGCTGTTCTCGTTTGGCATGATTGCTCCTAACGTATGTTCATGGGTCAAGATGATAACGCGTTTATTGGAGGGTCGGGGCGTAAGTACGCGAGGGGCGGGAGAGCGGCGGTATGTGCGATGGGCGCGGCGTGGCTGCGCGTTTGGCCGGCGGCGCCTGGGCGCAGCCTCGGCAGCTTACCCTAGAGCTTGTGGTGGCGCTCTTCCTTACGTTCTTCGGCTGCCTGCTCCTCCTGCTTAAAGGCGGGGTCGTCGGGGGTGACGAGCTCGTCCTCGTGCGTGCGCTTGTTGTAATGGTGGCGCAGCACGGGCTCAAACAGATGTAGATGCTTGGCAAAGGCCGCCGAGCCAATGGCGAGCACGGTAAAGATGAGCACGCGCATGGGCACCTCGACCTGGTTAATCGCGGCGGCGCCGGCCGAAAGCATAATGCACCAGGCGTAGATGAGGAGCACTGCCTGTTTTTGGTTGTAGCCCTCTTGGATCAGGCGGTGGTGGATGTGGCCCTTGTCGGCCTGCCCGATGCTAATGTGGGCGCGCTTGCGGCGCACGATGGCGCTAAACGTGTCGATGATGGGCACGCCGGCAACGATGAGTGGGATGATAAGCGAGGTGAGCGCGGCGGTGCGGCTCACGTTGAGCAACGAGATGGAGCCCAGCGCAAAGCCCAGAAGCAGCGACCCCGAGTCGCCCAAGAAGATGCTTGCGGGGTTGAAGTTGTAGCGCAAAAAGGCCAGGCAGGCGCCAAAGAGCGCAATGGAGAGCGCGGCGGCGTCGATGCGGCCCGAGAGAACGGCCATCGAAAACATGGTGAACGACGCGATGCCGCAGATGCCCGTGGCCAAGCCGTCGAGGCCGTCGATGAGGTTAATGATGTTGGTGAATGCCACCAGATAGATCACGGTGATGGGGTAGGCGAGCCATCCGAGCATGATTTCGCCGGGGGCAAACGGGTTGACGATGACGCCGATTTTTAGGCCGCCCATGCAGGCGATAAGCGCGGCGAGGACCTGTCCGGCCAGCTTTTGCTTGGGCTTGAGCTGGAAGACGTCGTCGATAGCGCCGGTCGCAAAGATGACGGTAAAGGAGAGCGCCAGCATGGGATAGCTAATGTGAAGGCGCGGGTGCGGCACCAAAACGGGCGGCCAGCCCAGGTACCAGGTGCCTAGGATTTGCACAATGCAGGCAACGACCAGGCCCAAAAACACCGCCGTTCCGCCCAAACGCGGGATGGGCTTGGTGTTGATGCGGCGCTTAGAAGGATAGTCGACGGCATCGAGCTTAATTGCCAAGCGCTTGACCAGGGGCACCGCGAGGAAGGTCGTGATAAAGGCCGCCGCTGCCACGCATAGGTACGGTATGTAGCTCGGGGATGAAGCCATGAATCTAAAAACCGCCAAGCGTCGAAGGAAAAGGTCAAAGGTTGCTACGCGGAAATGGCATAGCTGTCCCATGATACTCGACCGAGGGGGTGCGGAGGTTTGCACCGTGCGATTATCACGCGCATACCAGATATTGGGATGTTGTCGATGGCTTGTCGGGATGCCGGCGGGGATCCATATGGACTGTAATGGTGATTTTCGGCAAAAGAAAACCACCCCCCACGTTACGAAAATGAACCCACCTAAAACAGGTGGGTGCCCTCATCGACTGTTCCAGCGTCCTTAACAACGAAGGATACCTGTACTAGGTACGACTGTGTGGGCTCCCTAAATAAACGCGACGGTTCACCCAGTTGCTCCGCGGGGGGCGGAATACCTACATCATAAAGCGGCACTTTATCGATTCCAGTCTTGACATTACAAAAATCGTGTCGGACGATTACGGCGCCTTAGGGACGGAGCCGTCTACCCGGTCTGGCCCTTTACGTTTGAGCTGCTGAATCGTTGTTTTGGAGCATTTTTTTATGCCGATGTCGTTGACCGAACTTTTTTCGCCCGCCTGCCATTTGTGTCCGCGCCGTTGCGGTGCGGCGCGCGATGAGGGCGCGCGCGGCGTATGCGGTGCCGACGACACGCTTAAGGTCGCTCGCGCGGCGCTTCATATGTGGGAGGAGCCGCCTATCTCGGGCGAGGCCGGTTCGGGCACGATCTTCTTTAGCGGTTGCTCGCTTAAATGTATCTACTGCCAGAACCACGAGATCTCGACCGGCAATTTTGGCCTTGAGATTTCGCCTGAGCGCCTGGTCGAGATTATGCTGGAGCTGCAGGACCAGGGTGCCAACAACATCAATTTGGTGACGGCGACGCACTATGCGCACCTGTTGCCTGCTGCGATCGCCGCGGCACGGACGCGCGGGCTGGTCATCCCGATCGTCTACAACACGAGTGGTTACGAGCGCGCGAGTGCCGTGGCGGCGCTGGGCGACCTGGTCGATGTGTGGCTCACCGACTTTAA
Organism: uncultured Collinsella sp.; assembly: GCA_959606065.1. Taxonomy (GTDB): domain Bacteria; phylum Actinomycetota; class Coriobacteriia; order Coriobacteriales; family Coriobacteriaceae; genus Collinsella. Next base: position 3,427 of record CAUHHV010000056.1, read on the forward strand.
ATATGCCGATGCCGGGCTTGCGCAGTCGCTTTCTCATATTAAGGACTATCCGCGCGTGGCCGTGTCGGGTCTGGCCCAGATGGCGCGCGAGATCGATCGCCGCGGGGGAGAGCTGGTGGACGAGGGCGGGCTCATGAAGCGCGGCATCATCGTGCGCCATCTGGTGCTGCCGGGACATGCAGACGATTCATGCCGCGTGCTGGACCTGGTGTGGCAGACGGTGGGCGACGTGCCGATCTCGGTCATGAACCAGTACACGCCCAATGCGCTCATGCGAGAGCAGGGCGGCGACCTGGCGCGCGCCGTGACGCGCGAGGAGTACGAGCAGGTACTCGACCATGCCGACGACCTGGGCTTTACGACGATGTTTTGGCAAGAGGGCGGCGCGGTAGACGAGAGCTTTACCCCAGCGTTCGACACCACCGGCGTCCTCACCAGCGCAAAGTAGTGCGTTCGCCGATGATTTTTCTGGGACGGGGATTAAAAAAGGCTCTGTTAGACCAGGATTGACATACATGTGTCCCCACGGTGCCATATCGTT
>CAUHHV010000057.1 GCA_959606065.1 uncultured Collinsella sp.
CCGCCCTGGTCAGAGCCCGTCCCGCTCGACCAGGGCGCGCAATTTTTTTAGGTAGGCGACCTCGGCCTCGAGCCTGCGGCAGCGCTCCTCGAGCTCCTGCTCGCGGGTGCGGGCCCGGGGTTTCGACCTCGACCCCCTCGGTCTGCCCTTCGGGCGGGGCCGCAGCGCCTCGGCGCCGCCCTCGCGGTAGAGCCTGCACCAGCGCTCCAGCGGGGATTTCGACCTGATCCCGAACTCGGCCATGGCGTCGGCCTTCGCCATCCCGTCGTCGACCACGGCCGACGCCGCGGCGACCCTCTGCTCGAATGTGTAACTGGATTGTTTCCCGTCCATGGACAGCAGCGCCTCGCTTCCGAACGCCCGGTATACCCACTGCCATTCTCTCACGGTCTCGCGGGGGACGGACAGGGCCTCGGCCGCCGGCTTGCAGCCGACGCCGGCGTCGAAGAGCTCGACGGCCCGCCTCCTGGACTCCAGGTCGTGCTTCGACCTGAGATCTATACTCATGGAAAACCTCCCATTTCCCGATGTCCAAGAAATGGGAGGCAGTTCACAGGCACCTTTGTGGTGGTTTTACTCGCGCGGATGACTCGGGTTACAATACGCCTAACATATCGCTCCCTTCTCCGGATGGGGGCAGCGTAAGCGCTCTTGTGGCGGCACCGTAGGACTTTGAAGGTGGCCGTCGTAAGGGCGCTTTTTGTTTAGGCGCCCTCGCTCGGGCGCGCACGATGAAGGGAGAGCGCATGAAGAGCTTTATTGCCGAGGATTCGTTTTGGGAGCTATTTCCGCAGGCGGCTGTCGGTGTTGCGGTCGTAAAGGGCATGAAGCCCGCGGCTCAGATTCCTCAAGAGGACGTGGACGCGATTGCGGCGTTGCTCGACCGCGCCAATATCGACGCGGAGCGTCATCTGACCAGCGATACTATCAGCGAGAACGCACCGGTCAAGGCATGGCGCGAGGCTTATCGGCTGTTCAAGACCAAAAAGGGCGCGCGTTGCTCAATTGAGAACCTGCTCAAGCGCGTGCTCAAGGGCAAACCGGTGGGCCACATTACGCCCGCGGTGGACATCTACAACACGGTGTCGCTGACCTACGCGCTGCCCGTTGGCGGCGAGGACCTGCATGCGATTGAGGGGGATCTTCGCTTGAAGGTGACTGACGGCGGCGATGCGTTCCTGCCACTTGGCGAGGAAACGGATGACCCGACGCTGCCCGGCGAGCTCGCCTATATCGATGATGCGGGCGCCGTATGCCGCTGCTGGAACTGGCGCGATGGCGTTCGCACGGCGCTGTCCGACGATTCGGCCGATGCATTCCTGGCGATTGAGTGCGTGGAGCCCGAGCGGATGGGGGATTGCCAGGCCGCGATCGATCGCTTAGCCGAGCTGCTTGAGCGCTATCTGGGAGCGACGGTTGTCGTTAAGACGCTTGTGACCCGCGACAATCCCTGCGTGGAACTGTAGCGACGCCTGCGGATCATGTTCGCCGGTCAAAACCACTACAAAGGTGCCTGTCCCCTTTGTGGTGGTTTTTATGTTGATGGGTTAACAAATGGGATATTTGGGTATGGGTGTTGCCTTGTGCGGCTAAGATGTTTACCCGTTAGCATCATGCAAGCGAAAGGCGGTCGTCTCCCATGCAGCAGAACGACGAGACACGTTTCGAGGACTTTGTCGGACTGATCAGCGGGCTCTACAAGGAGATCCAGCGCATTAAGACATCCGAGGGCGCAAGGCTGGGCCTCAAGGGCTCCGACGTTATGTGCCTGTACTATCTTGAGCGCAGCAAGGACGGCCTGACTGGCGCTGACCTGGCTCGCATGGCAGGCGTGACCCGTGCCGCCGTCTCGCGCACGCTCGCGCATCTGGAGGAGGGCGGCTACGTCGAGGTCGACGACTCGGGTGATGCAGCCGTTAAGTATCGTGCCCCGGTGCGCCTGACCGCTCTGGGCGGCGAGAGCATGAGCGAGGCGGACCGCATCATTCGCGAGGTGCTCGACACCACCGGTAAGGCTATGGGTGTGGAGCAGCGCGAGCAGATGTATGCGTCGCTGCGTACGATTCTCAACACCCTGCGTGAGATCTAAGGCCGCCAAGGCATTTGCTTCCCATTAAAAACTGCATAGTCCCGTTTGAGCGCGTATGCCGTGCCGGGGCATTGCTGTCAAAATTCCCCGCGCGGGACCTGCGCAAGAAAGGATTCGTTATGTCCGTCCGCATTATTACCGATTCCGCAAGCGATATGTCGCCGGCGGAGCACCCCGCTCTGCGTGTTCTGCCGCTGTCCGTCACCTTTGGCACCGATGTGTATATGGATGGCGTCGACATCGATCACCAGCGCTTTTACGAGATGCTTGTGGAGCGCGATGAGCTGCCCAAGACCGGTCAGGTCAACCCGTACGCCTTTTCGCAGGCGATTGCCGAAGCGCGTGAGGCCGGCGATGAGGCCGTGATTATTACCGTGGGCGCCAAGCTCTCGGGCACCAATCAGAGTGCCCGCACCGCACTTGCCGAGGCCCCGGGCGGCGATGTGTACGTGGTGGATAGCAATAACGTTACCCTGGGCGAGCGCGTGCTGGTCGAGTATGCCCTGCGCTTGGTGGACGAGGGCCAGGGCGCGGCTCAGGTTGCGGCGGCTGTCGAGGCCGTGCGCGACCGCGTGGTCGTCATCGGCCTGCTCGAGACGTTGGAGTACCTGGTGCGCGGCGGTCGCCTGTCTGCTGCGGCCGGTGCCGTGGGTACGCTGCTCAACGTAAAGCCCGTGGTGGCTGCCGAGGACGGTCTGATCGTGCAGCTGGGCAAGGCGCGCGGTTCCAAGAACGGACGTAACCTGCTCAACCAGAAGGTCGAAAAGGCGGGCGGCATCGACTTTTCCATGCCGCTGGCGCTCGGCTATACGGGCCTTTCGGATGCGGTGCTCAAGAAGTATATCGAGGACAGCGCGGCACTGTGGGCTGGCCACACCGAGGGCGAACTGCCCGTTCACACCATCGGCGCCACCATCGGCACCCATGTAGGCCCCGGCGCCGTAGCCGTAGCCTTCTTCCAGCCCGTTAACTAGCCCACCTGCCAAAACCACCACAAAGGGGACAGGCACCTTTGTGGTGGTTTATGCTATTCCGGGTGGAAGGGAGCGAGCAATGGCGTCTGAGGGCTTTTTTGAGCGGGTGTACGAGGTGGTCGAGCAGATTCCCGAGGGGATGGTCGCCACGTATGGTCAGGTGGCGCTGCTTGCTGGACGTCCACGAAGTGCGCGGTACGTGGGGTATGCCCTGCATGGCAATCCGCGCCCCGGCGAGATTCCCTGTCACCGCGTGGTGTTTGCCGATGGCCGCATATGCGATGGTTTTGCTTTTGGCGGTCCCGATGCTCAACGTGAGCTTTTGCTAGGGGAGGGTGTGGCGTTTAAGGACGACATGCACGTCGACTTGGCCGCCTGTCGCTGGCCTGCAGGGCTCTAGCGGCTCTGCCGTGGCTTAAACCACCACAAAGGTGCCTATCCCCTTTGTGGTGGTTTTGGCAGGTTTACCGAGGTTAACTTATGGAGAAGGTATGGCGGCGCGGTTTGTCGCAGCAAAGTAAACCACGGTGAACTATATTGTTTTCAGCAACGGAGCAGGCAATAGGCGATGAAAAAGCCTGCCCTGTTGAGTTTGATTCGCATTCCTCCCCTCTGTGCGATTCAACGGTGTACTTCGGGAACAGGCCCGCTGGCAACTATCTGCCAGCGGGCCTGTTCCTGTTTCGGTGAGGATTCAGCCTCACCGTCTATGTTGTGCGAAGGCGCTTTGCCTAGTACACCATGCCCATGGCGTCCTGAACCTCGGCCAGGGTCTGCTCGGCAATC
>CAUHHV010000058.1 GCA_959606065.1 uncultured Collinsella sp.
CCGTAACGTTAAAGTTGAACTCTATGGTTTCTCAACAATTCATCATAACTGCAGGTCAAAGCCAAAGCCTCAAGTTCAACTTGACCCTTTGGAACCTTTAAGGTTCAAGTTGAGGTCGAAAGCAGTAGTAGAATACCGTTCGAACCATAACCTACGATTGATTGCAGAGGGACTGGATGCAGCATTCGAATCATCGCGCCGCAGCGCTCATTGCGTCGAAGCCGGCTCGTATCATCACGAGCGCCGCGCTCGCCGTTGCGCTGACGGCCACGCCGATGCTCTCCCCCGTTGCGGCGTATGCCGCCTCGCAGGCAACGCAGGACCAGCTTTCCGCAGCGCAGCAGAAGATCGAAGCCGCCACGAGCGCCTACAACGACGCCCGCACCAAACTCGATGACCTGCAAAAGCAGATTGACTCCAATGAGGCAAGCATCGAGGAAATCGAGGCTAAGCTTCCCGAGCAGCAGGCCAAGGCAAGCTCCGCCATGCGCGATCTGTACAAGTATCAGAAGGGCACCAACCCCATCGTGAGCTTCCTGGTCAACGCGCAGAGCCTGGGTGAGTTCATCACGACCTGCAAATACACCAACCAGATCACGAGCTCGAGCGTCGACGAGATCGAACAGCTCAATAACATGCAAACCGAACTCGAGCAGAACAAGGCTGAGCTCCAGCAGGCCAAGTCTCAGCTTGAGGCAGAGCAGAAAAACGCCGAGGATGCGTTGGCTCAGGCCCAGCAGCTCCGCAGCGAGGCACAGGCAAAAGCCGAGCAGGAAAATGCCGCCGAGCTTGCCAAGCTTGAGGCCGATAAGGCCGCCGCCGCCGAGAAGCTCTCGGGCGAGGGCGTAAGCGGCAGCAATTCCAGCAGCCAGGCCACCAACACCAACACCACCATCGACACCACGGTGAACAACGCCAATACCGGTAGCTCCGATTACGATTCGTTCATCAATGAGTGGACGAGCCGCATCGACAATTATCTCGCCGGCTCCCCCATGGCAGGCCAGGGCTATAACTTTGCCGTCGCCGCTTGGAATACCGGTGTCGACCCCCGTTGGTCCCCCGCCATCGCCTGCATCGAGAGCACCAAGGGTGCTTATTGCGCCAATTCTTACAACGCCTGGGGCTGGAGTGCCCGTGGCGGCGGTTGGCGCAGCTTTGGCAGCTGGAGCGAGGGCATCTCCGCTCACGTTGCCTATCTGGGCGCCAACTACGGCTCCACCCTTACCCCGGCAGCGGCCAAAAAGTACTGCCCGCCCACGTGGCAGGACTGGTACAACAAAGTCGCCGCTCAGATGAACCGCATCTAAGCGCAACTGCAAAGGGCCCCAATGGGGCCCTTTTCTTTTAGGTAGCGGAGGTATCGACGACGCCGGTCGCATTGGCAACCGCGACTATGACGATCATGCATAGGAGCAGCACACCCAATGCCTTGAGCCAGAGTTTCGCGAGTTTCTTGCCGCGATAGCTGTCGAGCAGTGCGAATCGCCGACGAAGACGGCGCTTATCGAGCAGCACAAAATGCATAAGCACCATAAGGCCATCAACAAAGAAAAAATACTCGATTATGAGAAACCACGTCGGGTAGCTTTGGTTTGCTCCCGTGGGGTGAAAGACGGCAAAGTGACTTCCGGCAAAGAACACAAGTAGGGAGAAGCAGACAAGCGTATTCCAAATGCGCCCCAGAGACTCCGGAACGCGAGAGAGCAGACCGCATGCAGCGGAGGCGGCAGGCCTAGGAAGCCCTGCGGGGTTCTGGAGCCCCTGGAGCATCAACACCGTCTCCGAGGCCGGAGTACGGACAGGCGCAGGCGCAGGAGGCCGCACGGGGCGGCTCAGATCGTATGCCGAGCGCGTCGCCCGTCCCAACGCTTCCGCACTCGCAAAACGCTTGGCCGGGTCGAGCGCCATCGACATGCAGACGGCATCGGCAAGTGGAGTGGGAATGCCACGCGCCTCGCATTGCTCGCGCATGTCGAGCCCTGGTTTAGGGTCGACTCCCGTCAAGCAGAAGAACAACAGGGCGCCCAGTGCGTAGACGTCGCTGCGCGCACTCGTCTGCCCAAACCCATACTGCTCGGGCGGCGCATAGGGTCGCGTGCCAAACTTGACGGTGTCGGCATCGGCGCCATCGCGCCATACGCGCGCGATCCCCAAGTCGATAATCACCAGCGACGAAAACGTCAGGTCCTCATCGAGCGTACAGTTCGCACCCGTCACGATGATATTCGACGGTTTGAGGTCGCGATGGATCACCGGCGCCGACGTCTCCCCCGCCATTGCAAAACCGGCGTGGAGCTCGCCCACGGCATCGCATAGGGCAGGATACAATTCACGCGCATAATCGGGGGTGGCTCCCAGACGGTCCACCAGCGCCCTGAGCGTCTCCCCTTCGATGTATTCCATAACCACGTTGAGCTCGTCGCCCACACGATGACAATCGACGATTCTGGGCAGGTGCTCAAAACGCCTGCCTGCCCGCTGGGCGGCAAACAGACGCCCGTATGCCCCGCCGATTTGAGCCGAAGCATCGATGCGTTTACGGACAAAGGGGCCGAGCGAACCACCGCCGGTTCCTTCAAAGTACACGAGCTCGGTTGTTTCAACGGACGAGCGCTTAAGTACACGCTCCACGCGATAGCTGTCGTCGCGATCGAGCGACGCCAGATGTTCGGCAAGCGCTGCGGTCAGCTCGTCATCGGAATATGTTGTGGTCTGAGTATCCATAGCCTCCATCATAGCGCAGGGCGCAGACACCCCATGGCATCCGCGCCCCGTTCGTTTGCATCGTTGTTCGGCAGCTCCGCCGGCTCAGATATCAGCCGCTAACTCACCGTCTCCTCGCCAAAGCGATACAGCTCCTCGTTGACCTTTTGGAGGCTGCACCCGCGATCGATGCAAAAGATGATAATCGCATCACGGCGATCCTTGCAGTTGAGGACGCTTACCCCGGCAGCCGTCAGTGCACGGTTGGCCTCTTTGAGCGTCAGCGCCATCGCAAAGGCAATCTGCAGCACCTTATTGCGACTCGGGTGACGCGCACCGGTAAAGATCTGATAGCCAAAGGTCTCATTGAGATCGGCCATACGAACCACGCGCGAGCGCTCCAAGCCCTTTTCCTGCAGCAGCTGCTTCAGGTAGTCCGAAAGCGACGGGGCGGCAAAGTCGTGCTCCCTGATATAGCCATCGATGTTCGGCGCATCGAGAAGCTCATTGAGCAGCTCCTCGGTCAGCTTTTTATCGGGCATACGACTTCACCTCCCCCAGTGCATGCAACATGCTAGAAACCGCTTACGTCCGAACGCTCCCAGCTAGCAACCTGGTCGGGAGACACCGTACCCAGCGCCTCGAACTTCCAGGAGCCGCCCGCCTTCAGATGATTGGTGTTTGCAAGAGCCGTTCCAACCTGGTTGCCATCGGCATCATACAGAACATACTCAATCTGAATGTAGCTCTTTTCCTTGTCCGTGTTATTGGTAAGCGTGCCCGTGATCTTATAGGCAAACTGACTGGAGGTGTCTTCAGCCTCGTCAGCAATGGTATACGGTTCTTGCGATTCTTTTTGCTCCTCAGCCTGCTGTGTCGCCTCGGCAGGTTTTGCCGAATCGCTCGCAGACGAATCGGTTGAATTGCCACCCATGGAGCCCACGGCACCGACGATAACCAGCACCACGATGACGCCTAGGACAATCTTGCCGATCGGCTTCTTTCCCTCTTTTGCCATTATTCATCCTTCCTACGATCCGGCTACCG
>CAUHHV010000059.1 GCA_959606065.1 uncultured Collinsella sp.
CCGACCGCAAGAAGGCTGCCGTCCGCGCCGGCCAGGTCAACAAATAAGCGCTGGGGCTTATAACTGCCAATAAGAAAGGGCGTCGACCGCAATGGTCGGCGCCCTTTTTGGTGCAATGGGATCAGGTTGCTTTGCACCACCACAAAGGTGCCTGGCCCCTTTGTGGTGATCGGCTGCTAGGCGGTGGGGAGTTCTGGCGTGTTAGCCGGCTGCTGCGGCTTGAGGTGGGCGTTGTGCCAAATGATTTGGATGACGTAGCCGAGCGTGAAGACGAAGGCTACGCCGCTGACAAAGTTGCCCATAAGAGGAAATGCCGTGAGTGCGCCCGCGACGATACCGCCCGCGGCGGCCATGGCGAAGCGGTTTTGGTTGTGTCCGGCCATGCGTGCGATCGCGGTACCCGTAAATGCCGCCGAGACCAAAGCGATGCCGATGATGCTGCACATGAGTGCTCCGGCGAGCGACAGGCCTGCAATCGAGATGATAAGCAGCAGGACGGCGGGAGCGATGGCGACCGTGCCCAGAAGGCCACTTACCCACAGTGGCATGGGATGCTGATGGAGCATGCCGGCGGCGCTGGCGGTTGCGCGCGGAAAGACAAGCTCAAGCAGGATAGCGACAAAGCAGGTGGAAAGCGCTGCGGCAACGATGCCGCCAATCATGTCGTTGACCGTAGAGGTGTTCTCGTTCTCGGTCCGGTCGATCTTGAGGGCTCCAACCTGGGCGCCCTCGGCCCGCTCGGGGTCCTGTGAGACGTGGGCGTTCACCGTGCCGGTGATGCGGGCGTTTTTACCCAGGATGAGCTTGTCGGCCCAGACTTCAACATTGCCATCGACGGTGCCGTCGATGGTAACGGTGTCGCCGGCAAGCGCCGCCGATTTGGCGGAGCCGCGCAGGGCGACGGTTTCGCCCGCCGCGTAAAAACAGTTGGCGGTGCTGCCGGTGTTGAGCACGACGTGCTGGCCGGCCACCGTGACGCTGCCATCGATTGCGGTTTTGGCGATATCGATGGTGCGTGCCGCCAGACGAACGGCGCCGCCTACGGTGCAATCGCGAATCGACAGGCTCTCACCCGCCGCGATAATATCGCGGCCGATGGAGGCGTCGTCTAGATTGAGACTTTGGCCGGCCCAGTACAGGTCGCCTTCGATACCGGACGGAGTTGAGTCAACTTCGGTTGCGAGCACGTTTCCCGCGGTGTCGGTGCCGGCGAACGACACCGTGGGAAGTGCGGTGAGCGCGAGCGCAATCAGCGCGAATAGGATGGTGATGCGGGCCTGCGCTTTGTGGCGCCGGATCGACGGTACTTGGTTGCAAGGCATAGTGAATCCTTCGTTAGATACTCGACAGGTATCTAACAGGGTACCCAACGCGCGGGCGCTCTAAAAGAATCTCTCGGCTGCATTTCGAGGGGTTGTGCTGTGCTACCTACTTTTTACGGTGCAAAAAGCGCGCGATGTCTTCCTCGGTAGGGCTTTTAATGTCAAAGCGCAGTGATAGCCAGCGCAGCCCCATGGTCACCACAACGCATACGACCAGCGCGGCAACATTGCTCATGAGGCCGCTCATGACGAGGGCTACATAGCTTGCCGATCCGGCGATGGCCGCGATGGCATAGAAGTTGGTGCGTTGGAAAATGCCCGGGACCACGCCCATAAAGCCGTCGCGCAGCATGCCGCCGCCCACGGCGGTAAAGAAGCCCATCATGATACATACGGCGGGCGCAAATCCGTACACCAACGCCTTGTCCGCGCCGGTTGCTGCATAGATGCCGACCGAGATGATGTCGAGCAGGGGAATGAGTTTTTCGGGCTTATCGACGATTGCCGGGAAGATATAGATGATGGCGGCTGTGGCGATGGAGAGCGGTAGTGCCATGGGCTGGTTGAGGATGTAGACGTTGCCGACCTGGAGCGTCATATCGCGCAAAAGACCGCCGCCCAGACCGCAGACCACCGCGAGCGCGACCGCGCCCACCAGGTCGAGCTTGTGCTCGCGAGCGACCAGCACGCCCGAGATCGATGCCGCGACAACGGCGAACATCTCGAGCCAAAATGGGATAGCGACCATGGCATCCGAGGCGTGTGAAGTAACAGTCATAGCGGCGACGACGGGCAAGATGAGGTCCTTTGATTCTCGGGTTTGAACAATGCCCGTACATAGTACATGGTTGGCGGCGATTGAGACCCTATTGCTCGGCAAACGGTAGGGACTGGGCGCGGGCGTGGCGTTACTGGAATGCCAGGGGTCCAAAACATGTACATCAGCCTCCAAAAACGACATTTTTCGACATCTTTGGAGGCTGACGTACATGTTTGGATTGGGTTCACAGCATGAGTGAGTTGATTTACTCACATCCGGTATATTTCCCCACTTCAACGGACATAAGAGTTGGATACCGGCTCAGAGCGAGAGGCCCTCAATGGATACCCCTGTTCTCATTTCGCATAAAACCGCATGGCTTGTCCATCATGCACCCCAGAATTTGGTTCAGTCTCTTGCGCGGCACGACTACCAGATAGGCGCACAAGGCATCTCCACCCAACAACGCGTTGCGCGCATACGACAGGCACTTATCGACTGCGGCATTCCGTCCGATATGCTCAAGACTATCGATATCTCGGTTGTATTCGAATTCGAGCGAATTCGCACCAAAGGCGTCATTTGCCACATTCTTGGACAAAATCTTCCCTACGAGCATATTAACGAGTTGACGCCCGGAATCTTCATCACCGACGAAGCCTTCACCTTCGTGCTCGCTGCCGAGTGGATGGATAGGATCGAATATCTCGAATATGGCTATGAAGTTTGCGGCGATTATCGCATGAGGCTCAATCCCGCCGACCCTTATACCGAGCAACCAGCCACCACCTCCAAGGATGAAATAATCGAACTGCTCGATCGGCATCCCGGCAAACCCGGTGCCACACGTGCACGGCTCGCGCTCAGGCATATCTACGATCGCTCGGCCTCGCCTATGGAGACCGCTTCGGCAATCGCCCTCTCACTCCCAACAAGCGAAGGCGGCGTTGGCATCCGAGGTATCGAACTCAACAAACCACTCGAGATCCCTCAACGTCTCTGGCATTGCGCCAAAGCTCGAACACTTAAAATCGATGCGCTCGTTACCTACAAGCGCAGGGAGCTCGGTATCGAATATAAGGGCGGTTTTCACGATGAGTTCGAGCGCAAAGGAGCAGATGCGGAGCGAGAGGCCGTTCTCTCCCAAATGGGATATCGAATCGTTACGCTCACTTCGGCTCAGTTCGGCAGCCAGCTCGCCTTTCACCGCGCCATGAACAACATTCGCGAAGCACTCGGCATGCCTCGCTGTACCGATACCGGGCACCAGCGAGAGCAAAACGAACTACGCAAGGCGCTTATCCGCAACTGGAAAAGCATGCGAGACGAAGAGGTGCCTTCCGAATAGTGCCACTCCCGTGAGCTCAATCCAAACGTGTACCTCAGCCTCCAAAGATGTCGAAATATGTCGGTTTTGGAGGCTGACGTACACGTTTGGGGAAGCGTGGGATCGAGACGTATCTCGATAACAAAAAAAGCTCCCATTCCTAGGAGCTTTCTCAACCAAAATGGCGGAGGAGGAGGGATTCGAACCCTCGTGACCTT
>CAUHHV010000060.1 GCA_959606065.1 uncultured Collinsella sp.
GCATCGGGCTCCTCGCCCGAGCAAATCACGCTCTGAATGCCCGCCGTCATCAGGATGCGGCTCGCGCGAATCTTGGTGATCATGCCGCCCGTGCCCACCGATGTGGAAGAATCGCCCGCCGAGGCAATGATCTTGGCATCGATCTTATGCACGACCGGGACAAACTCGGCCGTCGGATCCTCATGCGGATTGGCGGTGTAGAGGCCGTCGATGTCCGAAAGCGTCACGCACAGATCGGCAGAAACCAGGCAGCTCACGAGCGCCGCCAGCGTGTCGTTGTCGCCAAACTTGATCTCGTCGACGGTGACGGTATCGTTCTCGTTGACGACCGGCACCACGCCCAGCTCAACCAGGCGCAGCAGGGCGTCGCGCGCGTGCAGGTAGGACGTGCGGCGGGCCGTATCGTGGCGCGTGAGCAGCACGAGCGAGGTGAGCAGGTCGCGCGCATGGAACTCCTCGTCGTAGGCCGACGAGATGATGCACTGGCCGGCCGAGGCGCAGGCCTGCAGGCTCGGCAGGTCGCCGACCGGCTTGCGGTCGAAACCCAACACGGGATAGCCACAGGCGATAGCGCCCGAGCTCACCACGACCAGACGCCAGCCGAGCTTGCGCAGCGCTGCGGCCTGATCGGCAAGTCCGCCGATAAAGGCGCGGTTGACCTTGCCATCGGCACCCACCACCGTGGACGAACCGATCTTTACCACCATCGTTTTATAAGAAGTCGTCATACGTCAAACCAATCAACTGTTCAGCGAACGGCCGAGCTGGCGGCCAAGGGAGCGTGACTCGCCCCTACCGCCCAAGGAATTAGTGAGCCCAGGGAAAGGCAGAGGCCGCGGCCATGTTCTTGCGCACGAGCTCGTCGCGCACCTGAGCCAGGCCCTGCTCCATGCCCACCACATAGGTCTGCGGGTACAGGAAGCGCTTGAAAGCTGCGTCCAGATGATCGAGTGCCCAAGCACAGCGCTCGCGCGCGTCCTGGATGCTCTCACGCGGAGCCACCGCACTGCCATCGCGCACGATCGGCACCAGCAGCTCGCGATACTCAAGTTCGGACACGTCAGTCACCAGGGCGGCATCATTCACGGCCACGAGGGTATTGCCGCGCGCGGCGCCCTCCCCCGCCAGATGGTCCTCGTCGTAGATCATGTCGCAGACCGGGCCGCCAAAGCCGTCGTAATAACGGCGCACGCGTTGCACACCCGGGATCGTGCGCTTGTAGGGCTGCTCGGAGAGCTTGACCACCGGCGTCCATGGATCTGCCTCGCTCGCACGGCGGGCGGAAAGCTTGTACACGCCGCCCAGCGCCGGCTGGTCATAGCAGGTCGCGAGCTTGGTACCCACGCCAAAGCTGTCGATGGGCGCGCCCTGGTCGAGCAGCGACTGAATCGTGTACTCATCAAGATCGTTGGAAACCGAGATCCCCACATAGGGCAGGCCCTCAGCATCAAAACGGCCGCGGACATACTTGGACAGCTTGGCGAGGTCGCCCGAGTCGATGCGAATAGCCGACAGGCGCTCGCCCACCGCCTCCATCTCCTTGGCAACCGTAATGGCATGCTCGCAGCCCTCGCGTACATCGTAGGTGTCGATGAGCAGCGTACAGTTCTTGGGGCTCGACTTGGCAAATGCGCGGAAGGCCTCGAGCTCGGAATCGAAGCTCATCACCCAGCTGTGCGCATGCGTGCCAAAGACGGGAATACCGTAGCGGCGGCCGGCGAGCACATTGGACGTAGAGGAGCAGCCGGCAACGTAGCTCGCGCGCGCAACGGCCAGGCCGCCATCGGGACCCTGGGCTCGGCGCAGGCCAAACTCCGCCACGGGGCGACCGTCGGCGGCGAGCACCACGCGCGCCGTCTTGGTGGCGACAAGCGTCTGGAACCCGACGATGTTGAGCAGCGCCGTCTCGAGCAGCTGGCACTCCAGCGCGGGGCCGGTGACGCGCACCATGGGCTCGCGCGGAAAGACGAGCTCGCCCTCGGGCACGGCGTCGATGTTTACATGCGCACGAAAATCGCGCAGGTAGTCGAGGAATCCAGGTTTGAACATCGCGCCGCCGGCAGGGGCCTGGAGCGAGGCGAGGTAGTCGATGTCCTCGGGCGTAAAGCGCAGATTCTCGACCAGCTCGGGCAGTTCGGCGGTGCCGCACATGACGGCATAGGCGCTGCCAAAGGGATGGTCGCGGTAAAACGCGGTAAAACAACCCTGCTCATTGGCCTTGCCGCTCTCCCACAGGCCCTGGGCCATAGTGAGCTCGTACAGATCGGTGAGCATTGCAATGTCGGTGGGATGCGAGATGTCGGTCAAAGCCATGGGGCGACCTTTCGGATGTGTGGTACAGAATTTGAGGGTTAGACGAGAGCAGAGGATGCGGACATGACGCCCGATGCAAATCGGTTAGAGCAGGCCCATGCTGGTCAGGATCGTGTAGCCCATAAAGATGACAAACGCGATGAGGGCAAGGACAATGATGATTTTTTGAGCCGGCGCCATGCCAGGGATCTCGTTCTCGCCCGTAGGCTCCTTGGAGGTAACCATGCGCTGGGCAAAGGTCATCTCGTCACGGCTCGACTTGGGCTCGTCGGACTTGGGACGAGCGGCCTTTTTAGGCTGAGGTTTGGGCGCGGCAGGTGCAGGCTTCGCAGCAGCGGGCTTGGGTGCAGGCGCGGGCGCCGATGCGGATGCGGCGTTCGCGGCGACCTCCTCGGCCTTCGCACGCTCGGCACGCAGGGCAGCCAGCTCCTCACGCTCGCGACGGGCCTCTTCCCGAGCCTCGCGGCGGGCCTTCTCGGCGCGGAGCTCTTCCAACTCAGCGCGCTCCTCGTCGGACAATGGTTGGGACTCAAGCTCGGCCATGGTACAGCCCTTTCTTTTAAAAAAAGCCGCCGACACAATGTCAGCGGCTTATCAAATCCAAGGGTGGAGACGAAGGGAGTCGAACCCTCGGCCTCTGCCATGCGACGGCAGCGCTCTCCCAACTGAGCTACGTCCCCAGGACAAGTCGATATTTTACCTACGGCTCGCCAACTGTCAACGCCCAATAACCAGTCTTTTTGGGGCGCGGCTTTTTTGACTACCATTCGCTCGATGATTTTTTAAGGCTCTGTTAGACCAGGATTGACATGCCGACCTGCCGGCTATCTCGCCGTCTCCCCGTCGGGCGCCGGCGTCTTGACCCTCATCTCGAACGGCATCCCGCCCTCCCGGACGAGCGCCCTGAGGAACGCGTTGACGGCGGTGGACATGGACAGGCCGAGCTCGTCCAGGATGGCCGTGGCCTCCCTCTTGACCTCCGGGTCGATGCGGATCGTCGTGGCCGGTATGTTCGACGGCATGGCCTCACCCCTCCTCGTGTATCGCGGTGCGACCATTCTACCGCCTCTATGCGGCGGGCGCGGCCCAGTAGTCCATGTAGGGCGGCTCCACGTTGAACATGTCGCGGACGCGGCTCCTGCAGACGCCGTGCGCGAGCTGCCGCGCGACCGTGTGTTAGCGTCAATATATTTTTCACCATTTTCACCAACGTATTTTCGCCAATCGC
>CAUHHV010000061.1 GCA_959606065.1 uncultured Collinsella sp.
CCAAAGGCGAAGCCGGTGTACTTCTCGGGGTCGATGCCGCAGTTGATCAGGACGTTGGGGTCGACCATGCCGCAGCCCAGGATCTCGATCCAGCCGCTATGCTTGCAGAAGTTGCAGCCCTTGCCGCCGCACACGTGGCAGCTCACGTCCACCTCGCAGCTGGGCTCGGTGAAGGGGAAGAAGTGCGGGCGATAGCGCGTCTTGCGGTCCTCGCCAAACATGCACTTAACAAAGTAGTCGAGCGTGCCCTTAAGGTCGCCAAAGGTAATGCCCTCGTCGACGACCAGACCCTCGATCTGGTTGAACTGCGGAAGGTGGCAGGCATCGGCCGTGTCGGGACGGTAGACGGTGCCCGGGCAAATCATGTAGATGGGCGGCTTTTGCGACTCCATGGTGTGGATCTGCACGCCCGAGGTCTGGGTGCGCAGCAGCACGTCGGACTCGCCGTGGGCGTGGGCCTCGGGGTGCGCGACGCTGCCGGGGTTATTGTCGACCACGTAGAAGGTATCGCGGGCCGAGCGGCTCGGGTGATCCATGGGGGCGTTGAGCGCGGTGAAGTTGTAGTAGGAGGTGTCGACCATGGGACCGGACTCGACGGTGTAGCCGATGCCGCAGAAGATGTCCTCGGCCTCCTCGATGATCTGCTTGATCAGGTGCTGGTGGCCGATCTGCGGACGGATGCCCGGCAGCGTGATGTCGACGGCGTCGTGCTCGAGTGCGCGCTTGAGGGCGGCGGCCTTCATCTCGGTGTTGCGCTCGTCGAGCATGCCCTCGATCAGCTGGCGCATCTCGTTGGCGCGCTTGCCCATCACGGGACGATCCTCGGGGGCGAGCTTGCCCATCATGCGCATCAGGCCGGTGATGCGGCCCTTGCGGCCGAGCAGCTCAACGCGCGCAGCCTCGAGCTTGGCTGCGTCGTCGGCGCCTGCGACGAGCTCCTTGGCCTCTTCCTCGAGTTTGACCAGATCATCAATCAGACTCATGTCTTCCCTTTCGTCTCTCGCGCTCCCCGCTTGCCGAGGCGACTACCGCCGCCTGACGTTGCGAAAACGCGGCCCGGTTCGGTAACAAAAAACCGCCCTCGGGCATGTGCATTGCCCAAGGACGGTTGAATTCCGCGGTACCACCTTGTTTGACGCGGCGGATGTCTGGCCCGCCGTGCCCACTCTGCGCCCCTTATCGCGAGGCTCACGGCTTCCCTACTGGGGCTTCGCCGCCGCTGGCCGCGTGCCCGTTGAGGTCGCTGCTCGGGAGTGAACGCTTGGCCCTTGTCACCGCAGGAAGGCTTGCAGCCCATGACCTTCCCTCTCTTGCCGGCGACGCGGCGGGCAAAACCCTCTCCGTCAACGCATTGGGCTACAGGATACCACATTGTGTGGACGTATCGCCGCGTTCCGTTTTGTTCGTGCTGGGTACAAGGCAGGTAGCTGTGCAAACTGGCCGCGCGCCCACCCGAGGCGCTCGGCTCACGAGATCAAGGATATGGTATGGGAAAGAAAATCGATAAGAAGGTCGAGCCTGCAGCGGGCAAGACATCCAAAGGCATGAAGGTCGATAAGGCCGTCAAAAAATTCCGCAAGCTCGAGGGCAAACTGTGGACCCGCGAGTACCTGCTCAAGATTGCCGAGTTTGACGGCGCGACCATTGCCCCCGCCAACGGCGCCGCAGCGCGCGCCGATGCCATGGGCACCCTTGCCGGTGAACATCACAAGCTGCTGACCAGCGAGAAGTCCGTTGAGCTCGTACGCTCGCTGGCACGCGAGACCGTCGCCGGAGGCAAGATCGACGACCCGCAGCTGCTCGACGAGATCCGTGTGCTCGGCCGCGACCAGCGCGAGGCAAGCGTCATCCCCACCGAGGAGGCCGAGGCTTGGACCAGGCTCACCTGCGAGGCAGACGCCGTGTGGCACAAGGCCAAGACGGCCAATGACTGGGCGAGTTTTGAGCCCTATGTGGATAGAATCGTCGCCCAACTTAAGCATCAGGCCGAGCTCATGGACCCCAAGCGCGACCCATACGACGTTTGGCTCGACCAGTACGAGCGCGGCCTTTCCACCAAGAGCTTCGACGCGTTTTGCGATGAGGTCAAGGCGACGGTCGTGCCGCTCGTGCACGCCATCGGCGAGCGCGGCCAGCAGCCCGCTGCCGACTTTTTGCACGCCCGCGTGCCCGAGGCCGCCCAGCGCGCCATGAGCTTCGACCTTATGAAGCTCGTCGGCCTGGACCTGAACGACACCACGCTTGCCTTTACCGAGCATCCGTTTAGCGAGGGCTTCTCGGTGGGCGACGCACGCATCGCAACGCACATCTACGAGGACGACTGCATCTCCAACGTCTACAGCATCATCCACGAGGCAGGACACGCCGCCTACGAGCTAGGCGTCAATCCCGCCTATGCGCGCACGTGCCTGGAGGGCGGCACCTCCATGGGCATCCACGAGAGCCAGAGCCGCTTCTTTGAGAACACCGTGGGCCGCAGCCGCGCCTTTATGGGACCGCTGCTGCAGGTGCTGCGCCGTCACGCGCCCGAGGCCTACGGCGACGTGGACGAGGACACGCTCTACCGCGCCGTGAACATCGCGCAGCCGTCGTTGATCCGCACCGAGGCCGACGAGCTCACCTATCCGCTGCATATTATGGTGCGCTACCAGATCGAGCGCATGCTGTTTGCCGGCGAGGCTACGGCCAAGGACATCCCCGCGCTTTGGAATCGCTTTATGGACGAGTACCTGGGCATTCCAGTTCCCGACGACACGCACGGCTGCCTGCAGGATACGCATTGGAGCGGCGGTTCGTTTGGCTACTTCCCCACCTATGCGCTGGGCAGCGCCTACGACGCCATGTTTGTGCCGGCCATGTGCCGCGACGGTGTCGACCTTACCGGTGCCTGTGCGAGCGGCGATCTGACACCGGTCCGTGCCTGGCTGGGCGAGCACATTTGGCAGTGGGGTCGCGCCAAGGACGCGCCGGAGCTCATCAAGGGCGCGTGCGGCATGGCGTTCGATGCCCGCTACTACTGCAGC
>CAUHHV010000062.1 GCA_959606065.1 uncultured Collinsella sp.
CTGTCCCCTTTGTGGTGGTTTTTGGCGCGGATGGGTTAGTTGAGGGCGGCTTGGGCTAGGCGGGCTTCGGCGTCCTCCTCGGTGACGCCAAGGGCCACGGCGAACTCCTCGATGGAGCGGCGCTTGGCTTCCTTGAGTACGCGCATGTAGTAGGAGCTGGGCTTTTTATCGGCTTCCTCGGCCTGGCGAATGCGGTGCATCATGGTTTTTGCCACGCGGACCGTCTCGGGCGCACCCAGCTTGAGCTGCTGCTTAAAGTGTGTCTCCTCAAGTGAGCTGTTGCGCTCGGTGAAGGTGTCGCACTCCAGCTCGTCATAGTGGCTCAGCAGGTGCTCGGCATCTTGCTGAGAGATGGCGGCGTGCAAACGATCGGCCTGCGCCACGGGGTACATGAGGATCGTCTGCGCATGTCCCTGCTTGGTCTCGAGCAGCAGCATGGGCTGCGGCGTGTCGTCCCTAAAACCGACGACGGTGCAGACTCCCTGACCCGGATGAATGACGTGTTGACCGATTGAGAACATGCTACCTCCAACTTATACGAATTTACGTATGTCTAGAATAACACGCTGACGTGCGCAAATTCTCACGTTATGCAGGAAAAGCACACAACTCCGATAGGTAAGAGTATTCGATAACAGACACAGCTCATTCACACCTTTATGCATTTTCAACGCCTGCATAATCTGCAGGCAGACCGGCATCTTTGAGTGACTCCATACAAGCTGTAGTCAATTTTGTGCATATGCAATATCGATTGGCTTTACCCTGCGACAGTGCCCGTCGCTTGTGATAGAGTGCTACAAACTCTGGCTTTTGCCCTACGAGTGACCAAGAGCTCGGGGGCTTTAACACAAGGAGGATCTATGCCCGAGAAGATTGAAGAGCTGGTACGCGCTGCGCTTGCTGCGGCCCAGGAGGCCGGCGACCTTTCCGCATTTGAACTTGACGATTGCGCTATCGAGCGACCGGCTGACACTTCTCATGGCGAGTGGACCTCTACCATGGCCCTGAAGTCCGCCAAGCTGGCCCACTGCGCCCCGCGCAAGATCGCCGAGGCCATCGTTGCCCATATGCCCGAGGACCCCGCGATCGAGAAGGTCGAGATCGCAGGCCCTGGCTTCATCAACTTCTACCTCTCCGTTGCCGTCAAGAATGCCATCTTTGGCGAGGCTCGCGAGAAGGGTATGGACTTCGCTAAGTCCAACGTCGGTGGTGGCCTGAAGACCCAGGTCGAGTTCGTTTCCGCCAACCCCGTCGGCCCCATGCACATCGGCCACGGCCGCTGGGCCGCGCTGGGCGACTCGCTCTGCCGCGTTATGGATCACGCCGGTTACGACATCCAGCGTGAGTTCTACATCAACGACCACGGCTCTCAGATGAACACCTTCGGCAACTCCATCAGCACGCGCTATATGCAGCTTGCCGACATCATCGCCAAGCAGGGCGTGGATATCGACGAGGCTCACAAGCTGCTGATCGCCGACCGCGACGCCTTTGTTGCCGACGAGAACGACGAGCATCCCGAGACCCATCCGTATCAGGACAACTTTGCCGAGACCCTGGGCAAGGACTCCTACGGCGGCGACTACATCATCGACGAGGCCGCCGAGTTCTGGCGCACCGACGGCGATAAGTGGGTCAACGCCGATCCGCAGGAGCGCATGGAGAGCTTCCGCGAGCGCGGCTATGTAAAGATGGTCGACAACATGCGCGACCTTTGCCATGCCGTTAACTGCGACTTCGATCGTTGGTTCTCCGAGCGCTCGCTGTATGTGAAGGACACCGAGGGCGAGACCGCCGGCACCTCCGCCGTCGACCGCGCTTTTGAGAAGCTCGACAAGATGGGCTATCTCTACACCAAGGACGGCGCCCTGTGGTTCCGCTCCACCGACCTGGGCGATGACAAGGACCGCGTTCTGATCAAGTCCGATGGCGAGTACACCTACTTCGCCTCCGACGTTGCCTATCACTGGGATAAGTTCCAGCGCGTCGACCACGTCATCGACATCTGGGGCGCCGACCACCACGGCTACATCGAGCGCGTCCGCTGCGTCTGCGACGCTCTGGGTTACCCCGGCAAGTTCGAGGTTCTACTGGGCCAGCTCGTCAACCTGCTGCGTAACGGCAAGCCCGTCCGTATGTCCAAGCGTAAGGGCACCATGGTGACCCTGCAGGAGCTCGTCGACGAGGTCGGCTCCGACGCTGCCCGTTACACCCTCATCTCCAAGAGCTCCAACCAGATGGTCGACTTCGATATTGAGGCCGTCAAGAAGCGCGACAACTCCAACCCGGTGTACTACGTGCAGTACGCTCACGCCCGCGTGTGCTCCATCCTGCGCCGTGCCGCTGACGTTACGCCCGAGCAGGCTGACGAGATGGGCATGAAGGCCGTCGCCGCCAAGGCCATCGGTGAGAACGTCGATTACTCGCTGCTGACCGACCCGACCGAGCTCGCCCTTTCGCGCAAGCTCAACGAGCTCACCGACCTCATCGCCAGCTGCGCTCGCGACCGCGCCCCGTTCCGTCTGACGCACTTTGCTGAGGAACTCGCCGGCGACTTCCACAGCTTCTACGCTGCCTGTCAGGTGCTGCCGAGCGAGGGCCGTCCCGTCGACCCCGAGCTTTCGCGTGCCCGTCTGGCCGCTTGCGATGCCGTCCGTGTGACGCTCGCCCTGGTGCTCACCCTCGTTGGCGTTTCCGCGCCCGAGCAGATGTAAGCTACGGGTCATTTGACCGTACAGACTTGGTTTAACTAAGCCTTGAAAGCCCGATCTCCCAC
>CAUHHV010000063.1 GCA_959606065.1 uncultured Collinsella sp.
AAAAACGCCGGGTTGGTGACCGACGAGCGCCATGGCCAAAACATCGTATACAGCTTAAACACCACCGTCATGCAGGATTTAATTGGCTGGTTTATGGGTTTTACAAACAATGAAGGTGATAAGGATGAATAACGAAAACAAGGGCATTCACCCCACAGGGGTATCGTCGCGCGTGTGGATTGCGCTGGTCGCTCTGTGCGTCGCCAATGTCGTAGCGCACCTCATGGTGATGCCGAGCTTGCCTGCGCAGATTCCCACGCACTGGGGCGCGAACGGCGCTGTCGACGGTTGGGGTCCTAGCTGGATGGCCTCCGCGCTCGGCGTGCTGCCTCTGGCGCTTCTCGCAATGTTCTGCGTGGTGCCGCGCATCGATCCCAAAGGTGAGGCATATCGAACCTCGGGTAAGTTCTATCAGGGCTTCGTAATTGCCTTCACCTTGTTCATGTGCGCCATAAGCTGGCTGGGAGAGCTTACGGTCTGGGGCGTGGTGCCGGCGGCCGGTTCGGTCAACGTGCTGATTTCCGGTGCTGTCGGTTTGCTGTTCATTGGTGTGGGTAACTACTTGCCGCGTGTGAAGCAGAACTATACGCTCGGTATCAAGACGCCCTGGGCGCTTGCCGATCCCGAGAACTGGCGCCGTACGCAGCGTTTTGGCGGTGCCTGCTTTATGGTGCTGGGTATTGGCCTGATTGTGATGGGCGTGGCGGGTAGCGTGCTTTCGAGTGAAGTCGTCGCCGCGGTGATTGCGGTGCTGGCGTTTGGTTCAGCTGGCGCTGCCTACGTCTATTCGTATCTGCTGTGGCGCAAATCGCAGCGAGCCGTTCGCTAAGGTTGCGGAAAACTAGCGTACGCAGTTCATAGTGTGTTCCGGGGGACTTTTCCCAGGTAGTATTAGGGGGTGTGGGCAACCATGCCCCTTTTTCGTTAAATTTCAGAGCTGGTTACCTCATTTCGTTTCCACTAAAACGAAAACAAGAATAGGGAAACAGCAGGTAGAAAGGATAAAACAGGCAAATGGCGGAGTTTATCTACCAGATGTATCAGGCTCGTAAGGCCCATGGCGACAAGGTGATTCTTGACGACGTGACCCTGAGCTTCTACCCCGGTGCCAAGATCGGTGTCGTGGGTCCTAACGGCATGGGTAAGTCGACCCTGCTCAAGATCATGGCTGGCATCGAGGAGGTCTCCAACGGCGATGCCAGGCTCACCCCCGGCTACACCGTGGGCATCCTGCAGCAGGAGCCGCCGCTCGACGACGACAAGACCGTCATCGAGAACGTGCGCATGGCATTTGGCGGCATGATCGCCAAGGTCGATCGCTTCAACAAGATCGGCGAGGAGATGTGCGACCCGGACTGTGACATGGACGCCCTCATGGCCGAGATGGGAAAGCTCCAGGACGAGATTGATACCGCCGACGGCTGGGATATCGATTCCAAGCTCGGCCAGGCCATGGACGCCCTGCAGCTGCCCGATTCCGACATGCCGGTCAACGTGCTTTCCGGCGGCGAGCGCCGTCGCGTGGCCCTGTGCAAGCTGCTGCTCGAGGCTCCCGACCTGCTGCTGCTCGACGAGCCCACGAACCACCTGGACGCCGAGTCGATCCTGTGGCTCGAGCACTTCCTGCACAACTACCAGGGCGCGGTGCTTGCCGTCACACACGATCGCTACTTCCTGGATAACGTTGCCGAGTGGATCTGCGAGGTCGACCGCGGTCACCTTTATCCCTACAAGGGCAACTACTCCACGTATCTGGAGACCAAGGCCGCCCGTATCGAGGCGCAGGGCAACCGCGACGCCAAGCTCGCCAAGCGCATGGAGGCCGAGCTCGAGTGGGTACGCAGCTCACCCAAGGCCCGTCAGGCCAAGAACAAGGCCCGCCTGGCTCGCTACGAGGAGATGGAGGCCGAGGCCCGCGCAAGCCAGAAGCTCGACTGGACCGACATCCGCATCCCTGTGGGCCCGCGTCTGGGCAACAAGGTGCTCGAGGCCCATCACCTGCACAAGGAGTTCGATGGCCGCGTGCTCATCGACGACCTTTCATTCACCCTGCCGCGTAACGGCATCGTGGGCGTCATCGGCCCCAACGGTGTCGGCAAGACCACGCTCTTCAAGACCATCGTGGGTTTGGAGCCGCTGACTTCGGGCGAGCTCGAGGTGGGCGAGACCGTCAAGATTTCTTACGTCGACCAGAACCGTTCCGGCATCGACCCCGATAAGAACCTATGGGAGGTCGTCTCGGACGGCCTGGACCACATGATGGTGGGCGAGACCGAGGTTCCGAGCCGCGCGTATGTGGCGAGCTTTGGCTTTAAGGGCCAGGACCAGCAGAAGCGCGCTGGCGTACTCTCCGGTGGCGAGCGCAACCGTCTGAACTTGGCGCTTACGCTCAAGCAGGGCGGCAACCTGCTGCTCCTCGACGAGCCCACGAACGACCTCGACGTCGAGACGCTGTCCTCGCTCGAGGCGGCGCTGCTCGAGTTCCCGGGCTGCTCGGTGGTCATTAGCCACGACCGTATGTTCCTGGACCGCGTCGCCACGCACATTCTGGCGTGGGAGGGCACCGACGAGAATCCGGGCAACTGGTATTGGTTCGAGGGCAACTTCGAGGCCTATCAGGCCAACCGTATCGAGCGCTTGGGCGAGGACGCAGCCCAGCCGCATCGTATTCACCGCAAGCTGACGCGTGACTAGT
>CAUHHV010000064.1 GCA_959606065.1 uncultured Collinsella sp.
AGTTGCACGCGATCATGATGAGCGTGCCGGTGACAAAGGCGATGGAGAATTTGCCAGCCTCCTCGGCGCCCACGAGCTGTGTGGACACGATGGTGAGCAACGGAAACACCATGCCCCACACGGCGGTGCCCAGGGTATTCCAAAGGTAGTCGCGACGGGTGGCGTGATCTTCGTACTCGGCTTCTTGCGTGGAGAAGCCGCCGCCGTAGACGGCTCCGAGCAGGCGGTTCCACCAGGCATTGACCATGCGGTGGATGGGGCCGGGCTGGCGATCGCGCTCGCGGCGACGGCGTGTGGCCTGGCTGCTGTCGGGACCGCCGGCGTTACGCTGGCTTAGCTCTTGGATTCGTGCGAGCTCCTCGGCGGTGTGCGATGCGGGGAACAGGCCGTTCTCGATGCGTCCGCCCTGCCCGTGCGCCCCGTCCGATACGGTGGGGTCGGCGACGCCATTGCGGCGGGCGATGGCGCGGCGAATGCTATCGATGGGCGTGATGCTCAAAGCGGAGTCCTTTCTATTGCTACGCTCTAGTATAGACGCGACGGTGTTCGTTCGTGTTTTTGAACAGGTTGTTCGATAATTTCGGCGGCGCCATTCAGTAGACGGCATTTGGGGACGTTCCTTATGTGCCGGCACTTTGGGAACGTCCCTAAGTGCCGGCATCCGGGGTCGCTCCTTGGTTGTTGCCTGTTCAAGAGTGTCCCTAACGACTAGGCCGCTTGCCTGCGATTTTTGACCGTTGGGCGGGCGCTTCGCCGTTGCCGCAAAAACGTTTTTGCATATCGGGTACAACGGGCTTTACGTGAGTAAAGTGCGCACCGCGTCCACGTGTCGCGCTTTTAAAGGAGGCCCCATGCCTGGTGTTACCCCTGCAGAAGTTCTGTCCAACTTTGGTATTGCGCTGGTCGAAGATCCCGCCGAGAATCAACCCCGTCTGCTGGTCGATCTACCCGCCGCGGAGCTCGTCGAGCACGCTATCCGCCGCGAAGAAGGCCGCATGGCATCCAACGGCGCGCTGGTGATCGAGACGGGGGAGCGTACCGGCCGTTCGCCCAACGACCGCTTTATCGTCGACACGCCCGACGTGCACGACAAGATCGCCTGGGGCGCCGTCAACCGCCCGCTTTCTGCCGAGAGCTACGAGGCCATCAAGGCCGGTATCGTCAACTACCTCAACGAGCGCGATGTGTTCGTCACTCGCGGTATGGCCGGTGCCGATCGCAACCATACGCGTCGCCTGCTTGTCGCCTGCGAGCGTGCCAGCCAAGCGCTCTTTATTAAGCAGATGCTCGCCCGCCCGCTTGCCCGTGAAATCGCACGCACCGGCGAGCCGGACTTCTGTGTGCTCGCCGCTCCCGGCTACCAGTGCGATCCCGCCATTAAGGGCCTCAACTCCAGCGCCGCCGTGGTCATCAACTTCCAGGAGCGCGTGATTTTGGTTGCCGGCACCGGTTACTCCGGCGAAATCAAAAAGTCCATCTTCAGCGTCATGAATTACCTGCTGCCCGTCGAGGACGACGTGCTACCCATGCACTGCTCGGCCAGCATGGATCCCGTCACGCACGAGACCGCCGTGTTCTTTGGCCTTTCGGGCACGGGCAAGACCACGCTTTCGGCCAACCCCACGCGCCTACTGATCGGCGACGACGAGCACGGTTGGTCCGACATGGGCATCTTCAACATCGAAGGTGGCTGCTACGCCAAATGCGAGGGCCTGGACGCGTTCCACGAGCCCGAGATCTTCAACGCTGTCCGCTTTGGCGCGATCTGCGAAAACGTGGTGCTCGACGAGAACCGCAAGCCCAACTACGACGACATCTCGATCACGCACAACACGCGCGTGGCATACCCTGTGGAGCACATTCCCAACGCGTGGACCAAGGGCATGGGCACCACTCCAAGCGTCGTGCTCTTCCTGACCTGCGATGCCTTTGGCGTGCTGCCGCCCATCTCGCGCCTGACGGCCGACGCCGCCATGTATCACTTTGTGACGGGCTTTACGGCCAAGATCCCCGGCACCGAGGTCGGCGTCACCGAGCCCACGCCCACGTTCTCTTCGCTGTTTGGCGAGCCGTTTATGCCGCTCGACCCCATGGTCTATGCCAAGATGCTCGGTGAGCGCATCGCCGACGGCCGCACGCGTGTGTACCTGGTCAACACCGGCTGGATCGGCGGCGGCTACGGCGTGGGTCATCGCATCGAGCTTGCCTACACGCGCGCCCTGGTGGCCCGCGCCCTCGACGGTACCATCGAGGACAGCGAGTTCGTGCACGACGACATCTTTAACGTCGACATTCCCACCACGTGCCACGGCGTACCCGACGGCATCCTGGTGCCGCGCCAGTATTGGCAGAGCACCGCTCGCTACGACGAGGCCGCGCACAACTTGGCCGTGATGTTCGAGGAGAACTTCGAGAAGAAGTACTCGCACCTGCCCGAATCCGTCAAGGCCGCCGGTCCGCACGCTCAGGTGCACGCCGACGCCCGTCATCGCGGCCACGGCCTGCTGGGACTTCGCCACTAGCGTCGCCTCAGACCCAAAACCACCATAAAGGGGACAGTGAACTGCGCCCCGAAACTTGGACTGAATAAATAGCGACTACGC